>NZ_JAAOXO010000009.1:0-199124 GCF_011605365.1 Paenarthrobacter sp. MSM-2-10-13 | reverse complement strand
CCTGCCCGCGAAATCAGCCGCCTCAACAAACCCCAACAACCGCACCTCATCGGCCGCTATTGATCGCAGCGCATCAGTTGCGGCAGCACCCTCAAGGAGCACGGCCTCCAGGACCGCCGCACCGGCCACCGCGGACACCGCGGACAACCCAGCCGCTGGTTCTTCTGTCAGGGTGGATTCCCCGCGCCCGGACGACTGCTCGAGCAACAAACCAGGCACCGGTTCTTCTGCCGGGCTGGATTCCCCGCGCCCGGACGACTGCTTGTGCAGCAAACCAAGCACTGGTTCTTCTGTCGGGGTGGATTCCCCGCGCCCGGACGACTGCTTGAGCAACAACCCGGGCACTTCTTCCGGCCCCGGTTCCCCAAGCCCATGCAACGATTCGAATCCAAGAAGCAGCCCAGCGTTCCAAGAGGGATCAGCGGCGGGTCCTGCCGCCGTCGAGGGCTTGCGCACCGATGGGCGGGAAGGCATGTCCGAGGAAACGGGGGAGCCAATTCCGGGCACCTCACTGGCGCCGGGGGAACCGCCCCGCCGCGCCACGACCTGCCCAATGCCTTCCATAACCCAACCCTGTCACGAAGGCTTCACCACCATCAGACCCAATCGATGCTATGTGGAAAACCCCACCCAACTGCCAAATGCCAACGCCCGGCGCGAGCGTCTTTTAGCAGGGCTAATCTTTGGCACGGCTAATCCTTAGCAGGGCTAATCGCGCTGGGGTCCTTGCGCTGGGCCTAACCGACGAGCCCGGTTTGGTGGTGGACGCCGGCTTGATCGACTTTCCGGTGGAATCGCATTCCGGCCGCGCCTCCCACGATCGCGCCGAGGAGAGGGACGATTAGGGCGATGGCGAGTCCAACGATGCCGCTGGCGGTCATGAGGCTTCCGTCGACGGGAATCTGCGGGGCGCCGTTAAGATTGCCGAGAATATCGAACTGGCTTCCAGCCACCGCTGCGAGAATCGCCACGATGATGGCGATGATGATGCCCCAAAGCCACACGGCGAGTCCTTGCTTCACGCCGTCGAAACGCGCCATCCGGCCAGCGACGTACCCTCCGCAGTAGTAAGCAAGAAACAAGACGACCGCCAGCACGATTCCACTCACAATGCCTAGGGTTTCCGCGTTCTGCCGGGCTTGCTCCGCCGCTTGTTGGGTCTCGGATGGATTTGCCGCTCCTACTCCTACGCCTATGGCCGTGGCCAAGGCGCTTAGCAGGACGGTCATCCCGATGGCGGTTAACCAGCCGAAGAATGCCGAACCCCACTTGATTCCGCCGAAGCGTTCCTTCTCCGCGGCAACGACGTCGTTCCTACGGCCCTGAGGGGTGCTTGATCCTGCGTCATTTTCATATGCCATGTCAGCTCCTAAGCCGGCTCCCTGAACTCGGGTTAATCAAGAAAACACCACGCCCTGCAGGAAAGCAAGGATGCTTACTAATTGCTGTGCCTCATTCATCGGCGTCAGTCGGGCCAAGAATATGCACGCGCACGTGCCCAGGAGTCGACTTCTGCCAAACCGCGCGTGCCAAACCGCGCTGGACTCCATCCCACCCTTGGCGCCAGGGTTCCCAAATATAGGGATCCGTGCCTGTTGCGTGGGAGAATTTGAAGCATGGAAGCCACCACCGCAGGAGCTCGCACGCTTGAACGCGGACTCAGCCTGATCGACCATGTAGCGGCAGGCAACCATCGGCTCGAGGACATTACCAAAGCCTCGGGACTCAGTCGCTCGGCCACCCATAGGATGCTGACCTCACTTGTTGGAGCAAGGTACCTGAGCCAGGCCGAAGACCGAAGCTACCACCTTGGCGTGAAGCTGCTGGAGCTGGGCACTCAAGCCCAAACCAGCATCGACTTGCCAGGGGCCGTGCAGCAGATCTTGTCCGACATCGCCCGGATTACCCTGGACGCCACCCACTTGGGAATACTCTCCGGGGATGAAGTGGTGTACCTGGCCAAGGCCCGTGGTCACCGTGGGTTCGAGATGACCTCCTACCCCGGCGTCCGCCGACGGGCTCAAACCACTGCACTGGGCAAGGTGCTGCTGGCCGAGAAGGACGAGTCGGAGGCGATCAAGGCCTTTAACCACACCTTCACTCCCACGCCGCTTTCCATTAGGACGGCCGAAGACTTCCTGGATGCGCTGCACCGGGCGAAGCACAATGGTTACGCCATGGATGATCAGGAGAACGAACTCGGGATCACGTGCCTGGCCATCGGGATACCCGATCTGAGCGGTGTCATGGCTGCCGCCGTGTCAGTCTCGGCCCCCAGCGTCCACATGACCCCTGAGCGCATCCAGTCCCTTGTTGTGTTGCTTCAGAAGTTCCAGCCGGAGCTCACCAGTTGCCTTCCTCCCGGATTCGAAAGGGCTTGGATCTAGCCCCGGCAGACCCAGCCCTTCCGACCCGACGGCGGCTACCGCCTCACGGGTTCTGAGGCGTCCAGTAGTTCGAGTTCGTGGCGGTGTGGCATGCCTTCCCAGTCGCCGGGGACGAGACAGGCGAAGGCGCCTGTTCGTACTGCGGTGTGGAGCCGGTCCTGGATGGGGGCTCCGGCTAGGAGGTCGGAGATGTAGCCGGCTACGAAGGCGTCTCCTGCGCCGACGGTGTCCACAGCGTTGATGCGCACTGCTTCCTGGCGGTATTCAGCGTGGTCGATCACACCGACGCAACCGGCTGGGCCGTTTTTGATGATCACTTGGTGGGGGCCCAACGCGGCGATTTTGTGGGCGAGCTGGAGTGAGTCCGCTCCGGGCCCTACTGCGATTTCGGCTTCGTCGTCGCCGGCGAAAACAAGGTCTGCTTGTTCGATGAAGCGCCGGAAGACCGGCCCGGCTTCCTCTTCTGTCCAGAGGGCTGCGCGGTAGTTCAGGTCGAACGAGACGGTCACCCCGGCTTCGCGGGCCACGGTTACTGCGTGCAGCGCGGCTTGATGCGCTGTTGCGGAGAGGCCGGGTGTGATGCCGGTCAGGTGCAGGAGTTTCGCGTTTTGGATGGCGTCGACGGGGACGTCTTCCGGTGCCAGGCGTGAGCCGGCGCTGGCGGTGCGATAGTACCAGACTTTCAGGTGTTCCTGGGTTCGGCGTTCCTTGATCATCAGGCCTGTGGGGGCGTGGGGGTCGCGGATGCCGAGTGTGGTGAGGCCTTCGGCGGCCACTTCCCGGAGTACGAGGTCTCCGAGGCTGTCCTGCCCGACGCGCCCGAGCCAGGTCACGCTGGTGCCGAGGCGTTGCAGGGCGATGGCGAAGTTGGTTTCGGCCCCGCCCATGCCCAGCCCCAGTGACCCGGCATGTGCCAGGGGGCCCGGCGTTACGGCTTTCATGAGGGCCATGGTTTCGCCCATGGTCACCACGTCCGTGTATGTCCCGTTACTGCAGCTCATGTGGCTGTCCTCGCGTCCACGGCCTCAGCCACGAGCTTGCTGAGTTTTTCGGCGCGTGCGGTGAGTTCGGTCAGGTTCCCGCCGGTGAAGGCGTCGCGCAGCAGTGGGCCGCCGAGGCTCACGGCCAGGGCGCCGGCCGCGATCCAGGCCGGCGCGTCCTCGATCCCGATGCCGCCGGAGGGAACGATCCGCATTTGTGGGAAGGGTCCGCGGAGTTGGCTGATGTAGCCGGGTCCGACCGTGGAGGCGGGGAAGAGCTTCACGGCGGTGGCGCCGGCTTCCCAGCCGGCGAGTAGTTCGGTGGGTGTCAGGCCACCCGGGAACACCGGAATGTTACGTTCGACGGCGGCGCTCACCACTGCGGTGACCGTTGCGGGGGTGACAAGGTAGTCCGCGCCTACCTCGAGTGCCTGCTTGGCGTGGTCCACGGTGGTGATGGTGCCGACGCCGATTTCGGCGTCCGTACCGAAGCGTTCCTTAAGCCGGGGCAGTTCGGCGAACACGCCCTCGGTGCTCAGTGTCAGCTCAATGGACCGGACCCCGCCGCGGATCAGCGCCTCGATCACGGGGGCGTACTCGCGGGCGTGGTGTGCCCGCATGACGGCCACCACAGGATGGGCTGTCAGGATCGCCGAGGGGGCCGGGCGTGCCGGGTTGTGAGAGTTGTTCATCGGGCCAGCCACCCGCCGTCCACGGGCAGGACGATGCCGTGGATGTAGTCCGCGGCCGGGGAGGCCAGGAACACCACCGCGCCGGCGAGGTCGTTCCCTGTTCCCCAGCGGGCTGCCGGGATCCTGGTGGAGATTTGTTCGTTCCGCACGGTGTCGGCCAAGAGTGCCTCGTTCATGTCCGTGGCGATGTAACCGGGCGCGACGGCGTTGACGTTCACCCCGTGCGGGGCCCATTCGTTGCAGAGGGCTTTGGTCAGTTGGGCTACCGCTCCCTTGGATGCTGCGTAGGCCGGGACCCGTAAGCCGCCCTGGAAGGACAGCAGGGATGCGAGGTTGATGATTTTGCCGTGCCCGCGTTCGACCATGGGCTTGCCGAAGCCTTGGCAAAGCTGGAACACGGCCCGGGTATTGATGTTCATGACCGCGTCGAAGTCTTCCAACGGGAACTCCACGGAATCATGGCGGATCTGCGTGCCGGCGTTGTTGACCAGGATGTCGATCCGGTGCCTGCCCAGCGTCGTTTCGATACCATGGGTGACGGAGTCCTGGCTGGACAGGTCGATGGCCACGGCCTCGGCCCTCACGCCGGCTTCTGCCGCGGCTGCTGCCAGTTCCGGGGCGAGCGGGCCGCGTTGGAGCGCGACAATGTTCGCGCCCGCCCGGACCAATCCCAATCCGATGCCCAAGCCGATGCCGCGGGAAGCTCCGGTGATGGCCGCCGTCGAGCCGGTCAGGTCAAAAGGCGCCCGCAGCGCCAAGGTCTCAGTGGTGCCGGTGTCAGTTCCCGTTGTGTCTTTCATTCTTCTTCCTTGCCGGGGGCCGCTGCCGCCGTGGCGGTGGCGGGGCCCACGAATACTTTGAGGACCGCCCCGGCGGTCATGGCTTTGGTCAACGCGGCCAGCGTTTGATCGAGGGGGAAGACCTCCACGGGGATGCGTCCGAGCCCGAGATTGCCGCCCTCGATCAGTTCCACGGCGCGTTCGACGTCGGCCCGCGTGTAGACGCGGACACCCACCACCGTGTTCTCGGCAAAGGTCAAGGCTTGCAGGTCCACCTCGACGGGTTTCTTGTACACACCCACCAAGACGATGGTGCCCAGCACCCGGACGGCTATAGGCAACAGTGCCGCCACGGAGGGGTGGGCTGCGGAATCGAACACAATGTCCGCGCCGTCCCCACCCGTAGCGTCCAGGACGGCTGCCACGGGGTCGGAGCCGGTAGGGACGGTGTCAAAGCCCAGCTCCTCGGCCACCTTGCGGCGCTCTTCCGAGGGCTCGGAAATCAGCACGCTGCCGGCCCCTTCATGCCGGGCGACCAAGGCGGTGAGGATGCCGATAGGACCGGCACCGAACACCACCACCCGCTCCCCGCCGCGAAGCCCGGACCGGGACACCGCATGCACCGCCACCGCCAGGGGCTCAGCCAACGCAGCTTCCTGGACCGGAACCCCGGAGTTAATGGGGATGAGTGTTTCCGCCGGCAAAGCAACGTACTCTGCCAAGGACCCGGCGACGTCAATCCCGTACAGCTTCAGGCTCCGGCACACATGCGTGTCACCCTGGCGGCACGGGTGGCAGTTCCCGCAATGAATCAGCGGCTCCACGATCACCCGTGTTCCCACTGCCGGACCGCCCGGGGCTGCGACCTCTACGATCCCCGTGATCTCATGACCCATCACCACCGGGGCTTCGGCCCGGGGGTGGCTGCCATGAAGGATGGAAAAGTCCGTCCCGCAAATACCAGTGAGCTCTGACCGGACCAATGCCCAACCTTCCGGCACCTCGGGGAGTGGAATGGTCCGGTATGCGATGGTGTCCGGACCGGTCCAGACGGCTGCGCCCATGGTCAGTGACGTGGTTTCAGCTGCAGTTTCGATGCTCATGCGGACACGCTCCCCATCAACACCTCAATGTTAAGGATGTTCCGCGGTGTGCGGCCGGCGCACACCTCCACCACATTCTCCACCGTGCGTCGCTTGAGTTCCGCGTAGGATTCCTCGCTGTACCAAGCCGCATGGGGCGTGAGGACCGCGTTGTCCAGGTCGAGCAACGGACTGGTCCTGGGCAAGGGTTCGACTTCGAAGACGTCCAGGCCGGCAGCGTGCAGACGACCGTCCGTGAGGGCTGCTGCCACGGCCTCGGTATCCACCACTCCGCCGCGGCAAGTGTTGACGAGCACAGCGCCCGGCTTCACCCGGTCCAGGACGTCACCGTTGATCAGGTGATGGGTGTGCTGGTTGAGCGGCACATGGAGGGAGATCACATCAGCACCGGCAATGAGTTCATCGAAGCTCACCACAGTGATCCCGTCCTCCGTGACATCCCCGGGAGCCAGCAGCGGATCCGAACCAATGACCTGGTAACCGAGTCCCTTTGCTTTCCGGCCCGTGGCTGCACCAATCAGGCCCAAACCCACCACCCCGAACACGCGCTCACTGATCCGGTGCAACGGCTGAACCGGCCCCAGCGAATATTCGCCGCGGCGCACGCCACGGTCCAGCTGCGTAATCCCGCGGGCCAGGCTCACAGCCAACGCGATCGCGTGATCGCTGACGTCTTCGGTGCCGTAGTCGGGAACGTTACAGACGGCGACGCCGCGCGCAGTGGCCGCTGCGACGTCGAGCGTGTCAACCCCGACGCCGTAACGGCCTATCGCTTTCAGGCCCGGCAACGCGTCCAAAACCTTGGCGGAAATAGGCGCGTACTGCACAACGATCGCGTCCGCGCCGGCAGCAGCATGGATGACCTCGTCCTCGGTCCGGCACTGAGCCAACACCAGCTCAACGCCGGCAGCCCGGGCGACAGCACGCTCAATATCGATCGAATCATGATCGCAGTCAGTGATGACTATTTTGGTGGGATGAGTGGGGGTGGTGGGTTGCGGCATTACTTGGCGTCCTCTTCAAGGAGAAGGTCGCGGTCGACCGTCTCCGGGGATTTGATGGTGGTGAACAGGCTGATCCCCATGATGGCCATCATGTAGATGGCAACCGGGACCCAGGATCCGCTAAAGGCAGTAACCAATGCGGAACAGATCAGCGGGGCTATGCCGCCGCCGAAAACGGAGGAGAACTCACGGCCAAGTGCCACGCCGGCGTAGCGGTAGCGTGCGCCGAAGAGCTCAGGGAAGTATGCGGATTGGACGCCTACGGATCCCTGGGCGGCAAAGATGAAGCCCAGGACGATGACCAGCGAAATCAGGAACAGGTTGCCGGTATTGATCAGCAGGAAGGCCGGGACGGGGAAGATGAAGAGGAACGTGGTGACTACCAGGTACATGGACCGGCGACCGAATCTGTCCGAGAGGTTGCCAAAAACGTAGGCGGACACGCACGCGAACAGGGCGCCCACCAGCAGGACCTTCGGTATGAACGTCGCGTCGATCTTGAGCTGGCTGATGAGGTAGGAACCCAGGAACACCTGGAACAGGTAGGAGTGGGCGTTGGCGCCGACGTTCATGAAGAACACTCGGAAAAGGTTCTTGCGGCCGTTCTTGACCACATCTGCCACCGGGGTGTCCTTCTTGCCGATAGCGCCTTCTTCCTGAAGTTCCTGGAAGACCGGGGATTCTTTGAGCTTTCGGCGGATGACGTAGGCGGCGATCGTCACGAAAATGGAGGAGAAGAAGACCAGTCGCCATCCGTAGGACTCCAGGGCTTCCTTGGGCATCATTTGGACCAGAATCCACACCACAGCTCCAAGCGCCGTGCCGGCCGCGGCCCCTACGAAGACGAGTGAGGCGTACTTGCCGCGCGTGCCCTTGGGAGCGGTTTCCGCAATCAGGACCACGCCGCCGGCCTGCTCAGCACCGGCGCCGAAGCCTTGAAGGAACCTGCAGGCAACCAGCAGCGCTGGTGCCCAGAGCCCGGCTTGCTGGTATGTGGGAAGAAGCCCGATGGCGAAAGTGGCGATGCCCATGAGGAAAAGGGTGGCCACCAGCACCCACTTGCGGCCCAACTTGTCGCCGTATTTGGAGAAGAAGAGTCCACCCAGGGGCCGCGCGCCGAAGCCCACGGCGTAGGCTCCGAACGCTGCGAGGATGCCGATTGCGGGCTCTACGTTGGGGAAGAAGATCGTGTTGAAGATGATCGCGGAGGCGGTTCCGTAGATCACGAAGTCGTACTGCTCCAAGGCAGTTCCGATCAGTCCGGCCCATGCGGCGCGGCGGACGTTCTTCACCTCGGATGGGGTGCCGGTACCTGGCCGGCGGGCATTCTGAACAACGCTGTTCTCAGTCAATCTTGTCTCCAAGCGAGTGATGGCTAGAGGTTGTAGCCGTGTGAGTAGGGATGCGGATTTCTTGATTCCGATTATAGGGATGGCATCCCGAAAACCGCTGGAGATAAATGTAGCTTATGTTCCTGATCCGTGAAAGCGATTTCTATCAAAGGCCCGACGGCGGGCCTCACAACGCCGGCATCAAGCTATCTCTGGCCACCCAAGGATGGGACCATAGTCATATGGGCGAACAAGAGAATGTGCAGCCCGCCGAGGGCGCAGCAACATACAGTGTGGCGTCAGAAGAACGGGGAGATCCTACAACGCAGCAGATGCGGACCGTCGGCCAGCGTCGCCGCGAAGCCGAACGCAAGCTGGACCTTCACTTGGAGGAAGCCAGCCACAAGGACGGAACGTCTGTCACCGAAGGCGAGGGCCATTCCGAAGGGTAGAGCCGCTGGCTCGCTCTGGATGATGTTTGGGCTGACGGAGCGGCGTGTCACTGCTGTGGGCTTCGCCCTGGTGGAGTTGAAGCGCGCTGTGGATCAGCGGGAAGTGGCTGAATGCCTGCGGTGTGTTGCCGAGGTGCCGTTGCGTCCGAGGATCCCACTCCTCGCTGAGCAGGCCCACATCGTTGCGCAGGCTGAGTAGTCGCTCAAACAGCTCGGTCGCCTCGCTGGTGCGGCCGATTCCCAGCAGCGCGTCCACCAACCAAAATGAGCACGCCAGGAAGACACCTTCGTCACCCGGGAGTCCGTCGTGCCCGGACTGGGTGCGGTAACGCAGGACCAAGCCGTCATCGCTAAGTCCTTTCTGGATGGCATCCACGGTCCCGGCAACCCGCGGGTGCCGGTGCGGCAGGAAACCCACCCGTGGAATGAGGAGCAGGCTCGCGTCCAATTCCGTACTTCCGTAGGACTGGACGAAGGTGTTGAGTTTTTCGTCGAAGCCTTTGGTCATGACGTCAGCGTGGATCTCGCTGCGAAGCGCTGCCCACCTGTCAGCCGGGCCGGGCAAGCCGGATGTACGCACCGCCTTGACCATGCGGTCCGCAGCCACCCAGGCCATCACCTTGGAATGGGTGAAGTGCCGGCGCGGTCCGCGCATCTCCCACAGCCCGTTGTCGGGCTGGTTCCATGCACCCTCCAGATACTCCATCAACGCCACTTGGATGTCCCATGACGTGTCCACCGTGCCCTCAGGAGAAGCGGCCCGGGTCAGTGATAGACCATCCAGTACCTCGCCCCATACGTCCAACTGAAGCTGCGGGGCGGCGGCATTTCCGGTACGGACCGGCTGTGAACCTTCGTAACCGGAGAGCCAGGGAATGTCCGCCTCCGGAAGTCTCCTGGCGCCGTCGAGCCCGTACACAATCTGAAGCTCTGAAGGGTCGCCGGCGATAGCGCGCAGCAGCCAATCCCGCCACGCGCCGGCTTCCTCCGTGTAGCCCGCAGCGAGCAGCGATTGCAAGGTCAGCGTGGCATCGCGCAGCCAGCAGTACCGGTAGTCCCAGTTCCGCGGCCCGCCCAATTGCTCGGGCAAGGACGTAGTTGCGGCGGCCACAATCCCACCGGTAGGTGCGTACGTCAGGGCTTTAAGGGTGATCAGGGACCGTTCCACCGGCTCCTTGTATTTGCCGGACATCTCACTGCGGCCAATCCATTCAAGCCAAAACTTCTCCGTTCCGGAAACGGCACGGAAGGGATCAATCCGCCGGGGCTCCCGTTCGTGGCTTGGCGCCCATCGCAGCACGAACGGAACGCGGTCGCCTGCTTTCACCGTGAATTCGCTGTAGGTGCGCTTGTCCCGGCCCTCCAGGGTGACCGGGGTGGTGAGGTAGGCCGAGTCGGGGCCGGCCACCGCGCTGATGCCGTGCTCGCTATGCCGGACCCACGGCACCACCCGGCCGTAGTCGAAGCGCAGAACCAACTCCATTTTCATGGTTACCTCGCCGGACAGCCCCTCGACGATCCGCACCAGATCCACGGCGTCGTCGCGGACGGGCATGAAATCGATCACCCGGACCGAGCCGCCGGCAACTTCCCACTCCGTTTCCAGGATCAACGTGTCTTCGCGGTACTGGCGTCGCGTGCAGTTTCCCCCGTCGGGTGTCCCGGCGGGGGCAAGGAGCCAGCGGCCAGCGTCGGGGTTATGCAGCAGTGCGGCGAAGCAGGCCGGGGAGTCGAAGCGCGGCAGGCACATCCAGTCGATGGAGCCGCTGCGCCCCACCAAGGCAGCCGTGTTCAGGTCCCCGATGATGGCGTAGTCCTCGATCCTGGCCATGAACAAAACTCCCTCAGTCGGCGTCGTCAGCTATGCCCGAACCGTACCCCGCGCGCCTGAGTGCCTCCAATGAGACTCGCGCGTCCTGCGGGATGGCTTTTATTCGGTGCCGGCTTTCAACCGTTGGAGTCCATCCAGGATGAGGTCGAGGCCGAACATGAACTCGTCGCCAAAGTCGTAGCCGGGTTTGAGGACATGCTCGACGGCGATCTCCACCATGCGCGGATACTCACCTGTGGAGAAGCGCTCCATGATGGGTTTGGTGATTTCCGCTGCAGTGTCGCGGCCTTCGAACGGCAGGGCAGCTTCCTGGACGGCGAATCCGTAGATGTAGCTGTCCAGCAGGGCATAAGCGTGGGCGGTTAGTTGCAAAGAGAACCCCGCACTCCGCAAAGTGTCGAGTGTCGCTTCATGGTGCCGGAGTGTGGCCGGTCCCGGGGCGGACCGGCTTTCCACCAGCCCGACTGCCCAGGGGTGCCGCTTTAGTGCCGCTCGCACTCCCGTTGCCCGCCGCTGCATCTCTTCGCGCCAATCGCCGTCGGATGCCGGAAGGTCGATTTCGCTGAAGACCATGTCCACGATTCCGTCCAGGATTTCGTCCTTGTTGGCTACGTAGTAGTAGAGCGACATGGGTTTGGTCCCCATGCTGTGTGCAAGCGTGCGGATGGTCAACGCAGCGAGCCCGGATTCGTCGGCGAGCGCGACGGCGCACTCCAGGACGCGTTCCCGGCTTAGGGGGAGGCGCTGGGCTGCTGCGGTCACGGGATCTCCCTCGGCTTGGAACGGGTTCATGGCGGTTTGGTGCTGGTGGTCTAGGTCCTAAACCTTTAGTACCTCTAGACGTTTAGTACCCCTAGACCTTTAGTACAGTGTACGGTAACGTCTTTGGTACAGCGTACGAAATTGCTGAAACAACCCCGTAACCCATCAACGCACACCCTGAAAGGTCCGGCCATGACCACTGGTCAGCAAGCCAAGGAATCACGTCATCACAAGCGGCGGTCCATGCCGGGCCCGTTCATGAGGGCCATTGTTCAGGAGGGTTACGGTTCCGCCGACGTCCTGCGCGAGGCTCAGGTCCCGCGCCCCGCCATAGGTGAGAATGAAGTGCTGGTGAAGGTTCAGGCCGCCGGGTTGGATCGCGGGACATGGCACATCACCAGCGGTTTGCCGTATGCGCTGCGCCCGGTCTACGGTTTCCGCGCTCCGAGGCATCCCGTTCCCGGGCTGGACCTCGCCGGTACCGTTGAGGCGGTGGGTTCACAAGTGACGCGGTTTGTTGTGGGTGACCATGTCTTCGGGTCGGGGAAGGGAACCTTCGCTGAGTACGCCGCTGCCGGTGAAAATCATCTTGCGCACAAGCCCTCGGGTATTAGCTTCGAGCAGGCCGCTGCGGTGCCGGTTTCAGCCTGCACTGCCCTGATTGCGCTGCGCGCCGGCGGTATTGATCCGATGAAGGCCTCGATGCCAAAGGAAAAGGCGGCGGCATCCAGGGAGCTCAGCGTACTGATCACCGGCGCCTCCGGAGGTGTGGGCAGCTACGCGGTGCAGCTCGCCAAGGCTGCAGGCGCCCGGGTCACCGGCGTTGCCAGCACCGCCAAGCTGGACTTGGTCCGAACCCTCGGCGCAGACCACGTCATCGACTACACCACGGAGGATTTTGCTGAGGGCGCGGAACGCTACGACGTCATTATCGACATCGCAGGCAACCCGTCTGTTGCCCGACTTCGGCGGTCACTCACCCCTGCCGGTACTGCCGTGATCACCGGTGGTGAGGAAGGAGGCTCGTGGACGGGGAGCATGGACCGCCAATTGCGGGCAGTGGCACTCTCCCCGTTCATCAAGCAGCGGCTCACCATGATAGTGGGAACCCAGACGGCTGGGGATCTGGAACACCTTGCGGAGCTCTTGGACGCAGGAACCATCACTCCTGTAATAGACCGAACGTTTCCTCTGGCGCAGGTCCCCGAGGCCATGCGTTACTTCGACGCCGGTAAAGCCCGCGGGAAGGTGGTCATCACCATCTAAGCCAGGCAGGATAAGCCACGCAGGGTAAGCCACGCAGGCGAGGGCAATGTGCTCGGCTGAACATGCCCTAGCCCGGAGCTCCCGTCGCGTGCTACCACTGACCCTAGGAACAAACCCTTGAGGAGAAGCCGTGGCCGAAGACCTACCTGTCCTTGTTGTTGGTGCCACGGGTTTCCTGGGTGGCCAAGTGGTGGACGAGCTTCTCAAGCGTGGCAAGAAAGTCCGCGCTTTGGTGAGACCGAAGTCCAATGCGGCCAAGCTTGTTGCCAAGGGTGTTGAGATTGCCCGTGGGGACATGCTGGACACCGCCTCCTTGATCACTGCGATGACCGGTGTTTCGGCGGCGATCTCGACGGCGGCCGGCTATACGCGCAATGACAAGAACGCCACAGCGATCGACACTTTCGGCAACAACAACCTGGCTGTCGCGGCGAAGCACGCCCGGGTGCCGCGCTTCGTGCTCATCAGCATCGTCACGTGCGACCAGACTCCCCAGATTCCCCATTTCTGGAACAAGAAGAAGGCCGAGGACACTTTCGAAGATCTCGGTGTTCCCTTTGTGGCCCTCAGGCCCGGCGCGTTCTTCGACCAAGCGGTGGGGATGGGCGGGGATCCCTTCGCGAAGGGCCGCTTCGTGTGGCTCGGTTCCAAGGATGCCCGGCTCACTTTCGTCCTGGCCAGTGACGTCGCCGCGTACCTTGCGGAGGCGGTGGACGCGGACGTTGTTGAGGGTGAGCGGATTGACATCGGGTGGAGCCGGCCGGTGAGTATTCATGAAGCGGCGGAGCTGGCTGGCCGTCGGGCGGGAAAGCAGATCAAGGTGATGTCCGTACCCGCCGGGGCCATAGCGGGACTCGGTAAAGTGACCGCGAAAGTCCTGCCGTTGGTGGGCGATATGGCAAGCATGGTGGCGTGGTTCGAGACCGGCAGGTACGTTGCGGACATCAGCCGCCAGGAGCAGGTATTTGGTCCAGCGCCGACTCCCGAGGATGCAATCGGCAGGGTGGCGGAACGCTACGGTCATTAATTAACGCCGATGAACGCGGCGTGGCGATGACTGGCCGGAGCTCTTGTTCGTAAGTATCCTGATGACACAGATTTGACGCAGGCCCTGACTGCGCCAAAACAATATGAGGAGCACGTTATGAGAATTGGTTCTTCCATTGCACTGATTGCCATCGGAGCTATTCTGGCTTTCGCGCTCGCCCCCGGAATCATCCCCTTCCTCGACCAAGTCCTGGTCGGCTACATTTTGATCGGGGTCGGCATCATCGGCCTCATCATCTCCATCGCCATGTCCAACAGGACCCGCCGCACTGTTGTTGAACGCCGCGGCGATCCCCACACGGTTGTCGAGCGGCGCCCCGAGGTCTAGCAGCCGCAACTTATCGAAGAAGCGCACGACGGCGGGAGGCCGCCGTCGTGCGCTGTTGTGCGTCCGGACCCGAAGGGCCAGTCGCCCGGAGGGCCCGGCGGCGACAGTTCAGGGTGCGCCTGTGGTCAAGCCGTTCGGAGACCATCTTGGCAGGAGCCGAATTCAGATAGCCAAGCCGATGCGGGGTATGTCAGCGCCATCTCCCTAGCGGCGTAGGCTGCTGCCATGGAGAAGTCATTCGACATTGAGCTGGTCAATCACAACGAGTACCTGGTGCGGTGGGCCTCGGAAGGCCAAACCGGGGAGTCCCTGGTCCACACCAACCCGGATTTCCTGGCTGAGGCGGGCCTGGACGTCTTTGAGGAGCAGCGTGTTGTTGAAGAAACCACGACGTATCTGGCCGAACATCAACCCGTGATCGATTTCCCGCAGACCGTTGACCTGGAAGAGATTGCTGCCGCCTATTCGGACTACACGGAGCAACTGAGGGCCCGGCTCGACGCCCGATAGCTGCTTCAAGCCTGCGTCTTGGTCCCCGATGCAGCGACTGGTATACGGGGGTCCCGGCTGGGGTTGATGGCTTAGGGCTGGACGTCGGCCGTGACGCGCTCGCCGTTGAAGTACTCCAGCTGCCAGCCGTCGGTCACATGGTGGTGGGCCAGGTTGAGCACAGCGTTCTGCACGCTGCTCAGGGTGCGGCCGATCGCTTGGCTCAAGGTCAGTCGAATCAGGGTGCCGTGTGCAACCACCAGGACGCGTTTGCCGGCGAATTCTTCAGCTAGTGATTCCAAGGCGGCAATGCCCCGGTCAGCAGCGGCCTGGTCTGTTTCGCCTCCACGGAAGCCGCCCGGGATGCGCAATGCCTCCAGCTCGGGCCCTGCCTGGAGTCCTTCGGCGGGACCGAAACTGCGCTCGGTGAGCTCCGGAACCAGCCGGGCAACTTTGAGTCCCAGGCCTTCGGCGATGATCCGGGCAGTTTCGGCGGCACGGCTCAGTGGCGAGGACACTACGGTGTCCCATGCCTGGTCTGAGAGGAAGTCGACGGCGTCGCGCGCCTGTCCGCGGCCGACGTCGTTGAGCGGGATGTCAGTGGCCCCCTGCAACCTGCGCTCCGCGTTCCAGTCGGTTTGGCCGTGGCGGACGAGGGCGAAAGTTGTGAGGGTCATGCTTTCCATTGTGCCCTGCAGGCGCGCCGCTCCGCAGTTTCCTCCGTCACGTAGGGACGTTACGTCACGTGAGGAAGCGCCCGACGGCGGGAGGTCGCCGTCGGGCGTTCTGCTGCGGTTAGTGCCGTCCGGCCCGATCTCCGCCGGATTCAGCCAGGTCCATGCTGAGTCCCGGGTGGCGGTGGACCGGCTCCGGATCGCGCCATAGCCGGGCAATTGCGTCTTAGCATTACCCATCCGGCTGCTTAATCAGTATCCTGATTACTTATCTGGTAAACCGGATGATGCTGTGTGGGCTGTTTGCCTGGGCCGCACGTGGCTGAAGCAGACGGCCGCGCGGCCATCGTGAAAGTTTGAATGACGGCATTGCGTGGTGACGCTAGGACAGTGGTTGGGTCCGCGGCTCCAGGTCGGCCTGAAGGACGTGACATTCGTGGGCAACAACTACGAGGCCGTGGACCCCCATCTCCCCGCCTCAGCCGCAACTGCAGGAACAGACGTTGCAGGTGCCGCTGAAACACTTGACGGCCGCTACCAGCTGGGACCCGTTCTGGGCAGAGGCGCCATGTCAGCCGTGTACCAGGCGACGGACCTGCTGCTCGGCCGCGACGTGGCCATCAAAATTTTCCTGCCCGGTTCCGGCGACGAATCGTTCCGGGCCCGCCAGGAAAACGAAATGCGGCTCCTGGCCGCCTTCGACCACCCGGGGCTGGTGGCTGCCTTCGACGCCGGAGTCGACACGCGCAATGACGAAGAACGTGCCTATCTGGTGATGGAACTTGCTGAGGGCAGGGATTTGCGCGCCGTGCTCACTGACGGGCCGCTGACCGTTCCCGAGACCGCGCGGATCGGCATCCGGCTGGCCGGGGCACTCTCCCAGGTCCATCAACACGGCGTTATCCACCGCGACATCAAGCCGGCCAATATTTTGGTATCCGACGACGACGGCCTGGCGCAGACCGTCAAGCTGGCAGACTTTGGCGTCGCTCTGGTCATGAACGACAACAGGCTCACCGCAACCGGCTTCACCGTGGGGACCGCCCAGTACCTTAGCCCCGAGCAGGCTCAAGGCCTGGGCCTGACTCCCGCGAGCGACATCTACTCGCTGGGCTTGGTACTGCTCGAATGCCTCACCGGCAGGGCCGAGTACCCGGGCACCCCCATTGAGACAGCATCAGCGCGCCTCCACCGGGCACCGCAGGTTCCGTTGGAATTGCCGGCTCCGCTGCGGGAGTTGCTCGAAGCAATGACAGACATGGATCCGGGGAAGCGCCCCACTGCGCAGCACGTGGAGCAGGCGCTCGCCGAGGAAGGGATACAGGCCGGGCGAAGGACCGCCGTACTGCCGCAGGTTCCGAGCCGGCCGCCTCTGCGGGCAGTCACCCGGAAGCAGGCCACAGTTACCGGCATTAGGGACTTCAGCAAACGGCGACCCAAGACCGTCCGTGGCGTGGCCGCGGCAGCGGTGACCATTCCGCTGGCCCTGCTGATTCTCTCTCAGGGTTTCGCGCCCGCAAGCAACACTGCCGATCCCTCCCAGCCTTCGGACACAGGCGTTTCGCAGGCGGAGCCGCAGCCAGCTGCGCCGGTGGTGCCCGCCATCCCTGTTGCGCCATCGCCTGCTGATGCCCAGCCTGCCGACGCCGGTAGCGGCGACGCCGGAAGTGCTGACGTCCAGCCCGCTGACGTCGTCAATCTTCAGGAGCCCGCCCAGAATCCTGCGCCAGTGCAAGCGCCGGCGCCCGCGCCCGCAGCGGTGCCGGGCCCGGACATTGCCAAGGAAAAGAGCAACGGAAAGAGCGAGAAAAAGTCTGAAAAGGCCAAAGGACCCGGCGAGGGTAAGTAGTTTAAAGACCTGCGGGAAAGCTGACCGCCACGGTTGTTCCGCCGCCGGGAGTTTCGGTCAACGTGAGCTCGCCCCCATGTGCTTTGGCGATGCTGCTGCACGTGGCCAGACCAAGTCCGGAACCTGGGCCGTCGCCTTCCCGCCGCAGACGCACCAAGGGCTCCAGGGCTTTGGCGCGATCTCCGGGCTCGATGCCCTTGCCGTTGTCCGCCACGAAGATCGTGGCGCCATGATAATTGGAAACCCCGTTGATCCGGACGCGGAGATCGCGATCAGGACTGCGGTAGTTCATGGCATTGGAGAGCAGGTTCTGCAGCAGCGTCCGGAGTTGTCCATGGTCGGCATGGAGGGCCAAATCCTCCACCTCCACAATCCCGTGATTCTCGATGCCCAGGTCGCGGGCAACTTCTTCGGTCACTTGGCGCAGGGAAACGTGGGTGGGCTGGACTGCGCCGCCCACCCGGGAATAGCTCAGAACATCCTCCAGCATGCCCAGCATCCGTCGTCCGCTGGAGCCGATGCGGTCCAGGTAACGCGCAGCCGTGCTGTTCGGTTCTACATCGGGATCGTCCTCCACCAGTTCCACATAGCCCAGGATGGTGGTGAGGGGAATGCGGAGATCATGGCTGACGCGTCCGGCAAACCCGGCGAGCTTGGCATTGCTGTCCTTCAACTCGGCATAGGTCCGGTCCAGCTGGGTGGTGCGGTGCTGAAGTTCCAACAACTCCACCACCTGCTTTGCCAAGACCTCCAGCATGCTCACCTGTTCGGGGCGCAGTTCTTTTGTCTTATCCGAGAAGACGCATAAGGTTCCAGGGACGAATCCGGATTCTGTCTGCAGGGGGACCGAAGCATAGAAGCGGACTTTCCCGAGTTCACCGGTAACAAAGGGATTGTCCGCGAAGCGCGGATCCTTTGAGGCATCGGCCACCACTGTCCTCTCACGGGAGAGGAACACCTTGGCGCACATGGAGTCCTCACGGGAGCAGACGCCCGGGTCCACGCCCCAGGCGCCAATCTGGTGCTGGTACTCCGCGCTGATGATGTTGACCACGCCAAAGGGAGCGCCGCACAGCTCCGTGGCGAGCCGCACCAGGTTCTGCAGGGCGCTCATGACGGCAGCATTGGGAAGCAGTACTGAATCCAAGGCCGGGTCCAAGCCATACTCCTGTAGTTCCAGGTCCCGGCTGATGTCATCAGTGAAGGAAAGCTGGCCCTGAACTTCCGTCATATTATTACTCCCCCAAGCGTCATTAGGATTCCCTGCCGATACTACCGGGACGCTGGCGGCGGTGGTTTACTGGGACGCATGACCGAGCAGGAACCGGCCTCCGCCGCGTCTACTGACAGCATCGATCTCTCCCTACGTACCCCCGCGGAAAGATCCCGTACTTTCACCGGGATCCTGGTGAACACTGCCCTGGCAAACATCACCACCAGCTACTTGTGGTTCGCCCTGACGTTCTGGGTGTACTTGGAGACACGCAACGTCATTGCCACCGGAGTGATCGGCGGTGCGTACATGCTGCTGATCGCCCTCTCCAGCATCAGCTTCGGAACGTTCGTGGACCGTTACCGGAAGCTTGCCGTGATGCGTTTCGCCGCAGCCTTCACCATGGGGATGTTCGTCCTCTCAGGCGTCATGTTCCTGCTGACACCGGAGCAGGCGCTCCTGGACCTGACGCAGCCATGGTTCTGGATCTTCACTATGATCATCCTGATCGGTGCAGTGGTGGAAAACATGCGGAACATTGCCCTATCCACCACCGTCACCATCCTGATCGAACCGGATCGGCGGGCCAACGCCAACGGGCTGGTGGGCATGGTGCAAGGGCTCATGTTCATTGTCACCTCGGTCCTCTCTGGGCTATCGGTGGGGTTGCTGGGCATGGGTTGGACCGTAGTTGTCGCCCTGGTGCTGACCGCCTTGGCCTTCGCGCACTTGCTCACCCTGCGTCTGCCGGAGGAAGTGAAGGCGGCGGCCTCCGATGCGCAAGGCGGCTTCGACCTCCGGGGGTCGTGGGCTGCCGTCATGGCAATCTCCGGGCTCTTCGCGCTGATTCTCTTCTCCACGTTCAACAACTTCATCGGCGGCGTCTACATGGCGTTGATGGACCCTTATGGCCTGGAAATGTTCTCCGTTGAAATGTGGGGAGTCGTCTCTGCCATCGGTGCCACAGGCTTCATTGTGGGCGGTGCACTGGTCGGCAAATTCGGCCTGGGGTCCAACCCCCTGCGGACCATGCTCATTGCCGTGGTGCTCATGGGATTCATCGGCGCCTTGTTCACCTTCCGCGAGTGGGCCTGGCTCTACATCGTAGGAATCTGGCTCTACATGGCGCTGGTTCCCGTGGTGGAAGCCGCCGAGCAGACCGTCATCCAAAGCGTGGTGCCACTTCCCCGGCAGGGCAGGGTGTTTGGCTTCGCCATGGCATTCGAGTCCGCTGCGGCGCCCATCACTGCCTTCCTCATTGCCCCGATCGCCCAATTCTGGATCATCCCGTACGCCCGGTCCGCGGAGGGATCTGCCAACCTCGCACCGCTGCTGGGCGAGGGGATCTCCCGCGGCATCGCCCTGGTGTTCCTGGCCGCCGGCATCATCATGATCGTGGTGGCGCTGATCGCTTTCCTCACTCCCGTCTACCGCCGCGTGTCTGCTTCCTATGCGCAAACCTCCAAGACGCAGACGGCAACGGAAGAACGGGAGAGTGAAAGCTCGGAGACGCCGTCCTCGCATTAGGGGTGCCCGGGCGCCCCTCAAGCGAGGGCGCCCGCTTTGACGGGGCTGATCAGGAGGCTGCGCGTACTGCGGCTCCTGCCATGGCAGAAGTGCCCAGGTCACTCTTCTCCAGGGCCTGCCCGCCTTGGACCGCCTTGACCCATGCTTGGGTTGAGGCAACCGCAGCCCAGTTGGAGTTGAGCAACGCCATCAAGGTGGTGTGCACGGTCTTCGCGTCAGCGGTTCCTGCCTCATTGCTGAGGTTGATGGCACCGGTTGCATCTGAGAGGACTTCGGTGGCAAAACCAAGGAATTCTGCCTCGACGGCCGAGGCCAGGATGCAGTTGTTGGTCATGTAACCCACCAAGGTGACGGTGTCGACGTCGTGCTCGCGGAGCCAGGCAGCAACATCGGTGCCGGCGTACACCGAACCGTAACGCTTGACGACGTTCTTCCAGAAACCGGTCCTGCGGGCTTCCACCTCAGGGTGTAGCTCGTATTCAGCAGATCCCGGGGCGAAAACGGGCGCGCCTTCACCTTCGCTGTGCTGGATCGCTGCGATGGGAATGCCTGCGGCGGTTGCAGCATCGATCGCCTGGGTCATCATGGGCAGCGACTCCTGGTGGTGCGGGTACCGAATTTCCAGTGGCCCGCTGAAGTACTGCTGCTGGACGTCTACAAGGATCAGGGCGCGGCGGATTGTGCTCATGGTGTTCTCCGTAGGTGGTTGCTTGTGTTTGGATGTCCCTTCTCATCTTTGGGCCGAGTCCCTTTAGGCACCAGTGGCACGTATGCCTATATACGATTGATTCGGGCCAAAGGATTAGGGAGCACGGTGTGAGGATCGCGGTATATGCCTTCGACGGCATCACGATGTTTCACCTGGCCGTGCCGCAAATGGTGTTCGGCGAAGTGTCACGCCAGGGTTTGGCCGAGTGGACCACCGCCCTGTTCTCCCACCGGGCGGGCCCCGTCCAAACCGCTGAGGGGTACACGCTGGGGGAGGTTCAGGGACCCTCGACGGCGGAACGGGCCGACGTCGTGGTGGTGCCCTCGTGGTTCGACGACGAGCGCGAGCCCGGCGAGGCTTTCAGTAAGATCCTCCGACAAGCCCACGCCAGGGGTGCAACCATTGTGGGGTTGTGCCTGGGAGCCATACCCGTTGCAGATGCCGGCCTTCTGAATGGCCGTTCTGCCGTCACGCACTGGCAAGCGTTTGATTCCCTCGCTGTCCGGCACCCCGAGGTGTCCCTCGACCAAACAGTGCTCTACATTGATCACGGCGACGTCCTCACCTCTGCCGGTACGGCCTCCGGGCTCGATGCCTGCCTGCATGTGGTGAGGGGCCGCTTGGGGTCTGCGGCAGCAAACCAGGTGGCGCGAAGCCTGGTCATCGCTCCGCACCGCGAAGGCGGGCAGGCCCAGTACATCGAGCACCCCCTTCCGCCGCGAGCCGAAGGCGACCCCATGGCAAGGCTGCTTGAATGGGCCATGGGGCGACTGGCTGAACCCCTCAGTATTGACCGGCTCGCGGCCCAAGCCCACATGAGCCGGCGAACCTTTGTGCGCGCTTTCCGTGCCTCAACCGGGACGACGCCGTCTGCCTGGATACGTAGTCGCCGGCTTGATGCTGCCCGCCGACTCCTGGAAACCACCAACTTGTCAATCGATCAGGTTGCGGCCGACTGCGGCTTCGGCAGCGCAGTGACCCTCCGGCAAAACTTTGCCGGCACCTTCTCCACCTCGCCCACGGACTACAGACGCCGCTTCACCGCCTGACGGGATGCGGAACATCCCCACATTCACGGCAAAGATCACTCTATTCGGATGAGACGGGATGATTGCCGCGTGGTGCAGGGTGGAGTCAGTCCGTGGCCCGCGGGCAGTCCTGCGTACCTGCAGAGATGGAGACGGTTCTATGGCTGAGGCGAACCACGTCGATTACACGCTCCAGCTTGAGCCGGACAATGTTCTGTCATTGGCGTGGGCTCCGGGAGCCCGGATCGAAGCCGAGAATGCCCGGGCAGCCGTGGACGCGGTCAACGAGTTCGCTGCCGGCAATCGCTACCCTCTGCTGGTCAGAATGGCCAAAACGAGCCATCTGAGCCGGGCCGCGCGGGACGTCTTCGTAGAGCCCTGCGCGGCATCCAGGATCGCGTTGCTGGGCGAAAACGCGGTTGACCGCATGCTGGTGGATTATCAGCTGGCCGCCCAACCGGCACCCTGCCCCACCCGGTTCTTTTCCTCCGAGGCCGAAGCCATGGCGTGGCTCGTGGAACCGGAGCAGCAAACCGCTGATCGAAATGCCACGGCTCAGCATGCCATGGATCAGCGGAAGGGCGGTTCAGGTTCTTTGGGAGGAGCCGCACCATGACCCAACCGGCAGCAGCGAGAAGAAGCACCTCTGAAACGCCGTCACCCGTCCACCCAACCCCGCAGAACCGGATGGCAACCGAATCTGAGGCGCTCCTGGCCGCATCCTCCGCGGCGGTGGTGGCAGGCCTGGCAGCATTGCTGATCTTCTTTGGCCGGACGCCGCCCTTGTGGGGTGGCGTTTCCCTGGGCCTCATCTCCGCGGGTGCCATTCTGGTGCTCGGGATGGCTGCGGCGTACATTGGCTACTGGCGCTCGCGGTACCTTCCGGACCAGCACTGGCGGCTGGGCCTGCCTCCCTGGAAGTTCATCGTGGATGCGTCCACTGTTGCCTTGGTCCACGCGCTGATCGCAGCGATCGCCACCGTTGCCTCCTTCCTGTTGTTGCAACGCAGCTTCCAAGGCCTCACCGTGGACATCTATGCGGCGACAGTGGGGATGGCGGTGGCCTCCGGTCTTGCCGTCTACTGGATTTACCTTTCCGTGGCGGACATCAGCACCCGGAAACTGTCAGGGCTGCTGGTCCTGTTCATGGTCATGAGCATTGTGGCGAGCATGGCGACGTCGCAGGATCCCAAATGGTGGGAGTACCATTTCAGCCAGCTCGGCACACTGGGCGGGGCGTCCAGTGGCCTGTTCAACCTGTCGTTGATCGTTGCGGGCTTCTTCATCACCACGTTCGCCGTGTACCTGGACCGGGATCTGAAGTCGCTGATCGCGCGCGGTGTGCTGGTGCACCGGTGGAGTGCGGGCCTCTGCTCCGGCGCGTTCGTTGCCATGGGACTGCTGCTGGCCGGCGTAGGGGTTGTGCCGCTATCCGTCAGTTTCCTGATCCATACGCTGTTTGCTTCAGGTATGGCCGTGGTCTTCATTCTGCTGCTACTGGCCTCCCCGTTCATTCTGAGGGGGCTGCCGGGCCGCTTCTTCTTGGTGTGCGGGGGCTTTCTGGCCGCCCTGATCGTCTCGCTCGTGCTGTTCTTCCCGGTGGGCTATTTCAACCTGACCGCTTTTGAGCTGGTCGCTTTTGTGATCATCTACGGCTGGATCGCCGTGTTCATCCGTCTGCTGGACGCCCTCGCCACGGGTAGCAACTGATGTCGGCCGGAGAGGTGGGGGCAGAGCGGAGGGCCCTGGGGATTTCGTTGTGGGTGTCCGTTGGCTCGGCGGCCGGGGCCATCATGCTGGGGGTCCTCAGCGGGACAAGGATCATTGTGTTCGACGGTGCCTACATGGGGATCGGGTTGATACTTACAGCGATCTCCTTGAAAGCGTCGTCTGCGTCCGCAGGCGGACCCACACGTCGCTTCCCTTTCGGACGGGATGCCTTCACCCCGTTGGTGGTGCTCATCCAGGGCCTGGCGGTGGCCGGAACGCTGCTGGTCGCGGCAGGTGACGCTGTGGTAATCATTCGCGACGGCGGTTCTCCGGTCAGCGCCGCCATTATTGCTGTTTATGGGGTCATCACCGCGGCGATTGGGTTCGCGCTTGTCTGGTGGATGGGGCGGGCGGCACCTGATTCGGATCTGGTGGTTGCAGAAATTGCGCAGTGGCGCGCCGGGGCAATCCTGAGCGTCATGATGGTACTGGGTGCTGTGGTGGCGTTGGTCCTGCAGGGCCTTGGCCTGGACGATGTTGCCCTCTACGTTGATCCGGTCCTGGTGCTTGTTGCCTGCCTGATCCTGGCCTACATTCCCGTGGGACTGATCCGGACCGGTTTGAACGAACTCCTCGAAGGTGCACCGTCCAAGGAACTGGACGCAGCCATCACTGATGCAGTTCAGGCCGTGCGGCAATTCGGGCTGCAAAAACCGCTTATTCGATCCGGAAAAGTGGGGCGAAAGCTCTACGTGGAAGTAGATTTCGTGGTGGCGGGAACTGACTGGAACGTGGGCGAGGAAGATGCCGTCCGGCGGGCGGTTGTCAAAGCACTGGAGCCCCTCGGCCTTGATGTGTGGGCCTACGTTGCGCTGACGGCAGCCCCGGATCTCTTCGAATAATCACAGAGTCCTCGCCTGCTTCGAGTGATAACTCGATAACCTCTTTCCCCCGTCATTGAGGTATGCAAGTATCGGCCAATGGACCAATATCTGTGGGTGTTGAAGGAAGATCAACTGGATTTGATTCGGGAGTTGGAGCCGGCCAGGCTCGAACTCCTTGACGAGGACGGCCTGCTGAAGTTGCACAAACGGGTGCGGCGGGCCCGCAACAAATACACCACCAATTACCGGCGTAAAGCCGCTGACGAGGTCTTGGAGGCCGGCGGGCGCGGAGCTGCTTCCAACAAATCGGACAAAGCCAGGGCACGGGCCTTCGTGTTCGAGGAAGCCCTTTCGATCGTGAGCAACGAACTCGCCCGTGTAGCTCACGAAGCCGCCGAAGCCCTCAAGCATGAGCGCCTGGAACGCGCCAGTGCCGGGAAGTCAACGGGGCCGGATTCCGTGGGTGCCGGTGCCAGGTCAGGAACCGGTCCCGGACGGAGCCGGTCCCACCAGAAGACGACCGGCGGCGTGAAACGCGACGCCTCCAGCCGGTCCCAAGGAGCCCAGCGCCAAGCCAAGAAGGATGCGCGCTAAAGCCGGTCACCGGTTATCAGCAGCAAACGTACGACGGCGGGAGGTCGCCGTCGTACGTTTGCTGCGGTGCCGCTGCGGTGCCGCAGCGAATCAAAGCGGTGCAAGCTGACCGTCAGAGGAGCGTTGCCGTGACTTTTCCGTCTTGAACACGCACCGTGAAAACCCTGCTGCTTCCATCCGGCGAAGGCACCCGCACTCTGCGCTCAAGACCGTCGGGGGCCGCGAAGGCGTGGAATTCCACGTCTTGGCCCCAGTCGTAGTCGGGTCGGTTGGATACCGTGCCGATCGGAATGACAGCGGCCTCCCGTACCCACACCGCCGCGTCCATCACGGTGTACGCCTTGTGATGCCAGCGCGGACCGTTCAGGGTTTCTCCCGTCTGAAGATGCGTCCATGTGCCCTCGGGAAGATAGAAGGAAACCTCGCCGCCCGGATTCATGACCGGAGCAACCAGGAGATCCGGCCCCAGCATGTACTGCCGGTCCAAAGGTGCGCAGCCGGGGTCCTCCGGGAACTCCAGGAACATGGGGCGCATCAGCGGAATGCCTTGCGAATATGCTTCTTCTGCCGCCATCTGCAAATAGGGCATCAGACGCATTTTCTGCTCGGTGAAGTGTCGGAGAACCTCCACGGACTCCTCGTCCACCAGCCAGGGAACGCGGTAGGAATTGGAGCCATGGAGTCGCGAATGGGAGGAAAGGAGTCCGAAAGCGATCCAGCGTTTGAAGATTTCCGGTTCAGGCGTCCCCTCGAAGCCTCCAATGTCGTGGCTCCAGAACGAAAATCCGGAGGCCGCAAGGGAAAGGCCGCCGCGCAACGACTCTGCCATGGCCGCAAACGTAGATTCGCAATCTCCGCCCCAGTGCACCGGCATGGTCTGGCCGCCGGCAGTTGCGGAACGGGCGAACACTACGGCTTCACCTTCGCCCAGTTCTTTCTTCAGCAGATCAAAGACCGCGCGGTTGTACAGCTGGGAGTAGTAGTTGTGCATCTTCTGCGGATCAGAGCCGTCGTGCCAGGCAACATCGGTGGGAATGCGCTCGCCGAAGTCCGTTTTGAAGGAGTCAACCCCCTGGTCCAGCAGCACCCGCAGCTTGTCCTGATACCAGCGCACCGCATCGGCGTTGGTGAAGTCCACAAGACCCATGCCCGCCTGCCACATGTCCCACTGCCACACCGAACCATCCGGACGCCTCACCAGGTAGCCCAGATCGGCACCCTCACGGAAGAGATGTGAACGTTGGGCGATGTAGGGGTTGATCCACACACAGACCTTGAGTCCACGATCATGCAGGCGTTGAAGCATTCCCTCAGGGTCAGGGAACGTGGCCGGATCCCAGATGAAGTCGCTCCAATGGAAGGAACGCATCCAATGGCAGTCAAAGTGGAACACCGATAACGGAAGTTTCCGCTGCGCCATTCCGTCAATGAACGAGGTCACTGTTTTCTCGTCATAGTCCGTGGTGAATGACGTGGACAGCCACAAACCGTAGGACCATGCCGGGATTCGGGACGGCCGGCCCGTCAGTTCGGTGTACCGGCGGATGATGTCCTTGGGGGAGGGCCCATGGATGATGTAGTAGTGCAGCCTCTGGCCCTCCACGCTGAACTGGGTCCTGGAGACCACCTCCGAGCCAACTTCGAACGAAACCAACTCCGGGTGGTTCACGAACACGCCATAGCCGTCATTGGTCATGAAGAATGGGACGTTCTTGTAGGCAAGATCGCTGGACGTTCCGCCATCCTCATTCCAGATATCCACGGATTGACCGTTCTTGACGAAGGCGCCGAAGCGCTCGCCCAATCCATAAATGTTGGTCCCAACACCCAGACTGAGTTGCTCATGGACGAAGGTCCGCCCCTGATCGTCCGTAATGACCCCTACACTTCTGGGCGTGGAACTGGTCAGTAAGCGGCCGTCGCCGAAGAAATCGACGCCCCAGTCCCCACGGGTGTTGATTGTGGCCGTGAGGCCTCCCGAGGTGATGTGCGCGGAGTCTTCATCGACCCGGAAGGTTGGTGCGGCGCCGTCGTGCTTGACCTCGAACCTGGGCCCCTTGTCCAAACCGCCTTGGAAATGCTCAATGGTCACCCCGATCACGTCGGGCATCGGGGCGTCGAAAGTGACGGTGATCTGGGGAAGGTTCAACGCGTCCCCGCGGGTGGCGATGCGCTTGGTAGGGGCGTAAACCGTCAAGGCATCTTCATTGACCACCACATCAGAGACGTCTTGCGGGCGCAGGGCGGAAAAGCCCTTGCGGTAGAGCCAATATCCGTCAGTGAATTTCATGGTGACTCAGTTTCCGTTCTTTTGTGGCGAGTGCGGGTTTTGGGTAGTCGGGCCGCATTTCAGGACCAGGACTCCGTAGGGAGGAAGCGTCAGTTCCGCCTCGTGGCTGGTGCCTGTGAGCATGTCTATGGAGGGTCCGTTGGCTCTCATGTGCTGGTTGAGTTCTATGTGGCGGCTCCCGTCCCCATGGTTGAGCAGGAAAAGGTAGTCGCCGCGCTGGACGAGTTCGACGTCGGCCGGCAGTTTCCCGGCCACCACAGAGGCGATTCCTGCATCCCGTAGCGCGCCCTCGACCACCACATCCACGGCGTCCTCGGGCAGGTCGGCTCCGGCATACCAGCTCCACCCCTTGCCGTGGTTGTTACGCACCACCGCCGGCTGGCCGGACAATGGGCCGGCGGCGAAGGACGCCACGGGTGAGGCGCTGCCTGAGTGGATGCGGAGGTCCTCGGACCAGCTGAGCGCCTCTGCGTCCATCGCGACGCCCTGGCCGAATGCCAGGCGCACCGGGCTGGCTAACGGGCGCCACTCTTCCCCTGTCACTCCCAGCAGGTCCGCGAGCACTGCCGGGTGGCGGCCGTTCCGAAGATGGCCGTTGGCATTGGCCACTCCACTAAAGGGACCTACGACGGCGGTGCCCCCCGCGCGTACCCACGCGTCCAGTGCTTCAGCGTCCTTTTCGGTCAGCAGGAACAGGCTCGGTGCCAGCACCAGATCGTAACGTCCCAGGCGGCTTGAGGGGTGGACGACTTCCACGCAGTGCCCGCGCCGGAGCAGGGGCCGGTAATACGCGAGCATCTGGTCCATGACACCCAGCCGGTTGCTGGGGCGGTCCGGTGATTCCGAAGCCCACCAACTGTCCCAGTCGAACAAGACTGCAATCCGGGCGTGAGCAGGGGTGCCTGCCAGAAGGCGAAGCTCTTGAATGTCTGAACCCAGGGTACAAACTTCGTGGAACACCCTGGTGTCTGCTCCCGCAAGGGGAACCATGGCGGAGTGGAAGCGTTCGGCTCCGAAGGCGGACTGGCGGAATTGGAAGTAGCACACGGCATCGGAGCCCCGTGCGACAGCTGCCAGTGAGTCCACGCGGAGGGCGCCCGGGTCCTTGGGCACGTTGTGACCGCGCCAACTGACCGCCGAGGTTGCCGACTCCATCAGCATCCACGGCGCACCCCCGGCCAGGCCCCGGCAAAGATCGTGGGTGAGCGCTGCGGTTTCCCAAGATTGCGGCTCTGCCGGATCAACGTAGTGGTTGTTGCCAATGAAGTCTGCTTCCTGCGCAAAACGAAAGTAGTCAGCACCCCGGAAGAAGCCCATCAGGTTGGTGGTGACCGGCTGCTCGGCATGGTTTCGGATCACATCACGTTCCGCCACGAACAACTCGAGGAGAGCCTCTGAGGTGAACCGGTGGAAGTCGAGGACCTGGGTGGGATTATGCATGTACGGCGCGGCACGCGGCGGAAGGATCTCTTCCCAACTGCCGTAGCCCTGACTCCAGAAAGCCGTCCCCCACGCCGAGTTGACGGCGTCGAGGGATCCGTAGCGGCGCAGCAGCCATGACCTGAACGCCACGGCCGTTTCGTCGTCGTAACTGATTTGACCCAGCTCGTTGCCTACATGCCACATGGCGACGGCTGGGTGGGCCGCATAGCGCGCGGCGAGCCGGGAGGTGACGGCCAACGCCGCTGCACGGTATGCGGAGGATGACGGCGAAAACTGGTTCCTGGAGCCGTACCAGAGCGTGGTGCCGTCCGCGGCGGTGGGGAGCGAATCAGGGTGTTGGTGGCCCAGCCATGGGGGCGGGGAAGCGGTGGGTGTTGCCAGGCAAACACGGATTCCGTTGTCAGCCAGCAAGTCCAGGAGACGGTCCAGCCAGCCGAAGTTCCACTGCCCTTCTTCGGGCTGGAGCCGGGCCCAGCTGAACACCCCAACGGTCACTATGTTGATGCCTGCCCGCTTCATGAGGGCTATGTCTTCCGGCCAGGTCTCTTCCGGCCATTGTTCGGGGTTGTAGTCCGCGCCGAAGAGCAGGCCGGTCCCATCAGTCACGTTTTTCAGGCCGTGGCTACGGAGTTGCATTGTTTTCCTTGGTTAAATGGTGGCTATGGATAATCGAAGGGCTTCAACAAGTGCGACCATCACCGATGTCGCCCGGGAGGCCGGGGTATCCACCAGCACGGTGTCTTATGTGATGAGTGGTAAGCGGACTATTTCGAAAGAAACACGCGACGTCGTTGAGGCCGCCATGGCGCGGTTGAATTACAGTCCCCGGTCCAGCGCCCGGGCCTTGGCCTCAAGCCGGTCCAACGTTTTGGGGTTGGTGGTTCCGCTCCGGCCGGACGTGAACGTTGGCGTGGTGATGCAGTTCGTGACCGCCGTGGTAACCACTGCCCGGACCTTCAACCAGGATGTCCTGCTGTTGACGCAGGACGACCCCGGAAGCATCGAACGAGTCACTTCGCAATCGATGGTGGACGGGTTGTTGATGATGGACATCGAAGCCCGCGATCCCCGTATTCCCGTCCTGGCCCGTTTGCAGAAGCCAGCGGTCCTGATCGGCATGCCGGACGAGCCGCGGGGGCTGAGCTGTGTGGACTTCGATTTCTCGGGCGCATCCCGGCTGGCGGTCCGCCATCTCTGGGACCTGGGGCACCGAAGCATCGCGTTCATCGGCTCACCGCCTGCCTCCCTGAAACGCCACGCCACGTATGCAGACCGCGCCTTGCAGGGGTTCACCGACGCCGCAAACAGTTTTGGCGCCACCGGCCGGGCCGTGGCATGTGAGGCGGATTCCCCGCAGCTGGCAGAGTCCCTGGACGCCATCTTCACCGGAAAACATCCGGCCACTGCGCTGGTGGTGCACAACGAGGCCCTGCTTCCCATGCTCCGGGAAGAGCTTTCACTCCGGGGCCTGGCCATTCCCAAGGACATCTCAGTGGTTGTCATTGCGCCGGCAGATGTAGCCAAAGCGGCAGCCCGCCCGTGGACCGCCGTATCCATTCCGGCCATGGACATTGGGCGGTCCGCAGTGGAAATGGTGATGGATCGGCTGAGCCGTGACAAGCCCGCAGAACTGAGGCTTATTGCGCCATCCTTGACGCCGGGCGAGACAACGGCCGAAGCTCCCTGAACCCCAGTCATCCCTTGACCGCACCGATCATGACGCCCTTGGTGAAGTGCTTCTGAACAAACGGATAAACAAGCAGGATCGGCACCATGGCCAGCACAATGACGGCCATTTGAAGTGCCGGCGAAGCAGCTGCGCCCTGTCCCACGTCGATCTGCCCAGGCACCGTCACGCCCTGAAGGACGTAGGAACGCAGCACCACCTGGAGCGGATTCATGGCGCTGTCGTTGATGTAGAGGACGGCGTTGAAGAAAGCGTTCCAATAGCCAACCCCATAGAAGAGGGCAATGACGGCGGTGACAGCTTTGGACATGGGCAGCACAATCTGCGTGAGCGTCCGCCAGTCGCTGGCGCCGTCCATGCGCGCGCTGTCCAGGATGCCGCGGTCAATGCCCATGAAGAACCCGCGGAGGATGATGATGTTGAAAACGGAGATACAGCTGGGCAGGATCAGCGCCCAGTATGTGTTGATCAGGCCCAGGCTGGACACCAGCAGATAGGCCGGAATGATTCCCGCGCTGAAGAACATGGTGATCAGCAGCGTGAACAGGATGGGTGTGTGTGCGAACGAGCCCGGACGCGACAACCCATAGGCGCACAGCACCGAAACCACCATGCTCAATGCCGTTCCCGTCGCTGTGACGCCCACACTGACCAGGACGGCCCTGGTGACCACCCCGCCGCTGAGGATCTGTTGATACGCGGCAAAGGTGATTTCCCCCGGGATCAACACCAAACCACCGGCTTGCGTGATGGTGGCCTGGGAAGAAACGCTGGTCAGCACAATGGTGTACAGGGGCCCCAGCACGGCCAGGACCACAGCGCCGAGGATCAGGAACTTCCCGGCCTTCGCCACTACGCCGGGTTCCTCCTCCCAGGCTGCGCGTTGGGAGGTGCTGTCCGGTTTTCTGGTATTTCTGACCAGGATGCTCATTTTGAATACACACCGCTCTCGCCAAATATGTGGGCGACTTTGTTTGCCGCAAGGATCAGGGCCAGGCTGATAACGCCTTTGATGAGGCCGGCCGCGGCTGCATAACTCCAATCGCCGTTCTGCACGCCGGTGTAGTAGACGAACGTGTCCAGTACCTCCGCTGCTTCGGCACCTACGGCGTCCCGTTGAAGGATGAGCTGCTCAAAGCCCACGGACAGGGAATCTCCCAGCCTCAGGATCAACAGCAGGACGATCACGCTTCGGAGCCCCGGCAGGGTGACGTGCCACATGCGCTTCCACGGGCCGGCGCCGTCCACTGCAGCCGCCTCGTATTGGGCGGGATCAATGGCGCTCAGCGCAGCGAGGAACACGATGATGCCCCACCCGGCGTCCTTCCAGATGGCTTGGGAGGTGATCAGGAAGAGAAAGGTATCCGGGTTGGTCATGACGTCAACGGCCTCCCAGCCGTTGGCGCGCAGGGACTGGTTCAACAGGCCGGCGCCGCCGAAGATTTGCTGGAATACCGAGACCACCAAAACCCACGAGAAGAAGTGTGGCAGGTACACCACGGCCTGGATGGCTGCGCGCAGCCTGGGGTTGATCAGCGAATTCAGCAGAATGGCCAGAGCGATGGGAATGGGAAAGAAGAAGACCAGCTGAAAGGCAGTGATGACCAGGGTGTTTTTGACGGCCATCCAGAAATCGGGATCGCCAAAGACCCTGGAGAAGTTATCCAGGCCAACCCATGGGCTGTCGGCGAAGCCTATGAAGGGGGAGTAATCCTGGAACGCCACCACGTTACCGAGCATGGGGAGGTAGGCGAATACGGCCAATAGGAGGACCGCGGGCAAGGCCATGAACACCAAGGACCGGTCGCGCTTGAATCGGGCCAGCCTGCCGGCCCGGGGTCGTCCGGACACCTGCTCCTGGAGGCGCTTTCCGGCCCGTGATTTCTTGTCGGTCTGTGATTTCTTGCCGGTCTGGGGTTCCCTGGCTGACCCGCTGCTGTGGGCTGCCGTTTTATCGCCTCCCGCTGAGGGCGAGGGTTTTTCGGTTTCGATAGTCATGGAGTGCCGTCCTAGGCCAGGAAGCCGGCGTAGAAGTCGCGCAGTTCGTCTCCACCCTTGCTCCGCCAGGAGGCCACTTCGCTGTCCAGGTCCTTAATGCTCTTGCGGCCCCGGACGATGTCTTTGGCGAGGTCGTTGAAGGGCTTACCCAATGAGGCGAACTTGGTGGGTTCCTCAATCTGCATACCGAAGAAAGCATCCTCCGTCACATGGGGTGCCTGGCGGGCCTCCCATCCGGACTGGGCTTCTACGAGTCCCGGGTACTGGACCATGGAATTGACGATCGGGCCCGCCACAAGGAAGGCGTAAGTACTGGTAACTTCCTGGCTTCCCTTTTCAGTCATTTTGGGGATGCCCTGGGAGTCCTTGGTGTAGTGCACGCCTTCCACGCCGCTGGTGATCAGCCGGTTTTCCTGTGTTCCAAAGGGGGCAGCAATGAAGTTGGCCAATGCGAGCAGCTCCTCCACCTTGGCGGGGTCATCGGTTTTCTTGATGAAGCTGAAGATTGCTGCCGGCTGGGCACGGAACAGGGTGGGCGCCCCGCCGTCGGGTGCGAAGTAGTCCATGGGGAGCATTTTGAAACCCGGGTTGGAGGGCAGGACCCGGGCCAGTGCTTCGTGCCAGCCACCTACGCCGTCCGATGCCATGAGCGATGCGCCGGACTCGAAGCGCTGCTTGGATTGCTGGGCGTTGCCGGCCACGGCGTCCGGGTGCACCGAACCGTCCGCGAAGAGCTTGGCAGTCCACTCCAACGCAGCGCGGTATTCGTCCGTTTCGAATTTGTTCTGGAGCTTTCCGTCCACTTGCTTCCATTTGGGAACCACTCCGTGAATGATCTGGGCGCCGTTCCACACGTCCTCCGAACCCCAGCGGTTCTTGGCTGGATCCGTCAGCTGCTTGGCCACCTTGAGGTAGTCGTCGGCAGACTTTGGCGGTTCCACTCCCAGCTGCTCGAAGATGTCTGCCCGGTAGAAGATGGCATCGGAGATCAGGGCGCCGGGGTAGGGAAGTCCGTAGAGGCCGCCATCGAAGCAGCCCAGTTTCCACGAGGCAGTGGGGATGTTGGCAAGGCTGGGGTATTTCTTCACTTTGTCCCCGGCCAGGAACTCTGACAGGTCGGTGAAGATGCCCTTGGCCGCCTGACCGAATCGCGGCGGCAGGTTCCAGGAGGGTATGACTACCCAATCCGGGACGTCCTTGGGCGAGGCGAGGACGGTTTGAATCTTGTCTGCATAACTATTGCCGTCGTTGACCTGGAAGTTGATGGTGGTTCCGAGCTCGGCATTCACGGCTTTGTAGTAGCTGTTCTCCGGCAGGGACGGCGGGATTGCCCACCATGCAGGTGTCATGGCTGTATAGGTGCCTCCCTTGCCGGGCGTGTCCTTCACGGACTTAACCAGGGTGGCCGGGAGCGTGGTAAATCCGGGGGTGGATCCCTTGACTGAGGGAATGTCCGGCTTCACCAGATCCAGCGGAATGTAGCTCGGGACCAGTTTGGCAACTGCCTCGGCCAGACCACCGGAAGTTGTGGCAAGGGGTGCGGACGCTCCCGGGCTGCAGGCTGTGAGGGCTGACGGTGCAGCTGCCAGAAATACCGCACCGCCAAGGACGCCCAGGAAGGACCGGCGGTTGACGTTGATTGCCCCCGTTCCGCGAGGTGGTGCTTCCGAGCGTTTTTCCCGGAAAGTCTTAAACGGCGGCGTGTTGGAACCAAGCATGAAACACTCCTTTGTGATGAATTCATTGCAAGAACTGTCGAAACGCTTCGATTGCGTCCACCCTAGGCTATTCGCTGACTTTGACGCAATGGTTTGGGTGTTGCACATCACAGTGAGCTGATGGAACACTGAAGTTCGACGCCCATTCGTAGAAGCGATTCAACAGTCAATGACAGGACACTCTTCGTGACTAAAAGCCATGTCCAGGCAGCGCAACACCTGCTCCGCCTCCTGACGCTGGAGCAAAAGATCGCCATGCTCCATCAGCATGCCCCCGCGGTTCCCGAGCTTGCCCTGGCACCTTTCAGGACAGGCACCGAAGCTGCCCATGGTGTGGCGTGGCTTGGACCGGCAACCGTCTTCCCACAGCCCGTAGGGTTGGCCGCAACATGGGACGAGGACCTCATCACCCGGGTGGGCGAAGCCATAGGACGCGAGGTCAAGGCAAAAAAGGAAATGGACCCCAGCGTCAGCCTCAACGTGTGGGCCCCCGTGGTCAACCCGCTGCGACACCCGCTATGGGGGAGGAACGAGGAAGGCTTTTCCGAGGACCCGCACCTGACTGCCCAGTTTGCCAGCGCCTTTTGCGCAGGACTCAAAGGAGCCGATGCCGGGACCTGGTTGACGGTGCCCACCTTGAAGCATTTCCTTGGCTATAACAACGAGCACGATCGCAGCCTCACCTCCAGCAACCTCAGCGACAGGGTCCTGCACGAATACGAGTTGCCGGCGTATCGGCAACCCATTGAGGACGGCGTAGCTGGAGCGGTAATGCTCTCCTATAACCTGGTCAACGGACGCCCGGCCCACGTCTCGGACCTGGTCAACAAGCATCTGCGGACATGGACCAACGGCGGCTCGGTGGTTGTGGTGAGTGACGCCGGTGCGCCCTCCGCACTCTTCCGCGCCGAGAAGTACTTTTCCGACGGCGCGTCCGCCTACGCTGCCGCGCTCAAGGCAGGGGTGGATAACTTCACTGACGACGGCGACAACCCGGGCCCGTCAGTGTCTTACCTTGAGGACGCCTTGGAACGGGGCCTGCTGACGGTGGATGACCTTGACCGAAGCGTGCTCAGGCTCCTCACGCTCCGCGCCAGGACGGGAGAATTCGACGACCATCACGGCTCTTCGACCAGCGCAGGGGAGAGCGATGCGGCTGCGACCGTGGCTCTGGCCCGCGAAGCTGCCGGGAAGTCCTTGGTCTTGCTGCGTAATCAGCCGGGTCCCCACCTGCTCCCGCTGGGGAACAACCCTGGGTCCATTGCCGTCATTGGAACTTTGGGCCAGCGCGTCCTGAGTGACTGGTACAGCGGCACCTTGCAGAACGAGTGCGGCATTGCAGAGGCTCTTTCCCGGCGGTACCAGGACGTCACAGCGGAGGACGGCCTGGACGTTATCGCCCTGCGAAGCGTCCGTACAGGCGCCTACCTGGGGCTGCCGTCGCCGTCGGAAACCACCGACGACGACGGCGGCGTCCTGGTCGCGGACACAACCTCACCAGCTGTTGGGGAACACTTCACGCTGAAGGACTGGGGGAGCGGCGAGTTCAGTCTTCAGTCAAGTTTGACCGGGCGTTTTGTCGCAGCCGGCACCGACAACTACCTCAGGGCTTCGGCGGATCGAATCGGAGGGTGGGTGGTGCAGGAAACCTTCCGCCTGGTGCATTCCCACGACGGAACCGTTGCCATCCAGCACGTTGCCTCCTCCCAATGGGTGCGCGTCGAGTCAGGGACAGGGAGTTTGGTGCTGGCCTCCGGGGTGGAAGCCGCCGCTGATCGCTTTGTGGTCAGAACCATCAAATCCGGGCACCATGCAGCGCATGCTGCGGCCGCTTCATCAGATGTGGCAGTGGTAGTAGTAGGCAACGATCCCCACCTTGGCGGGAGGGAAACCCAGGATCGGGAATCCTTGGACCTGCCGCAGTCCGAGCAGGAACTCGTCAGGATCGTGCAGGATGCGAATCCCAAAACCATCCTGCTTGTTGTCTCCTCTCATCCCTATGCACTGGGTGATTTGGCCGATCTCCCCGCTATCGCCTGGACATCGCACGGGGGCCAGGAACTGGGTCCGGGGGTGGTGGACGTGCTCAGCGGAGACGCCGAACCCACGGGACGCCTCCCGCAAACGTGGTTCGCCCGGGACCGGGACCTGCCGGACATTCTTGACTACGACATCATCGGATCCGAATCCACGTACCTGTACACGCGTGCGGAGCCGCTCTATCCGCTGGGTCATGGCCTCAGCTATGGAGATGTCCAGTACACGAATGCCGTTGTCAGCAGCGACCCTGCCAGCAAAACCATCGGCGTGGACGTCACCCTCACCAACCAGGGAGATCGGGTGGCCCACGAGTTGGTGCAGGCCTACGCCTCAGCTCCCACCCATCAGGACCACTTTCCGCGGCGGCTTTTAGTTGCCCACCGGCGGGTTGAACTGGCTCCAGGCGCTCGCATAACGGCCACCCTGCGCATCCCTGTGGAACGGTTGGCCACGTTCAGTACCGTCGCGGAGGCCATGGTGGTGGAACCCGGGGAGTACCGGATCCTGGTGGGCTCTTCCGCCCAGAGGCTGCCAGTGAGCGTGGCCATTCAGGTCCCGGATCGCGGACAGCGTTCCCGGCGGATAGCAGGGACGTGGGTGCCGGCGCGGCTTTACGACACGAAATCAAACATTGACCTGGTGCCCTCTCAGCCCCTCTCGGGTACAGCGATCACTCCAGCAGATCCCTTCGAACCTGCATGGGCGGTTTACCGCAAGTGGGACGGCCTGCCAATAACTGCAGTCAACTGTGAGGTCTTGTCCGCCAGGACAGGGAAGGGCTTTGGTGACTGCAGCATCATGCTGCAGACCTCCGGGCCAGCCGACACCTGGCTCGATCTTGGCCAGTGCCAACTGAAGGAGGGTTACAGCGGCGAGGTTGGAATCGACGTCGACCCCTCCGTTCTCCCGGCTTGGACCGCGAGCGGGACGCTTCGGCTGGTACTCAAAGGGGCCATAACCGTCCAGCAGTTACAGGTAACCTAAGCGCCGGGTGGATGAGAAGGCGGTCAGGGTCCTACCTTGACCACGTATACCTCGACGGCGGCATCCCGGGGGAGCAGGTGCGTGCGGACCGCGCCGGCTACTTCGCGGGCCACGCTGGGTGCGGGGCGAAGGGTGCCTACGCCAATCCGGGCCTTGACTGCGAGCGCGTCTCCATCGCCGGTGACGGAGACCAAGGGAAGAATCTCCCCGGTCACGGCAGCCATGGCCGCACCCGCTATCGACTGCCATAAGGGCTGGGCCGGATATACGGCAGAAACTCCCTCCACTCCTTGGATGACACCGAGCAGTTCCTCCGCCACTGCGGGTGAAGCACCTGCGGATTGGATGCTCCCGGGTTCCAGATGTTCCGTCATGGCTGATCCTCCCGAGTGGTGGGTGCGGGGCTGGTGGGTGGAGAGGGAACCTGGTCTGCGGCGGAAGGCGGTTCCAGAACGTCCCTCACGGTGATGTTGATGGTCTCGATGTTTAGCTCCGTTTGGAAGGCGAGCGTCTGCGCCAACTCACGGCGCAGCTCTTCGGCACGTTCATCCAGGGGGTGTCCGTACACCACGGCTATCTCCACGTCCACGGTAATTCCGGCTCCTGGTGTGGTGACGTCGCCATGCAACCGGCACTTGCCGGCGGCCGTGCCAGGCAGGGCGTCAGCCACGGATCGGATGAGTGCTGAGATTGAACCCTCGGTTTCCCAAAGGGTGTCCTTCGGGTTCCCGGCCTGCAGGGGAATGCTCCTGCCTGGACGCAGCTCCAGCCGGAGGTTGTCCAGGATGGACTGCATCCAGTCGTCATGGCCCGAGCCTGCATCGGCCAGATCCGACGTCAGCAGTTCGCTGCCCAGTTGGGATAGCCGGCGCAACGATGCCAGGCCAGCTTGGCATTCAGGGCATGAGTGGAGATGGGCGGGATCTGCAATCTCTCCGGTGTCCAGATAAGTGCTTAGTTCGGCAAGGCTGTGCCCGCAGTCCAAGGAGTCTTCGGGGGTGTTCATCGCCATTCCTCCATCATGCGCGCAAGGGTGATCCGTGCCCGGGCCAAGCGGCCGCGGACACTGGCTTGGCTGATATTCAACGTCAGTGCGATCTCCTCGTAGCTCTGGTCATTGAATTCCTTAAGAACCCAACATCGCCGTTGTTCCTCGGGAAGCTTTGCGAGCGCCGCTTTTAGGGCCTCCACGCGGGAGGTGATAACTGCGCTGTGCTCGGGGTCCGCTGCCTGCGGCTTGGCGTCGTGCTCCACCTGGTTCTCCACGGCGTCGAGGCCTGCATGATTGCGGCGTCTCCGGAGGTGGTCGATGCTGCGGCTGCCGACAATCCTGAGCAACCATCCCTTGACTGCTGCGGGGTCGCGAAGGTTGTCCAGTTGCTTCCAGGCTTGGACGAGTGTTTCCTGCACGACGTCGTCGGCGTCGGCTTGTGAGCCGGTCAATCGCCGGGCCGTGGCCCGCATCAACGGGCCGTGGCGCCGCGCCAGTGCCTCGAAGGCTGCGGTGTCACCGTCTGCGGCCCGGCCGGCCAGCAGAGCATCGGGCACCAGATCCAATTGGTGCTGCGCTGCGGGTGAACCAGTCACGTTTTCTGCCTTCCCCATCCATGGTCGTCCAAGGTCTCGGTGGTCCTGATGATGCTCAGTGGCGGGACGGTCCCGCTGGCCAGCAGAACCGTCCCGGGCCGGAAGCTACTTTTTGGAGAAACCTTCTTTGAGCTTCTGCGCCGCATCCTTGATGTTCTCGGTGATATCGGCTGCAGCGTCTTTGACCTTTTCGCCTGCCTGCTGGATCTTGGCTTGTGCCTGATCGTGCTGCCCCTCGCGCTCCAGCGACTGATCGCCGGTGAGCTTTCCGGCGCCTTCCTTGGCTGCACCGAGGTGCTCGGTGGCTGCGTTGTTGATCTTGTCGTTGATTCCCATGGTGTTCCCTTTTCTTGTTGTGCACGGTCTCTGCTGAGTCGCGCGTGTTTTAGTGGAAATTCTGAGAGACGGTCACCGCGCGCGACGGGTTCCGGAAATCTGTGTGCGTGGGCCGCTGGTGATCCGGACCAGCGCGGGCAATGGATGTCCCAGCCAGGAGTCGGTGCTCCGGAGGAGGTGTTCCACCGTGTGCGTGAGCTCCCTGGGAGATGCCCCTTTGCGGGCCTCCAGGCGGATGTGGAGCGCGGTGCCACGGCGTGATTCCCAAGCGGAGACGGAGGTTGAGAGCACATCCTTGTTCCCGTTGAGGGCTTCCCGGATAGCGGTGGAGACCAGCCCGGCGTCAACAACAGTTCGTCCGGCGGTACCGTCGGATTGCTCGGCCAAGCGGGGTGTTTTGCCTCCGCCTTGGCTCGCCAGCCAAGCGACGCTGAGGACTGCGCCCACCAAGGGCAGGGCAACTCCCAGCACCAGCCACCAACTCCGAACCGGTTCGGGTAGAGGTGCCGTCCCGGCAAGGCTCCGGGCCTGGTCCCGCACTGAGGATGCCGTGGTGGTCCAGATGTCCGCCGCCGATGGGAGGGTACCTGTCGCGATGAGTGCGGCACCAATACCCAGCAACAGGATCCCCACGAGGGTCAGCAAAATCCGGTTGAGGCCCCGATGTGTATTTCTCATTGCCCCACCGCTCCTTCCGTCAGAACCCGGACGCCGGATGTCATCCGGCGGTCCAATCCGTAGGCGGCCAGTTCGCCGTCGACCGCTTCCCGTACCCTGTCCACCGCGAGCGGTTGGCCCGACGTCGGACGCACTTGGACTCGCACTGAGCGTCCGCCCACGGTGGTGGTCGCCTGGCCCGGTGCAAGGCCGGCGGCGAGCCGAACCCGTCCGGAGACGGCTGCTGCGATGACGTCGTCGTCCACCACTACTGCTGCGCGGTCGCTTTCCAGGGAACGGCGGCGCCGGCGGCCCCTCCCCACCCCGAGTCCCAGGACGAGCAGCCCGAGCAATGCCACGCCGATGCCGGCCGCGATCATGCCCGCCGGGACAGTCTTTCCCGGAAGTTCCTCCAGCCACCGCAGCATCTGGGCCGGGCTGACGAGCAGGGGTTGATCCTTGAGTAACCACAGCACGGATTCGAGGCTCAGCCAGAGCGAGGCTGCCAGCAGGACAGAAGCCGTCAGGATGGAGGGCACGGCGCGGGAAGAGTGCGTTTCCCGGCGAACCAGGCGCCGGATGTGTGGATCCTTGCTCATGTCACTCTCCTTTCCTTGGACACTTCCTGTTTCCCGCCGGTAAGGCGGATGTCCACCCGTCCGATCTCCAGTCCGGTGAGTTCGGTACCCCGGGACGTGATCTCAGCGCGGGCCTGCTGAGCCCGTTCGAAGATGGTGCCGCTACTGTTCCGCGGTTCCAAAAGTGGCTCGAGCCTCAACTTGATGGAGACGCTGACGCCGAGTTTGCCGGCGTCGTCCTCCAAAGCAGCGGTGACGTTGTCTTTGCCGACGCGGAAGGCCCGGGCGGTGACTGCTTCCACGGTTTGCCGGATCGCGTGATGGGTGATCCGGTTATGGCCCCGTGTTTCCTTGCCGTCAGGCCGCCTCGTGGGGGGACTCATGGTGGCGGATCTTGTCCCGTTCATGTGGATGAGCGCTTGCCCCGCAAGGCGTCCAGCACCCCGCGAAGGTCAAGCTTTCCTTCGGCTGCGCGGCCCAGCACTGCTCCGATTCCCATGAACAGTGCCGTGAGCAGCAGGCCCCAGAACCCGAAGGCGAGCCCCGCCACGGCCAGGATGGCGCCGATGGCTACGCCTGCGATAGTGGGGTTCATGACACCCTCGGTTCACGCTCGGAGTCCTCTACGTCTGCGTCGTCGGACGGCACGTGGATGTCAGTGATGGTGACGTTGACTTCCGTGACTTCCATGCCCACCAGGTCTTCGATCGCGGTGTAGACAGCGTCGCGTGCGTTGTCTGCGACTTCCTGAAGCGGATGGGGGTATTCGACCACCAGGGTCACGTCCACAGCCACCTGGGTCTGCCCCACTTCTACGCTGACGCCTTGGGTGAGGTCCTTCTGGCCCACCTTCTCGCGGAGATTGCCGATTGCCCTGGCTGCTCCACCGCCAAGGGCGTGTACGCCGGGAATTTCCTGGATGGCGATGCCCGCAATTTTTGCTACTACGCCGTCGGCGACGGTGGTGGCTCCGCGGCCGTCTTTACCCTTGTTGGGGGTGTCCAGCACGGGTGCCGGGGTCGCCTGGGAGTTCTTGGCGGGAACGTCTGCGGGGGTGTGCGTTTGGATCGTCAAGACGATCACTCCTTTCGGTTTGATGCGGTGCTTGTTGCGCCGTCATGAATAGGACGTGACGACTGGGGCATTCCTCACGGTTGATTTATGTGATGTGCATCACATGTCCGAAGGTCATCACTCGCTTATTTAGTTAGATTCCCATATAACTAGTTTGTCGAGACACATTCTTACGCGGGAGGGCTCTAATGACTGCAGTACTTGTGAGTGAAGAACAGGGCGAGGCTCTCCCTACGGTGACCTCCGGGGCGCCAAGTGCCACCTCCAGTCCCTCAGTGAGGACCAGCCTGCTGGACGAAGTGTGGACGGCCTCCGCGCGGGTTGAGGGTCTTCAATGGGAGATGGACGAGGCGCGGGATTGCCTGGCTACGGCAATGCGTGCCGCCGCAGCGGCCGGTGCGGGCCTTCCGGATCTTGCCATCGCGGCGGGACTTGGTTTTGCCGATATAGAGCAGTTGCTGAACGAGCGCCTGGAGGAGTAGCCCTGCGGCCCTGTGCCCGGAAGATGCTGGATATGCCTTGAGTCTCCTCATGCAGTCCCGCTGGTGCGCTGGTGCGAAATCTTGAGCGAATCTTGAGATGACCCGGCGTCCTTCTTGAGGACCCCGTCCGATGGTTGAAACATCAGCCAATTAGCTGACGGGAACTTCCAGGAAGGACCACCGAAATGACTGACCAGATCTCCGCCAAGTCCGTAACTGCCGGCTCGGCTCACACGAAGTCCGAAGCACTTGCGGGCACGGCCGACACCGCTGGCCATGCCGCGGACGCCGCTGGTCAGGCCCGTGCGGTGGTGACCATCCGTGAGCAGTTCAATCCCCTTGGCGCGGGTCTCCGGAGCATCTGGCCGCAGTCGGTTGTTGGGTTCTAGGACACCACGGTTTGTGATTCGGGCAGGGACCTTTCCCTTGGAAGGTACCCTGCCCGACGTCGTTTAAGGGACCATGGAATCCAGTCCACTCAACAAGGAGGCTTGTCATCAAGGATGAGATGAGAAAGGCCGCCGACGTGGCCGAGGAAGCCGCTAATTCGCAGACTTTCGCAGCCGTTGCCCGCGCGGGATACGCCGTGAGCGGCCTGCTGCACGTCCTCATTGGCGTCATCGCAATCCAGCTCGCGGTGGGCCGCAGCGGCGAGGCCGACGTCAGCGGGGCAGTGACCGAGCTGGCCAACAAGCCAGCCGGACCCGTCCTGCTCTGGGCCTGCTTCGCGGCCTGTGCGGCGCTTGCTCTGTGGCAATTGGGAAACGCCATCCTTGGTTATCGGAACGTCTCGGACAACAAGCTGACCAAGAGGCTCTCTGCCCTTGGCCAGGCCTTGGTATTCGCCGCCTTGGCTGCCACCATCGTGTCCTTCGTGCTGGGGCAAGGCCGGAACAGCAGGGAGTCCAGCAGCGACCTCACCGCGACTCTCATGCAGGCGCCGTTCGGGGTATTCCTGCTCATTGCCCTTGGTGCAGGTATCGCCATTACCGGCATCGTGTTTGTGGTCAGGGGCTTCCGGAAGAAGTTCACCAAAGACCTTTCGCTGTCGTCCAAGCAGACGGTGCATAAGTTCCAACTCTGGGTTGGCGTGGTGGGCTACATCGCAAAAGGAATCGCTTTGTTCCTGGTTGGCCTGCTGGTGGTTATTGCCGCGGCCCGCGCCCAGCCCGAACAATCAACCGGGCTTGACGGCGGCCTGAAAGCCCTGAAGGAGCAGCCCTACGGGCCTTATCTGTTGGCTGCCGTGGCTCTGGGGCTCATTGCTTACGGTCTGTTTCTCATGGTCAAAGCGAGGACGCTGCGGACCTAGGGCTATCCGGGTTTAGGAGCTTGGGAGGCTGGGTACAGGGCACAGGAACCGTGTAGTGCAATCTGAAAAGGGGCAGAACCATGACGCAAGGTGATCCGAACCAGGCTGATAAGCCGCTAACCGACGGGAACCGCCTCTCCTCCGCGCCATCGGACCCCCGCCGCGGGTACCACTCGGGCAAGTTCCCCCAGCAGGAACAGAAACAGCCCGGACTTACCAAACCGTTGGATCCGCAACCAGATCACGGCGAGAAAAGTTACGTGGGGCATGGGCGTCTCCAAGGCAAGATCGCGCTCATCACCGGCGGTGACTCGGGCATCGGCGCGGCAGTCGCCATCGCGTACGCCCGTGAAGGTGCCAACGTGGCTATCAGCTACCTGCCGGAGGAAGAAGAAGACGCGCAGTCGACGGCGGAATGGATCCGTGAGTGCGGCTCGCAGGTCCTGCTGCTGCCCGGCGACGCACGGGATGAAGGCTTCGCGGCGCAGATCGTGGAACGTACGGTGCAGGAGCTTGGCGGGCTCAATGTACTGGTGTTGAACGCGGCGTACCAGAAGAACCGCGAAGGGCTGGAGACTATCCCCACCGAGGAGTTCGACCGCGTCTTCAAGACCAATCTGTATTCCCTCATCTGGACGGCACAGGCAGCCATTCCGCATCTTCGCCCAGGTGCCTCCATCATTGTCACGGCCTCGATACAGGCCTTCAACCCCTCCGCACAGTTGGTCGATTACGCCATGACCAAGGCAGCACAAGTAGCCTTCACCAAGGCCATGGCCGAGGAACTGGGACCCAAGGGTATCCGCGTCAATGCTGTGGCGCCGGGCCCCATCTGGACTCCGCTGATCCCAGCTACCGAATGGCCGGACAAACTGCCCACGTTCGGGCAGGACACGCCCCTGGGCCGGGCAGGCCAGCCGGCCGAGCTGGCACCGGCCTACGTGCTGCTGGCATCCGACGAAGGATCCTACATCTCAGGGGCGGTCCTTCCCGTCACGGGTGGCAAGGGGCTTTAACCCGCTTCTTCCCTTTCCACGGGGATCCACAACTGGCCGCGGCCGTGCGTGCCCCCGGGCCCCACTTGGACGCTGAGCATTTCGGGTCCCGGTGCCCACCTGTAAGGGTTGGCAGGAAACCATTCCCGTTGCGGCGTCTGCCCACATGCCCTGCAGGACTTCCGGGAACTTTCCCTCAGCTTCAAAGACCACCCATAAGCCTGCCGGGACTTCAAGGGACTCGAAACCTTCCGGAGCCGCTTGGGTAGAGGCCACCGCGTGCCAGTAGTCCAGTTCGCTGCCCTCGGTGCGCTGTTCTTCGAGGTTGTCCGTTACGGACACAGGTCCGGCCGGATCCATATCAGCAAGCTCCAGCAAACGCTTGGTGACAGAAGGATCCACGCCGCGCTGGAATTCGATGATGGCGTTGTTGGGTCCTTCGTAGACCAGCGGTACGCGGGCTTTGAGGCCAATAAGGCGGAAAGCTTCTTTGTCTTCTATGCGGTGTTTCATGTCGGTGTTCCCTTCGACTCGGAGGTGGAACCTCAGTTGAGGCTGGGAATGGAGAACTGCGCCCGGAAGCCGTGCCTCGGAGGGGCTCAGTCCGTGCATGGCCTTGAAGGCACGGGCGAATGCTTCTGCCGATCCGTATCCGTAGCGAACGGACACGTCCAGGACCGTAAGGCCCTCCAGGATCTCCGCCGTGGCTGCGGTGAGGCGCCGCCTACGGATGTACTCAGAAACCGGCATGCCTGCCAGGGAGGAAAACATCCGTCTGAAGTGATACTCGGACGTCAAAGCGGCTTTGGCCAAAAACCGTACTTCGATGTCCGTGGTCAAGTCCTGCTCGATCAGCCCTATTGCCCGGTTCCAGCCGTGCATCATGTCCGGCACCCCGTCTCCCTCTTGCACCTGCCTCCATCCTTTCCTTCGACGCTACCCGCGTGTCCAGGCCGAGCGCCCAACAATCCGTGCCCGAAAATATCAGGTCCCGGGCAACGCAAGAGCCCGGAGACTGCAGCTGCAGTTCTCCGGGCTCTTGACTGTATTCAGATGTTACGGCCGACTGGAGCCTGACGCTTCTTCATCCGGTTCGGATGAGAAGGGCCGGTCCTTTGGGGTGTCTTCCGTGTTGTGCTCGTCGAGCTCTGCGTCCGCGGATGGGACCGTCTTCTCGGCGTAGTCGCCCTCGGTGTAATCACCGCCGGCGTCCTCCTTCAGCGTTTCCGGTGACGCGCCTGCGTCGCCGTAATCGCCCTCGACATACTGGCCGTCGAGTTCATCGCCATTGGCGTCGTGGTTCTGGCTGTTAGCCATGGTGTGCCTTGCGGCCGGTGACCAGGCCGTAGATCAGCAGCACGATGATGGAGCCGCCGATGGCCAGGAGCCAGGTGGTGAGGGAGAAGAATTCCTGCAGCCCGGTGCCGAAGATGAGGCTGCCGATCCAACCACCCAGGAGTGCGCCGACGACGCCCAACACGAGAGTGATGAGCCAGCCGCCACCCTGACGGCCGGGAAGAATAAGCTTAGCGATAGCGCCGGCCAAAAGACCGAGCAGAAGAAAACCAAAGAAACCCATTTTTGTTCCTACTTTCTTGTTGATGGAGATCCCATGAACATTATGAAGAGGTTCAGTTCATCGGGTGCCCTGTTCCAAAATGTAGGCACCAAATGCGGGCCCTGAAGGCCCTATGGAATGTGGGGAGTGGAACGAACTGCGCAACCCCGATGAAATTATGAATTACAGCGAACAAAGTACCCGTGCCGATGGGGTCGGACTGGGTGCTACATCAGCAACGCTAGCTGCTCCCGGGACTAGTAGCAAGTAACCTGACTATTAGCGCGCCCTTGCTTGCGGCCTCCAAACACCGGGGATTCGTGCTCCAGTGGCCCTTATGGGAGTCCATGAACCCCTTGGCAGTGCGCTGAACTTTCTCGCGCGACGGCTTCGGGTTTGCGTCCGAATGCTCCTCCGGCCCTCGGCCCGCAGCCCCGGTCCTCAGGGTTTTCATCCATGGGGTTGTCATCCCGTTAGTTCTGTGGAATTCCAATGGTTGGCAAAGCAGTTGAATTTAATGCTCTATTTTGGCGGTCACAGTTAAGTCACCCCGCCATCAAATAAGCCGTCCCGCCGTCAAAGTGCAGGTGACAGGGTGCGGCGCGCGGGGCTAATGTCGATATACAAACACCTCGAAAGGAGTGATCGCTGTGAAAGGCAAAGCATTGTTCGCAGTTGGCGTGGCTGTCGGCTACGTGTGGGGATCGAAGTCCTGGCCGGAGGTGTACCGGCGGATCCGCGGAGGCACGGAGAAGGTCTGGAAGAACCCGGACGTGCAAGAGAACGTCCATCAAGCTACGGAAGCGGTCCAAGAGTCGGTTCCGGACATTCTGGACAACCTGTATGAGGCCGGCAAGAAGTTGATGGAAAAGGCCGAGACCATGTTCCCGGGCATCACTTCCCCCAAGTCGGGCCAGCACACGGACTCCTCTTCCAGCAGCACGCCCACCGTTCCCACCATTAAGTCGGATGTCGTCTCTGATCCCGCCCTTGATGACACCACAGGAAGCGACTGGACCGGCGAGGGCGGCGCTGCACCGGAAGGGCCGGCCACTAACACGCCGCCCAAGCCTTAGCTGACGCGTTCCACCACAGTCAGGATCGCCTCGCCCAGTTCCTTGGGTTTGGTGAATTGCGGCCAGTGTCCCGTGGGGAGGTCGATGTACTCGACGTCATGGATCCTGGCGAGTTCCGCGGTGAAGGGGTGCCCGGCATCCATCCACTCCTTGAGGAGAGAGGACGGGAACTGGCAGGCAATGATGGTGGCCGGAACGTCGTAGCGCCGGACATCGCTCAGGTGTTGCTGGTCAAAGGCAACGCCTTTGGGCTCCGGTATGGCCCGCGCACGGAACGCTTCCTTAAGCTCGTCAGTCAGGTCAATCAGGTCTTCGTCTTCGAACAGTTCCCAAGGCGGCAGCGGGAGGTCGTCGCCGTCGTCGGGCAGTTCATCATTGATGACTCCGCCCTCACCGAGCGGTCCGCTGTCAACGTAAATGGCGTGGGCCACCCGGTCCGGGCGGGTGTCTGCCACGCCGTGGATGATGGCGCCTCCACCAGAATGGCCCACAAGGATGACTTTGCCGTCCAGAGAGTCCACCTTCGCCACCACGGAGTCAATGTGCGTGCGGAGGCCGATGCCCGCGCGTGAGGCATCCACCGACTCCAGCCCTGGCAGCGTCAGCGGATGAACCGTGTGGCCAGCTGCTTCCAGGGGCGGCGTCACCTCCTCCCACGACGATGCGTCCAACCAGAATCCGGGTACAAGGATGATGTCCATGCCGGTACCCTACGGGAGCCCACCGACAGTTTGTAGGCTTCCCCCAAACCCACCCTCACCCAACCAGGTCGCAGCAGAGCGCGTTGTGAGCGCTGAAAACGCGCTCTGCTGCTACTCGGTTGGGTGCGTACGGGGGGTTGACGAAGGTCACGTTCGCCGTCATAGTAATTCGTATACGATTTCGTACTTGATCGTATTCGAGGAAGAGGAGGCGCCGTGACATTGGAGTTTCGGACCCAGGAAGTCAGCCAGGACATGCTGGCCCGGACGCGCAAAGTCATTGCCGTCCACATCAACTACCCCAGCCGCGCCGCACAGCGCGGACGCACCCCGGAGCAGCCGTCGTACTTCCTGAAGCCGTCGTCCTCGCTGGCGCTCGGCACCACTGAAGCTCCAGGCGCGGTAGAGCGCCCGGCCGGTTGTGAACTGCTTGGCTATGAGGGTGAGATCGCGCTGGTGATCGGCAAGTCCGCCCGCCGCGTCAGTCTTGAGGACGCTTGGAGCCACGTCGAGTGGGTCACCGCGTCCAACGACCTCGGCGTGTACGACCTCCGTTACGCGGACAAGGGCTCCAATGTCCGCTCCAAAGGCGGCGACGGCTTCACTCCCGTTGGCCCCGCGCTGATCCCGGCCGACGCCGTCGACCCCACCCAGCTGCGGATCCGCACCTGGCACAACGGGGACCTCGTGCAGGACGACACCACCGAGGACCTGCTCTTCCCGTTCGCGCAGCTCATCGCGGACCTCTCCCAACTGCTCACGCTCGAAGAGGGCGACATCATCCTCACCGGCACCCCGGCCGGCGCCTCTGTTGCCAAGCCGGGTGACGTCGTCGAAATTGAAGTCACCGGCGGCGACTTCAGCAGCGGCCGTCTGGCCACCAGAGTAACGGAAGGTACGACGCCGTTCGCGAACTTTGGTGCCCGGCCCAGGACTGATGACACCCAGCGGGAAGAGGCCTACGGATCACGCGAAGCTGCCGGTTTGGCTCCTGCCGTTTCCGTGCTGACTCCGGCGCTGAAGGCGAAGCTGGAATCCGTTGCTACGGCGACCCTTTCTTCGCAACTCCGCAAGCGTGGACTGAACAATGTAAGCATCGACGGACTGCAGGCAACCCGTCCGGACCGCAAAGTGGTGGGCCTCGCCAGGACTCTCCGCTACGTTCCCAACCGCGAGGACCTGTTCACAACCCATGGCGGCGGATTCAACGCCCAGAAACGTGCCATCGATTCCGTGAACGAGGGCGAAATCCTGGTCATGGAAGCCCGCGGCGAGAAGGGCACCGGCACCGTGGGGGACATCCTGGCGCTGCGGGCCCAGGTCCGCGGAGCTGCCGCGATCATCACCGACGGCGGCGTCCGCGACTACTCGGCCGTGGCTGACCTTGACATGCCTACCTACTTCGCCAACCCGCACCCGGCAGTGCTGGGCCGCCGCCACATTCCGTGGGACACGGACATCACCATCGCCTGCGGCGGCGCTACCGTGCAGCCGGGGGACATCATTGTGGCCGACTCGGACGGCATTCTGGTGATCCCGCCGGCCATCGCCGATGAACTTGCCGATGACTGCATTGCCCAGGAGAAGGAAGAAACCTTCATCTTCCAGATGGTGCAGGAAGGCAACAGCGTTGACGGGCTCTACCCCATGAACAAGGAATGGCAGGCACGCTTCCAGGAGTGGTCCGCTCGCCAGCAAACCGCGGAAGGAGCCCACGGTGCCTGAAACCGCCCTCGAGAGCGCCGCCGTCGAGAGTAAATCCCAGCAGGCGTATGCCGCCGTCAAGGAGCGGATCATCCAGGGCACTTACACGCCGGGGTACCGGCTGGTGCTCGCCAAGATCGCCGAGGACCTGGGCTTTAGCGTGGTTCCCGTGCGGGAAGCGATCCGCCGGCTGGAGGCCGAAGGGCTGGTGAAGTTCGAGCGGAACGTGGGCGCCACGGTCTCGGGCATTGATCCCACCGAGTACCTCTACACCATGCAGACGCTGAGCATCGTGGAAGGTGCGGCCACCGCGTTGTCGGCGCCACTGATCGATGCCATTGCCATAGAACGTGCGCGTGCGGTCAACGCCGAGATGCGTGAATGCCTGGAGCATTTTGATCCCGTCCGCTTCACCGCGCTGAACCAGGATTTCCACAGCGTCCTGTTTGAGCACTGCCCCAACCCGCACATCCTGGACCTCGTGCACCGGGGGTGGAACAGGCTGGCGTCCCTGCGATCGTCCACCTTCCGTTTTGTCCCCGGACGCGCCCAGGAATCGGTGCGCGAACACGAGGCACTCCTCCAGCTCATCGAGGGCGGAGCAGATGCCGACACCATCGAAAAAGCAGCCCGACAACACCGCGCCGCCACCTTGGACGCGTACCTCGCCACAGCAAAGAACCAGTAAGGACTTCAATGATGAGTACCTCTACAGAAACCACCAAGCACTACGTCCCCCAGGACCTGCCCACCCACATCCAGCACTTCATCAACGGTGAGTTCGTTGACTCGGTGTCCGGCAAGACCTTCGACGTCCTGGATCCGGTATCCAACGGCAACTACGCCACCGCTGCTGCCGGCCAAAAGGAAGACATCGACCTTGCTGTCGCCGCCGCCCGTGAAGCCTTCGTCAATGGGCCGTGGCCGAAGATGAAGCCCCGCGAGCGTGCCCGGGTGTTGAACAAGATTGCCGATGCCGTGGAGGCGCAGGAAGCACGCCTCGCCGAACTCGAAACCTTCGATACCGGCTTGCCGATTACCCAGGCCAAGGGCCAGGCCCTCCGTGCGGCGGAGAACTTCCGCTTCTTCGCGGACCTGATCGTGGCCCAGTTCGACGACGCCATGAAGGTCCCGGGCTCACAAATTAACTACGTGAACCGGAAGCCGATCGGCGTCGCCGGCCTGATCACCCCGTGGAACACCCCGTTCATGCTGGAGTCCTGGAAGCTTGCCCCGGCCCTGGCCACGGGCAACACCGTGGTCCTGAAACCTGCCGAATTCACACCTTTGTCCGCGTCACTGTGGGCGCAGATTTTCAAGGACGCAGGCTTGCCTGACGGTGTGTTCAACCTGGTCAACGGCCTGGGCGAAGAAGCCGGCGATGCACTGGTGAAGCACCCGGATGTTCCGCTGATTTCCTTCACCGGTGAGACCACCACGGGCCAGACCATCTTCCGGAACGCGGCCGAAAACCTCAAGGGCCTGTCCATGGAGCTCGGTGGCAAGTCCCCGTGTGTCGTGTTCGCAGATGCAGACCTGGACGCAGCCATTGATTCCGCGCTCTTTGGGGTCTTCTCGCTCAACGGCGAGCGCTGCACCGCCGGCTCCCGCATCCTGGTGGAGCGGGCCATCTACGACGAATTCTGCGAGAAGTACGCCGCCCGGGCCAAGAAGATCGTGGTGGGCGATCCCCACGATCCCAAGACCCAGGTGGGCGCACTCGTACACCCGGAGCACTACGACAAGGTGGCGTCCTACGTGGAGATCGGCAAGTCCGAAGGCCGGCTCCTGGCCGGTGGCGGCAGGCCCGACCACCTCCCTGAAGGCAACTACATCGCACCCACGGTGTTTGCCGACGTAGCGCCTGACGCGCGGATCTTCCAGGAGGAAATCTTCGGTCCCGTCGTGGCCATCACGCCCTTCGAGAACGACGACGAAGCCCTCGCCTTGGCCAACAACACCAAGTACGGCCTGGCGGCCTATATCTGGACGCAGAACCTGACCCGGGCCCACAACTTCTCCCAGAACGTGGAAGCCGGCATGGTGTGGCTCAACAGCCACAATGTCCGCGATCTCCGCACCCCGTTCGGTGGCGTGAAGGCGTCCGGTCTGGGCCATGAGGGCGGCTACCGCTCCATCGATTTCTACACCGACCAGCAGGCCGTGCACATCACCCTCGGATCCGTGCACACCCCCAAATTCGGCGCCTAAACTCGGAGTTTTTGTACAGATAACGCCCCTAAAACCCGTTCTTAAGGGCCGTACCTGTACAAAAACTCCATCCACCTGACCCCTTTCAACGAAGAGAGAATCCCATGAGCAACTTCACCGGCCCCATCCCCACACCGTCGGTCCCCGCGCCGGACATTGTCCGCTGCGCCTACCTGGAACTCGTGGTCACTGACCTCGAGAAGTCCCGCGCGTTCTACGTGGACCTCCTGGGCCTGCACGTCACCGAAGAGGACGAGAACACCATCTACTTGCGCTCCTTCGAGGAGTTCATCCACCACAACCTGGTCCTTCGCAAGGGCCCCGTCGCCGCCGCTGCCGCTTTCGCCTACCGGGTGAAGTCCCCGGCCGAGGTGGACGCCGCCGAGGCGTACTACCGCGAGCTGGGCTGCCGGGTGGAACGCCGCAAGGAAGGCTTCACCAAGGGCGTGGGCGACTCCGTCCGCGTGGAGGACCCGCTGGGTTTCCCGTACGAGTTCTTCTACGACGTGGAGCACGTGGAACGCCTCACCCAGCGCTACGACCTCTACTCCGCCGGTGAACTGGTCCGCTTGGACCACTTCAATCAGGTCACCCCGGACGTTCCGCGCGGCCGGGCCTATCTCGAGGATCTGGGCTTCCGCGTCTCTGAGGACATCAAAGATTCCGACGGCGTCACGTACGCCGCCTGGATGCACCGCAAGCAGACCGTGCACGACACCGCCCTGACCGGCGGCAACGGACCCCGCCTGCACCACATCGCGTTCTCCACGCACGAGAAACACAACATCATCCAGATCTGCGACAAGATGGGCGCCTTGCGCATCTCTGACAGGATCGAACGCGGCCCCGGGCGCCACGGCGTGTCCAACGCGTTCTACCTCTACATCCTGGACCCGGACGGCCACCGCGTGGAGATCTACACCCAGGACTACTACACCGGAGACCCGGACAACCCCACCGTCACGTGGGACGTCCACGACAACCAGCGCCGTGACTGGTGGGGGAACCCCGTGGTCCCGTCCTGGTACACGGAGGCCTCCCCGGTCCTGGACCTCGACGGAAACCCGCAGCCCATTATTGAACGCGAAGACAAGTCCGAAATGGCCGTCACCGTGGGCGCCGATGGCTTCTCCTACACCCGCGCCGACGCTGCCTCCGGCGAAGCTGCCGAGGGCTTCAAACTGGGAGCGCAGGTCTAAACCATGATGGACGCGAAGACGATCGAAGCCATTGCCGACGAGCTCCTCGAAGCCGGCCGTTCCCGTACGCCGGTTCCGCGGTTGACTGCCCGCTACCCCGATATGACGGTGGAGGACTCCTACGCCGTTCAGCAGCTCTGGATGCGGCGGAACGAAGAAGCAGGCCGCACGTTGGTGGGGCGGAAGATCGGCCTCACGTCCAAAGCCATGCAGGCCGCCACGGGCATCACCGAGCCTGATTACGGTGCCATTTTCGATGACATGGTCCTGGAAACCGGCTGCTCAGTGGAGTGGGACCAGTACACGCATCCGCGGGTTGAGGTGGAGTTGGCGTTTGTCCTCAAAGACGCGCTCAAAGGACCTGGCTGCACCATTTTCGACGTCCTCAACGCCACCGACTACGTGGTCCCGGCCCTCGAGATCCTGGACTCCAGGATCGAAATGGAGGGCCGGACCATCGTGGACACCATCTCGGACAACGCTGCGATGGGCGCCATGGTGGTGGGCGGCCGCCCGGTGCGGCCCGACGCCGTCGACCTCCGCTGGGTCTCCGCCATTCTGTACAAAAACCAGACCGTGGAAGAGACCGGAGTGGCCGCTGGAGTGCTCGATCACCCGGCCAACGGGGTCCACTGGCTGGCCAACAAAATTGCCGCGCACGGTGACTCGATGAAAGCCGGAGATATCATCCTGGCGGGCTCGTTTACACGTCCCCTATGGGTGTACAAAGGTGATACCGTGCACGCGGACTACGGACCGTTGGGAGTTGTGACATGTCACTTCAGCTGAGCCCCACCTTCTATTCGGCCCTCTCCGAAGCCGGCCGTCCGTTGGCCGGCATGTGGGTCTGTTCCGGCAGTCCGCTCGTGGCGGAGATCTGCGCGGGCTCCGGTTTGGACTGGCTGCTGATCGACGCCGAGCATAGCCCCAACGGGCTCGAATCCATCCTTGCGCAGCTCCACGCCGTCAGCGGGTACCCGCCGCAGGTCATGGTCAGGCCACCCGTCAACGACACCGTGATCATCAAGCAATACCTGGACCTCGGTGTGCAGAACCTGCTGATCCCCATGGTGAACTCGGCCTTCGAGGCAGCCACCGCAGTGGCCGCGGTAAGGTACCCGCCACTCGGGGTGCGGGGAGTCGGCTCGGCTCTGGCCCGCGCATCACGCTGGAACCGGGTCCCGGACTACTTGGCGTCCGCTTCGGAATCGATCAGCCTGACGGTCCAGATCGAATCGGAGGCTGCGGCATCAGCGGTGGAGGAGATCCTGGCGGTCGACGGCGTGGACGGCATCTTCCTCGGCCCCTCGGACCTGGCCGCTTCCATGGGGCTGCTGGGACAGCAGGAGAATCCCTTGGTGAGGGCCGTCGTCGAGCATTGCCTTGAAGCCGCAAAAGCGGCCGGCAAGCCCGCAGGCGTGAACGCCTTCAACGAGGCAACAGCCCGCGCCTATCTCGACGCCGGGGCCTCCTTTGTCCTGGTGGGCGCCGATGTTGCGGTGCTGGCCCGCGCTTCCGAGGGCTTTGCATCCACGTTCATTCCGGTGTCTAAGACGGCTGACCGCGAAAGCTACTGACCCTTTGGTATCCGCGGCCTGCGCGTGGGTTAGGCTCGAATGAACGAGGCAGCCTGAGGGACAGTGCCATGAATCGTCGTGTTGTAGCTGTATTTGCTGTTGTAACTATGCTCGGAGTGGCTGGTTGTTCGTCGCCGACGGGCCTGGATGTCCTGGTGCGGGAAGCGACGGCGGAGGACGAACTTCCGGGGACCGTGAGCCTTATCAGTGTGGATACGGACATCAAAGCCGGGTCAGCCCGGTTGCTGACAACGTACGACGACGTGGAGTACTACGCGGCCAAGAGCTCCACTGGCGGGTCCGCCTGGATCCACCCCAACGTCCTCTATAAATCCCGCTAGCTATTTGCGGGCCATGTACCACTCCGTGAATTCGCGGGCGCGGCCGTCCTCAGCAAACCGGATGACCCACAGGTTGTCGTAGGTGGGGTCGCCGTTAAGGTACGTGGTCAGGCCCTGGACGAAAGCCGTGTCGTCGTCCCTGCCCAAGAGCGTCCATTCGAACGTCCAGTCCTCCGGCTTGTCCCCGGCGTCAGCCCATGCTTTGACGATCTCTTCGTGGCCGTTCCACGGTTTCGCCGTGTTGGGCCGGTCGTAGTAGACGGCGTCCTCGGTGAAAAGCGCCCTGATTTCTGCGGGATCATTCGAGGTCCACGCGCGTTCGTACTGATCCATCCAGGAGTTCACGTCGTTGCTCATCTACCCGTTCTACCCTGCTGGGGCAGGTGGGTTCAACGGTGCGGTTGTTGGTTTCACCGAACGTTCCATCCCGGTTAGCGTCCCGCCTTCCCTCTCACAGACGGTCTTCGGGTACCAGCGGTCATCAAGCGCCCGACGGCGGCAGGTTCAGTCTTCGTCGAGCGTTTCAGTCAGGTGGTGCGTGGGGATGCGATCGCGGTCGTACGTGATCTCCGTGTAGCCGTGAGGTTGGGGGCGGCCGTCGGGGCCGAGGTTCACAAAGACGATCTCCTCGATGGTAAGGATCGCTTCGCGCGTGATCATGTTGCGGACCTCGGCGCGCATGGTCAAGGACGTGCGGCCGAAGCGCTTCGCGGTCAGGCCCATCTCAACCAAGTCACCTTGAACTGCGGAACTGACGAAGTTGATCTCCGAAATGTACTTGGTGACGGCACGGCCGTTGCCCAGTTGGAGGATGGCGTAGATCGCGGCCTCTTCATCGATCCACTTCAGCAGGCTGCCACCAAAGAGCGTGCCGTTGGCGTTAAGGTCCTCGGGCCGCACCCATTTGCGGGTACGGAAGGTGATGTCTGCTTTTTCCATAATCCGAGATTATCGAACTGAAGCAACCCGCGCTTGATGTTGCGCCCGAACGCTAGGCCATGGCGGTGTGCGAGGCACTGTGCGAGTCGATCCGTTTTGAGTAGCAAAACGATCCGCTGGCACCGACGTAAGGACCGAAATTCGGGACGGCCGCAAAGCCCGCGCTCTCATAGAAGCTTCTCCCGTCTGACTGGGCCGACCCCGCCTCAGCTGCGATCACAGTAAAACCGTGCGAATGAGCCTGCGCTTCAAGGGCGGCAAGGATGGAGCTCGCCACTCCGGAGCCGCGGGCATACGGGACCACATAGAGCCGCTTGATCTCTGCGGTGTTCTCATCCAGCATTCTCAAACCGCCGCATCCCAGAGGCTGGCCCGAGCATTTTTCGTAAGCCACCACAAAAACTGCTGTGTCTGCTTCCGTTGGCGGTGGCCCAGGCTCATGGTCCGTGGTGCCGAACCTCGCGTCGAGTTCTGCCTGCTGTGCGGCGCGGAGGTCTGCGCCCACGGGATTCGCCCAAGTTACCTGCCGGATGTTGAGCCGTGGGTTTGTCTGCATTTGTGCCTCTTTTCGCCGGGTTTCGGGGAGGGGTCTATGCGTACTAAGCCTAGGGAGCTGCGGTTACCGCGGTGTTTCCTGCGCGTAAGGGGTGGGAGAATTGCGGGACTTTCTTGCGTTGTGAGGCCCGCTCTGCGCCCTTATGGGTGGTTTTACCGAGCAGAGCAGGCCCCGCAGCGTGCAGAGTAGGGCCCGCAGCGTGCAGAGTAGGGCCCGCAGCGTGCAAGGCGGACGGTGCGCCGGCATGGGCAGTATGGAATCAGGGGTGAAGTGCCTCGCCCGTCGGGTCATCGGCGGTGTGGTCTGCCAGCGCCGTGCCTCCGCCGGGGATTTGGTCCCAGTGCAGCACCCGCCATCCGCTTTCCGGGTCCCCTTTCAACGCAACAATCCCGGTGTTGGGGAGCTGATGCGTTTCGACGAACACGGTGTCGATGTCTGTCGCCCGACGGCCCGCCCAGCAACGGATAGCAGCACCGTGGCTGACGATTGCCGCCGTCGAATGTCCCGCGGCCGCAACCTGCTGGACTGAATCGTCAAATCTGGCAAAGAAGTCGTGTCCGTCAGAAGCCCCGGGCATGCGCACATCCAAGTGGCCATCCGTCCACGCAAAGACGGTGCTCATGTAACGGCGGTGAGATTCGTGGTCGGTCTTCTTTTCAAGTGAGCCGGCCTCGATCTCATGGACTCCGTCCAGGATTGCCGGCTCCAATCCGGTAGCTTTCGCCAGGGGAGCGACGGTCCGCTGAGTGCGCAGCAGGGTGGAGGTGTACAGGGCTTCGATTGCTTCGTGGGCCAGAGCCTTCGGCAGGGCGGACGCCTGGCGCTCACCGAGCTTGGTCAGCCCGGGGCCCGGGAACGCAGTGTCCAACTGGCCTGCGACGTTGCCGGGTGTCTGTCCGTGCCTGATCAACAGGAGCTTCATGGGTGCTCCGCTCCTTCCGATGTAACAGTTTCGGCCTTGCTCGCCTCCCGCGCTCCTGCCCGGTTACTCCCAGCCAACCAGCCGGCTGAGCACCGGAATAGCCCGACACGCCGTGTCTCAGGGCCCCCGCTGGCTCCTGGTAGCAGCAACTGGGATGGAACGCACTTCTGTTCACCAGCCTAATCGCCGTCGTCGAGCGTTCTGTACTACAACAGATGATCCCTACTGAAGGTGGTCCACCAGTTTGTCCGCGATGCCGGTGTACTTGCCCGGGGTCAGCGCGAGCAGGCGGGCTTCGGCGTCAGCGGAGAGGCCAAGACCCTGCACGAATTCCTGCATGCGGGCGCCGTCCACACGCTGGCCGCGGGTAAGGTCCTTGAGGCGCTCGTAAGGGTTTTCCATGCCTTCGACGCCGGCAATTGCCTCGGCCCGCATGACCATCTGAATGGCTTCGCCAAGGACTTCCCAGTTGGTGTCGAGATCGCCCGCGAGGACCTCTTCTGCGACGTCGAGGGCCTTCAAACCCTTGGCCACATTGGAGATGGCGAGCAACGAGTGGCCGAATGCGACGCCGATGTTCCGCTGCGACGAGGAGTCCGTAAGGTCGCGCTGCCAGCGGGAGGTCACCAGGGTGGCCCCCAAAGTGTCCAAGAGCCCGTTGGAGATTTCCAGGTTGGCTTCGGCGTTCTCGAAGCGGATCGGGTTCACCTTGTGCGGCATGGTGGAGGAGCCGGTGGCCCCGGCAACCGGAATCTGACGGAAGTAGCCGATGGAGATGTAGCTCCAGATGTCCGTGCAAACGTTGTGCAGGATGCGGTTGAAGCGCGCGATGTCTGCGTACAGCTCAGCCTGCCAGTCGTGGCTCTCGATCTGCGTCGTGAGCGGGTTCCACGTGAGGCCCAGGCCTTCCACGAACGTCTTGGCGACCGCTTCCCAGTCAGCGCTGGGAACTGAAGCCACGTGGGCTGCGTACGTTCCGGTGGCGCCGTTGATCTTGCCGAGGTACTCAGTCTTGGCGATGCGCGCCAACTGGCGGTTCAAACGGTGAGCAATGACAGCAAGTTCCTTGCCCAAGGTGGTGGGCGTGGCTGGCTGGCCGTGGGTGCGGGACAGCATGGGCACGGAGCGGTTTGCCTCGGCCATGGCCTCGATCTGCTTCACCAGGGCGGTGGCGTTGGGCAGCCACACATCCTCCACCGCACCCTTGATTCCCACAGCGTAGGAAAGGTTGTTGATGTCCTCGGACGTGCAACCGAAGTGCACCATGGCGGTGAGGTTCTCGATGCCGATTGCCCCTAGCCGGCGGCCGATGTAGTACTCAACAGCTTTGACGTCGTGGACGGTGACGGCTTCTATTTCCGCGAGTTCGTTGACGGACGCAGCATTGAATTCGGTAACGATGGCACGCAACTGGGCCACCTGCTGGTCAGACAGAGGCCCGGCACCGGGCAGAACGGACTGGCTGGTCAGGTGGATGAGCCACTCGACCTCGACGTGAACGCGATCGCGGTTAAGCGCGGCCTCGGACAAGTAATCCACGAGGGGCGCGACGGCGGCACGGTAGCGCCCGTCGAGGGCGCCAAGGGCGAGGGGTTCGGAAGCGAGAGACACGCGGAGGGATTCAGCCATGATGCCTATTCTTTCATGTTCCGCGAGGGGTCATGCAGACCATGACGAGGCTATGTGGACGGCCGTTCAGGTTATCCACATAAGCGACAAAGCAACTTCCGGTGGGTTCTGCTGCTCCGTAGCGTCGACCTTATCGATCAGCAGAACAATCAATGGAGTACACAGACAATGAGCGTCGGCTTGATGCCTGCACCCAACCCGCCCATATTTGATCCCTTGCAGTGCGCTTCCCGAAGCCATGAAGTACAGAGGTTGGCCTGGCGAATGCAATCGTGCGTGGACCAAGTGGACGTGGTCCTTGCGTCGCTGCGCAGAGCCCAGGTAGACGACTGGCTCTCCCCTGCCGGGCGGGCATACAGGACAACCCTTGCCTTGCATGCTTCAGCGCTGATGCGAGCACGTGAGTCTCTGGAGGCCGCAGTGGCGGTGGTGCTCAGGCACTCTCAGAACGTCTCCGTCTCCAGCGAACGGGGGCAGTGATGGCAGATTCAGCTCCCGTCGGGGCCGGCGCAGCGCCGCAGCCCACCCCTCCGGCCAACGATGGAATCCTCAGTATCAGGGGAGGTGTGGGCGGAATGTCTTTTCAGCTCGAAGAACTCCTCCGCGGCGCGGGAACGCTCGATGGACTGGTTCAACAACTAGTGGGTATAGAAAACGAGGCCCGCCAGGTCCAAGACGGCCTGGAACCCTTTCTGTACGACTCCTATGAAACAGGCTGCAAAGCCCTCAATGCTGTGGCCGAGAGCCGCAAGGAAGTGGGAAGAGTCCGGCAGGAACTGGTGGAGGTCAGCGCAAGTGTGCGGGCAAGCCACCGGGATTATGTGGAAGGGGAAGCCAAAAACGTCCTGCCGCTGCTCCCGAACCTTAGCGAGATAAAGCCGGCCTGGCCGCCTACCCGGGACATGAGCAACTATCTGGCCTCAGGTCTTCTTCCATTCTGGACGACTCCAGGGGGCGTCGTTCACCAGATCCTTGAGGTGCCCCGGCTTTCGGACATGCGGCCAAGACCCGTCAGCATCGAAAAGATGGACGAATCGGTCGAGGATATGGAACCGTCCATGGCGGAAAGCCTTCGTCGTCTCGAGAGACTCCATGCCCGCAACGACGGTGAGATTGAGATTATCTGCCTCGACAACAACGGCTCGCCTTCTTGGATGGTACTGATCCCGGGCACCCAACCTCATTCACCCAGCACCAATCCCTTCGACACGCAGGGAATTGGCGAAGCACTGGGATACGACTCTGAAGAAGTTGTCTCTGCCGTTGGGCAGGCACTCCGTGAAGCCGGCGCTGAGGCGGGCGATCAAGTGGTGGCAGTAGGACATAGCCAAGGAGGTCTCCACGCCATGAATCTCAGCCAGAACAGGGCGTTCCTCGAAGAATTCGACCTTAAGTATGTGCTCACGGCCGGATCTCCCGTGGGAGGCATCACCCCCGAGCCTGGTATCAGCTCACTGCATTTGGAACATACCCAAGACTGGGTTCCTGGAGCCGAAGGCCGAGTTAACGTCGACACAAAAGACCGGGTGACGGTGACGCTGACAAATGAGGTCAAAACTCCGGACGGGCAGGATCCCGGCATCGGCCCCGGACATTCCCAGGAGAACTATGCTGCAGGAGCTGCGCTGGTGACCGCGAGCCATGACGAGTCACTGGCAGCCTCGACTGCAGCGTTTGTTGGTGTTGTGGGCGTGGGCGGCGTTGCCAAGGTGACTCGGTTCAAGCTGGAAAGAGCTCCGCTTCCGGTCCAACCGCCGTCTCCACACCCACCCTCGCCACCTACCATCCAGAAGACTAAGCAGGGAGCTGCAACAAGGTAGGGCTCGTACGGACGTGTCCGGATGGGGAAGTGTTAGCGCTTCTTGGCACCCGGAATAAGGCCCGCCACCATGGAAATGATGCTGATGATGATGGAGGCAAGGATTGCTGTCCAGAAGAAGGAGTCAATAGTGAGGTGCACGGGCGTGAAGGTACTCAGCCATGCCGTCAGGTACAGCATGGCTGCATTGATCACGATAGTGAACAGACCCAGCGTCAGGATGGTCACCGGAAGGGACAACAGCCTCACCAAAGGACGAACGAAGGCATTGACCACTCCGAAGATCAGGCCGATGAACAGATACGCCAGAATAATGCCGGCGGTGTCTGCGCCCTGGGTGAGTCCGGCGTTGGCGGCGGCAGACTCGGTGGCGCTGGTTGAGATGTCCATGCCTTGCAGGAGCCAGGTTGCAACCCACAGGGCAAGCCCGTTGATCAGGACGCGAATGATGAAGGAACCCATTGGCCCATGCTTTCACACACGCCTGTTAAAGAGCTCGGTGTCAGCCATGGGTGGGCAAGTAGGCTTGAAGCCATGACTACTACTGACAACGTACCGGAGGGCGTAATCCCTCGTCCGGTCGTGGACAGGCTCCCCAAATATGCAGCTGGTAAACCACCTGCTGCGATTGCGGGCCTCACCAGCTATAAATTGTCGTCCAACGAAAACCCTCTGCCTCCGATTCCTGCAGTGTTGCGGGCAATCGCAGATCAGACCGATATCAATCGCTATCCGGACCCGCTGGCCACAAAGCTGCGTAACGCCTTGGCTGACTTCCTTGATGTTCCGGCTGACGATGTTGTCACGGGCGCCGGCAGCCTGGGGGCACTGAACCAAATCCTGGGCACCTTTGCAGGGCAGAATGACGACGGTAAGCAGGACGAGGTGATTTACGCCTGGCGCTCCTTCGAGGCGTACCCCATCTGCGTCGGCCTCGCCGGGGCAGCAAGTGTCCAAATTCCGCTGCTGCCAGACGGGCGCCACGACCTCCAAACCATGGCTGCCGCAGTAACCGTCCGCACCAAAGTCATCCTCCTGTGTACGCCGAACAACCCTACTGGTCCCATCCTTACGGCCGAGGAAACGGAACGCTTCATCCAGGCGGTGCCGCCCAATGTGGTGGTTGTCATCGATGAGGCGTACCAGGAGTTCGTCCGGGATGCGGAGGCTGTGGACGGCATCAAGCTCTACCGTAAATACCCCAATGTGGTGGTTCTGAGGACCTTCTCCAAAGCGCACGGACTGGCTGGCCTGCGCGTTGGCTACAGTGTCTCCGGTCCCTTGCTGACCCAGCATCTCCGGGTGACGGCCACTCCGTTCGCCGTTTCCCAGATTGCGGAGCGAGCTGCCGTTACGTCCATCGAGAATTTCGATCAGGTTGTGGAAAGGGTACAAAGCCTGGTGGATGAACGGGATCGCGTGACGGCTGGCCTGAGAGAACTCGGTTGGTTTGTTCCAGAGGCTCAAGGCAACTTTGTTTGGTTGAATCTTGGGGAGCACAGCGCGGAGTTTGCTGCTTTGGCGGCGGAACAGGCCCTGTCAGTCCGTGCCTTTGGAAACGAGGGTGTACGAGTCAGCATTGGCGAGGTGGAAGCCAACACCCGCTTCTTGGATCTCTGTGCAGGTTATACAAAGGCTCCGCAAGGTTCCTAGCGGTTAACAAATGCGCCAACGCTACTTACTGCCGATAAAGTAAGGGACGAAAGCCAAAGTATATGCCCGTTCCGGAATGCATTCCGGAACGGGCATATATCCCAGCGACAGACATTGCCCGGCGCCTCGCCACGGCAAGCAAGGAGACGGAATGGGCTCGACACAACTGCCCCCCGGGACGGAAGAAACTCTCGCGGCAACCACCGCGGCAGCAGCCGCGCCAGGCGAACCAGTGGAAATGGTGCAGTTGCTCGGACCTGACGGGACACTGGGATCCGATCCCGTCTTTTCGGACTACGCCAAGCGGATTGACCCCGAGAAACTCCGTGTCTTCTACACAGACATGGCAAGGATCCGACGCTTTGACCAGGAAGCCACGGCACTGCAGCGTCAGGGTGAGCTTGCCTTGTGGGTACCGCTGACCGGTCAGGAGGCCGCGCAGATCGGTTCGGCCCACGCAAGCCAGTCGCAGGACTACATTTTCCCCACCTACCGCGAACACGGCGTCGCCCTGGTCCGCAACGTGGACCTTGCCGAACTACTCAAGCAGTTCCGTGGCGTCTCCAACGGCGGCTGGGATCCCCGGGAGAACAACTTCCACCTGTACACCTTGGTCCTCGCAGCTCAAACACTCCACGCAGTTGGCTATGCCATGGGCATCCAGAGAGACCAGAAGCTCGCTGCGGCTACAGATTCCGCGGACCCCAATGCAGCGGTTATCGCCTACTTCGGTGATGGCGCAAGCTCTGAAGGCGACGTCCACGAGTCCATGGTCTTCGCTGCGTCGTACAACGCTCCTGTGGTGTTTTTCTGCCAGAACAACCACTGGGCCATTTCGGTGCCCACAGAGGTCCAGACCAAGGTTCCGTTGGCCAACCGTGCCAAGGGCTACGGTTTCCCGGGAATCAGGGTGGACGGAAACGATGTCATCGCCGTCCACGCTGTTACCGAGTGGGCTCTCGAGCATGCCCGCGAGGGCCGGGGCCCTGTGCTCATTGAGGCCTACACCTACCGGGTAGGTGCACACACCACTGCCGATGACCCCACGAAGTACCGGGAATCCGCGGAAGAAGCTGCCTGGCGCGAAAAGGATCCGCTGGACCGCTTGGAGAAGTACCTGCGAACCGAAGGCCTGGCGGACGAAGCGTTCTTCGACCAAGTAAAGGCCGACGGCGATGAACTCGCCAAGTACGTCCGCAGCACAACACATGGCCTCGAGGTCCCGGACATCCGCGATGCTTTCGCCAGCGTGTACACCGAACAACACCCGCTGATTGCGGAAGAACTTGCTTGGTTCGAGGAATACTCGGCCGGCTTTGAGAGCGACCAGGAGGCAGCGAACTGATGGCAACAATGACCATTGCGAAGGCCATCAATGAAGGTCTCCGGGCATCGCTGACGAACAACCCCAAGTCCTTGCTGATGGGCGAGGACATCGGTCACCTGGGCGGTGTTTACCGTGTCACCGATGGCTTGATCAAAGAGTTCGGCGACGAACGCGTCGTGGACACCCCGTTGGCTGAATCGGGCATCGTCGGCACTGCCATTGGCTTGGCGCTGCGCGGATACTCGCCGGTCTGCGAGATCCAGTTCGACGGCTTCGTCTACCCGGCTTTCAACCAGATCACCACCCAGCTGGCCAAGATCCACGCGCGCAGCCTCGGGAAGTTGACCGTTCCTGTGGTCATCCGCATCCCGTACGGCGGCGGCATCGGCTCCATCGAGCATCACTCCGAGTCTCCCGAGGCGCTCTTCGCGCACACTGCCGGCCTACGCATCATTTCGCCTTCAAACGCCCACGATGCGTACTGGATGATCCAGAAGGCCATTGAATGCCAGGACCCCGTGATCTTCTTCGAACCCAAGCGCCGTTACTGGCTCAAGGGTGAGGTTGATGTAGAGGACGCCGGGCTGTCCGAGGACCCCTTTAAAGCCCACGTAGTCCGCGAAGGCACGAATGCAACCATCGTGGCCTATGGCCCGCTGGTGCCAGTGGCTCTGGCGGCGGCGAACGCTGCCACGGAGGACGGGCGGAGCATTGAAGTCATCGATCTCCGTTCCATCTCACCTCTGGACTTCGACACTGTGGAAGCGTCGGTAAAGAAGACTGGCCGGTTGATCGTAGCCCACGAGGCCCCCACGTTCGGTGGCATCGGCGGAGAGATCGCTGCCCGCATCAGTGAACGGGCATTCCTGCACCTGGAGGCACCGGTCATCCGAGTCGGTGGATTCCACATGCCGTACCCCGTCGCCAAGGTGGAAGAGGACTACTTGCCGGACATCGACAAAATCCTTGAGGCGCTCGACCGCTCCTTCTCTTACTAGAACCGCCGGTTCCACCAGGACCGCCTGTTCACCGCCGTCCTACTAACCGCCCTGATCCAGCCCGGCTTCGCTGCCGGGTAACCGGAAAACGAGGACCACTGTGACTGTAAAGAAATTCAACCTGCCGGACGTTGGCGAAGGCCTGACCGAGGCCGAGGTAGTGGCTTGGAAGGTCAAGCCGGGTGACGTCGTTGCCATCAACGACGTCCTGTGCGAGATCGAGACCGCCAAGTCCCTCGTCGAGCTCCCTTCGCCTTTTGCGGGTACTGTCACCGAGCTGCTGGTTGAGGAAGGCATCACGGTTGAGGTGGGCACGGCGATCATCGCTGTATCGGAAGGACAGGACGGGGACGCTGCACCGGTAACGCCGGCTGCTCCGGAGGCCCCCGTCGTCGAGACGCCCCTTTACGGCAAGCTGCCTACCGACGACGGCGATGACAACCGTCCGGCCGGCGGGCCGTTGGTCGGTTCCGGCCCCAAGGCCGACGCCGTCAAGCGACGTGCGCGCAAACGCCCAGCCGGGTCAGTGGTTGAGGCAGCCACCATCGCCGAGAGCGCGGAGGGCACCGTACAGGACCATCAGGCAGCCGTTGAAGCCAAAGCAGCCGAAGCTTCGGTTGCACACCGCACGACGGCGGCCTCCGCCGTGGTCGCGGCAGAATCTCGTACAGCGGAATCCCGTACACCGGAGCCCCGGACGCCGGCCAAACCCGAAGCGCCGCAGGCCGCGGCCTCCCGCGGTGCCGCTATCGGCGGAACCATCAGCGGCTTGGTCAACAAGGTCCTGGCAAAGCCTCCCGTACGCAAATTCGCGCGGGATCTGGGAATCGATCTCGCAGATGTGGTGGCTACCGGCCAACGCGGCGAAGTGACCCGCGAGGACCTGGTGAGCTACCAGGCCCAACGCGACGCCGAGCTTGACCAGGCCGATAGCTTCTGGGGGGCTTCCAAGAAACCGCAGGACCAGCGTGTAGAGCGGATGCCGGTCAAGGGCGTACGCAAGGCGACCGCCAAGGCCATGGTGGATTCGGCTTTCTCGGCTCCGCACGTCAGCATTTTCGTGGATGTGGATGCCAGCCGGACTATGGAGTTCGTCAAGCGGCTAAAGGTCTCCCGCGACTTTGAAGGTATCAAGGTGTCGCCGCTGCTTATCCTGGCCAAAGCAGTGATTTGGGCCGCGGCACGAAACCCCAGCGTCAACGCGACCTGGGTGGACAACGTCGACGGTAAAGGTGGTGCGGAAATCCAGGTGAAGCACTACATGAACCTGGGCATTGCCGCCGCGACTCCTCGGGGCCTCATGGTCCCCAACATCAAGGACGCCCAGGATCTGTCCCTCAAGGAACTGGCCCTGGCCCTTAACGAACTGGCGACCAAAGCGAGGGCAGGGAAGACCCAGCCGGCTGAGATGCAGGGTGGAAGTCTGACCATCACCAACATCGGCGCACTCGGCATTGATACAGGAACTCCCATTATCAACCCCGGCGAAGTAGCCATCATTGCGTTCGGAACCATCAAGCAGAAGCCCTGGGTCCTGGACGGCGAGGTCATTCCCCGCTGGATCACCACGCTCGGGGGTTCCTTCGACCACCGCGTAGTAGACGGTGATTTGTCCGCACGCTTCATGGCGGACGTTGCCTCCATACTCGAAGAACCGGCGCTTCTGCTTGACTGACGAGAAAGCCCGTACCGGAGCCAGGACAACAGCGGGCGCCGGGGCAACACTGGAGGAAACCGGCCACGGACAGCTTCACGTGGTGACTGGGCCGTTGCGCAGGGTGGCCCGCGTGCTGACGGAAGTTTTCCAGCCACCGGTTGTCGTGTTCGTTCTTCTGATGATCAGCCCTGCTACGGAACCCGGGTTCCCGGGGACCATGTGGTTCGGGCTGCTCGCGGCGATGTTCGTCTGCGTCTTGCCCTTGGCCTATGTCCTGGTGATGGTGAAGCTGGGCAGGATCTCAGACCACCATGTCAGCGACCGTCGTCAGCGGCCCGCGTTGCTTCTGATGACGCTTGTTTCCGTGCTAGTTGGGTTGCTGGTGCTGCACTTGCTTAACGGCCCTGTGGGAGTCACGGTGATGATCATCGCGCTCATAGGGGGCATCGGTGTTCTGGCCGTTGTCAGTGCGTTCTGGAAAATGAGCGGGCATGCCTCGGCCCTGGCGGCCGCAGTGGTGATTGCCATCCTCATGTTTGGGCCGGCTTGGCTCCCTTTGCTGCTCCTCGTGCCGGCTGTTGGCTGGTCACGGCTGGTTTTGCGGGCCCACACCTTAGCGCAGGTCATTGCTGGCTCCTTGTTTGGAGGCATTGTGATCGCCGGCCTGTGGTGGCTGTTGCGGGAGTGGATGCTCTAGCCGCAGCACCTCTTGGCCGCAGCATCTTCAGGCGTGCGGTGCCCTCAACCGTCGAGGGTCACGGCTCCACCGCCCCGCACCACCCGCAGTGGAGCGGGCCGGTCTACTACGAGTTCCGGGATGGAGTTCGCAGCAAATTCGAGCCGATACCCGGCCGCTGACTCCGGGGGAAGGTGGGGTCGCACCGGTGATGGCGGCTGCTGCCATTGTGGCCTTTGCCTTCCTGGGATTCGATGGCGTTTCCACGCTCTCCGAAGAGTCTCGGAATCCCCAACGCGATGTGCCGCGGGGCATCGTCCTGTCCACGCTTTTTGCCGGCTTGGGCTACACCGTGTTTTCCGTGGCCGGTAGTCTGATCGCTCCCGAGTGGAGATCCATCATGAACCTCGATGCCGCGGGGACCGAACTCATGCAGCGCGCAGGAGGGGATGTGCTCATGGTGGTTTTCGTGATCGTGAACCTTTGCGGTTTGGTTCTGTGCGGGACTGCTGCCCAGATGAGCGTTAGCCGGGTTATCTATGCCATGGGAAGGGACAGGATTCTGCCCGAGGCCTTGGCGAGGCTGCACCCGCGCTTCCGGACGCCCTACTTCGCAGCGGTGCTTGTCTCTGCGGTGTCTTTGATTGCCCTTGTCATCACGCTGGAACAGGCGGTGTACATGATCAACTTCGGGGCTCTGGTCGCCTTCGCCGTGGTGAACCTGGCAACCATCAAGGTGGTCTTTTTCGACCTGCGGAAGCGGGGAGCAGCGGGGATTGTGCGCAATCTGGTCATGCCGGTGCTGGGTTTTGCCTTCATCGCCTGGCTATGGACTTCGCTGGCCTGGTTCACGTACCTGCTGGGCGCCGCGTGGCTTGCAGTCGGAGCCGTTATTTTCCTGCTGCGCAGGCGGAAGTCCGGAGGGCAGGTAGCTCTCACGTTCGACGACGGCATGGTCGCCGCGGCTGCGGTCCCGGCGGGACCTAAGCCCGGGGAACGCGAGGGCGCTAGAACGCCGGGTAACTGACCAGCAGCGCCTGAAGTTCCGTCGTCGACATGTGGTTTGCCATTTCAACACTGATGCCCATGGCGACAGCGGCCACGGTCACCATGGCGACGCACGCCAGGGACAGGAAGCGCCAATCTTTGCGGAAGACGCTGCTGAATGTTTCGGGCATCTCAAGGCTGGGGGAGATCATGTTGGGGGCGCTGTCCCAGGAGCCGTCGTCGAGCATGGCGATGATGCGATCGTTGCCCCGGTCGTAGCGCATGGTGCTGATGTGGTTGCCGTGGCGGGCAAGCAGGATGTCGTGTCCCACGCGCTGGCGCGGCTGCAAAGTAAGCAAAAGATGATCCCCTGAAGTCAGTAAGTGGAGGTGGCACGCGCCATTGGGGGCATCTCGATTTTATGACGATGACGTTGGGGATCCTGCTTAAAGGGCGCCAAAGGCCGGGTGAGACTCCCCACCCGGCCGCGTGATTCAGCTCGCTTTACGGCTGGTCGGTTTTGGCGATGTAGACATCGCAGGGTGCCGTGTGTGCCACGGTGTTGGCTACGCTTCCAAGCACGCGGCCCAAGCCCTGCATGCGACGATTACCCACCACAATCAGGCGGGCCTCATGCACTTCAGCTTCCTTGACCAAAGCTTCCCCGGGCTTGCCGCGGGCTGCAGAGTAGGTGACCTCAAGGCGGTCGTCAGCCAGACGCTCGGCTACTGCGCGGGCCACAGCTTCGGCCTCGGCGGCATCGGAGACGATCCACTTGTCCGTGCCGATCTCAACAACCTCTGTCCGGTTGCTGTCGAAGGCACTCACCACGCGAAGGCTGGCTCCGAGGCCGATCGCCAACTGCTGGGCGGCCTGCGCTGCCCTCATTGCGGTCTCGCTGCCGTCTACTCCTACAATCACAACTCCGGTCATTGCGGTGCTCCTTCATTGGTAGCTTCAATGGCTTCCGCCAGGACGGGGGCCAATCGGCGGACGCCTTCGGCTATCGTATCCGGCGGCACGGCGCTGAATGCGAGGCGGAGTTTATTGGACGGCCCGTCGGCTGGTGAGAAGGCTGCGCCGGGGATGAAGACTACGCCGGCGTCGATCGCCTTTCCGAGCAGGGGATAGGTGTCTACGCCTTCAGGCAGGGTGACCCAGACGAAAAAGCCGCCATCCGGGCGGGTCCAGGTGAGTCCGGCCGGCATGTACTCCTGGAGCGCGGACAGGAGTGCCTTGCAGCGCTCTGCATAGAGGGCCCGGTAGGTGTAGATCTGACCTTGCCAGTCGTACTCGCGGAGATATGCCGAGACGAGCATCTGGTTCAGTGGCGGCGGGCAGAGCGTCACTGCCTCGGAGGCCAGGTAGAAGCGCCGCTGCAAGTGTGCGGGAACAAGCGCCCAGCCAATGCGGAGTCCAGGAGCGAAGATCTTGGAGAACGAGCCGAGGTAGATGATGTCGTCCGGGTTGGCGGCCCGCATGGGGGCGATCGGGTGGCCGTCGAACCGCAGCAGTCCATAGGGGTTGTCCTCGAGGACAATAATATTCGCAGTGCGGCATATATCGACGATCCGCTGCCTGCGCTCCTCGGCCAAGGTGATGCCGGAGGGGTTGTTGAAGTTGGGGATCGTGTAGAGGAACTTGATGTTCTTGCCCTCTGACTGGAGTGCCGCGATCCTGGCCTCAAGCAGTTCCGGTACCAGGCCGTCGTCGTCCATTTCGATCGGTTCCACCTGAACCTGGTACGCCTCGAACGTGTTCAGGGCGCCTACATATGTGGGGTTCTCCACCAACACAACATCGCCGGGGTTGCAGAAGACCTTGGTGGCAACGTCCTGAGCCGACTGGGATCCCGCGGTGATAACGATGTTGTCGGGGTGGGCATCGGTGATTCCTTCAGCGGCCATGATGGTGCAGATCTGCTGGCGGAGTTCTTCGGTGCCTTGGCCGCCGCCGTACTGCAGGGCGGTCATTCCCTCCTCCGCGATAATGCGGGCGGCGGTCTGGCCGAGCTTTTCCAGCGGCAGCGACTGCAAGTAGGGGTTGCCGCCAGCAAGGGAGACAAGGCCTGGTTGCATGGAAATGTCGAAGACGTCCCGGACAGCGGACTGTTTGATGTTGGCGGCCCGCGCGGAGAACAGTTCCTCGTGCGGGTGAGAGGCCGTGGCGGCCCGCTCAATGGCGTCGATGGCTTCAGCGGGCAGCGTTGCGCCGGCATCCAATGTTTCGTGGGTCACAGTCTCAGGATACTCCCCGATGTTGCTAATGAGGCAACATATGTTTTCGAATGCTTTTACTTTCTCAGGTCACGCTTTACGCGGGGATCGGGAAAGGCTGGAATGTAGCTATGACAGCGCACCGGGGATCCGTGACCAAAGCCGAACACTTCCATAAGCTCCACGACGCCGGGCCCGCCCCCTTGGTGTTGGTGAACGTCTGGGATGCCGCGTCCGCCAGGGTTGTGGAGGAGGCAGGTGCGACGGCGATTGCCACCTCGAGTTCAGCCGTTTCCTGGAGCCTGGGGTTCCGCGACGGGGACCACGTGCCGTGGGGTTTGGCCATGGCAGCACTGGGGCGCATCGCGGGGTCAACCCGATTGCCGGTTTCGGCCGACATCGAGACGGGCTACGGGCGAACCGATGACGAACTCGGGGCGACCGTCCACGCCGTCCTGGACGCGGGTGCAGTGGGAATCAACATCGAGGATTCAGCAACCGAGCCGCTCACTGACATCGACGAGCAATCGCGCCGGATCGCGTTGATCCGCCTGGTCGCTGACGAGCGCGGCATTCCGTTGTTCATCAATGCCCGCACGGACACGTACCTGTCAGGCGAGTTCCCGGACACCGCCTACGAGGAGACCCTGCGGCGTGCCGAGGCCTACCTCACGGCGGGTGCGGACGGAATCTTCGTTCCCGGCGTGGTGGATCTGCATGTCCTCCACGAGCTGTCCAACCGGATTCCCGCCCCGCTTAACGCACTTGCGGGAATCGGTGCGCCGTCGCCTCTGGAATTGCACGACGCCGGCGTTCGGCGCGTCAGCATCGGTGGCAACACCGCCAAAGCGGCGTACGCCCAGGTGGCCCGCGTTGCGAAGGAGATCCTCGGCGATGGCAACTGGGCCGGGCTCTCAGGCACGCGCAGCCACGATGAGATGGATTCGCTCTTCGCGCCGGGGCCCAAATACAGTCTGTGACCTTTCGCTGCACCGGGAACCGGATGAGGCACGACGGCGGCACTCGGCTTTAATGTCAGACCTCGCCACTAGCGTGGGTCACGGAAGACGAGGGGAGAATCCATGGCACGGCGCAGTGTGCAGTTCTGGCGGATCGAACAGCTGAACGGTGACGAGCTCAGCCGTCCGTTTCCGGCCCGCCGTGTGGCCGAGGTATTGAAGAAGGCCCAGGATACGGGGACGGACAGGCACTTCACGAGCATCGACGGCACGGTGTTGCTCGCACAGGTCGCCGCATCATCACCGTTTCCCGTGCTGCTGCTGGACCGGGTAAGGGACACAAACCTGCCGAGTGTCGGCGATGCTCTTGGCCGCCGCAAGCCCCTGCCTTTGGCTCCCGGTGACCACTTGCTGGAGACCACGTACTTTGCCTTCCTGAAGGGCAATGTCATCGCGGTGCTGACCAGCGGTAACGGACCACGTGCGTCCAGGCTGGGCGAGTACCTCGAAGGAATGCTGGGACTTGAGCCCAGCCTGGTGCCGGTAGTCCGCGAGGACATCGAGGAAATCCTGACCCGGCTGGAGGTGAGCCGTTTCGAGTTCGCGCTTCCTGCTGAACGTTTGTCCGGAAAGCTCATGGAGGGCGAATGGGCGGACGTCCTGGACAGCGCTTCCCGTCTCATGAATCAGGGCACGTTCCGGATTTCCTTGAGCGTTGGCAGGTCCGGCAAGGCCGAGGACAAGCAGCGGATTCGGGAGCGGATCCAACAACTGATCCACCTTTTTCGCAGGGCCGGATCCGTGGATCATTTCGACTATGTGGTGGCTGAGGGCAAGGACTCCCTGACTGGGGACCGTGAAGTGGTGGACCTTCTCAAGGAGCGGTTCATCTCGCACATCGAAGTGGACCCGGACGTCTTCAACGATCCTCAAGAGTCCACCGCAGAAGCAATCGTTATCCTCAACAAACAAGCCAGGGACAACGAGGCGTTTTTCGCCAGGGCTTTGCCGGACATCAAGGGCTCAGCTGATTCGGGTATGGTGCCGGACATCGTTGCGGGTGGAATGGCCACTGTCCGGGCGGCACTGGCGGCTGCGGAGAGCACTGAAAGGGCCGGGCAAGTAGCTGGAAAGGCCGGGCAAGTAGCTGAAAGGGCCCGTCAAGTAGCTGGAAAGGCAGGCAAGGCGGCCGGAGAGGCGGATCAGTCAGCAGGGGAGAGCCAAGGTGGTGGGGACCATGAGCTTGTACGAGGTTGACGTCCAGCGGAACGGGCGCCGCAGGACTCTGTGGCGTTGGTTTCTCCTGCATCCCGGTGCTGACTTCGCTTGGGCTGCGCTTGCCGTGATCATCTGGCTGGCAATATCGCTGCTTGCGCGTCAACCGCTGATGCTGGAGAGCGTGGACCCTGGGGCCCGGCGAACACTGTTCCAGACACTCGCCACCCTGGCCGGGGCCACGGCGGGGCTGACTCTCACCAGCGTGTCCATGTTGATCAACGTGTTGGGAAAGAAAGCTGCACCAGGTCAGCGGGAACTTCCCTTGGAGAAGCTGTCCGCCACACACCGGCGCCAGATCGGCGAGGTGTTCCTTTTTGCCATCCCTGGTTTGGGCTTGCTGGTGGTTGCCGCCCTGGTCACGGTGGTTCTGGAGGGAGACTCCGTTACGGGACTGTGGATCCCGGAGGCTCTGGCTTTCCTGCTGGCGTTCGCTTCCGTCCTGGCGCTTCTTCGCGTGGGGTGGGCGCTACGGAGGGTGTTGGCAATCGCCACGGCATGAAGCTCCAAGCCCGCCAGCCCGCTATCACGTTGCCAGCCCGCTATCACGTTGCCGGGCGACAACGGAACAGCGGCTTCACAACGGGTTGCGGGGCCACCGGCAGCCCGTCATCACCGCACGCTCAGCGCCTCTGTCAGTGTTCGGCCGTTCACGTAGATCTCGGCACGTGAAGCGCCGCTGGCCTGCACTATGGTCTGCGTCAGTTGCGCCTGGACGCGCGGGATGTCGCACACACCCCCGGGCCGCAGTGATCCGCTGAGGTTCACCACCACCGTGGCCCCGTTCATGTAGCCGGAGAGATAGCGCAGCGACGAATTGGCCAGTGCGTCGTAGAGGGCTGCATCGCTATCCACTGGCATTCCGGCTTCCAGGAGCCGGCCGAGGGCAACGGACAGCGGATCGCCGGGTACGGCAACGCCCCTGACGGGTACCAGGCTGTCGTTGCAGCCGAACCGCACGCCCCGGGCGCCGCCGTCGTCAATTGCCACGTAGTAGACCGCCGGCCCGGTGGTGTCAGCATCCACGGGGATGACGGTGGGCGTAGCTGTTGGTTCAGGCGCGCTGGTGCCTGGCTGGGGTGAGGGCTCGACGACGGCGGTCGGCTGGGTCGGTGGGGCCTCGGAAGGAGTGATCGAGGGCGCGGGAGTGGGTGTTGCCGGCGAGGGTGGAGCGGCAGGGACGGCAAGGGAGGGAGTCCCGGACTGTGCAGGGGGAGGAGCAGGTGGGGCAGGAACTGACGCAGCGGGCGCGGATGCCGTGGGCGCGGTGCTGGGTGATGGGGAGCGTGGGGTGACCGAAACCGTCGGTAAGGGGGTGGGACCGGCAGCTGGGGTAGGTGCGGTAGTGCAGCCAGCCACCCACAGACCGAAGATGAGGCAGGCAGCGGTGATCGCCGTCGTGCTTTTTGTTCCCCGTCCGGCATGCATGACAGCCCCGCGCTCCTGTCCATCCACCTGTACTTCCAACGGTAGGACGGGATGGCCGAACACAACATGCCGTTCCGGTGACGGTTCGGACAAGAGTTGATCACGTCCGCCGAGGCAGGCCGCTGGAACGCGAATGCCCCCGCTCCGCGGCTAGCGGAACGGGGGCATCAAAAGCGGGGGATCAGGCTGCTGCTTCTTCTTCTTCCTGAACGGCGGTCAGGGGCTCGAAGATGGCCTTGATCTGCTCTACAACCTCGGCGTCGTCCTTCGGGTGCAGTTCAGCGAAACGGATCATGGAACCCGGTACTGCAAGCTTGACGTCCTCAAGTACCTTGGCGCCGGCGATCCCGGCGGCCTTGCGGGCCTCATCCTGCGCCCACACGCCACCGAACTGGCCAAAAGCGGTTCCGACGACGGCGGTCGGCTTGCCGGAGAGGGCGCCGGCGCCGAACGGGCGGGACAGCCAGTCAATGGCGTTCTTCAGGGAGGCGGGCATGGTGCCGTTGTGCTCGGGGGTGACCAGCAGGATGGTGTCGGCGTCGGCTGCTGCAGCGCGGAGGGCGGCGGCTTCGGCGGGGACCTGGCCTTCGACGTCGATGTCTTCGTTGTAGAAGGGGATGGTGCCCAGCGAGCCGTGAATCTGCACGTCAACGTTCTCGGGTGCGTTCAGCTGGATGGCTTCGGCGAGCTTCTTGTTGTGGGAATCGGCGCGCAGGCTGCCGACGAGGGTAAGAACTGTGCTCTTGGACATGGTGTCTCCTTGTGTCTGGCCGGTGCCTTGCGGGTCCGACCTGCGTTGTGTGGGCTTTGTGGCCTTCATCGATACTAAACGGACCATGGTCCGCTTTCTATTCCCGGGGTCTAGAATATTTCTGTGAGCTCGATCCCCATGAGGCCGGACGTGCCCCTAGGTGCGCCCCACGAGCGCAGCGACGCAGCGAGAAATCGCGAGCGCCTCCTCAACGCTGCCCGGGATCTGGTGGCCGAGTTTGGTGCCGAAGCGCTGACCATGGATGCGCTCGCTTGCAAGGCCAAGGTGGGCAAGGGGACTGTGTTCCGCCGGTTTGGCAGCCGCGCTGGGCTGATGATGACGCTGCTGAGTGACTCGGAGTCTGAATTCCAGGCTGGTTTCATGTTCGGCCCACCCCCTCTGGGTCCCGGGGCGTCACCGAAGGATCGTTTGGTGGCGTTCGGCGAGGGGCGGATCTATTTCGTCTTGGAAAACGGTGAACTCCTGAAGGCCGCCGGGGCTGCAACCCGCAACAGGTTCGATGTTCCCGCGACCAAACTTTCGCATCGACATATGGAGGTCCTGCTGCGGGAGGCGGGAATCGCGGATCCTTGGGTGATGGCGATGTCCCTGACGTACGCTCTGGACCCTGAGCGAATCGTGGACGACGTCCGCGTCCGGGGCATTTCACCCACCCGGCTTGCGGATTCCTGGCGTGAGCTGATCACGCGGCTCCTGCGCGCGGCCTAAACAGCCAAGGGCCGGCGAATATGCCCGTGGGGGCACTCCTGCCCGCTCCTCGGTGAGCCCATAAGTATCGCTGGGGTCCTAAACATGACGCAACCTGCACATAACAATCTGGCTGCAGCCGCGAAACTGGACACCGTGAAGCAAAACGTGAAGCAGTTATTGTGGTAGTTTCCTCTTGAATGTGACGCATGCCATACAGGGCTGGTGATCACTGAAGGGGCGTGGGGACCCAACCACCCGCTGCGCCACTTCGCAGCTGACGCCGGCCACAGCCGGGAACCGCGGAAGGACGAGCTTTGAGTTTTGCCACGATTCGGGGCAGCTACCCGACATGCTGAAATATCTGATGAAGCGGTCGGGAATCTACCTGATCATGATCTTCCTGACCACGAGTGCAGGGTACTTCCTGGCGGTCTCGTCCCTGAAGCCCGCAGTTCTGGAGCAGGAGAAGATCCCGCGGCCAACCCCCGAACAGGTAGCGGCGTCCTTCAGGGGACTCGGTCTTGATCCGGAGTTGAACCCGTGGGAACGGTACATTCAATGGCTCTGGGGCATTGTCACCCGCTGGGACTGGGGCCGCAGCCCCAACGGCGCGTTCGTCAACGCCGAGTTCGCCGACCGCGTGTTGGTCTCCACCCGGCTGTTCATCGCCTCGATCATCCTGACCTTGGTGATCGGCGTCGCCCTCGGTGTCTATTCCGCCGCACGCCAGTACAAGTTCCAGGATCGCGTCATCACGTCCTACAGCTACCTTGTCCACATCCTCCCCGCGCCCATCGCCTACTTCCTGGTGCAGCTCGGGGCCATCGGCATCAACGAGGCCGTCGGGGAGCGCATCTTCTTCGTGACAGGAATTTCGACGCCGGGAATCGACCCCGGTTGGCCCGCTTTCGTTGACATGGTGGCCCACTATGCCGTGCCCACCTTCGCGATGACCGTCTTTGGTTGGGCTGGCTACCAGATCGCCCAGCGGCAGTACCTGTTGGACAACGTCAATGCCGACTTTGTCCGCACCGCCCGGGCCAAAGGACTCACCCGCAACCAGGCCATCAGGAAGCACGCGCTGCGCGTGTCCTTCATCCCGGTTGCCCAGAGCATCGCGTTCACCATCCCCGCAATCTTCACCGGCGGCTTCTTCGCCGAGGCCATCTTCGCCTGGCCAGGAATCGGCCTCTGGAGCATCCAGGCCATCAGCCTGCAGGACGTCAACGTGGCCACGGCCACCTTGGCCTACGGGTCAGTGATCTTCGCGATCGGCGCCATCCTTGCTGACTTCGCCACCACACTGGTCGATCCACGAGTGAGGGTCCAGTAATGACAAACATCATTGATCCCATTGCGGAAATCGACGAATCCCGGGTTGGCGACCAGGACGTCGTCATTGGCAAGTCCCGAATCATCTTCCGCCGCTTCATGCGGAACCGGACCGCCGTCGCCGGCTTGTTCATTTTCCTCGCGTTGTTCCTTTTCTCGATCTTTGGCGGGTTCCTCACCTCATGGGACAAGGACACCATTGATCCGTTGAACATTGGCATGCCGCCGTCGCCGGACCACTTGCTCGGCACCACGCAGGCCGGTATAGACCTCATGGCGCTCATTGTCGATGGCACCCGGACGTCCATTCTCATCGGTCTGATCGTGGGCGGCTTATCCGTCCTGATCTCCGCCGTGTACGGCTGCACCATGGCGTTCTTCGGCGGCAAGGTGGACGCCACCATGCTGTTCATCCTCGAAGCGCTCATCATGATGCCCGCCATTCTGGTGGTGGCAGTGGCAACCAGCGGCAGCGGTGGGCTGAAGGACCTGCCCAGCTGGCTCCTGCTGGTGGTCGTGCTCCTGTTTTTCAGCTGGATGGGAACCGCCCGCCTGGTGCGCTCGCTGTCCATGTCCCTCATGCAGCGCGATTACGTCAAAGCCGCCAAATACATGGGTGTCCCCTCCCGACGCATCGTGTGGCGCCACCTTGTCCCCAACATCGGCTCGCTGCTGGTCCTCGACTTCACCCGTGGCATCACCGGCGCCATCCTGGCCGAAGTCGCGTTCTCCTTCATCGGGATCGGCATCAAACTCCCTGATGTCAGCCTCGGTGTCCTGATCGGGCAAGCCACGGGGCAGGTGTCCTCCTTCCCGTGGATGTTCTGGGTTCCGCTGACCGTCATGTTCCTGCTGACAGGCTCGCTGGCCATGATGAACGACGGACTCCGTGACGCCTTCGATCCCAGCTCCAGTTCAATTGGCCGGGCGAAGCAGGCCAAGCCCCAGACTGCGAAGAAGACCACCAAATGAGCACCAACATCACTCCCGCCGAACGCCTCCGCGACGCCGGACTCTACGCCCCCGGTGACGCCGTCCTCAGCGTCCGCGACCTGAACGTCCGGTTCAACTCTGAGAATGGCGTAGTCCACGCAGTCCGCGGCGTGGATTTCGACCTCATGCCCGGCAAGACCCTGGGCATTGTGGGCGAGTCCGGTTCCGGCAAGTCAGTCACGTCCATGGCCATCATGGGGCTGCTCCCTGAAACCGCTGACATCACCGGCTCCGTCCGCTACAAGGGCAAGGAACTCCTGGGCCTCAGCGACAAAGCCATGTGCAAGCACCGTGGCAGCGACATCGCCATGGTCTTCCAGGACCCGCTGTCCTCGCTCACTCCCGTTTACACGGTGGGTAACCAGATCATCGAGGCACTGACGGTCCACAACCCCACCATGAGCAAGCAGGCCAAAGAAGCCCGCGCCGTCGACCTTTTGCGGATGGTGGGCATCCCAAGCCCCAAGGACCGGCTCAAAGCATTCCCGCACGAATTTTCCGGCGGCATGCGCCAGCGCGTCATGATCGCCATCGCCATCGCCAACGATCCTCGCGTACTTATAGCGGATGAACCCACGACGGCGTTGGACGTCACCATCCAGGCGCAGGTGCTGGAAGTCCTTCACACCGCGCAGGAGGAGACCGGCGCCGCCGTCGTCATGATCACGCACGACCTCGGCGTCGTAGCCGGCATGGCCGACGACATCATGGTCATGTATGCCGGCAAGCCCGTGGAAACCGGAACTGTGGAGGACATCTACTACAACCCCCGGATGCCGTACACGCTCGGCTTGCTGGGTGCCGTCCCGCGCGTGGACACCGCCACCAAGCAGTCGCTGGTTCCTATCGAAGGAACGCCGCCCAACCTCGCATTGCCAGTGACCGGGTGCTCATTCGCCGCCCGCTGCCCCTTGGTCAGCGACGCCTGCCTGCACGGTGAGCCGGAGCTGTTCCCGGTGCCGGGCACGGAAGGCCAGACGCTGGGGCACAAGGCTGCGTGCATCAAGTCCAATGAACTCTCCGGCGACGCGGACGCGCACAAGATCTTCCACGCACCGCCCAAGCCCATCTCAAAGTTCGACGGCGTGGCGCGCGGCGAGCGTACCAAGGTCCTGGAACTCAAGGACGTGAAGAAGCACTTCCCGCTGCTCAAAGGTGCCTTGATCAAGCGACGGATCGGCACGGTCAAGGCCGTGGACGGCCTGAGCTTCGACATCCGCGAAGGCGAGTGCGTCTCCATTGTGGGGGAGTCCGGCTGCGGCAAGACCACCACGCTCCTGGAAATCATGGAGTTCCACCCTGACCAGGTGGGCGAAGTGGTGATCGGCGGCGTCAGCAACAAGGCAGCAACCAACCACAAGACCACCATGGCCATGCGCAAAGAAATGCAGATGGTCTTCCAAGACCCCACGGGCGCCCTGGATCCGCGCTTCACGGTGTACGAGGTCCTGGCCGAACCGCTGGAAAACCTGGGCATGCCCAAGGCCGCCATCAAGAAACGCATCATGGAACTCATGAAGCTGGTGGGCCTGCAACCTGACCATGTGAACCGCTTCCCCAACCAGTTCTCCGGAGGCCAGCGCCAGCGCATCGGCATTGCCCGGGCACTGGCGGTCAACCCCAAGCTCGTGGTCCTGGACGAACCGGTTTCTGCCTTGGACGTCTCCGTCCAGGCCGGCGTGATCAACCTGTTGGACAAGCTCCGGGCAGAGCTGGGCCTGAGCTACCTGATGGTGGCGCATGACCTCTCGGTGGTCCGGCACATTTCAGACCGTGTGGCCGTGATGTACCTCGGCAAGATTGTGGAAACCGGAGACGTGGACGACGTCTTCGACAACCCGCGCCACCCCTACACCCGGGCACTGCTGTCCGCGATCCCGGTGCCGGACCCTTCCCTGGAACGCACCCGCGAACGCATCATCCTGCAGGGTGACCTTCCCAGCCCGCTTGATGCTCCCAAGGGATGCAACTTCGCCACCCGGTGTCCCGTGTTTGCCGCCCTCCCTGCCGCAAAGCAGGAAAAGTGCCTTACTCTGGAGCCGCCACTGGCTTCGGAAAAGGAAGGCACACAGGACTTCGCCTGCTTCTTCCCGGACGGAGAGATAGATGCCGACATGCTGGTGGTGCATGCCTGACGACATATGAAGCATTGAAGAATCCCTGGTCTCAATTCGCACAAGATATTTCAGTCGTAAACATGAAGGGCAAACCATGAAGAAATACACGACGATCGGTGGCGTAGCGCTCGCAGCAACGCTCATGCTGACCGCTTGCGGCGGGGGAACGCCGTCGGGTCCGGCCTCGCAGAAGGCCGAAGAGAGCGGCGGCGACATCAGCAAGCTGATCAGCGTCAACGCCAAGGAAGCCAAAGACCTGGAGCAGGGTGGCACCGTCACCTTGGCTGTAGGCAGCATTGGTCCCGACTTCAACGGGTTCTCCAATGTGGGCAACAGTGCCGACAACTCCGCGCTGATGACGCCTATCAACACCGCGTCCATCAACAGCGGTGGCATCGGCGGTTGCTGGAAGCTGGACTTCGACGGCAAGGCAGAGCCCAACAAGGACTTCTGCGAAGAGGTCAAGAGCGAAGTCAAGGACGGCAAGCAGACCGTCACCATCAAGATCAACGACAAAGCGACGTGGAACGATGGAACCCCCATCGACGTCAAGACCTTTGAGAACACCTGGAAGATGCTCCGCGGTGAGGACAAGTCCATCGACATCGTGAGCGCCGGTGCTTACGCTTTTGTGGACTCCGTCAAAGCAGGGGCCAACGACAAAGAAGTCATTGTCACCACCACCCAGCCCGTCTTCCCGCTGGAAGGCCTGTTCTTCGGCCTGATCCACCCGGCCATCAACACCCCGGAAATCTTCAACACCGGATTTGCCGGCAACATGCATCCCGAATGGATGGCAGGACCGTTCAAGGTGGAGAACTACGACACCACGGCCAAGACCGTCACCATGGTTCCCAACGACAAATGGTGGGGCCAGAAGCCGGTTCTGGAAAAGGTCATCTGGCGTCAGATGGAACCCAGCGCAACCATTGCCGCTTTCAAGAACGGTGAAATCGATGCGGCCAACGGCCGCACACTGGGCCGCTACAAGCAGCTCGAAGGCACCACCAACTCCGAGGTCCGCCGCGGTCAGCGCCTGTTTGCTGGTGGACTGAACCTGAACGCCAAGCGGCCGGCACTGACCGACGTCGCAGTCCGTAAGGCGATCTTCACAGCCGTAGACCGCAAAGCTATCCGCGATGTGCGCTTCAACGGCCTGAACTGGTCCGAAGAAAGCTCGGGATCCATGATGCTCATGCCGTTCTCCGAGTACTACCAGGACAACTACCCCGTGAAGGACACCGGCGCGGAAGCTGCCAAGAAGGTCCTGACCGACGCTGGCTACACGGCCAACGACAAGGGCATCATGGCCAAGGACGGCACTCCTGTCTCCTTCAAGATCACCAACTTCGGTGATGACCCCACCACGGCTGCCACCTCGCAGACCCTGCAGAAGCAGCTTCAGGCTGCAGGCATGGATGTTGCCATCGACCAGCGCGGTGACGCTGACTTCGGCAAGGTGATTGGTAGCCGCGAGTTCGATGTGACCATCTCCGGTTACACCGTAGGTCCGGACGCCACCGACGCCGTGAAGCAGTACTACGACTCCGCCACCAACGAAAACGGCCTGGGCGACGCTGAGCTCGACGCTGAAATCAAGCGACTTGCAACCATCTCCGATGACAAAGAGCGCAACAAGGCCGCCATGGAGGTAGAGAAGAAGCACATGGAGAAGTACTTCTCCATGGGAACGGTCATGAACGGCCCGGAGATCCAGTTTGTGCGCACGGGTCTGGCCAACTACGGCCCGTCCCTGTTCAAGAGCCTCTCCAACGTTCCGGACTGGACCACTCTCGGCTGGGAAAAGGGCGCTAAGAAGTAGGCTCCCCGCAGCTGTAGTTTGACCAGCTGTAGTTTCCTGAAGGCCGGGAACTTCCCTCAACCTGAATCGGGTTCGGGGAGGTCCCCGGCCTTCGCCATGCCCACCCTCTCTCCCTTCCCTCGTGCTATAGCCGGACCCTCTCTCACTTCCCTCGGGCTTTAGCCGGACCCTCTCTCACCCGGTGATAGAGGGTTGGCGTAAAAGGGCTATTACGTGAGAGAGGATCGGTAGCCTAGGCACATGACTTCCCAGCCGATACGTACCGCCGTTGCAGGTTTTGGCCTTTCGGGCAGCGTCTTCCATGCGCCCTTCATCGCGAGCAACCCTGCTTATGAGCTCGCAGTTATTTCAACCTCGGACGCCGGAAGGCAGGCCAAAGCGAAAGAGCGGTACCCGGAAACGCGCATCGTCAGTTCCCCACAGGACATCCTGGCTCTCGCGGACCAACTGGACCTGGTGGTCCTGGGCACTCCGCCCGCCACCCATTTCCCACTCGCGAAAGCTGCGCTGGAAGCCGGGCTCGACGTCGTCGTTGATAAACCGTTCACGGTGCGCAGCGCCGAGGGTGAGGAACTGATCCGACTGGCTGGGAAACTGGGCCGTGTCCTCACCGTCTACCAAAACCGGCGATGGGATGGTGACTCGCTCACCGTGAAGAAACTGCTCGACGCCGGGACGCTGGGAACCGTGACCCGGTTCGAGGTGGGCATGGAGCGCTGGGCACCGGAAATCGCCAAGGCTTGGAAGGCCAGCGCCACGGCCGAAGACGGTGGCGGTGTCCTGTTTGACCTCGGCACGCACGTGCTCGATCTCGCTCTTCGATTCCTGGGACCGGCCACTGTCACCTTCGCAGAGATCACGGCGCGTCGTCCTCAGGAAAGCGCCGACGACGACGTGTTCCTGGCTCTCCGGCACGAGTCAGGGGTGATCAGCCATGTCACCCTCAACCTCAACAGCCATCTCCATGGCCCACGCTTTCGCATCCTCGGCACAGAGGGCGGCTACGTAAAGTTCGGCACCGATCCGCAGGAGCCGTACCTGCTGGGTGGCGGGCTGCCGACGGATGCGGAGTACGGCGTCGAAGCTCCCCAAAACCACGGCACGCTGGAGGGAGACGGGCAGCGCACCGCTATCCCCACGGAGCGCGGTGCATACCCTGAGTTTTACCGGATCCTCGCCGAAAAGCTCGACGACGGCGGCTCAGCATCCGCGCTTCCGTTACCTGTGGATCCGGCGGACTCGGTTGAGGTGCTGAAGCTGATCGAGCAGGCTAGGACGCTGGCGTAATGTCAGCGCTGGCGACCAACGAATAGATGGCCTTCAGGTCCTCGCCTTCACTGGGCTGGCAGCTGCCAGTCAGCTGGACGATATCCGAAGCGGCGTCCTGATGGACCACCGTCACGGCGGTGAACTGGGTCAGTGAGCCCGCTTGCGGGTGTGTATAACGTGCCTCGCGTACGTACCAGTCCCTTCCGTTGATCACTACCGGTTCTGTGCCCAGCAGGACGGCGTCCGGCAAAGCGTCCAAGAACGAGTCAACGGACGCAGCGATGTCCTGCAGCTGGTAGCCAGGCAATCGACGGGACACGGAGATGACCACGTTTGGCGTGTAGCGGCCTTCGGATGCAGGAGCCATCAAGGCGCCCACGGCGTCGGGGACCACCTGATGGGTCCACCCGGCTGGCGGGCTGAGTTTGATGGTGGGGTAGGCGGGGAAAGCTGTGGACGGGAATACCTGCTGCGACATGGGAGCCTTTCCGGCAGTGGACTGGAGTGAGGAATGTCAGTTGTTCAGGAAATCGACGAATCCGGTGACGGAATCCACCAACCCCTTGGGGCTGAGGGTGATCTGGCCACCCGCACCCAGGCCCAGTTCCGCGGTGAGCTTGGCGCCCGCGCCCAGAGTGAGCCCGTCCTCGTCAACGGATGCCGTGAAGAAGTGACCCTCGCCCGCTCCGGCGGCGACCGTTGCGTTGAGAGTTACGGTTTGGCCCAAAACTTCTACATACCGGCTTCCAGTCAGTTCCGCTCCGGCACCTGCGCTGAAGGCTGTCCCGGTGGTCTCGCGGCCCTTGACGCTGACCTCGCCTTCGCCGGCGCTTGCCCAGGCTCCGGCCCGCAATTCTCCGCCCTGACCCACGGAGAACAAGCCGCCGGCGAACTCGGTCTTGTTATCTATGGTGACCTTTTGACCGGCAAAGCCTTCCCCACCCGCGGAAAACAGGAACGGGCTGCTGGCATTGGCGTGTGCGCTGGCCTCCACTCCTGTCATCATTCGCGTGGTGGAGGTGTCGGTCACCCAGCCGTCAAAGAAATCGGATCGTACGGTGGTCACGTTCTCTGCGCCTGCGAATGCTTCGCCGTTGGCGTGGGCGTTCGGCAGTCCGAACCCGAACGGCACACTGGCCCCGTACTCGCCTTCGGCGCGCGCGCCCACAAACGTTTCGTTGGTAACTGTCGTCTTGACCGGACCGAACTCAGAGCCTGCCTTCCAGGTCATCTCACCTCCGGTGGAAGCCTCGCCGGAGCCGCCAACGTCGATGCCGGCCGGACCTATGGAACCGTGCGTTTCGCCCGACGCTTTACTGTCGAAGGAGCCGCTGCCTTCCACCGTGACCGGGCCGTAGGTAGTGGGATCAAAAGTGAACTCCAGCGGCCCGGGTGCTGTCCTCCCCGTCCCTGCTGAGGGTCCTCCCTTGGATCCCCCGGGACCGCCCGTGGAGGCTTGTTCCTGCTGGTCTGCGTTGAGTTTTAGGGCGCGGGCGTTGGTCCGCAGACATGTGGCTGCTGCTCCCAACCGTCCGCGGAGATCGCTCTGCCACCTGCTCCGGAACTGGTCGGCGTCATTTCCCTGCCAGTACGAACCTGCCTGGATCATGGCTGTGAGCTGCTGTTGAAGACTTGTGATCTTCTCAGCCTCGGCGTCCATGACAGCGGACAAACGCCGGAGATCCCCGACATCCGCGCCTACCAGTCCCTGCCCCATCAGATTCTCAGCCCCATCACGTATCCCCTGAACGTAGTGCCATGTCAATCGCCGGGCGTCCAAAGGTGCCGGGCGGTTTCTTGAGCATAGTTGGCCCCAACGTGCCCGGCCATGGGGACATCTAGCCAGTGTGGAAAAGGAGCGTTATGTGGATAAGTAGCAGCACGGCCAAGAAGCAGTATCCGAGCTCTTGAAAAAGAATTTCGGACAAGGCGTAACCTCACCGGCGTCGCGAGCGATGTAAGGGGTGTGCGGGCCACGTCCGCACGCTGATCATCCGGTCGCGACCCAACCGCGGCCGGGGCAATCCCAAAATCGTTTGTCGGAGGGTTTCATGTCCTTGTTCACTGTCCTTGCCACCAGCAAAGTCGCCGCGGGCGTCCTGGCTGCCGGAGCTGTAGCTGCCGGTGGAACCGGCGTCGCTGCGTTCAATGGCGCACTTCCCACTGATATTCAGCAGTCCGCCCACGACCTCGTTGGAGCACCGGCCCCGGTGGCCGGGAAGACCGTCGCAGCAGCCGAAGCTGCAGCAGCCGACGCTACCGAAACCGCCAAGTCTCAGGCCACTGACGCCGTCGAGACCGCGAAGGCAACGGCAACCGAGGCCGCCGAAGCCGGCCAGGCCAAGGCTGCCGACGCAGTGTCCGATGCCAAAGCTGCGGCAGAAGATGCCACCTCTCCGGAGGCTTTCGGCCTCTGCACCGCTTTCCTCAACGGCGGCCTGGAGTCCGACACGAAGGTTCCGGGCTTCGAGTCCTTGACCATCGCTGCCGGCGGCGAAGCCAAGGTGGAGGCGCATTGCGAGTCCGTGGTGGAAGCCGGTAAGGCCGCCGGCCTGAAGGCTGACGGTTCGGCAAAGGCTGAGGCCGACGTCGACGCGGCCGTTACGTCCGAACTGCCTGCAACCCCTGCCGTACCGGCTGTCCCCGCAGTGCCGGGCGTTCCCGCCGCGCCGGCTGTTCCTGCCGTTCCCGCGACTCCTGAGCTGCCCACTCAGCTTCCCTCCGAGGTCCCGGCTGTTCCGGGCGCACCCCTCGATTCTGTCCGCTAAGCAAGCAGCGGTTACGGTTTAAGGGCGGGGCTCCTTGGCTTAGGACAAGGAGCCCCGCTACGTAGTGTGGTGTGGGACGGAGGCATCCACGGGTGCTAGACCCTTTGGCTGATGAATACGTGCAGGCGGATCAGGATGATCCCGCCCTGCTCTTCACGGCTGCCTACAACAACTTCGCCGGACCGGTTTTTGGCTATCTCAGGGCACGCGGCGTGGACGACCCCGAAGCCGTGACGCAGGACGTATTTCTGGCCCTGTATCCCAAGCTGGATTCGCTCAGTGGAGGGCTTCAGGGTGCCAAGACGTTGCTGTTCACCATCGCGCACGCGCGGATGGTTGACCACTACCGCAAGCGGGAACGAACGCCCGATTCGACGCCCTATGAGGCGGACTTGGACGCCAGGCGGGTGCCTTCGGCGGAAGACCAGGCTTTTGGACGAGTCGCCGGCCTGGGAGTCACCGAGATTTTGGATGATCTTCCCGACGATTATCGGGAGGTCCTGGCACTTCGGGTCGTCGCAGATGTTTCGGTGGAAGACACGGCGGCCATCATGGGCAAGTCCCAGGGATCCGTCAAACAACTGCAGCGCAGGGCATTGGGTGCACTGAAGAAGCGTGCACTACTAAGGAACGGCACATCATGAGCGAACAATTCACGCCTCGCGGAAGCCGCGACCAGCAGGCCATCGACCATTTGCTGGCCGACTCCGGCCTCTCCGGCGACGCAGCCCTCCGCACGGAACTTCTGGAGCTCCGTTCACTGGCTGGCACTGCCCCTTTGCCGTCCGACGCAGTCCGCGCGCTCATGGTCAGCAGCCCAGCCGCCACAGAACGGCTCGCTGTCACCGAACAGCCCTCGACGGCGGAGGGACCGTCCGCGTCGTCGGGTGCACCCACGGCGGTACTCGCCACCGTTGCGCCGGAGCCCCAGCCCGGGTCCGCTCCTGTGGACGAACTCGCTGCACGTCGTCGTAAGAAGCGCCGCGCCGCCATCGCGGGCCTTGCCGTTGCCGTGTCCTTGGCAGGCGGGGCTACCGCTGCCGTCGCATCGGAGGGCGGCCTGCCGGGCGCTTTCCAGCATCTTGGAGCAGCAATCGGTTCGGTGGTGTCACAACTGAACCCGGGTTCGGGCAGCGCTCCCCAACCCGATGCGCCCGCTGGCACCACCCCCGAGCAGCAGGTGCCTGCTCCGGACGTGCCGCAGCAAGGTCCTGCCACTGTCCAACCCCAGCCTGCTCCGGCGGCACCCGTCAGTCCTGTTGCTCCCGAACCCCAGCCGCAGCCCGGGGGCGAACCATCGCAACGTACCCCCAACGCGCCGTCGCACCAGGAGCCCGGAAACGGCGTCATCCCCACGCCGCCGGTGTTGCCCGTGACCCCGCCGGAGATCGACCCCTCCACGATCGATCCCTCCAAGCTTGGCCCCTCGGGTGTTCCTGTGCCGGTTCCGTCGCAGCTGGTTCCGTCCCTCCCGTCGAGGCCCTAACCGCAAATCCGTTCTCGGCCCGCTGTTCCGTCGTTGGGCCTCAACGGAACAGCGGCCTCGGCACGTAGTTGTCCACATAGGATGCATCATCGATGGTTGTCGGCCACCCCTGCACCAAAAATGGGTAGATGCAATCACAAAAGCTTGATGCCCTTCTCGCTGAGCATTGGCCGTCCACCCTTGTTGCCTCAACCCCCGAGCTTGCGGCCACGGGCCTGGGGGACCGCGCGCTGACCGCAGGAGTGCGTTCGGGGAAGCTCCTGAGGCTGAGGCGCGGTGCCTATGTCCGGACAGTTGACTGGCGTCGTCGCAAGCCCTGGGAACGGGAGATACTTCGTATTCAGGCCCATGCGTGCAGCACATCGGGCCAAGCAACGTATAGCCACCTGAGTGCTGCCCGGCTCCATGGGTGCCCTGACTGGGAAGGTGGCCCTCAAGTGCATGTCACCACGCCATTCTCTCCTGCCCAGGCAAGTTCGGGTGCGGATGTGGTTGCCCACGGTGGGCCGTTGAACCCGGAAGAAATCACGGAAGTGCCCGCGCCGTGGGGAGGCCGGGTCAGAGTCACGAGCCTTGAACGGACAGTGATCGACTGTGCGAGAACGTTGGCGTTCGAAGCAGCCGTGGTTATCGCGGACCAGGCCCTCAGGCGGGGTGCTGATCCGGGAATCCTGCAACATTTTCTGGACAGCGGCAGGATCACGCGGGGTGCGCGGCGGCTGCGTCAGGTTCTCGCCGCAATGGATAAGCGATCCGAGTCAGTGGGGGAGACACGCACTCGCCTGCTTCTCCACAAGCTGGGCATCCAGGAGCCTGTGCTGCAGCTCGAGGTGGAGACACCCATCGGAACTTTTCGCGCTGAAACGTCGGAAGCCCGCTGTTCCGTTGCTGGGCAGCAACGGAACAGCGGGCCAGGGACGTGTTTCTGTCGCCGCGAAGGCTTCGCTATGCGGTGACCAGGCTGTGCCAGTCCGTCACCAGCGGCAGGTTGTGTGCCTCGGAAACGGAGTGGTGTGCCACGTGGCCTGCAGCGATGTTGAGGCCGGCGGCGAGCGCGGGATCGCGGTCGAAGGCGGCCTTGACGCCCAGGTTGGCCAGTGCCACGGCGTAGCGCAGGGTGACGTTGGTCAGTGCGTACGTGGAGGTGTTCGGAACGGCGCCAGGCATGTTGGCAACGCAGTAGAAGATCGAGTTGTGGACCTTGTACGTCGGTTCCTGGTGGGTGGTGGGGTGCGTGTCCTCGAAGCAGCCGCCCTGGTCAACGGCGATGTCCACAAGAACCGAGCCCGGCTTCATGCGGGCAACGAGGTCGTTGGTGACCAGCTTGGGTGCCTTGGCGCCGGGGATCAGGACGGAGCCGATCACGAGATCTGCGTCGATGACTGACTTCTCGATCTCGTAGGCGTTGGAGGCAACGGTCTTCAGGCGGCCCTGGTAGAGGGCGTCGAGTTCGCGCAGCCGGTTGATGTTGATGTCCATGATGGTGACATCAGCACCGAGGCCCAGCGCCATGGCGGCGGCGTTGGTTCCCGCAACGCCGGCGCCGAGGACAACAACCTTGGCCGGGCGCACACCCGGTACGCCGCCCAGGAGGACACCCTTGCCACCGGCCGGAGCCATGAGGGAGGAAGCGCCGACCACTACGGACAGGCGACCTGCGACCTCGGACATCGGGGCGAGGAGCGGAAGCGTGCGGCCCTCCTGAACGGTTTCATAGGCGATGGCCGTGACGCCGGAGTTGATGAGCTCGGCGGTGAGCTCGGGCTCTGCGGCGAGGTGGAGGTAGGTGAAGAGGATGAGGCCCTTGCGGAAGCGGTGGTACTCGGCCGCGATGGGTTCTTTGACCTTCATGACCATGTCTGCGCGGGCCCAGACATCGTCGGCTTCGTTGACGATTTCTGCGCCGGCGATCGAGTATTCCTCGTCGGTGATGCCCGAGCCGAGGCCTGCGCCGCGCTCAACCAGAACGGAGTGTCCGTGGGTGCGGAACTCGTGGACGCCGGCAGCCGTGATGGCTACGCGGAACTCGTTGTTCTTGATTTCTTTGGGGACACCGATGATCATCTGTGGGCTCCATCGTTAGCGGGCTCTTCGGCCGAAAAATGTGTTGCGGGCTGTGATTCCAGAATAAATCCGGCTGTGAGGCAGGCGACATGGAGTCGGAACAGCCCGCACAGGAAAACCCTGTGGATACAAGGATCCTAGCCGGGCAAGTTCGACATTTGTCGAGCACTGAAGCGTCAAGTGTCGCCTGCTGTTGGTACGCTTTTCCGATGCAGCAGGACGTGGAACAGATCGTTGAACGGGTGGCTTTGAAGCTGGGCCGCGGGCTCTCCCTGGAAGACCTCGACGGCGTTCTCCTCGCCTACAGCTCCAACCAGTCCCACGCCGACCGCGTCCGCGTGAACTTCCTCCTGAGCAAGCGGGTACCCAGCGACGTCAGCGCATGGCAGCTCGCTCACGGCATTGCCACGGCGGTGCGACCCGTGGTGGTTCCAGCCAACGACGAACTGGGCATGTTGGGCCGCGTCTGTGTCCCCTTGCTGGTGCGCGGTTTCCGCGTGGGGTACTTGTGGGTGCAGCTTGACCTTGAAGAACAGAGCGCGACGGCGATACTCGCCGAACTGCCAGGCGTGCGGGACGAGCTGGACCTGCTGGCGGGCTTGCTCCTTGATTCCAACACGGCTGAATCGGAGTTCCGGCGACGGCGTGAACAGGAGTTTCTCTCAGCCTGCGGCGGCGAATCCAACGCTGTGGCCGCCGTCGCGGGTTGGAAGGAAATCCAGGGCCGCGGTCCGTGGCAGCTGGTGACTATCCTCGACCCCGATGGCGCGAGGTCCGACGTCGATCCCATTGCAGCTACCCTGACGCATCGATCTGCCGCGCTGCAGTCCACCATTGGCGTGAACGCCGCGTTGTTCAGCGCCGGAACGGAGACGCATTCCGTTGTGTTGTTCCGCGAGTCGGGCGGCCGGGCGGACCATGCCCAGGTTTTGGTGCACTATCAACTGGAGCTGGCCAAACGCGCAGGCCGCAAAGTGGACAGGGTAATCCTGGGGATCAGCGAACCATTCCAAGTTATCCGGCAGCTGTCCGGTGCGTACCGGCAAGCGAAGGTTGCTGCCCAAGCGGCCGCAGTAGACCTCCCTTTGGGTGAGCTCGTGGACAGCCGAACTGTTGGCGTGTACCAGCTGTTCGATCGTTTGGTAGCACCGGGCGGTTGGGATGACACGGGATCTGTGCATTTCAGGGCACTCGAGGACCACGACAAAAACGGCGAACTCCTGCCCGTCCTTGAATTGCTCTATGACAATGACGGCTCGGTTCAGGACGTCGCCGCCAAACTTCATCTCCACAGGAGCAGCATCTACAACAGGCTCGGCCGGATCCGCCAGCTCATCGGTGCTGATCCGTTGAGTGGCGCGATCCGGCTCGAGTTACATGCGGCCCTGAAGGCCAGGCGTTGGGCAGTACGGCCACGGATCTGAGCCTGCTTCCCCTTGTAAGTACGAAGTATGCGGTGTTGCCTTAGGAGCGCCGCAAACGCTGGCAGCTCCAGCGCCCCATCCGCCGACGAAACGTGGCAGTCCGGCTGCTGCTGCAGTACCGGCTATGCCACCCCGCATGGGTGGACGTACGCGGCAGGCGGGTGCTCAACCGAATACCTTCTGTGCGGCATCGAGGATGTCCTGAAGTGCCGATTCACTGGGCTGCGGTGCTGAGGCAGCGGTCGGGTTGCCCGGTTTCGGCTTGGACGTCGGCGTTGCAGTATCCGTCGGCGTTGGAGTCGGTGTGGGAGTCGCAGTTCCTGTGGGAGTCGGGGTCGGTGTGGGGGTGCCCGTTGGCGTCGGCGCAGGCGGTGTAGTGATGGTGTCCGACGGCGGCACGTCGCTCGGCGCGGGGGCCGGCTGGGTGGGTGCCGGGCTGGTGGCGCCAGGAACTGCCGGGACTGCGGACGAGCCCGCTGACGGGACCCATACCGGGTCCGCGAGCGAAACCTGTGGGGTGGGAGTCGACGACGGCGACACCGCCCCGGGTGCCTCCGCGATTGTCGCGGGCTGGCCGGCCTCGGAGGAAGCCGTTGCCCCTGTTGCTGAGGATGGCGTGGTGGCCGATGGCGACGACGCCGTGGTGTAGGAAGCCTTGGGCCCGGGCGATGCCGAACCCGAGGTGCGGCCTTCGCCCCCGCCGGCTTCCTGCGACGGGGTTTCCTGGCCGAAGAACGGAAGTTCGAGGGCCGGCCCCAAAGCGCCGGCTGTCAGCACGAGGCCAAGGGCCCCCGCCACCACGGCCATGCGCTGGCTCATGTGTTTGACCGAAGCCGCCTTGCGCAGGGCGGCCTGTGGTTCGCGGCCGAACGGCTCACGGCCGAACGAGGATGTGGCGCCAAAACCGGACTTGGTGGTGGGCGCAGCGGCTGGCTTTCGAACGTCCCGGCGGCTAGCCAATGATGCCGAGGCTGTAGCGGCTGCGGCCACCTGAGCCGGAGACTTGCCGCGCGGGGACTCAGCGTCCTTGCGCGGGGACTCCGTGGGTTCCGGCGTGCGCGCGGACTCATCGCGGGCAGTGACTACGGGAATGGCCGCAGTTGCGGGTTCCGGCGTTGCAGGCTGCACTACTGGAATAGCCGTGGTGGCGGGTTCCTGGCTACTGGATTCCCGTGAATCGGGTTTCTGGCTGGCCGGCGGAACGATGGGGATGGCTGCGGTAGGTGGTCCCGGTGTGGTGGACTTCGGAGCTGCCGCCGATTCCTCGGGCGCGAGTACGGCCCGGGCTGCACGCTCGCGCTCGGCTGCACGGATTTCCGCACGCGTGGTGGGTTTCACCGCGGCGGGCATGGCCGCCGTGGCGGGTTCCGGCGTCGTGCTTGACGTTCCGCTGACGGCGGCGGAATCTGCCGGCGCGTTGTCAAGGAATCCGCTGGGTTGGGCCCGACGGCGTCCGGTTGGCTTGGTGCGCTCGCCTTCAGTCTGGGCGCGGCGCGGCTGATCCATGGTTGGGGACATGGTGGTTGCCTCTCAACGCCTTCGAGGTTAGCTGTCGGGTTCGGACGAGGCCGTCCGGCCGCGCAAGGCGGCTTCACCCCAAGGGCTTGTGGGTAACAAGCCCGGGAACCTGGGTCCCCCGTCTCTGCCGCGGGTCTGGCGGATCCCGGATTGCGGCAGAGCTCGGCGTCAATCCGGAAGCGGCCCAGCGGAGATATGGGTCGCCCTACGACGGTACATGAGCCGGAAAGTAAAGTCACATTAATGTAACGGGCGGTAGTTCAGCCTAAGCGGTAGGCTTCTAGCGCTTAGGCTTCGGGGCCGGTGCTGGGCGGCACTCGCTGGGCCGCTCGACCAAGATATCCCTGGCCAACACTAGCTTCGGCGCGCACCGGCGGGTAGACATTGTCTATGGACCTGCCTGTGATGCCACCCGTCTCGCCCATGCTCGCCAAATCCGTTCCGACCATCCCCGAAGTTGGGCACTATGAGCCCAAATGGGACGGCTTCCGGACCATCGTCTTCAAGGACGGCGACGAGATCGTCCTGGGCAGCCGCAACGAGAAGCCCATGACCCGCTACTTCCCCGAGGTGGTGGATGCCCTCAGGAAGAACCTGCCGGACAAATGCGTGATTGACGGCGAAATCGTCCTGATCGAGGGTGGCCGGCTCGAATTCGAGGTGCTCCAGCAGCGGATCCACCCCGCCGACAGCCGCGTCCGTATGCTTGCTGAGAAGACCCCGGCGTCCATGATTGCGTTCGACATCCTCGCGCTAGGCGATCAGAACCTCATGGACAAGCCGTTCTCCGAGCGCCGGGCCATCTTGGAACGTGCGCTCGCCGAGGCCGAGCCGCCTGTGTATGTGACTCCTGCGGTGACTGATCTGGAACGGGCACAGGAGTGGTTCGTACAACTGGAGGGCGCGGGCCTGGATGGTGTGCTGTCCAAACCACTGGATGGGGCGTACCTCCCGAACAAGCGGGTGATGTTCAAGACCAAACACGAGCGCACGGCCGATTGCGTGGTGGCTGGGTTCCGCTGGCACAAGACCGCGAAAGTAGTGGGCTCCATGCTGCTTGGCCTGCACGATGACACCGGCCGGCTGCATCACGTGGGAGTAGTGGCATCGTTTCCCATGGCCAAGCGCGAGGCCTTGGTGGCTGAGCTTGAGCCGTATCAGATTGAACTCGACCAACACCCGTGGGGCGAATGGGCCAGGCAGGACGAGGCTGCCGGGGGTTCACGCATGCCGGGCGCCCAAAGCCGCTGGAGCGGGGGCAAGGACTTCTCCTTCGTGCCCCTGCGCCCCGAGCTCGTGATCGAAGTGAAGTACGACTACATGGAGGGGGACAGGTTCCGGCACACCACGCAGTTCCGCAGGTGGCGGCCGGACAGGACCCCCGGGAGCTGCACGTACGCGCAGCTGGAAGAGCCCGCTGAGTACGATCTCGGGGAGATCCTGAAGCTACCGAACACCTAGGGCGTTGCCAACCCGCTGTTACGTCGCTGGCCAGCAACGAAACAGCGGGTTAGCGACGTAACAGCGAGGCTTGCAGCGTAGTTACTCGTGGTGGCCTTGGTCGCTGCTCATGCTGCCTTCGGCCGGCGGGGTTTCTCCCGGAGGAACTCCACCGCCGGGCTCCAACCCTGTGACGTTGCCGTCCAGGGGGTCCGGGTTGGCGGAGGCTGCGGGATCCTCGTCCTCGTCCTGGCGCATATCGGGATCTTCGTGGATGCTGTCGGCATCGGAGGTCGTGTCATAGGATCCTGTGGCGAAGGGTCCTGTGGCGCCGGTGGTGCCGAAGCCCTGGGTCTCTTCAGTTGAGTCTTTGTCAGTCACGATCAGCCCTTTCGTAAGCAAACTTACTAATGCGCTTGCTCCGTCAGCCTAGCCGGGACGCGGCTACCCGACAAGCGGCACCCACGCCAGGTGCCGGCGTCGTGCGTCAGTGTTTAGCGGTGCGGAGTGGTAGCGGTGACGAAGCTCCGGATGGCATCCGCCACAGCCTTGGGACGCATGTGCTGCGCCACGTGCCCGACGCCCGGAATCTCTACCAAGCGACCCTGTACCACTGTCCTGGACAACCGCAGTGACCAATCCGGGCCCGCCACCTGGTCGCGGCTACCGCGCAGGACCAGCAACGGTACCTGGATGCCGGCCAGCCTTTTCTCCGTGGGGTATTTCATCATCACCGGCAGCTCGGTGAGGTACCAGCGCGGGCCGCAGCGGAAGTAGTCGGACATGACGATCGCGTTGGACGTGGGACTCTCGCGGAGTATTCCGTCGAGGGTCAGGGCCAGCGACTGCCGCCACACATTTTTATGCCGTGAATCCACCACGGGACCCATCAGTACTAACTGCTTGACCTGCTCGGGGGCGCGCAGGGCCGCCTCGATGGCAAATTGCGTACCCATCGAATGCCCCACCAACACGTAGGAGTCGATGCCACACGACGCGAGTGTATCGGCAATGAACGCGCCGTAGTCCTCCACTGAGAGCTGGCGACCGGGCTTGGGCGTCCCGCCAAAACCGGGCAGGTCCAGCGAGTACGTCGGTGCGCTCGCCGCGAGAACAGCATGCAACCGCGCCAGGTATCTATGCGACACCCCGATCCCGTGAATCAAGATGTACGCGGGTTCGCTCCCCGGCTCTGCGCCCGGCTCCGGCGCAGGCGAGCCTTTCGTCCAATGGATCCTGCCGGTCAGGCCTAAGGCCTGGACGTCGGCAGAAAGCAATCCTTTTGTGTCCCCTGGCATCTTCACTCGTTTCCCAACCGTTGCAGGAACACCGGAGCTCCGGGTCCGCTCACTTCATCGCTCCCGATCGGCCGCCCTGACACCGCAAGCAGTAATGCGCTGAGTACGGTGGCCCCGTGCTGGGCGGGGTAGTCGCGGCGGATGCCGGAGCACAGGGACGGCGTCTGCCATTGCGCTGGCTCAAGCGGTTCGAGGTCTTGGATCAGCGCACGACGCTCCTGGTGCACCACGGGCCAAACGGTCGAAGGGGAGCTTTTTGCCATACCGCTATTGAACAGCATGCTGGTGATGTGGGTTGGCTAGCTCTGGGAATCGGTGACGTCGTCTGCCGTGGCCGCTTGGGCTTGCTGCTTTTTCTTCTGCGTTGCCAGCCATTCAATGATGGCGGCCTGCCGGATGCGGCGATGCGTTCCCCGGTACTCCACCGGGATTTCGCCGCGATCTGTCATGTTGCGCAGATAGGTGTGGGAGATGCCGGCAAGCTCAGCCGCTTGTGAGGTGGTGAGCATTTCCTCCACGCTGCTCACCGTCACCGTTTCGCCGCGGCTCAGCCTGGCGAGGAGGTCGACGACGGCGTCCCTCGCCTCGGTGGGCAGGCGGTGGACCGTGCCATCTACGAACACGGTGATGTCATCGCTGTCTTGGAGGGAGCGTGCCAGATTCCGGGCGTCGTCGGCGGGCAAGCCGGGGGTGACGCGGGGAGCTATCAATGCCATGGCAGAAGCCTAGCGCGTGGCTCACGTTGGACCGTCGCACACCGCGTCCAGCATCCATTGAGACGGATCGCTGCACCTTAGACGACTCCTATCGTCTAAGGTGCAGCGAATCGTCGTACCGGCCCAACCCGGCGAGCAGCTACTCTGCGTCCAAGTCCGTCTCCAGCAGCTTGACCAGTGCGTCCAGCGCGGCGTCGGCTCCGTCCCCCTCGGCCCGCAGCACCACTACGTCACCCTTGGCAGCGCCGAGCGTCATGAGCGAAAGGATGCTCGCGGCGTCGAGCGCGTCATCGGCGGGTTCGCCTTGCATGGCAATGGTGACCTCCACGGGCTGCTCGCCTGCAGCCTCGGCGAACAAGGCGGCGGGGCGGGCGTGCAGTCCGGAGCGGCTGGCGATGGTGGCTGTGCGTTCGGGCATGGATTTCTCCTAAAAGTCGGAAGCGAAAAGTTAGAGGCCGAGTTCTTCGAGTACGGGGAGTTTGGCGCGGACCCAGTCGCGGGCCTCAAGAGCGCTCGGAGCAGACAAAGCGAGCCGGGCCAGTTCCTGCGCCTGCTCCAGTGTCACCGTTTTCAGCACGGTCCCGACGGCGGGCAGGGAGCGCGCGGTCATGGACAGTGTGGTGACACCCAGCCCGGTCAGTACGACGGCGAGGGCAGGGTCGGCGGCAGCCTCACCGCAGACGCCCACGGGCTTGGGGTCGCCTTCGCGGCCGGAGCTTTCCTGCGCCGCACCTTCAACGGTGAGCTGCACGAGCCGGAGCACGGCAGGCTGCCACGGGGTGTTGAGTTCCGCGAGGGGTCCGAGCTGGCGGTCGGCGGCCATGGCGTACTGGGTGAGGTCGTTGGTTCCGAGGGACGCGAACCCGACTTCGCGCAGCACGGTGGCGGCGGTCAGCGCAGCGGAGGGGACCTCCACCATCACGCCTGGGGTCTGGATTCCGGCAGCTGCGCAGAGTGAAGCGAAGCGGCCGGCTTCGGCGGCCGTTGAGATCATGGGGGCCATGACCCACACATCGGCGTCGGATTCCGAAGCTGCCCGGGCAATGGCCTCGAGCTGGCGCTCCAAGACACCTGGTGTGGTGAAGTCGGTGCGGTATCCGCGAACACCCAGTGCAGGGTTGGGTTCGGTGGCATCCGTGAGGAAGGGGAGTGGTTTGTCGGCGCCGGCGTCGAGCGTGCGAAGGACAACTTTCTTGCCCGGGAACGCGTCAAAAACGGCCTTGTAAGCCGCGGCCTGCTCCTCCACGGAGGGCTCGGTGTCTCGTTCAAGGAAGCAGAATTCGGTGCGGAACAAGCCAACACCCTGGGCGCCCAAAGCGGCAGCTGCCACGGCGTCCTTGGCTCCGCCGACGTTGGCGAGGAGCGGCACCAGGTGGCCGTCCGCCGTCGTGCCGTTTCCGTCGAATTCGGCGAGCGTGGCGGAGGTTTCCGCCCACGCCGTCGCTGCAGCGCGCTGCTCCTCAGAGGGTGAAACAGCGACGAAACCAGCTGCGCCGTCCACGTAGACCTCGGAGCCGTCGGCCACGGAGTCAACGCCATGTGCAGCCACCACGGCGGGCAGGCCGAGTGAGCGCGCAATAATGGCCGTGTGGGACTGCGGGCCGCCGCCCGAGGTCACCAGAGCAAGGACCACGGCGGGATTCAGTGTTGCGGTGTCCGCCGGTGCGAGGTCCTCGGCCACCAGGATGAAGGGCGTGTCCGAGGCCGGAATACCTGGAGCGGGGACGCCGCGGAGTTCGGCAACGATGCGGGCGCGCACGTCCAGGACGTCGGTGGCGCGCTCGGCCATGTAGCCGCCCAGGTTGTGCAGCATTTCGGAGACGGAAGCGCCGGCTTCCCAGATAGCCCTTTCGGCCGAGGAGCCGGCATTGATCAGCTTCGCGGCCGACTTCAGGAGCATGGTGTCCTTGGCCATGAGCGCAGTGGCTTCGAGGACGGCTTTGCCGTCGCCGGAAGCACTGTCCGCGCGTCCCTTGAGTTCGTCATGCACCGCCTGCGCAGCCGCTTTCAAACCCGCGACGGCGTCTTCCGGACTCACGTCCGCTGCCAAACGCTCTCCCGACGGCGGTTCGCTCACCGGCTTGGGCATCTGGCGGACGGAACCAATGATGCGGCCAGGGCTTACCCCTACTCCTTGGAAATTCTGCACTGAATCCTCTGTTCCTGCTTGTTGGTTCAGGCCCGCCGGCGACGGCACCGGGAGCCTCGAAAACTAGCCTACAAAATTCCTTTGTGAGCCACTTCATATAGCAACGCTATAGGTGCTAGGGTAGCGGTTATGAGTTTCGATGACCAGCTTCCGCCCAAAATTCGGTTGCTTCGCGCAGCTGCCGAATTGCTGGCGAATTCGGAGGGGTCAGCGGTCTCAACGCGCCAGATCACCAAGCTTGCCGGGGTCACGGCGCCAACGCTCTACCACCACTTTGGCGACAAGGAAGGCCTGTTCGACGCCGTCGTATCGGCCGGATTTGAAGAGTATGTGGCGGGGGAGCGGGATTTTGCACCGTCCGGGGAGCCCTTGGAAGACGTCCGGCGGATGTGGGACAACCACGTCCAGTTCGGGCTGAGCCAACCCCATCTGTATTTGGTGATGTTCGGCAATATCAGACCGGAAAGCCGGCCGGCAATCGTGGCCGATGCTGAAGCGCTTCTGGAAGAAATGCTGAACAAAGCCGCTATCGCCGGTCAGATCAACGTGCCGCCCCGCGAGGCGGCACGCAGCATTCTGGCCGCCAACGTGGGCGTCACGCTCATGCTGATCGCAGAACCGGTGGAAGAACGGAACCTCGAGCTCTCAACGATGACACGGGACTCCATGATTTTCGCCGTCTCCACGGACACCGCCCGTGGCGCCGCAGCGGACGACTCCGGTAAGTCGTCCGTGGTTGTTGCGGCAATCGCCCTGAATGCGGCACTGCAGGCCTCACATTCGGACCAACTTTCCAGCTCTGAATTGAAGCTGTTCCTCGAGTGGCTTCACCGCATTTCCAGCAGCTCCTAAGGCTGTTCTCTCTCGATCTATATCGACTGACCCCGCGCCGCAGCGGGACACACGTTAGGAATTCACATGGCAACAGAGACCGTTGCGAAGCCCCGCACCAGCGCCCGCGTTGGTGTCCAAAAGTTCGGAACATTCCTGTCCGGCATGATCATGCCCAACATTGGCGCCTTCATCGCCTGGGGCCTCATCACTGCCCTGTTCATTGAGAAGGGTTGGATTCCCGTAGCCGAGTTGGGCGGCTTCGGAACCAATGCCGAAGGCGAACCCAACGGCGGCATCGTCGGCCCGATGGTCACGTACCTGCTTCCAATCCTGATCGCCTACACCGGCGGCCGGATGGTCTATGACGTCCGAGGCGGCGTGGTGGGCGCCATTGCCACCATGGGCGTGATCGCGGGTACAGACTCTCCCATGTTCATCGGTGCCATGATCATGGGCCCGCTGGGTGCCTGGACCATGAAGCAGATCGACCGGCTCTGGGACGGCAAGATCCGTCCGGGCTTTGAGATGCTGGTCAACAACTTCTCCGCCGGTATTTGGGGCGCAGTGTTGGCGCTGGGCGGTTTCTACGGCCTTTCCTATGTTGTTAAGTGGTTCACGGACCGTGCTGGCGAGGTTGTGGAGTTCCTGGTCAATAACGGCCTGTTGCCGCTGACCAGCATTTTCATCGAGCCCGCCAAGGTCCTGTTCCTCAACAACGCCATCAACCACGGCGTGCTTACTCCGCTGGGTATTCAGCAGTCGCTGGAACAGGGCAAGTCCATCCTGTTCCTGCTCGAAGCCAACCCCGGCCCGGGCCTCGGCATCCTGCTGGCCTACATGTTCTTCGGCCGCGGTGCAGCCAGGGCTTCGGCTCCCGGCGCAGCAATCATTCACTTCCTCGGTGGTATTCACGAGATCTACTTCCCATACGTGCTCATGAAGCCCATCCTGATCCTCGCTGCGATCGGTGGCGGCATGACGGGCATTGCCACTATGGCCGTCACCAATTCCGGCCTCGTGGCTCCGGCTGCCCCGGGTTCGATCATTGCCGTGTTGGCACAGACATCCCGTGACAGCTATGTGGGCGTCATCCTGGCGGTTGTTTTGGCGACGGCCGTGTCCTTCCTCATCGCTGCGGTTATCCTGCGTACGTCCAAGAACAAGGGCGAGGATGATCTCTCCGCAGCTACCTCGCGCATGGAGGCCATGAAAGGCAAGAAGAGCTCCGTCTCCTCTGCCCTGACCGGTGAGAGCGCCGGCGGCCAAGTACGCGCCGGTGCCCAGGCTGGCACTGTCCTCACCCGCCCGGTCCAGAACATCGTGTTCGCTTGCGACGCCGGCATGGGTTCCAGCGCCATGGGTGCCTCGGTCCTGCGCAACAAGATCAAGGCGGCCGGCTTCCCGGACGTCAAGGTCACCAACTCGGCCATCGCCAACCTCAACGACAACTACGACGTTGTGGTCACGCACCAGGACCTCACCGAACGTGCCCAGCCGAGGACGGCCAGCGCCGTTCACTACTCGGTGGACAACTTCATGAACAGCCCCAAGTACGACGAAATCGTGGACCTGGTCCGGAGCAGCAACAGCGAAGGTGCGGCATCTGAAACAGGCGTAACGCCCGACTCAGGCACGACGACGGAGCCCGCCGCCGGCGTACAGCCCGCCGCAGCTGCCACAACAGCAGCCCCCGCCCATGGTGCGCATGCCGCTGAGCCGGCCCCCGCCGCAGGCGGTAAAGCAATAGACGGTCAACCCGTTGAAGGTAAAGGTGTCCTGCTCCGCGAAAGCGTGGTCCTGAATGGAACTGCGACTGACCGGGACGCCGCGATCGATGAAGCCGGAAAGCTCCTGCTGGATCGCGGTGCCGTGGATGTCAGCTACGTCCACGCCATGCACGAGCGCGAGGAATCCGTGTCCACGTACATGGGCAGCTTCCTGGCGATCCCGCACGGCACCAACGATGCCAAGGAACACATCAACCACTCGGCAGTGTCCATCATCCGCTACCCGGAGGGCATCGACTGGGGCGGCAAGCAAGTGAAGTTTGTGGTGGGCGTGGCCGGTATCAATAACGAGCACCTCCACATCCTGTCCTCGATCGCCAAGATCTTCACCAACAAGGCGCAGGTTGCCCAGTTGGAGGAAGCCACCACGGTTGATGAAGTGTTGGAGCTGTTCGGAAAGGTCAACGCATAGTGAAGGCAGTTCATTTTGGGGCAGGCAACATCGGGCGTGGTTTCGTGGGGCTGCTGCTCCACGAGGCCGGCTATGAGGTGGTGTTCGCGGACGTAGCGGACGCCCTGATCAGCCAGCTCGCCGACGCAAGCAGCTACGACGTGCACGAGGTTGGTGAAAACCCAGCGGTCAAGACCGTCTCCGGCTTCCGTGCCCTCAACTCCGCCTCGCAGGAAGCCGCTGTTGTTGAGGAAATTTCGACGGCGGATGTGGTCACCACTGCAGTGGGGCCACACATCCTGAAGTTCGTGGCACCAGTAATCGCCCGAGGGCTGGCGGCCCGTCCCGCGGACTTGCCGGCCCTCCAAGTGATGGCTTGCGAGAATGCCATCAACGCCACGGACCTCCTGCACACGGAGATCCAGGCTGCCTGGGACGAATCCGCGGGTGACTTGGGGGCAGTCGCGGTCTTTGCCAACACGGCCGTGGACCGCATCGTCCCCAATCAGGCGGCGGGACAAGGCCTGGACGTCACGGTGGAGACCTTCTACGAGTGGGTCATTGACCGTACGCCGTTTGGAGACAACGCCCCGAAGATTCCCGGAGCTACCTTCGTGGACGAGCTGGGGCCGTACATCGAACGCAAGCTGTTCACGGTGAACACCGGCCACGCTTCTGCTGCGTACTTCGGCTACGCAGCAGGGCTTGAGAAGATCTCCGATGCCATGGCGGATCCGGCTGTGGCAGCGAAGGTCCGGGCGGTGCTGGAGGAAACCAAGGAACTGCTGGTGGCCAAGCATGGGTTTGTGGAGGCTGAGCAGGAAGCCTATGTGCAAAAGATCCTGTCCCGCTTCACCAACCCACACCTGCCGGATACCGTGAACCGCGTGGGCCGGGCGCCTCTGCGGAAGCTCAGCCGCCACGAGCGATTCGTTGGCCCGGCGGCGGAGTTGGCCGAACGCGGTGTCACACCGGTGGCATTGCTTGAGGCGATGTCCGCAGCCCTCCGTTTCGACGACGGCAACGACGACGAAGCGGTGGAACTGGCAAAGCTTCTGTCCGAGCTGGACGCAGCGACCGCCGTCGAGCGCATCACGGAACTGACGCCGCCGCACCCGCTCTTCGCCGCCGTCCAGAAGCTTGTGGAGGACCGGCAGGCCGAAGCGTAAGTTTAACCACCGATCGTCATAAAGGCTCTCCAGCGGGAGAAAAACCAGTGAGATAGCTCACTTTTACCCGCTGGAGGGCCTTTCGGCTTTGAAGTTAGCCTCACCTAACTAATAGAGTCAAAGCGCAATTAGGCAACACATCTATGACTTATTAGTGAGTGGAGTACTGGCGTGAAGAAGAGGCTGTCGAGCTACATTGGGGCACTGGCTGCAGGGGCTGCCTTGCTGACTGTTACGGCTTGTGGGGGCGGGGCAACGGCGTCTTCGCAGCCCGAGGAAGCCAGCACCATCACCATCGAGCACGCCCAAGGCTCCACGTCCAACGTTCCCGTGAACCCGGAGAAGGTTGTCACGTTCGATCTGGGCGTTCTGGACACCATGAACGCGCTCGGCGTCGAGCCCACCGGTGTTCCCGAAGCCAGCTACCCGGAGGCGCTGAAGAAGTTCTCCGACGCCAAGTACGCCAAGGTTGGCTCACTCAAGGAACCCGACTTCGAAGCTGTCAGCTCCGCAGCCCCGGACCTCATCATCGTCTCCGGCCGCACCGCCGGCGCTTACGAAGAACTGAGCAAGATCGCCCCCACCATTGATCTCTCCGTTGATGCCGCCAAGCCGATGGAAAGCTTCAAGGCCCAGACAGAGAAGCTCGGCAAGATCTTCAAGAAGGAAGACGAAGTTGCTTCCAAGCTCGCTGAGGTAGACAAGGTTGTCGCGGACACCAAGACCAAGGCAGCTACCGCCGGCAAGGGCCTGATCGTCCTGACCTCCGGCGGCGAAGTCACAGCGTACGGCGCGGGCTCTCGCTTTGGCATCATCCACGACGTCCTGGGCGTTCCGACGGCCGCTGAGGTCAAGGCTGAAGGCTCCCATGGCGAGGCCGTTTCCTTCGAATACATCAAGGAAACCAACCCGGACATCCTCTACGTCATCAACCGCGACACCGCCATCGGCACCGCCGGTTCCACGGCAAATCCGATCCTGGACAACGAGCTCGTCAAGTCCACCAACGCCGCCAAGAACAACAAGATCGTCAACCTCGATCCTGCCGGCTGGTACATCGTGGGCTACGGACTGAACAACGTCCAAGCCATGGTCACAGCAGTGGCCGACTCCGTCGCTTAGCCCTTAACTGAAGTGACAATCACAGCCGTGCGCCCCACGGCACCAGCAAGCCGCAACCGGGCTGGCGAGACCGCCCGCCTGGTTGCGGCTGCTGCCGTGGTGCTGGTGATCGCCGTTGGCAGCATCTTCGTAGGGGTCAGTGACGTCTCACTGCCCGCGTTGCTGGCGAACGACGCCGGCGCTTGGGAAATCTTTTGGGTTTCGCGGGTGCCGCGCACCGTGGCTGTGGTCCTGGCCGGGATGGCTGTTGCCGTTGCCGGGTTGATCATGCAGCTCATGGCCCGGAACCGCTTTGTGGAGCCCTCCACCGTGGGAACGGTTGAATCCGCAACGCTCGGAATCCTGGTAGTCACCGTACTGGCTCCGGACTCTCCAATTCTCACCAAGATGATGGTGGCTTCTGTGTTCGCGATCCTCGGCACAGCATTGTTCCTGGCCATCCTGCGGCGGCTCCCGGCCCGCAACACCCTCCTCATTCCCTTGGTGGGCATCATGCTGGGCGGCATTATTGCGGCAGTTACCACGTTCTTTGCCTACCGCTTTGATCTCCTGCAGACACTCAGCAACTGGATGATCGGCGATTTCTCCGGTGTTCTCCGTGGCCGGTACGAGCTGCTGTGGATTGTTGCTGTTCTTGTCCTGGTGGGCCTCTTCGCCGCCGATCGCTTCACGGTGGCAGGCATGGGCCAGGACTTCACCACCAACCTTGGCCTGAACTACGCCCGCACCATGCGGCTTGGCCTGATGATCGTCTCCCTGATCTCCGCCGTGGTGGTCACCACGGTTGGAGCTGTGCCCTTCCTGGGACTCGTGGTCCCCAACATCGTGTCCCTGCTGTTCGGAGACAACCTCCGCCGGGCCGTTCCGTGGACCGCGTTGTTCGGTGCTGCCTTCGTGCTGGTTTGCGACATCATCGGCCGGACCATCAGGTTCCCCTACGAGGTGCCGGTTGGCATGGTCATGTCCGTGCTCGGCGCCATCCTGTTCCTCTTCCTGCTCCTGAGGAAACGCAATGCCTGAAACTCCTGTGACCCCGGCGCCCGCAGCCGCTCCCGTTTCCGCCGGAAAGCGCTGGCGCGACGCCATCCGCAGCACCCCACCGGAACTGGTGATCGGCATCCTGGCGATTGCCGCCGTCGTGCTGGTTGCTGTTTTCCTGACAATCGACCTCAAAGGGAACATCGCGTACGTCCTGCCGCGTCGGGTCATCAAGGTCTCCGCGATGCTGCTGGTGGCCGTCGCGGTGGGCGTGTCCACGCTGCTGTTCCAGACAGTGACGGCGAACCGGATCCTGACGCCGTCCATTATGGGCTTCGATTCGCTGTACATTCTGGTGCAGACCGGCTTGGCTTTCGTGGCCGGAGCTGCAACGCTGGCCACGGCGCCGTCCACGCTCAAGTTCGGGGTGGAGATCCTGCTGATGATGGGGTTCAGCGCCATCCTGTACCGGTGGATGTTCACAGGTGCCACGCGATCGCTGCACCTGCTGTTGCTGGTGGGGATTGTGCTGGGGACCTTGTTCCGGGGGTTCTCCTCGCTGCTTCAGCGGCTCATGGAACCCAGCGAATTCATCATCCTGCAGGATTTGTTCTTCGCCAGCTTCAACAACGTTGACCCGGGTTTGCTGGGTGTTTCTGCTGTACTGGTCGCTCTGGTCTGCGTTGGCGTCTGGCGCATGCGGCACACACTGGACGTCCTGGCGCTGGGCCGCGAAGTAGCCATCAACGTGGGCGTCGACCACAAGCCAGTGGTGATGCGCGTGCTGCTGGCATGCTCCCTGCTGGTGGCGATTTCCACGGCGTTGGTGGGTCCGGTGACATTCTTCGGGCTCCTGGTGGTCAGCCTTGGCTACCAACTATGCCGCGGTTTCCGGCACGCCTGGCTCCTCCCGATCGTGGTCCTCCTCGGTGCCATTGCCCTGGTGGGTGGCCAGTTGCTGCTGGAACGCGTGTTCGGGTTCGCCACTGCCCTCAGCGTGATTATCGAATTCACCGGAGGCATTCTTTTCCTCTATTTGTTGCTGAAAGGCTCACTGAAATGATCGGTATCCGTCCATGATTACCGTCCGCAATGTGACCAAGCGCTACGGCGGCACCACTGTGCTGGACGATGTCAGCTGCCAAATCCCCCGCGGCGGCATCACGTCCATCATCGGCCCCAACGGCGCCGGCAAGTCCACGCTGCTCTCTTTGATCAGCCGCCTGCAGCCCATGGACGCAGGGGGAGTATCCGTTGCCGGGCTGGATGTGACGGCCACTCCCAGCAAGGAACTGGCCAAGACCATGGCCATCCTCCGGCAGGAAAACCACCTGACCATGCGATTGACCGTGCGTGATCTGGTGGCGTTCGGGCGCTTTCCGCACAGTGGTGGGCGGCCAACAGTTGAGGACCTTGAGCACGTTGAAGAGGCCATCCGGCAGCTGGACCTGGCCTCCATGGCGGACAAGTTCGTTGATGAGCTCTCCGGTGGTCAGCGCCAGCGCGCCTACATTGCCATGGTCCTGGCGCAGGACACGGAATACCTGTTGCTCGACGAGCCGCTCAACAACCTGGACATGAAGCACTCGGTGGAAATGATGCGGCTTTTGCGTCGTTTGGCTGACGAGCTCGGAAAGACCATCGTGCTGGTGGTCCACGACATCAACTTCGCATCCTGCTATTCGGACACCATCCTGGCCATGAAGAACGGACGCCTGATCCATCAGGGCACGCCTGCAGACATCATGAGCGCCGGAATGCTGTACGACGTCTACGACATCGATATCCGCATAGAGGAAATCGACGGCAACCGAATCGGCGTGTACTTCGCCTGACACTCCCTTTCCCATGCCGGAGTTATCAACATATGTCCCCGGTCAGCAATCACTTCGTCACGTTTGCGATACCTCCCCCACTAGATAGGAGAAGAGAGCGAACGCTCACTTTCCAAACCCCGAGCTTCCTTGCCCTGCGCACCGCTGTGTGTGCACCAGGGTTGGGAGGCCGGGACTAGCAAGGGAGCTATAGATGTCCGCAGTACAGTCACGGGGTCGTTTCGGCCGGCGGCAAAAATCGCCGGGTTCGAGGGAGGACTCCACAGTCAAGCCTCGGATACCCCCGTCACGGAGACGCTCTGTGATGCGGATTCCGGCGGCAGCACTGGCCGCAGTGGTCAGTGCGGGTTCGCTGATGCTGGGCGTTTCCCCGGCCATGGCAGCGGCAGGGGATTTCACCATCTCACTGACCGCCCCGGAAACGGTCCCGCTGAGCCAGAACTACAACTACACTGCAACCGTTGATTTCGAGGGCGTCGACGCCTCCCATCCGGCAACCGGTGTAACCATGACCACAACACTCCCGGAGGGCACCACCTTCGCGGGGCTCCCTACCGGTAGCTCTTCACCAGTTTTGAGCCACAGCTACGATCCCGCTACCCGAGTACTGAGCATGATCCTCGACGAAACCACTGAGGATCTTGTCAGCATTGTGTACACGGTGTCTCAGGTGGACAACGGGCGCAAGTACGAGGGCTTTCCGCTGAGCACGGAAATGACCGGTACCGGAGGACCAGGCGGGGAAGTATCATCCGGTCCGGTGACGTCACTGGTCACTGGTCCCCATGATTACCGTGCGCAGAAGACGGCCACCACCATCACCGGCTCCTCCCATCGCGAGGTGACCTACCGGTTTAATGTGTGCTCGGAGGAAAGCTACTTGAGTTTCTCCGCCTACGCGCAGAAACTCACTGACGTCTTGCCTGCCGGTGCCGTGTTCGCCTCGGCCTCTACCGGCCTGGGCACATGGGACACGAGTGCATGGCCCACAGCTACGTGGACCAGCACCGAACAATACGACCACACCGGATACTGCCTGGACCGAAGCAACACGGGCATTTGGCTGACCGTCCGGTACCCGGAGGAGGTAGCTGGTTGGGAAGACGGCCAGCGGCCTCCGGTCAACACCGCCACGTTGGAGACAACAGACGCCAACGGTGTGGTCAGGGCAGGCGTACCCGCTACTGCACAGGGCCCTGCATTCAGTCCGGCAGGTGGCGTAACAACGGCCATCGAGAAATCTTCAGGAGGCCAGACCTCCGCCGGCATGATCGCCAGAAGCACCTACGTTAATGCCTCCTACCTCGGGCCCCGGGACAGCCCCAAGGCCGAGGACCTCGTAGTCACCGATAGCGGTACCGCCGGCGGCCCGTCGGAGGAGTGGTTTCACCACAACGATGTCACCGCTATCAACGTGGCCTTCAGCCCCGTCTTGGCTACCGATGATCTTCCTTACCGCGTTGAGTACCAGACTGATTATTCTGACACTTGGCAGACCTTTACACCTGCCCAGCCTTCCACCAGTACCAATCTGGCGCTGACCGTGCAGAACACTGGTTCCAGCAGCTGGGAGACGTTCAATGGGAACAATACGCTCGATCTGCCGCCGGGCTCCGTCCTGACGGGGTGGCGCATCTCCGTTGCACCTGGCACCGAGACGGTGTCCGTTGGCTCGGAAATGCGAGTCACAGTCGCAAGCGTGCCAATCTTCCGGGACATCACCGATGGTGTGGTCGCCGTGAACAGTCCTGCCGGCATTCCGCCAGGACCCGTGAACAACACGGCCACCCTCAAGGCCGGGGACCTGACGGGCGAGGCTTCTGACGTCTTTACTCCGGTGGATTCTGTCTACCTGACCACCAACGTCTCAGCTCCCTCGGTCCTGAGCGTGGGCGACACCGGCACTATCAGGGCCGGTATCGTCAACCAAAACCCGTCGGAAACCTACAAGGACGCCTCGATGTCCGTGGTGCTTCCCTGCGGCGTCCAGTACGATCCCACCAAGGCCATCACACCCATCACCGACCTCTCGGTGGGAGTGGAGCCCATCCCTGCTATCGGCAACGGTGTGAAGGTGGATTCCACCTCGCGGGTGGTTGATGCAGAAGGATGCGAACTGCAGGTCATTACCTTCGCCTTCGATCACATCACTCCCATGCGGGATCCGAAGGAAGCTTCTGACCGCAAGGTTGAGAACACGGGGTGGCAGTACGACATTCCCGTCACGGTCCTCGCCAAGGCCTACCAGCCCACCACCTCCTCGGTTCAGGTCGAATCGTATGCCTCCACAGCAGACCCACGGTTCATCGGAGTTGCTGACGGCGGCACAGCCGAACAGACGGTACCGATGATTGGCTACGCCCCCTTCTTCAGCGAAGACATCTACAATTTCGATGCCGCACGGGCAAGTGTCGCTAAAGATATTGGTCGTGTATCGATCAATATTGCCGGTGGTTTGCTGCTGGATAAGTTGTCCGGAACCTCGGCGACGGGTCCGTGGTCCTTGGCCACCACCGTAGGCGAGGACGCGTTCTGGCAGGTCTACGTCAGCAACGTCCTGCCAAACCCGGTGACTGGAGCCACCTTCTTCGACCGTTTGCCGGCGGTGGCAACGGGCGACGATTTCGATGTGGTCCTTTCGGGCGCCGTAACGGGCGCACCGGCGGGGGCAAGGATCGAATATTCCACAGATGCAACGGATGCCACCTCGGGCAACTGGTCCACTGATCCCCTCAACGCCACTGCCTTCCGGATGTTCGTTGACGTCCTGGCATCCGGGGATGACTTCACCTTGGTGGTTCCCACCAAGGTGGCAGGAGATCCCCGCTTCGGGGCGAAAGCAAGCAACGTACTCCTCGCAACAGGAACGTACAACGGGGAAGCGGTCCAGTTCGCTACTAACGAGGCAGCTGTGAATGTGGCCGGAACTCCTGGGCTCGGAATCGTGAAGAAAACCAACGGGACCGTCTACTCTTCAGCTCCCGGTGCAATAGTGGCTAACGGTTCCGATGTGACATGGACCTACGAGGTCACCAACACGGGCAATACGCCGCTTTCAAACATAGCCGTCTCGGATGCCTTCTCCGCAGGGGATGGCAGCACGGGTACGTTGATACCCACCTCGAGCGAAACAGGCGCACTGGCCCCCGGAGACACCCGTGTCTTCACCGCTCAGGATGCCGCCGTGGCAGGTCAGTACCACAACACAGCCACTGCCACTGCCACGGCAACGGACGCAGCAGGGACCCCTTTGGCGCAGCAGCCCGCTCCAGTCACCGCTGAATCCTGGTACCTCAGCGGCAACACCGGTTTGTCTGTTGTAAAGACCACCAATGGCGAGGATGTTAAAGCTGCTCCGGGGCCGCAGGTGGTTCCCGGCAGCGAGGTGAAGTGGACGTACACCGTGAAGAACACCGGCGACTTTGTCCTGAAGGATGTCCTGGTTGTTGATAAGGACAGCGCTGGCAGGGAGGTGTTCTCCGGGACGGTTCCCTCGTTGGCGCCGGGTGCTTCTGTGGTGTTGTCGGCTCAGGGCGAGGCTATTGAGGGCCAGTACAAGAACACTGTGACGGCATCGGCGGAGAACCCCCTTGGTGGTTCTGACCTACGTGCTGCGGACGACTCGTACTACTTCGGTGCTCTCCCCGGCTTGACGGTGGACAAGCTCGTCTCAACTACCCAAGAAGGGCCTTGGAGCGAGGCTGTCACCATCAACCCGGCTGAGACGGTCTTCTGGCAACTCAGCGTGACCAACACCGGCAACACGGTACTCACGGATGTCCGATTCGACGACCCCGCGCTCGGGGCCATCGAGCCAGTTGCCACTCTCGCACCCGGGCAAACGGTCAGCCGGGTCATTGCCCAGAGCAATGTCACAGAGTCCTACGTCAACGTCGTGGTTGCTTCTGCAACGGTGCCCGGCGGAGAAGAGGCCACGGGGAGTGACTCAAGCGAGGTCATAGTGAAGCCGGTGGTGGATGTTCCTCCCGCCGCGTCAGCCACTGTTCCTCCCGCCGCAGCGTCCACCCCGCCGCCCGTTGCGACGACGGGCGACCTTCCTGACACCGGCGCAACCGGTGTCATGATCGGACTCTGGGCCGCTGCAGGGCTTCTGGTTGCTGGAGGCCTGGCACTGGTTGCCAGCCGCCGGCGAAGGAGCGCCTAACGCAGGGCATAAGGTGAAATAAAACAGCGACGTCGGCACTCAAGTCAGGGTGCCGACGTCGCTGTTTCTGTCCTAAGAGTTAGCGTGTTGCCGCGATTTCGGTTTCCACCATCGCCTTCCACTCAGCCACGCGGGCCTGGTGCAGGGGTGATTTCCGAACAACCGCATAGGCGATGCCCAGGATGGCGAACCAGATGGGCGTCACCAGCAGGGCGGTGAGCGTGTCCGGCTGGGTGGTCAGCGCCCAGACGAGGAACGCGAAGAAAGCGAACACCACCCACACCATGGGGATTCCGCCGGGCATCTTGAACGATGAGGCCGCGTGCTGTTCGGGGCGGCGTTTACGGTACACGAGGTAACTGGCCAGGATGATCGACCAAACGAACATGAAGCAGACTGCGGACACGGTGGTCACCATGTCGAATGCCACGCCAACGTCCTTGCCCGCGTACAGGAGCGCGACGCCGGCCAGCAGCAGGACGCAGGACAGGAACAGTGCGTTCTGGGGTACTTTGCGGCTGGAAAGGCGGCCGAAGAGCTTGGGTGCGTCGCCATCGTTGGCCAGGCCGTAGACCATACGGGATGTTGAGTAGATGCCCGAGTTAGCGGAGGACATGGCCGAGGTGAGGACCACGAGGTTGACCACGGTAGCTGCCATTCCCAGGCCTGCCAGGGAGAACATGGCAATGAACGGGCTCTGGCCGGCTTTGAACTCGGTCCACGGGGTGACGGACATGAGGATGATCAGGGCACCTACGTAGAAGAGCATGACGCGCAGGGGGATCGCGTTGATGGCGCGGGGGAGGTTGTGCTCAGGGTTCTTGGTTTCGGCGGCGGCCGTACCCACCAGCTCGATGCCCACGAACGCGAACACGGCGATTTGGAAGCCAGCCACGAAGCCCATGAATTCCTTGGGGAAGAACCCGCCGTGGCTCCAGAGATTGGTGAAGCTCGCGGTTCCTGCGTTGGATTGGAAACCGGTGAAGATCATCACCAGGCCCACAACGATCAGTGCCACGATGGCGATGATCTTGATGAGCGCGAACCAGAACTCGGTCTCGCCGAAGGCCTTCACGGTGGGCAGGTTCAGGAGAAGCAGAATGATGATGGTGGCCAGGCCCGGGATCCAGAGTTGGATTCCCGGCCAAAGCTCGTCGGCGTATCCCGCAATAGCGATGACGTCTGCCACACCGGTGACTACCCAGCAGAACCAGTAGGTCCAGCCTGTGAAGAAGCCGGCCCACGGTCCAAGAAGGTCGCCCGCGAAGTCGCTGAAGGATTTGTAGTTCAGGTTGGACAGCAGCAGCTGGCCCATGGCGCGCATGACGAAGAAGAGCATGAAGCCGATGATCATGTACACGAAGATCACGGAGGGGCCGGCGACGGAGATGGTCTTACCGGAGCCCATGAAGAGGCCGGTCCCAATGGCGCCGCCGATGGCCAGGAGCTGGATGTGGCGGTTGCTCAGGGAGCGCGACAGGTGTGGCTCGCTGTCCCTGCTGGAGGCGTGAAGCTTCCCTTGTGTTGTCTGGTCGGACATTAGTTCAAGAACCCTTCGAAGGACCCGCCACAATGGTGACGGCCGTTACAAATCTGTTCGATAAAGCTATAGCTAATGTCTGACCAATGGCGAATCGGTCTGCATAGCGAAAGCTCCTCCCATGACATGGAGGAGCTCTGGCCGTTATAGGAACGTGGTGGGAACCTAGGCGATCTGGCGCTTGTAGGCGGCTGTGGCAAAGGCGTAGGAGACCACGAGGATCCCCAGACACCAGGCCAGCGCTACCCATATGTCCCCACCTACCGGACGCTGCGCGAACAGATCCTGGATGGTATTCACAATGGACGTCACTGGCTGGTTTTCGGCGAACCAGCGGACCGGGCCCGGCATGGTCTCCGTAGGGACGAAGGCGGAGCTGATGAACGGTAGGAAGATCAGCGGGTAGGAGAACCCGCCCGCGCCGTCAACGGACTTCGCCGAGAGGCCCGCGATGATTGCGATCCAGGTCAGCGCCAACGTGAAGAGCGACAGGATACCCGCCACGGCCAACCAATCCAGGATGTTGGCGGAGCTGCGGAATCCCATGAGAAGTGCCACCAGCACGATGATCACCAGCGACAGTCCGTTGGCCACCAAGGATGTCAGGACGTGCGCCCAGAGAACCGATGAGCGTGCGATCGGCATGGACTGGAACCGCTCAAAGATCCCGCTCTGCATGTCCGTGAACAGGCGGACTGCCGTGTAGGCGATGCCGGAGGCGATCGCGATCAACATGATGCCTGGGAGCAGGTAGTTCACGTAGTTCTCAGTGTCGGTCCTGATGGCTCCGCCGAAAACGTAGACGAAAAGCAGCATGAGGGCGATCGGTGTGATTGCTGTGGTGATGATGGTATCCACGCTGCGGAAAATGTGCCGCATGGAACGGCCCAGCAGAACAGAAGTGTCTGCGAAGAAGTGGGTGTTCATGACCTGTCCTTTACTGACTCGTTGCCACTGGCCCCAGCGTTGCCGCTACCCACCAGAGCCAGGAAGATGTCCTCCAGGCTCGGTTGCTTTTCTACGTATTCGATCTTGGCCGGCGGCAGCAATTGCTTAAGCTCGGCGAGGGTGCCGTTGGCGATGATGCGTCCCTCATGCAGGATGGCAATCCGGTCTGCCAGTTGTTCAGCCTCATCGAGGTACTGCGTGGTGAGCAGGACTGTGGTGCCTTGGTTGGCGAGGTTCTTGACGATGTCCCACACCTCAAGGCGGGCTTCAGGGTCCAGGCCGGTGGTGGGCTCGTCCAGGAAAATCACCGTGGGGTTGCCGATCAGGCTCATCGCTATGTCCAATCGACGACGCATGCCGCCGGAGTAGGTAGCTACTTTGCGGGACCCGGCTTCCGTGAGGCTGAACTGCGCCAGCAACTCATCCGCGATCTGTCCCGGGTTCTTCAGGTGGCGCAGCTTAGCCACCAGGACCAGGTTCTCCTTACCGGACAGGACCTCGTCCACCGCCGCAAACTGCCCGGTCAGGCTGATGGACTGCCGTACCTGTTGTGACTCGGTGGCGACATCAAAGCCTTCGACGGCGGCAGAGCCGGCACCCGCTTTGAGCAGGGTGGACAGGATCTTTACCATGGTGGTCTTGCCCGCTCCGTTGGATCCCAGCAGTGCAAAGATGCTGCCGGGGGCCACCTCAAATTCCACACCCTTGAGTACGTGGAGGTCCTTGTATGACTTCTCGATGCCCTCTACGCGGATTGCTGCAGTGGTCATGATTCCGCCTCCCTGGCTTTATCAATCGCCTTGTTCAGGCGCTCGCGTTCTTTGTCGATCCAGCGTTTTCCGCCGTATGCCTGGGCGAAGCTCTCTGCGAACTCGATGGGGTCATCACCCACGATGTCGCTGACGGGGGTGCCGTCCACTGCGGCTCGTTCCCATAGGTCGGCCAGGTCCGTGAACATCTGCACCATGGTGTCGCCTTGCGTGACACCGCCGTAGTACATCAAATAGCGGTTGAAGGCGGTGGCCACAGCGAGGTAGGGCTCGGGCAAGGCGTCCAGCCGTGCCTTGGCTTGCTTGTACTGCTTTTTCTGCTCGAGCGATCCGGTGACCAGCTCGATCCATTTTGCTGCCATGCTATTTTCCTTCCTTGCGGAGCTGTTCCAGCCGTTCGGACAAGAAGCTCCATGTGTTCCAGAATTCGCTCAGTTCTTTTTCGCCCTGGGTGTTGAGCGTGTACACCTTGCGGGGCGGCCCTTTTTCGGACGGCCTCTTCTCCACGTCCACCAGGCCCTTTTGTTCGATCCTGACCAGCAGTGCGTACACGGTGCCCTCAGCGATCTCGGTGAAGCCTTGCTCTCGGAGCAGCGTGGTGATTTCGTATCCATACGCCGCCTTCCCGGTCAGGAGGGCCAGGACGATTCCCTCCAATGTGCCTTTGAGCATCTCTGTCATTTGCTTGCCCATCGGACACCTCCTTCACTACTCAGTATTACTAGCTACCACTACATAGTAGAACTAAGTACCGGTACTTAGCAACACTGAGTTCCGAAGAATATCGACCGGAGTGGCATGCTGGGTTGGTGACTACTCAATCCGGTTCCGTGCCCGCCCTGCTGACTGCCGCCGTCGAGTATGGGACCTTCGCCCTTCGGCGCGCCCGCAGGGGTGACCTCCCGCGCATCCTCGCGCTGCTCGCGGATGACCAGTTGGGTGCCACGCGCGAAAATGCGGACGATTTAGCGCCCTACGAGCAGGCTTTTGACGCGATCGACGCCGATCCGGCGCACCTTTTGGTGGTGGGCGAACTCGACGGTGATGTTGTTGCGACGTTCCAGCTCAGCTATATCCCCGGCTTGTCGCGCCGGGGATCCTGGCGCGCGCAAATCGAGGCGGTCCGGGTCTCCAGCGCGCTGCGGGGTCAGGGGGTTGGCGCGTTGATGATTCAGTGGGCTATTGATCAGGCCCGGGAGCGCGGCTGCTCTCTGGTGCAGCTCACCACGGATAAGTCCCGCGTGGGGGCCCATCGCTTCTATGAGCGCCTGGGGTTTGTTGCGAGCCATGAGGGTATGAAGCTCACACTCTAAGAGCCTCACCCGCCCTATTCTTTGACATTTAGGTACCCTAACTATTAGGGTACCTAAATATGAACACCTTTGATCCCCGGCTATTGGATCTCGCCCAGGACTTCCGTGAGTCACTTCGGCTCGGCGTGTACATGTTCCGCCGCCTCGATCCCGAAGGCGAGCTAACCGCCGCGCAGCTCAGCCTGCTGTCCATGATTTCCGACGGCGGCCTCCGAGTGGGCGACATCGCCAAGAACCTGGGGATCAAAGTCCCGAGCGCCACGGAGCAGATCATCAAGCTCGAGCGCGCCTCACTGGTTACACGCCAGCCTGACCCGGACGATTCCCGGGCCGTCCAGGTGGTCATCACCCAAGCCGGGACCGCCGCCGTCGAGTCCGCCAATCAGCGGCGCAATGCCATGGTGGCCGAACTGCTGCAGGGTCTCAGTAACCAGGAGATTGAGCAGCTCGCCTCAGCGTTGCCCGTGATCGCCAAGCTCAACAGCTCGTTCCAGAACTAACCAGATAAGCACCGACAAGGAGCCATTGAATGTCACGCCAGTTGGCTGACGCTTCAGCAAGCGCCGAAACAACTATCGAAACCACCCTTGAAGCCGAGAAAGCTTCATTTCTCAAACAGCCCAAAGCGGTGTGGGCCACGGCGCTCGCGGCCGTTTTCGCGTTCATGGGCATCGGGCTCGTGGACCCTATTCTCCCCGCGATTGCAAAGAATCTCGAGGCGTCCACCAGTGAAGTCTCGTTGCTGTTCACCAGCTATTTCCTGGTGACCGCAATCGCCATGTTGATCAGCGGATTCGTGTCCTCCAGGATCGGTGGAAAGAAGACGCTGCTCATCGGCTTGGCGATCATCGTGGTGTTCGCGTCGTTGTCCGGCCTCGCCGGCAGCGTTGAGCAGCTGGTGGGATTCCGGGCGGGGTGGGGCCTCGGTAATGCGTTGTTTGTGGCCACGGCACTAGCGGTGATCGTAGGTGTGGCCAGCGGAGGAACCGGCACTGCCATCATCCTTTACGAAGCAGCACTCGGTCTGGGTATCTCCCTTGGCCCGCTGCTGGGCGCCCTCCTGGGCGGCTGGCAGTGGCGGGCTCCGTTCTTCGGCACCGCAGTCCTCATGGCCGCGGCCTTCATTGCGTTGCTGGCGTTGCTTCCCAAGACGCCCGCTCCCGCTAAAAAGTCCCGCCTGAGGGATCCGCTCCTTGCGCTCGGCCACAAGGGTCTCCGCACCACAGCGGCCAGCGCACTGTTCTACAACTACGGCTTCTTCACCATCCTTGCCTTCACGCCCTTCATCCTGGGTATGGACGCCTACGGAATCGGGGGAGTGTTCTTCGGCTGGGGCGTTGCTGTTGCCGTGTTCTCGGTGTTTGTCGCCCCTGTACTCCAGAAGCGCTTCGGCGCCGTCAAGGTCCTCACCGGTACGCTGGCCGTCCTCATGCTCGACCTGATCGGCCTGGGACTGGCAGCCGGGCACTCGGTGACTGCCGTCGTCGTGCTTGTCATCGTGGCCGGTGCCCTGCTGGGCATCAACAACACGGTCTATACGGAACTGGCCATGGGCGTTTCTGATTCACCGCGTCCCGTCGCGTCCGCCGGTTACAACTTTGTGCGCTGGATGGGCGGCGCGCTGGCCCCGTTTGCGGCCGCCCAGCTGGGCGAGCACTTCGGCCCGCAAGTACCGTTCTTCGCCGGAGCGGTGGCCATGGCTATCGCCATCCTCGTTGCTTTCGGAGGACGCGGCTACCTGAAATCTCACGAGCCCCACTTGGTGTAGCGGTCCCGAAACCACAGAAAGCCCGGCGGTTTCCGCTGGGCTTTCTTGTGTCGTGTGCTCTATTTCGTGTCGTCCGAGGTGACCGGCAGGGGAGCCACCGGTGCGCCTTTGGGAACGAATAGCGTTTCAGCCTGTTCCAAGGACATGCCGTTGGTCTCCGGAACCTTGAACATCACAAAGAAGAACGACGCCGCCGCGAATGCCGCGTACATGGCGTAAGTCAGTGGCAGCGAACCTGCCGCCATAATGGGGAAGCTGAGCGTGATGGCAAAATTGGCGATCCACTGCGCCGCTGCGGCCAGACCGAGGGCCCGGGCGCGGATGCGGGACGGGAAGATCTCGCCCAGCAGCACCCAGACGAGCGGCCCCCACGAGGCACCGAAGCTGATCACAAAAATGTTCGCCGCTACCAGGGCTACCGGGCCCCACGCGCCCGGGAGGCTGATCTCGGAGCCCGTACCCACGGCGGACGAGAACGCCATTGCCATGACGCCGAGGGATACAGCCATGCCAATGGAACCGGTGAGCAGGATGGGGCGGCGGCCGATGCGATCCACCAATGCGATGGCAACCAAAGTCACCAGGATGTTGGTGACGGAGGTGGCCACGGAGATTGTCAGTGAGTCCTTCTCCTGGAACCCGACGGCCTTCCACAACGTGGTGGAGTAGTAGAAGATCACGTTGATGCCAACGAACTGCTGCAGGACGGAGAGGATGATGCCGATCCACACCACTGGCAGGAGGCCGAATCTGTTGCCGCGGAGGGACCCCTTCCTGGTGGAGAGCTTCTCCTCCTGAATGGACTCGCGGATCTCGCGGATGTGGCGCTCGATGTCGTCGCCCGGGATGATTTTGTTGAAGATACTGCGGGCCTGGTCTTCCTTGCCGTTCAGTACCAGGAAATGCGGGGACTCGGGCAGGCGGAAAGCGATCCAGCCGTACACTGCGGCAGGCACGGCGCAAGCGATGAACATCCACCGCCAGGCTTCAATGCCAAACCACAGCGTGCCATCTGCGCCGCCGGCCGAGTTGGCCAGCACGGCATCGGAGAGAAGGGCCGCGAAAATGCCGGTGGTAATGGCGAGCTGCTGGAGGGAAGCCAAACGGCCACGTACGTGCCGGGGGGAAATTTCGGAGATATACGCAGGGGCAATAACGGAGGCAAGTCCAATGCCCAAACCGCCTACCAATCGCCAGAGGATGAGGTCCCACACACCAAAGGCAAGGCCCGTTCCCACCGCGCTCACCAGGAAGAGCAGCGCACCGATCTTCATGGCAGGTATACGGCCGTAGCGGTCGGCGATCTTGCCGGCAAAGTAGGCCCCGGCGGCACAGCCCAGCAGGGCAACGGCAACGGCGAAGCCTGTGACCGCTTCCGTCATGACGAACTCGTCCGCCATCGCATCCACGGCGCCATTGACCACGGAGGAATCGAAGCCGAAGAGGAAACCGCCCACCGCGCCGGCGACGGCCAGGCCGATCACCTTCCGTGAAACTGGGGGCGCGCCTTCGGTGCTGGAACTGGACATGGGTCTCCCTTAGGGAATGGGGGTTTGGAAGCGATGTGCGGGACGTCGTCGGCTGTCCGACGGGGACGCCGGTGCACTCGCGCTACACAGTGTGGCACGTCATATCGCTCCAGTTCCAGTCAAGTGACGGAGGCGACATGTATTCACGTAGTTAACGCATCATGTTGCTTCCGCACAGCTGGGAGTTGACTGGGTGGACGCTCCCTGGTTGCTGTGGCGGCAAAAGCGGGTTCATGGCTCAACTAGTTGAACACAAAGCACGGCAGGCCGTCCGAAGACTGCCTGCCGTGCTTGTGGTGCGTGACGTAGTACCTGACGCGCAAATCTAGTGCGCGGGAACGGACTCTTTGGCTGCCGCCTTGGGGTCCGTGAGCTTCTTGTTCGGCAACGCGAAGCTGATCAGGAAGGCAACGAGCATGAGCCCGGCAGCAGTAAGCATCACGATGTCGATCGCCTGGGCGAAGCCCTCGGTGATCGGCCTGGTGAGCGTGCTGTTTGCCGTGTGGAGCCAGCTGGTGTCGTTCAGGGACTCGTTGTTGGCGCCGTTCTTGAAGAAGTCGAAGAGCTTGGCGTTGGCGGGATCCGACGCCACGGCAGGGTCCTGCATGACCGCCTGATAGTCCGGGGTAGCGGCGGCAGTTTTCATGCCGTCGGCGATCTTGTCAGCCGCAGTGCTAAAGAGCATGGAGATGAAGACTGCCGTGCCCACTGCACCACCCATGGAACGGAAGAATGCGGCTGTTGAGGTGCCCACGCCCATATCCTTCGGCGGGACCGAAACCTGCATGGCAAGCGTGAGCGGCTGCATGCAGAAACCCAGTCCGACGCCGAAGAACACGGCGATCAGGCCGGGAACCCAGAGGCCGGTATCGACGCCGAGGACCAGGCCCATCACGGTGGCGGCAGCCGCAAGGATAGCCGTACCCATGATCGGGAAGACCCGGTAGACGCCTGATGAGGAGATGGTTCGGCCGGCGGAGATGGAGCCAAAGAGGATGCCCACAGTGAACGTGATCATCATCAGGCCGGCCTCGGTAGGAGTAAGCCCCTTCACGAGCTGCAGGTACATGGGCAGCATGGCGATGGCGCCGAACATACCAATGCCGATGATGAAGTTCAGCAGCGAGGACAACCCGAAAGTGCTGTTCTTGAAAAGACGCAGCGGGATCAAGGCGTAGTCTCCGGCGCGCTTCTCAGCCAGAAGGAAGGCGACGATGCCGATGACGCCAAGCCCATAGCAGAGCCAGGATGCGCCCGAGGCCCAACCCCAGGTGCGGCCCTGTTCTGCAACCAGCAGCAGCGGAACAATCGCAAGGGTGATCGCGGCTGCACCCCAGTAGTCGATCTTTTGCTTCACGTGCCGGGCCGGGAGGTGCAGGTACATGAAGACCACAACAAGGGCGGCGAGCCCAATGGGGAGGTTGATGAAGAAGACCCAGCGCCAGCCTTCAAAGCCCAGGATGTTGGCCGAGCCGGCGAACGCGCCGCCAATGACCGGACCGAGCACGGAAGAAATACCAAACACAGACATGAAGTAGCCCTGGTACTTTGCCCTGTCCTTCAGCGCCACAATGTCGCCGATGATGGTCAGCGCCAAGGCCAGCAAACCGCCGGCGCCCAGGCCTTGGATGCCGCGCGCAATGGCAAGCTCGGTCATGGAATGGACGGATCCTGCGTAGAGGGAACCGATCAGGAAGATCACGATGGCCACGAGGTAGAGGGGGCGGCGGCCAAAGATGTCGCTGAGCTTGCCGTACAGCGGGGTGCTCACGGTGGAGGTGATGAGGTACGCAGTGGTGGCCCACGCCTGGAGGGACAGGCCATCGAGGTCGTTGGCGATGGTGTAAATGGAGGTGGACACGATGGTCTGATCCAGCGAGGACAGGAACATGCCGAGCATGAGCCCCACCATGACCGTGAGGGTCTGACGATGCGTCAGGACCTCTCCGGCGGCCCGTACAGGCGCAGTTTTGGACATATCTTCTCCAGAGGTGGCAGAAAAGTGGACTAAGCAGGATAGTTGCTTTCAGTAACTATCTTACAGGCCGGTTGATTCCCGACGGGATAATATTTCTTCCACTTTCCCTCTAAGTCGGCAGCCCGGTGAGGGTCAGCGCTCGATCAGAATGCCGTCCGGATCGCAGAAGATCATCACGCCTGGCTGGATACGGACGCGATCGATGACCAGCTGGACATCCACTTCACCCACACCTGTCTTGGCGCTCTTCTTCGGGTTACTGCCAAGTGCCTTGACGCCCAGGGGTAAGCGGGCGATCGCCTCGCGGTCTCGAATGGCACCGTTGATCACTACGCCAGCCCAGCCATTGGCCACAGCGCTTTCCGCAATCATGTCTCCCATGAGTGCTGTCCTCAGTGACCCTTGTCCATCGATGACCAGAACGGCGCCGTCGCCGGGTGTATTGAGGATGGTCTTGACCAGGGCGTTGTCCTCGAAGCAGCGGATAGTGCGGACAGGCCCGCTGAAATGCGTGCGCCCGCCCAGGTTGTGAAACTGGATGGCGATGGACTCGAGTTCCTCGCCGCGATCGTCGTAGAGATCGGCGGTATTTACTTGCTCACTCACGGTGCTGCTCCTCTATCGGTTTGAGGCCACACTAACCCCTGGTTCAGTGCTGCGGCAGGAGTTGTTTCGGCCTATGTGGATAAAAGACCCGACGGCGGTTCAGTGTGGCCGCGTCGCGCTAGGCTGAATCCAAACATTCAAAGAGGGGGAACCTGCCATGAGCTTGTCCGATCTGCCGGGACCGGTGCCGGACCCAGCCGTAGTCCGTGGAGGTACCGCAACGGCGCTGGCCGAGCCGGTCAGCCGTGTGCGACCCCTGTGGGTTACGGGCGTGGTGCTGGTTAACCTGGGCATCAATGCAGCGTTCTTTGGACCCCTCCAGGTTCTTCTTGCGCAACAAGCGGCGTACTTCGACGAGGATGAAAAGAAAGCCATTCTGGCCTTGGTAACGGGCTGCGGCGCGGCCGTTTCCATGGTGGCGAACCCGCTCTTCGGGGCCTTCAGCGACCGCACGACGTCCAGGTTTGGTCGCCGCGTTCCCTGGGTACTGATGGGCGCCATCCTTGGAGCTGCTGCGCTTATTGCTTTGGCCGGTGCTCCCAACGTTGCAGCCATGACTTTGCTGTGGTGCCTGGTGCAGGCCGGAGCCAACGCCATGTACGCGGCTATCTTCGCTGCTATCCCGGACAGAGTGCCCGTACCGCAGCGGGGAACCGTAGGCGGATTGGCAGCCATGGGTCAGACCGTGGGTATCCTCGTTGGCGCAGTAATCGCTGCTGTCGTAGCTGGGAACTTCGCCGCCGGATACTGGGTCTGCGCCGCGGCGCTGCTGGCCGGCGTCGTTCTGTATCTATTCAAGAGCGACGATCAGCCACTGTCGCCTAGCGAGCGTCCCCCGTTCAAAATGGCTGAATTCCTCAAAGGCTTTTGGGTTTCGCCCAAGCGCTACCCGGATTTCGCTTGGGCGTGGTTGACCAGGTTCTTGGTAAGCACGGGAAATCACATGGTTACTATCTACCTGCTCTATTTCCTGACGGATGCTGTCCGCTTGAAGGAGGTCAATGGCATTGACCCCGAGTTCGGGGTGCTGGTCGTTACCGGCCTTTATGCCGTCGCCGTCATCATTACCAGCGTCGTGGGTGGCCGGATGAGCGACAGGACGGGCAAGCGAAAGCCCTTGGTCATTGCCTCATCCGTCGTCATCGCCGTAGCCTCACTGATCCTCGCTTTTTCCCCGACATGGACAGGGGCGATTACGGGCGCAGTGGTTCTCGGGATCGGGTTCGGTGCCTACTTGGCCGTGGACTTCGCACTCATCACTCAGGTACTACCCAAAGCACTTGACCGGGGAAGGGACCTGGGGGTTATCAATATCGCAAACTCAATGCCGCAGGTGCTGGCTCCAGGTATCGCTTTTCTCTTCGTTGACTATTGGGGCGGCTACGTCTCGCTGTACGTAGCCGCCGCAGTCATTGGGCTCTTGGGCGCCGTGTTCGTGGTGAAGATCAAGAGCGTGGACTAGTCCTAAAAGACGTAGTTCATGACGTTCCAGCCACTTCCGACTACCGGCTGCCCCTTCCATTTGAAGCCGTAGATGCCCCAGCTGCTGAAGCCTGAAGGGTCGGCGAGGTACATCGTCAGCAGGCCGTTGGGGCTGATGCCATAGACGTCGTTGTAGCCATCTCCGTTGAAGTCACCGGCAATCCCGAAACGACTAAGCGCCTCCCAGCCCCTGCCAATGGTTCCGTCAAAGGCGTCGGGGCTACCGTAATCGAAGAAGAAACCGTTGCGCTGCGATGAACGGGCCTGCAAGTCGCCAAAGCGGGTGCGCGCGAGGACCACGGCTTCGGATGTGCCATAGAAATGCCCGGCCCCTGCAGCATCTAGTCCCTGCCAGCTCGTAGTGACCTTGCTCGGCGTGAGCCAACCACCCCGCCCGTTGCCGGGGTAGAGGAAGACATTGCCTGAACCATCCTGGGCAAGGATGTCGTTGGTGCCATCACCGTTGAAGTCACCGGGTGCGATCAGATTGACGAACCCCTGCCATCCCTGACCAATCTGGAAGGCCTGTTTCCAAGCCCCTGCGCCGTTTCCTTGGTAAAGGAAGAGCCGTCCGTAGCCGTCGCGGCCCATGACGTCTACGGTTCCATCGCCGTCAAAGTCGCCCGGTGAAACCAAGAGGTTGTAAATGTGCCAGCCGTTGCCGATCACTTGCGGCGCTCGCCAATTGCCTCGTCCATCGGTGGGGTAGAGGAGCAAGCGGCCCGCGTTGTCCCGGGCGAACAGATCGAAGGTGCCGTCGCCGTCGAAACCCTTCGATCTAGGGGCTGCTTCTACGGGAAGCCCCTGGGCGGTTTCTTTGCTGTGCACAGTCTCCATGGTGAGGGAGGCCGCGGTGTTCCCCGCTTCTTTGGCGGCGGTCGCAGGAAGCGCCGAGGCAAGGAGGCCGGCAGCCAAGGCAGGAACAGTGATGAGTGCAAGCAGTCGGCGGGGACTGCGGCGGCGCGCAGGCGCGCGAAGGGCAGAGTTGTAGCCCAAGGATTCTCCCAGAGAAATAAGGCGGCACAGAATTGGCCGAAGAGATCAATTGGGATGAGACTACCGCCTGCGGGATCGCCGGCAAATAGCTGAGCCGTTTATTGCGCGAACCCCGCCCGGATCGCTCCGAACGGGGTTCTCAACAACGTAGAAACAAGCCGAGTTAGAACAGGTCCGTGAAACCGCCCCAACCCCAGCCGACAACTTCAGCGCCGGCCCAGCCGGCCCTGCCGTTGCCGTAGTAGGCGCGCAGTTGGCCGGAGCCATCCACAGCAAAGACGTCGAGGCTGCCGTCGGCGTTGATGTCGCCGGCGCTGCCGATCTTGCTCATTCCGTTCCAGCCCTGGCCAACTACGGTCATGCCGTTCCAACCGCCGGCACCGTTGCCGCTGTAGAGCCTCAGGTAACCGGCAGAATCGCGAGCCAGTACGTCAACGTTGGTGTCGCCGTCGAAGTCGCCGGGGGTGATGAGCGCGTTCAGGGCGTTCCAGCCTTGCCCCGCCACGGACCGGGGCAGCCATCCGCCGGCACCATCGCCGGGGTAAAGGTAGAGAACCCCGTTGGCGTCGCGGGCCAGGACATCGTTGGTGCCGTCGCTGTTGAAGTCTCCGGGAGAGACCAGCGAAGTGAAGATGTTCCACCCGGTCCCGACCTTCCGGGGGCCGCTCCAACCGCCTGAGCCGTCACCGCTGTACAGGTAGAGGCCGCCTGCTGAGTCCCTGCCCAGGACGTCGTTGATGCCGTCGCCGTCGAAGTCACCGGGGGAGAGCACTGTGGGAAAAATATTCCAGCCTGCACCGACCGTCTTCGCCGGTTCCCAGGAGTTCTGGACCCGCGGGTACATCAGCAGCGCACCATCGGATCGGCGGGCCAGGAGCTCGAACGCCCCGCGGCCAGTGAACCCGTTGGGCCGGTTGGACGCAGAAATCGGAGCGGTTTCCTCGCTGGCGACTTCCATGCCTTCACAGGGATAGTTGGCCACCAGGTGCGCGGCTATGGTTTTGCCGCGGTCTTCTTCAGTGAGGACATAGTCGGGCCATGTGGGGTGGTCCGTTGCTACTTCACCATCGCGCGTCCAATAGATGCGTGTGTCCGGGCCGGCAGCAGCGCCGCAGCCCTTGTATGCGTAGGGGTCCCAGGTGACCGTGAGGGTGGAACCAACGTATGGCGCGCCCGTGATCACCGGCGGTTCGGGGTCCATGGTGGCAATGGCGGGGGCGGGGGCCAGAACAACTGCTGCAAAGATCGCAGCCCCTATTCCGGCTATAGCCCGGCGCACGCCGGACGTAGGGCGTGATGAAGCAAACATTGTGTCCTCCCCAGACTTTATGGGGTTAATGGTACCGCGACTGGGATCTTCCTAGAAGATTGCTGTGAACCACCCGAATCCGGCGCCCACCGCTTCGGAACCTTTCCACCCCGTCTTGCCGTCGCTGTAGTACGCAAGCAGCCGGCCCTGCTGGTCCACTCCGTAGACGTCGGGGAAGCCGTCACCGTTGAAGTCACCGGCACCGCCAACATATTTGAGGGCGTTCCATCCGACGCCGATCATCCAGGACCGCGACCAGCCTCCTGAGCCATTGCCGCCGTAGAAGAACAGATAGCCGCTGCGGTCACGTGCCAGGATGTCCACATTTCCGTCGCCATTGAAGTCGCCGGGCGTCACCAGTGCGTCCATGACGTTCCAGCCGGTCCCGACGGCGGTTCGCGCCAACCAGCCGCCGGCACCATTGCCCGGGTAGAGATAGAGGGCGCCGCCGGGTTCTCGCGCGAGGACATCGTTATGGCCGTCGCCGTTGAAGTCTCCCGGACCGACGATGGAGTCAAACACGTTCCATCCGTTGCCGATGGGCTTGGCTGGCTTCCATCCGCCTGCGCCGTCCCCGCTGAAGAGGTAGAGCCCCCCGACGGAGTCACGCACTATCACGTCGCTTTTGCCGTCACCGTCGAAGTCGCCTGGGGAGAACGCCGTGTTAAAGATGTTGAAGCCGTAACCCACGGTTCGGGCTGGATCCCATGCGCTGCCATTTCGCCCGTAGAGCACCAGCGAGCCATCGTTGGCGCGGGTGAGGAGTTCAAAGCTGCGACCAGTGAAACCTGCAGCCCTGTTCGCGGCTCCCACGGGCTTGGTTTCGTTACTGTGCAGCGATTCTCCGCCGCAGGCCGTGGTGCTGGCTGTTAAGTGCGCGGCCATGCGGGCCCCGGTGTCGTCCTGCTCCAGCGTGTAGCTGCGTGCGGTTTCCCCGGCCACCAGAAAGCCGTCCCGGGTCCAGTAGATCGTGAAATCGGGGCCTTTGCCGCCCCCGCATCCGTAGAACGTGTACGGGCCGATATCCGCGGTCAGCTTCTTGCCGACGAATGCTTGACCGTTGACTATGGGGTCCGGCCCGTTGCTGGGCGCGGCCGACGCCGGCAGGGGGCTAAGTGCCATGGCCGCAACAGTAGCGGTCAGCAGCGCTGCTGCCATCCGGCGTCGTAATTTCTCCATGTGTGTGTTCCTCCCGAGTGGCTTCAAAACCTGCATGAAGTGTATGTCTGCCGGGTGGATAGACGGGAAAGGCATGGCTCATGGAAGTAGATCGAGCTCTCAGGAAACGGTCATTTTGCTCCCGTATCATTGATGCGATCGGCCAGCCGTGGTCCTGGACCCAGCCGGCCGTTTCCTTGTCAGCCTGCCAAGAGATCGCCGGAAATGCCCGCAACAAACTCACTGGAACCCTACTCCCTTGACCTGACCACGGGGCTGCCCCGTATGGCTGCCGCGCCCACCACGCCGCGGCAGCAGTTGCGCTATGCCCGCATTCTCAAGACTGCCGAAGGCTTCGCCCAACGGCAGTTCGATACGTTGAGCCTTTCTGACGTGGCGGCCCGGGCTGACATTCCGCTCGGTACGCTCTACCGTTACTTCCCCTCCACAGCCCACCTGATGCTGGCCGTCTATCGGCAACAGCTGAGGGAACTCCGCGACGGCGTCGGGCTGCGGGAAGGTAAAGGCCATGCCCTCGCGGGTTTGATGATGGAGATTTTTCACTTGCGGGTTATGCAACCGGGTATTGAGCACTGCCTCATCCGTCCTGCGGGTAAGGATGACGACACAGCGCAGCTGCTGCGCGAGATCGATGCCCTGTCCGAAGAAGTGGTCGGTTCGTTGAGCAAGGACCAGGGGAAGGACACGGTGAAGGCCCGCATCCTGCTGCACCTGGTGAGTGGCTTGGTGCAGGCGGTCCGCTGCCGGAGGTTGTCCCTGTTTGAGGCGGAGAAGGACCTGAAGAAAGCGTGCACGCTGCTCTCTGGTGAATGAGAAATGGACCGCTGGTCTAGACCGATGGGGCCCCGGAACACGCTTTTTGGCGTGAGGTAGCTCACAATTTGGCTTGGTTGAACGTTTTACTCTCGAATCGTCTCTGTTGGTATTGAATCTTGTACCCTCAACGTGTCCCTAGGCTGGAATCACCGAAGCGGCTAGCAGCCCCCTATCTGCAGAAGCAATGCCGGACCAGTCACCCTTGGCCCGCACCAGCAGTTCTGTTCCTGCCCGAATCATGCCGTGGGTCCACGGCTAGCCTGAGGAGACAAAGACGTGTCCATTGAGACAATTGCAACTGATAACGACGCCCTGGTACTGAGTGAAGAAGAGATCTTCACCGCCCACGAAGGCGGCAAGCTGACCATTTCCAGCACCGTCCCGCTCAACAACAAGCGCGACCTCTCCATCGCATACACCCCTGGCGTTGCCCAGGTCAGCCGCGCAATCCACGCCAACCCTGAACTTGCCCGCACCCACACCTGGGCCGAACGCCTGGTTGTTGTGGTCAGCGATGGCACCGCCGTTCTGGGTCTGGGCAACATTGGCCCCAGCGCTTCCTTGCCGGTCATGGAGGGCAAGTCGGCCCTCTTCAAGTCCTTCGGCGACCTCGACTCCATCCCGCTGGTCCTCAACACCACCAATGTGGACGAGATCATCGAAACCCTGGTCCGCCTCCGCCCGAGCTTCGGCGCAGTAAACCTCGAGGACATCTCGGCTCCGCGCTGCTTCGAACTCGAAGAGCGCCTCATCGAAGCCCTGGACTGCCCGGTCATGCACGACGACCAGCACGGTACCGCCGTGGTGGTTCTTGCTGCCCTGACCAACGCCGCCAAGGTGACCCAGCGCGAGCTCGCCGGGCTCAAGGTAGTCGTCTCCGGTGCCGGTGCCGCTGGCATCGCCATTGCCGAGATCCTTCTGGCTGTTGGCATCAAGGACGTCATCCTGCTCGACTCCAAGGGCGTGGTCAACGCGGACCGCGCAGATCTCGTGGCCGATCCCGGCAGCGTCAAAGCCCGCATGGCCCAGCGCACCAACCCCCGCGGCATCAGCGGCGGTCCGGGCGAAGGACTGACCGGAGCCGACGTCTTTGTGGGTGTCTCCTCTTCCAAGCTGGATGAAGAACACCTGAAGCTCATGAACGATCAGTCGATCGTGTTCGCCCTGTCCAACCCGGACCCTGAAGTTCTGCCCGAGGTTGCCCAGAAGTACGCAGCAGTTGTAGCCACCGGCCGCAGCGATTTCCCGAACCAGATCAACAACGTTCTGGCCTTCCCGGGCATCTTCCGCGGAGCGCTCGATGCCAAAGCCCGGCGCATCACGCCCGCCATGAAGATCGCTGCGGCCAACGCCATTGCTGAGCTCGCCGCAGAGGACCTCTCCGCGGACTACATCGTGCCGAGCCCGCTGGACGCCCGCGTGGCACCGGCGGTCACCGCGGCAGTTGCCGCAGCCGTCACCGAGTAGCGGTTACCAACGCAAGACCGACGACGGCGACGCCTCCCGTGCTGGGGAGCGTCGCCGTCGTTTGTGCTTAAGCGGCCGGCCGCGACGCCGGCTAACTCAGCGGCCCATAGACTTGGGGCCATGAACGCCGAACTCATCGTGACCATCCTGTGTGGCCTGGCCATTGCGGTAGGCGTGGCCGGGACCATCATTCCTGTACTGCCCGGCAGTATCCTCATCGGCGCGAGCCTCTTGGCCTGGGCTATCTGGGGAGGTGCCGGTGGCATGGGCTGGGTGATCTTTGCTGTGGGCATGGTGTTTGTGGTCTCTGGAATGGCGGCCAGCGCCGTGTTGACGGGGCGCAAAATGAAGCAGCACGGGATCCCCAACAGATCGGTGCTGATTGGTGTGGTCCTAGGCGTGGTGGGCATGTTCGTTATCCCCGTGGTGGGTCTATTTGTGGGGTTCGCGCTGGGGCTGCTCCTTAGCGAAGTGCAGCGCACGCGAAACTTCCAGGCTGCGCTGCGGTCCAGCGGGGCTGCGCTGAAGGCGACCGGCATAGGGATGCTGGTGGAGTTTGCCTTGGCCTGCGCCGCCGCGAGCACCTGGATCATCGGTGTATGGACAGAAGCGGTGTACGGGGGCCCTTAAACACCGTCGCCGGGATGGCGTGCGATACAGAGTTGTCATCACATGCCATCCCGGCGGAAGAATTACCGGAGGGTGGGAATCTTGACCTGCGCCGGGCGGAAGCTTGCTCCAGCACCGGGGAACAACGGGACGTCGATCCGTGCGTGGGTGTGGATTTCCTGCACGGTGTCCTTGGTGTGCTGTGCGATCTCCGCCAGGGTGGTGACCCACATGCCGTCCAGGTCCTTGACCCGCTCCATCAATTGCTCCAAGGCGACGGCACGGGACGGCCTGCCGGAGATGAACGGGTGGTTGGTCAGGACGAAGCAGCTTCCCTGTGAATGATGTGCCTGGGCCTCGAGCGTCCACATTTCCAAAGCCTTGGCCGGGCTCTCGATCACCCCGCTGCCCGTGACTCCGGGGTAGAACCCGTACTGCTCCCAGTCATCAAGCGCCCAGTCCACTGGGATCTCCACAATGTCCCGGGAGTCGCCCTCGGCGACGGCCATGCGGTAGGGGGCATCGCCGTCGAGCAGGCTTGAATCGTAAAGGAAGCCCCGGTCCGCCAGCAGTGCTGGGGACTGCCAGTTCAGCTCCCACCACGGTGCCCGGTAACCAACCGGCCGGATTCCTGCCACGTTGGCCAGTGCTTCGAGGCCGCGGTCCAAATAGCTCGCTTCAGTCGCGGCGTCGATCCCCTGCATGGGCTCGTGAAGGTATCCGTGGTGCGCGATCTCATGCCCGCCATCGGCGATCCTGCGTACTACGTCCGGGTAGCTCTCCGCCGTGAAGCCGGGAATGAAGAACGTTGCCTTGATGTCCTGTCGGTCCAAGAGTTGAAGTAAGCGCGGCACGGCGATTTTGGGGCCGTATGACTGGTGGCTCATGAGGGACATCCGGCGGGTGCTGGAAGGATCATGGGCGATGGTGCAGGACTCGGCGTCGACGTCGAAAGTGAAGGACGCTGCGGCCCGGTAGCCCTCGGGCCATGTGATCGGGTGGAGCGAATCAGCGAAAGCGGGCTGGATCATGCTGTAGTCCTTTCGGGAACTGCGGGAGTGACTGGCTGTGTCACTGACACGTGGTTTGAGTCCGCCAGAAGGTACTTCTTGTGGGCCCGTGGCCCGAGGAGTGCGTAGCTCACCGCGCTGGTCAGTCCGCCCGCCAGCCAAGAGAGGTCCCAGCCGCCCAGGGCTACGGCGATGGGACCCTGCATGGCGGGTACCAGGCCGTACATGAACAACCAGGTGGAGAAGATGCCCACCAGCAGCGAGACGATTCCGGCCCAGTTGATGACGGGCAAACGGTGTGTTCCTACGGGATCGAAGAGGCGGTCAACCTTGGCCGGCCAACGCTTATCAAGCCAGAAGTAGTGCACCAGCATGACCCCGCCCCAAGCGGCCACCCAGGCGACCAGCCCGATCAGCCAGGCATCGAGAACCGCTGCGAAGTCCTCCTGGAAGATGAAGAACACCACGGCGATGAGTGAGAAGACGCCGACGAACAGGTTCAGCTTGCGGCGGCTGATCTTGATGTCCAGGGCCTGCGTGGCCACGGAGAAGGTGTAGATGTTCAGGATGTTGGTGGCGATGGGACCATGCAGGACCATGAGGAGGACCGGGAGGGCCAGGACGCCGAAGTTCTGGACAATGAGTTTTCCGGGGTCGATTTCGCCGCTGTTGGTGGCCAGGCTTGCTCCGAGGACGCCGAGCCACACCACAGGGATGAACTGGCCGAGGACAGAGGCAAGATACACCTTGCGTTTGGGGACCGAGGTGCTGACGAAACGGGAATAGTCCGCAGCGTAGGTGAACCAGGTGATGCCCCAGCCGATGCCAATCGCCGTCATCACTGCGCTCATGGCGGCGATGCGCTCGGAACCTTCAAGGATGTTGCCGGCCGGGCCTGCATAGCCCCAGTCGATCTTCATTCCGAACCACGCCACGCATGACATGACGGCCAGGATGATGATGGTGGGCGGAACCGTCCACTTTTCGAAGGCTGCAATAGCCTTGTAGCCGAACCAGGCGATGGCTACCTGGGCCGCCATGATGGCCGTGGCGACGCCGATCTTCCAGGCGTAGTTCTTGGCCTCCGGGTCAACCCAGCCAAGGGTGCCGAAGAGCGCCATGACCAGATCCAGGATGATCCAGGTGTTGACGGCGCACCAGCCGATCACCAGCAGGGCTTGGATGGCGGCGGGGAGGTAGTTGCCCCGGCGGCCGAACGCTGCGCGGGCCAACACCATTCCGGTGGCGCCGGTCTTCTGGCCAAGGAGGACAAAGCAGCCGAACAGCAGCATGCCGATCAGATTTCCCAGGACCAGGACGATCACGGTGTCAGCGAAGCCAAGGCCAAGGTGGATGCCGAGGGCGCCGAGCACCCAGTTGATAGGTGCGAGGTTGGCGCCTGCCCAGATCCAGAACTGTCCGGAAACTTTGCGGGTGCGGTCTGATTCGGGAATGGGTTGAAGCCAGGCTTCGCTGTCGTGGCCCGGCGCCGTTGCCGGTCCTGACAGCGTTGAGCCCGGCTGGGAAGAGCCTGTTTGCGCTGAACTCGAACGCGAAGAAGAGAGGTTGTCTTGCATGGGGAGAGCCTCCGTGTATGAAAGGGACCCTTTCAGCGTATGTGCCCCGGATCACAGCATCAAGATACGATGTGTCTAAGCAAATAGATCGCAACCGTACGGAGTGTCATGTCCATAGCCCTGGACTCGGCTTTGAAGTCTCAGAGCCTCAAATCCGCAGAACCCCGCTTCCTCAACAACGTCCCTGAGGCGTTGAGCCGCGCCGTCCGTTGGGTCCACTCCAGTGAAGTCCTGGACATCGCTCCGCTCCTCAGCGGCGGTGAGCTGTTACTCAGTGGCGGCCAAGCCCTGGCCGGCGTCACAGCCGAACGGCAAGCCGACTACGTCCGTGAGCTGGCAGCCCGGGGCATTGCTGCCTTGGCCCTCGAAACTGGTCCAGCCCTGCCCGTAGTTCCTGCACGCATGCTGGAGATCGCCGAGGCGGCAGGATTGCCCGTGATCGAGCTGCGCCACGTGGTTCCGTTTGTGGCAGTCATGCAGGAGATCAATTCGCTCCTGGTCAGCGAATCCGTGGAGCACCTTCAGCGCGGCGACCAAGCCAGCCACGCCATGGCAGCCGAGCTTGCCCACGGCGGCGGGCTCGATCAACTCCTGGCGGTGCTGTCCGAAAAAACGGGGGCAAGTGCGCGGCTGCTCTCACCATCGGGCGCCACCCTCAGTTCTGCAGGCTCGTTCGAAGTCGCCGGCAGCGTCACCATCGTGGACGTGCCGGTCCGCGGCGTCCTTGCCGCGCGGCTTGAACTGCACATGCCCGACGACGGCGACGGCGGCCTCGCACGGGTGGCCGGCGAACGTTCCGTGGACATTCTGGGCTTGGCACTGTTGCAGCGTATGCCGCCGGGGCTGAAGGAATTGGCGGGCATCGAACTCATGCGTGCCATTAATTCGGGAGGACAGCACTGGCAACTTCAGCAGCTGGGTCCGGCATCGGGGTTCCCTGCTCAGGGCGCGGTGGCCGCAGTGGTGATTCGATCAACCGGCGCCGGGCATCTGCGTCCTGCGGTGGACGCGTTGCTCCGGCTCTCTGTGCCGCATAGTGCGAGCTACGCTGATAACGCTGAGCTGATTGCACTCGCTGCTTTGGGGGAGGGGGCCGCCACCAGGCGTGCGCTGGTGGAAGCCTTGCGAGGGCTGGAAGTACCCACCGGATCCTTGGTGGCTGTGGGGCCGTTGGGCAACGGGATTGCTGAGGCGCCCTGGTCCTTGGCGGAGGCCCGCCGAGCCTTTGATCTGGCCTCGCCAGGCAAAGGCGTTGTGGATGCCGACACCTTGGCCGTGGAGCTCCTGGCTCAGGAAACACTGGACCCGGCCACACGTGAAGGGTTCGTCCAGCGGCAGCTGGGTGCCGTCGTCGAGCATGATCGTCTGAAGAAGTCCCAACTCATGAGGACGCTGAGTGTGTGGCTGGATACGGGCTGCAACACGGCCCAGGCCGCCCGCGAGCTGCACTTGGAAAGGCAGTCCCTGCATCACCGGCTGCAACGGATCTTCGAGCTGTGCGGCGGTGACCCACGCGGGAACGGCCGGCTGGCTGCGCTGCATCTGGCAACTCGGCTGGCTCGGGTGTAACCCCGGTCTAACGCGAGATCGCGGGTCCGCTGCGAATTCGCCCGTCAGCAACAGCGAATTCACAGCCGACCCGCGATCTCGGCGGGGCAAGCACTACTTCAACACGATCGTCCTGTTCCCATTCAGGATGATCCGCCCCTCGCAGTGCCAGCGAACGGCGTTGCTGAGGGCCTTGCATTCTGTGTCCCGACCGGCGGCCACCAGATCGTCCGGTCCGAAAGTGTGGTCCACTTCCACTACCTGCTGGGCGATGATGGGACCTTCGTCCAACTCGCCGTTTACGTAGTGGGCGGTGGCACCCACAGTTTTCACACCACGCGCGTACGCCTGGTGGTAGGGCTTGGCACCCTTGAAGCTCGGCAGGAACGAGTGGTGGATGTTGATGGCGCGGCCATCGAGCTTCCGGGCGAGGTCGTCGCTGAGGACCTGCATGTAGCGGGCCAGGACAATGAGTTCCACGTCCAGCTCATCGATGATCTCCAGCAAACGTCCCTCGGCCGCGGGCTTGGTGGCAGCCGTGACGGGGACGTGGAAGAACGGGATCCCGTGCCACTCCGCCAAGCCCTGATGGTCGGTGTGGTTGGACACTACGCCCACCACGTCGATGGGCAGCTCGCCGATCCGTGCCCGGAACAAGAGGTCGTTCAGGCAGTGCCCGAACTTGGAGACCATGATCAGCACGCGTCGCTTGTACCCCTGACGCTCAAGCTGCCAGTTCATGCTGTACTTATCGCCCACAGGGGCAAAAGCGTTCCGCAGCTGATCAACAGTGGAGTCATCGCCGTCGGACGCGAAATGCACGCGCATGAAGAAGTGGCCCTCTGCGCGGTCGCCGAACTGCTTGTTGTCGATGATGTCGCAGCCGTGGTCCAGCAGGAATCCGGACACGGCATGCACGATCCCGGGACCTTCGGGGCAGTCCAGGGTGAGGACGTGTTCCACCGTGGTCTCCGCGGAGGAGGCGGCAGTGGTTTCGGTTTGGATGGCAGTCATTGCTAGCACTCCACTACGTTGACGGCGAGGCCCCCACGGGAGGTCTCTTTGTACTTGGATTTCATGTCCGCGCCTGTCTCGCGCATGGTTTTGATGGCCTTGTCCAGGGACACTTTGTGGCTGCCATCGCCGTGCAAGGCAAGGCGGGCCGCGTTGATGGCTTTGACGCTGGCGATCGCATTGCGTTCGATGCAGGGGATCTGCACCAGCCCGCCCACGGGATCGCAGGTAAGGCCCAGGTTGTGTTCGATGCCCACTTCGGCGGCATTTTCCACTTGCTCGGGCGTCCCGCCAAGGACTTCGCAGAGGCCGGCCGCCGCCATGGAGCAGGCGGAACCCACTTCACCCTGACAGCCCACCTCGGCACCGGAGATGGACGCGTTGATTTTGAACAGGATTCCGACGGCGGCCGCCGCCAGCAGGAACCGCACGACACCGTCGTCGTTGGCTCCTGGAACAAACTTGGTGTAATAGTGCAACACTGCCGGGACAATTCCGGCAGCGCCATTGGTGGGCGCGGTGACGATCCGGCCGCCCGCAGCGTTTTCCTCATTCACTGCCAAGGCGAAGAGGTTGACCCATTCCATGGCGAGGAGCGGGTCCGCTGAGGCACTACCGTTCAGGTCCGCGTCGGTTTCGGAAAGCTTTTTGAACAACGACGGCGCCCGTCGCCTGACGCTCAAACCTCCCGGCAGGATTCCCTCGGCAGAGCAGCCGTTGTCAACGCACTCCTGCATGACAGCCCAAATGCCCAGCAGCCGTTCGCGGAGTTCCTCTTCGGAACGCCACACGAGTTCATTGGCCAACATGACGTCCGAGATGGACATGCCTTCGCGCTCGCAGATCGCCAGGAGTTGGTCCGCCGTGGTGAAGGGGTAGGGGAGAACGGTGTCATCGGCTACCACTTTGTCGGTGCCGGTTGCGTCCCCGTCCACCACGAAGCCGCCACCGATGGAGTAGTAGCTGCGTTCCCGGAGCACGCCGCCCGTGTGGTCCAACGCGCGGAACGTCATGCCGTTGGGGTGTGCAGGCAGCGACTTGCGGCGGTGCAGGACCACGTCCTCGTCCCAGTTGAAGTCCACCCGGTGGTTGCCGCCCAGACGCAGTTCCGCCTCGAGTGCCGCCGCCGCGACCTGGTCGTCGGCCGTATGGGTGTTCACGGTTTCGGGGGAGTGGCCTTGCAGCCCCAGCACCACGGCTTTGTCTGAGCCGTGGCCCCGGCCGGTGGCGCCCAGGGAGCCGAAAAGCTCAGCCTGGACGCGCACCGTGGCCGGAAGCTGGCCGGACGATTCGAGACCGTCCGTGAACTGCTTTGCCGCGCGCATGGGGCCAACCGTGTGTGAAGACGACGGCCCGATGCCAACAGAAAACAGGTCAAGCACACTCAGTGCCATCAGGGGACCTCAGGGGAGGCGTATTCCCTCATGGCGTCCAGCAGCCAGCGGCCCAGGAAGTCGGCAAACGAGGCCCGGGGAAAGATCCGGTAGGAGTCCTCGGAAGTCTTCCACAGCATCACCGGGATGTGTGCAAGTTCCGTGGAAACGGCCGTGCCCGGCTTGAAGACACGCGGGTGCAAGTCCAGCGCGCAGGTCTTTTCCAACACTGCCCGGGCGTGGCTGCCGGAGAGCTCGAACGTGGTTCGGTTGGCGGACAGGTCCACCACCTGGCCGGCATCGTTGCCCAGTGCAGTGGTCAGATCGCTGACCAAGGATCCGCCCAGGGAGTCGTGGGCTTCCTCCGGTGCAACCACCAGGAACTCGGTGGGGCCGAGCCACAGGGTGTTGACGGAATCCGTCCCCGTCACTTCACCGCAAGCGGCAGGCAAGCCGCCGGTCACGGACGCAACGCGGGCGCCGGCGTTGGACGTCCGGTCAACCCGGATGCCCACCATGGCCTGGTACGGGATCTCGGTGAGTGTCACTATGCCCGGAACTGAGCCGGACGTGAACGCCTCAGCCAGGTGCTGGGCCGGGCTGCGCCGTGCCCCACGAACACTGTTCACGGTTTCTGCGGGGGTTGCTGTTTCAGCCATCTTTGCGGGTCCCTTCAGCATCGAAAAGTACGGTTTCGCCAACAACCACGTCCACCAATTGGTCTCCCAGCGAGGCCACCAAGGTCTCGCCGATGCGGTTGCGGCCGTCCTGGATAAGTGCCAGGCCGAAGGAACGGCCCAGCGCGGCGCTGTGGTAGCTGGAGGTCACGAAGCCCTCCATGGGGACGGGTCCGTTGGCCGGGTTGACGGGGATGCCCTTCTCCACCAGCTGCGTGCCTTCCGGCAACCGCAGCGAGTGGTCTACGGGAAGAACGCTCACCAGGTGCTTGCGGTCTTCGCGGCTTGCGTCCTGCCGGAGGTAGGAGCGCTTGCCGATGAAGTCCTTGGCCTTGGAAACGATCCAGTCCATGCCCGCGTCCTGCGGGGTGACCGTACCGTCGGTGTCCTGCCCCACGATCGGGTAGCCCTTTTCGGCGCGGAGCACGTGCATGGTTTCCGTGCCGTACGGGGTGATGTTGAACTCGGCACCCGCGGCAGCAACAGCTTCCCAGGTGTTGAGGCCGTACCAGGACGGGATGTTGATTTCGTAGGCGAGTTCGCCGGAGAAGGAGATACGGCAAACGCGTGCCTGCACTCCGGACGCCAACGTGGTTTCGCGGAACGTCATGAACGGGAAGTTCTCGGCCTCCAAGCCACCGTTTTCGGCCAGCTGCGGAGCAACCTTGGCGATCACAGCGCGGGACTTCGGGCCAACCACGGCAATGGTGCTCCACTGCTCGGTCACCGAGGTGCAGACCACATCGAGTTCCGGCCACTCCGTCTGGTGCCACTCTTCCAGCCAGTCCAGCACCTTGGCTGCGCCGCCGGTGGTGGTGGTCATGAAGTAGCGGTCCTCATCCAGGCGCAGGGTCACGCCGTCGTCGAAGATCATGCCGTCCAGGGTGCACATCACGCCGTAGCGTGCGGATCCCGGGGCGAGCTTCTTGAACGCGTTGGTGTACACGCGGTTCAGGAATTCGCCCGCGTCCTTGCCGCGGATCTCGATCTTGCCCAGCGTGGTGGCGTCCATGAAACCCACGGAATCGCGGACGGCGGCGCATTCACGCAGGACTGCCGTGTCCATGTCCTCACTGCCCTGCGGGTAGTACCAGGGGCGCTTCCACTGTCCAACATCTTCGAACAGTGCGCCTTGGGCCACGTGCCACGGGTGGATGGAGGTGACTCGTGCGGGGTCGAACAACTCGCCGCGCTGGCGGCCAGCCAGGGCCGCGAAAGCGACAGGGGTGAACGGTGCACGGTACGCCGTGGTTCCGATCTCGCCGACGCCGGGGATGCTCTCTGCGCCACCGAACTTCAGTGCTGCGGCGATGACACCGATCGCGTTGACGCCGGACGTCTTGCCCTGATCGTTGGCCGTGCTGATGGAGGTGTACCGCTTGACGTGCTCCACGGACCGCATGCCCGCTCCGGTGGAGCGAAGGACGTCGGCCACGGACTGGTCGCGCTGGAAGTCCACAAAGTGGTGGTGCCACTCGCCCGGCTCACCGGTCTGGCCGGGAACCAGCCAGAGCTGACGGCTCGGTGCACTTGCCACGGGAGCCTGCAGTTCCATCGGGGTTGTTGCGGATTCGAACCCGGCAGCGATGGATGCTGCTGCTCCGGCCGAGATACCTTCTGCCAGGCAGTCCTGGAGTTCGTAGCTGCCCCGGCCTGCGCCCACCACCTGCTGGTCCCTCACGGGAGCGGTGGGGATGAACGCTGCGAGCTCGTCATCCCAACGCAGCTTGCCCTGGCGCTGGCTGTGGAGATGAACCACCGGGCTCCAACCGCCAGAAACTGCAAGAAGATCGGCAGCCAGCTCTTCGACGCCCGAGGTGAGTTCGCCGTCGTCGTTAATACTGCGGACGGTGACCCCGTTCAGGCGGCCACTCTCATCCGCGGAGGTGTCAGCCACGGCGCTGCCGATGAGGACCCGGGTACCGGACTCGACGGCGGCAGCGGCCTTCGCGCTGATCTGCGGACGGGCATCGACGACGGCGGCAACCGCCACGCCTGCTGCCTTCAGATCCGCGGCAAGAGCGTAAGCGGAATCGTTGGTGGTGCTGATGACCACGCGCGATCCGGCGGCCACTGCATAACGGTTCAGGTAAGTGCGGGCTGCCGAGGCGAGCATGATGCCCGGGCGGTCGTTGTTCTCGAAGACCAGCGGACGCTCATGGGCGCCCGGAGCCAGGACAACCTGCTTGGCACGGATGTGCCAAATACGCTGGCGGGAGACACCCGATGCTGCCGGAACGCTCAAGTGGTCGGTACGGTTCTGGGCTGCGATGAAGTAGTTGGAGTCGTAGGAGCCGAATGCGGTGGTGCGGTTCAGCACCGTGCATTCAGCGGCAGAAACCAGCTCGGCCTCCACGTCCGCAACCCACTCCAGGGCCGGCTTGCCCTCGATTTCTTCCGCCAGATCCGGGGCTGTGGAACCGGAGAGCAGTGAGCCGCCGAGCTCGGGCTGGTCGTCGATGAGGATGACGCGGGCGCCGGTGCGGACAGCTTCGCGGGCCGCTGCCAGGCCGGCGATGCCGCCGCCGACAACCAGTACATCCGTGTGGACGTACTTCTTGTCGTACTCGGCCTTGTCCTCGTTCGGGTCAAGCTTGCCCAGACCGGACAGGAGCTCAACGTTCATGCCGTCCACCAAGGAAACTGCGGTGGCGGGAAGCATGGACTCGGCAACGTGGCCCGGGAAGCGGGGAGCGATCTTGACCAAGGCGTTGGACTCTTCTACGCCGGCTGCCATGATGCCGCGGGGGCGGTCCTCATAAAGGGAGTTGCCGGCGTTGATGTGGCCATTGGCCAGCAGTGCCGAAGCGATGGTGTCCCCCGGGTGGCCGGTGAATTCCTGGCCGTCCACGGTGAAGCGCCAGGAGATGCTGCGATCGATGCGTCCGCCGGTGGCGAGGCGTGCGTTCTTGCTGGTCACTTCTAGACTCCTTCCGAAGAGATGGGGGTGGTAGCTGTGGGGGAGGCGGCGCCGGGGGAGAGGCCCGGTTCGCCGGCTTGGCCGAACTCACCGGCCTGGGTGAACTCGCCCGGCTGTTCCGGTGCTTTCTTTGGACTCGTCACCTTGATGTCCGGCCGGGGCTGGCCCATGCCGTAGATGGAGTGAATCTCGTAGCTCACGGTGTCGCGGAGCATGTTGAACCACTGGCGGCAGCCTGTGCTGTGGACCCAGCGTTCTGCGAAAGTTCCCTTGGTGTTCTCGCGGTAGAACAGGTATTCAGCCCATTCGCGGTCCGTGAGGTCGTTGGGGCTCTCCGGGTAGGCGACGTGTGCTTGGCCGCCGTAGTGGAATTCGGTTTCGTCGCGTGGCCCGCAGTTGGGGCATGAAATGAGGAGCATGTCTTTTCCTGTCCTGGCTAGTGGGCTACGGCTGCGGCGCCGTGTTCGTCGATCAAGGCGCCGGTCTCGAAGCGTTCCAGCGCGAAGGGCTTGTTCAGCTGGTGCGGAGCGCCGGTGGCGATGGTGTGCGCGAAAGTCAGGCCCGCCGCCGGAGTGCCCTTGAAGCCGCCGGTTCCCCAGCCACAGTTGACGAACATGTTCTCCACCGGGGAGAGGCCAACAATGGGAGAAGCGTCCAGCGTGGTGTCCACAATTCCGCCCCAGGTGCGGAGCACATGGGCCCGGGCGAAGATCGGGAAGAGCTCCACGGCTGCTGCCATCTGCTCCTCGATCACGTGGAACGAGCCGCGCTGGCCGTAGCCGTTGTAGGAGTCCACACCGGCGCCCATTACCAGTTCGCCCTTGTGGGCCTGGGATACGTAGACGTGGACGTGGTTGGACATGACCACCGTGGGGTGGACCGGCTCGTGCAGTTCAGACACCAGCGCCTGGAGCGGGTGGCTCTGGATCGGCAGGCGGAAGCCGGCCATTTCTGCCAGGACCGAGCTGTGGCCGGCGGCGCAGAGGCCCACCTTTTCGGTGTTGATGGTGCCGCGCGTGGTCTGGACACCGGTGACCTTGTTGCCGTCCTTGATGAAACCGGTAACTTCGCAGTTCTGGATGATGTCCACGCCAAGCTCATCGCACTTGCGGGCGAAGGCCCAGGCCACGTGGTCGTGCTTGGCGATGCCTGCGCGTGGCTGGTACGTGGCGCCCATGACGGGGTAGCGGATGTTGTCGCTGATGTTCAGGATGGGGCAAAGTTCCTTGACCTGCTGCGGGTCCAGCCATTCGGCGTCTACACCGTTGAGGCGGTTGGCACCCACCCGGCGAACGCTTTCGCGAACATCGCCCAGGGTGTGGGCCAGGTTCATGACACCGCGCTGGCTGAAGAGGAAGTCGTACTCCAGCTCTTCCGGGAGGATTTCCCAGAGCTTGAGGGCGTGCTCGTAGATGGCTGCGCTCTCGTCCCAGAGGTAGTTGGAACGGATGATGGTGGTGTTGCGGGCCATGTTTCCACCGGCCAGCCAGCCCTTTTCCAGGATGGCGATATTCGTCATCCCATGGTTCTTGGCCAAGAAGTACGCGGTGGCGAGGCCGTGCCCGCCGCCGCCCACAATCACGGCGTCGTAGCTTTTCTTCGGGTCCGGGTTGCGCCAGAGGAAGTCCGGGTGTTCGGGGAGGTGGTCTGCACTCACTTGGCTGCTCCAATCAGTTCTGCTTCGGTTACGGCGCCATTGCCGTCGTGGTTTAGGTGCGGGTAGAGGGGGAACTTGTTCGCCAGGGCGGTCACGCGGTTGCGGAGTTCGACGGCGGTGGTCTCGTCCAGGGTGACGTCACCTTCGGCGGTGGCTGCTTCGGCGCCTGCCTGGGTGCCTGCTTGGGTGCCGCTGTTCGCTACGGCGATCAACGCCGTCGCAATGATGTCCGAAACTTCGGTGAAGTCCTCGGCGCCGAAGCCGCGGGCGGCTAGGGCTGGGGTGCCGATGCGCAGGCCGGACGACACCATGGGTGGGCGGGGGTCGAACGGGACGGCGTTGCGGTTGACGGTGATGCCGATCCGGTGCAGCGTGTCCTCGGCCTGCTGGCCGTTGAGGACCGAGTGGCGGAGGTCGGCGAGGACAAGGTGGACATCGGTTCCGCCGCTGACAACGGAGATGCCGGCTGCGGCAACGTCGTCCTGCAGGAGGCGCTGGGCCAGGATCTTGGAACCCTCAAGGACGCGGAGCTGGCGTTCCTGAAACTCGGGCTCGGAGGCCATCTTGAAGGCAACGGCCTTGGCTGCGATGACGTGTTCCAGCGGACCACCCTGTTGGCCGGGGAAGACTGCCGAGTTAACCTTCTTGGCGATGTCGGCGTCGTTGGTCAGGATCACGCCACCGCGCGGACCGCCGAGGGTCTTGTGGGTGGTGCTGGTGACAATGTGGGCGTGCGGCACGGGGCTGGGGTGCAGCCCAGCGGCCACGAGGCCGGCAAAGTGGGCCATGTCCACCATGAGGTAGGCGCCCACCAGGTCAGCGATGCGGCGGAACTCAGCGAAGTCCAGCTGGCGGGAATACGCCGACCAGCCGGCGACGATCAGCTGCGGCTTGCTCTCCAGAGCCAGACGCTCCACTTCAGCCATATCTACGGTGTGGGTGTCCTCGCGGACTCCGTACGGAACAACCTTGTACAACTTGCCGGAGAAGTTGATGCGCATGCCGTGGGTCAGGTGGCCGCCGTGGGCGAGGTTGAGACCCATGATGGTGTCGCCCGGGGTGATCAGTGCGTGCATGGCCGAGGCGTTGGCCTGGGCGCCGGAGTGGGGCTGGACGTTGGCGAACTCTGCGCCGAACAGGGCTTTCAAGCGGTCAATGGCGAGCTGTTCAATCACATCAACGTGTTCGCAGCCGCCGTAGTAGCGCTTGCCGGGATAGCCCTCGGCGTATTTGTTGGTCAGCACCGAGCCCTGGGCTTCCATGACGGCCGTAGGAGCGAAGTTCTCAGAGGCGATCATTTCCAGCGTGGACTGCTGGCGGATGAGTTCCTGGGCGATCGCCTGATCGACCTCCGGGTCCGCCTGTGCAAGCGGGCGGATCAGCGGTTCAACCATGGTGTTCTCCTTCAAAAGCTTGTCTAGTGGCCGACTGTTAGGCAACTGATATATTAGAACTATTGCCATAGTATGTTGAAGATCACATGGTCGTCAACAGGTCCGGGAAACTCATCCGTGGGACCGTGGTTGTGACAACGGGAGAGAGCAATGAGCGCAGCACTTGAAGCACTGGAGTCAGCTCCGCAGGGCACGTCCCTAGCAGAGAACGCCTACCTGCTGCTGCGCGACAGGCTCATCATGCTGGACGTCAAACCCGGCGACCCCATCAACGACGGACAAATCGCCGCCGAACTGGGAATCGGGCGCACTCCTGTCCGTGAAGCCATCAAGCGCCTCGAAAGCGACCACCTCGTGGTGTCCTACCCCCGGCGCGGCACGTTCGCCACCGGCGTGGACATCACCCAGCTCGCCGAGGTCTCCGAAATCCGCGAACTGCTGGAACCGCTCGCCTCCAGGAAAGCTGCCCGGATGGCCAGCCCCGCCATGCGTTCCGAGCTCCGCGCCGTCGCCGCCGCGATCCGGGATCTTGAAGGTCAGGACAATTCCTCCCAGGACCTCATGCGCTACGACATCCAGGTCCACAGGCTGATCTACAAGGCTTCGGCCAATGCCCACCTGGAAGACGTCCTCATTCGCTACGACAACCTCGCCACCCGCATCTGGTGCCACATGCTCGAGAAGATGCCCTCCGTTTCCGGCCACATCTCCGAGCACGTCGACCTCCTCACGGCCATTGCCGACGGCGACGAAGACCGTGCCGCAGAGCTCGCCCTGCACCACGTAGTCAGCTTCGAAGAGACCATCCGCAAGGTCCTCTAGCTTTCCTGCCCTGCCGTGCTCCCGCCTTCCGGCGGCGGGCTCATCCTCTGCGCGCTAGGTCGTCACTCCCTTAGACGCGCCCTGCCGGATAACCCACCCCCTCCCGATCCTCTCTCACGTCCCGCGGGTTCTTTGGCGTCGCTCTCTCACGTCTTGCGGGTTTTTTGGCGTCGCTCTCTCACATCCCGCGGTTTTGAGCTGATCGCTCTCTCACGTCTTGCGGTTTTGAGCGGGTCGCTCTCTCACATCCCGCGGGTTTTTGCCGTCGCTCTCTCACATCCCGCGGTTTTGAGCTGATCGCTCTCTCACGTCCCACTGGGAGTTGCTGGATGCAATCTCCAGTGGGCCTATGGGGCCGACTTGCCCTAGGTTGCAAGCCTCGCCGCCCGGCCCGCGGGAACGTGGACAGCGGCCAGGAACGAAAGGCTCGACGTCGATGTGGACTTGAGTGCGGACGACGCCTCCTCTTCGCCCTAATGAGAGAGCGATCGGGTTTTGGGGGTGGGATGTGAGAGAAAGATCGGGTTTTGGGGGTGGGATGTGAGAGATCGTCGATAGGGGCAACTGCGTTGGGTTAGATGCAACAAACGCCTTTTGCGCCATCAGCCCACTCCAGTCAGCGGTTTAGTCCGGCCGGCCAGATTGAGCTGATGCTTATCCGTCACAACTAACCCTTGACCGTGGCGCCGCTCACACATATTCTGGTGCAACAGCGTTGCGCTGAATGCAACCCAAATCAATTTTGGTGGACACATGAGCAATGAATCATCTGTGGCAGCCGCTCCAGGCAGCCCCTCCCACATCTCCCACGCACCAGGTTCCCAACCGGAAGTCAGCAAGGACACTCGACGGCGAGTGGTCACCGCAAGCTTCATCGGGAACTTTGTTGAGTGGTTCGACTACGCCGTGTACGGATACCTGGCCGGCGTCATCTCTACTGTTTTCTTCCCCGAGTCAGACCGCCAGACGGCCCTGCTCGCAACCTTCGGCGTGTTTGCCATTAGCTTCTTCGTCCGGCCCTTGGGTGGTTTCATCTGGGGCCACATCGGGGACAAGCTGGGCCGCAAGCAAGCGCTGAGCCTGTCAATCGTCCTGATGTCCGTGGCGACGTTCTGCATCGCACTCATCCCCGGCTACGCCACGATCGGCGTGATGGCGCCCATCCTGCTCCTCCTGGTAAGAGTCGTCCAAGGCTTCTCCGCAGCCGGCGAGTACGCCGGGGCGTCTGCCTTCCTGGTGGAGTATGCGCCGGCGAATCGGCGCGGACTGTATGCCGCCGTCGTGCCCGCCAGTACTGCAGCGGGTCTGCTGCTGGGGTCCTTGCTGGCAGCCCTGCTGAGTTCAGTCCTGACCGCGGAGCAGCTCAACGAATGGGGTTGGCGATTGCCGTTCCTGTTGGCTGCGCCCATGGGATTGATCGGCCGGTATATCCGGACCAAGCTCGAGGACACGCCGGCTTTCCGGGAGCTCGCTGCCAAGGACAATGCGGTCAAAGCCCCTGCCTTCGCCATGTTCAGGACGTACCGGAAGCAACTCATCATTGCCACCGGCGCGGTGTTGCTGAACGCTGTGGGCTTCTACGTGATCCTCAGCTATATGCCCACTTACCTGTCGGAAGAGCTGGGCTTTGGCGCAACGGAATCGTTCCTGGCCACCACCATCGCCCTGGCCAGTTACATCGGCTTCATCTTCCTAACCGGCATGGCGTCGGACAGGTTCGGCCGCAAGCGGATGCTCATCACGGCATCAGTGCTTTTCATGCTGCTAACGGTGCCGGCTTTCATGCTCCTGGATACCCGCAATTTCCTGGTGATCGTGCTGGTGCAGATACTCCTGGGCGGAATGCTGACCCTCAACGACGGAACCTTGCCGAGCTTCCTGGCCGAGCTCTTTCCCACGAAGGTCCGGTACACCGGATTCGCCGTCAGCTTCAATCTCTCCAATGCCCTGTTCGGCGGCACCGCGCCGTTCATGGCCACCCTTCTTATCGGCATGACCCACAACCAGCTGGCCCCCGGTTGGTACCTCGTGGCTGCCGCTCTGGTTTCCCTCATCGCAGTCCTGTTCGCCACCGAGACTTCCAAAAAGCCTCTGCTGCAGGACTAGTACAACCCACCCATTGAAAGGAACAACCATGACCATCACCCAGAACGAGGCCGTCAACGATGTGGCCAAGCTCGAGCGCACCAAGGTCCTCAACAACGGCGAAAAAGTATCGCTGACCTTCTCCGACGCCGAGTTCGAGCGTCGCCTCTCCGGACTCCGCCGCATCATGGCCGAGAAAGACCTCGACGCCGTCATCCTCACCAGCTACCACTCCATCAAGTACTACTCCGACTTCCTCTTCACCTACTTTGGCCGCTCCTACGGCATGGTGGTCACCAAGGATGACACGGTCACCATCACGGCAAATATCGACGCCGGGATGCCTTGGCGCCGCAGCTACGGCGAGAACCTTGTGTACACGGACTGGCGCCGGGACAACTACATCCACGCCATCCAGGAAGTCCTGCGGACCCGCGGCATCAACCCGCGCCGCATCGGCGTCGAGGATGACTCGCTGCCGCTGGACAACCGCAACAAGATCCAGGCCGCGTTCTCCGGAGCGACGCTGGTTGACGTTGCGCAGGCAGCGATGCGCCAGCGCATGATCAAGTCCGCCGAGGAGATCGCGGTCATCAAGCACGGTGCGCGCATTGGTGACTTGGGTGGCGAGGCCATCCGCAACGCCATCACCGCCGGGATCACCGAGTACGAGGTGGCTCTGATCGGTACCGAGGCCATGGTTCACGAGATTGCCCGGACCTTCCCGGACTCTGAAATCCGAGACACCTGGGTGTGGTTCCAGTCCGGCATCAACACAGATGGTGCACATAACTGGGCCACCACCCGCAAGATCCAGGAACACGACATCCTGTCCCTGAACTGTTTCCCCATGACCAGCGGCTACTACACGGCACTGGAGCGCACCCTGTTCTACGGCGAACCGGACGCCCGCTCTCTGGAACTGTGGAACATCAACGTTGAGGTCCACAAGCGTGGTCTGGAGCTCATCAAGCCCGGTGCTGTGTGCAAGGACATCGCGGCAGAGCTCAACGAGATCTACGTCAGCCACGGTTTGCTGGCCAACCGCACGTTCGGCTACGGCCACTCGTTCGGCGTGCTGAGCCACTACTACGGACGCGAAGCCGGACTCGAACTCCGCGAGGACATTGACACCGTCCTGGAGCCCGGCATGGTGGTCTCCATGGAGCCGATGATCACGGTGCTGGACGGCCAGCCGGGCGCTGGCGGTTACCGCGAGCACGACATCCTGGTGGTGGGCGAAGACGGCGCGGAGAACATCACCAAGTTCCCGTTCGGCCCCGAGTACAACATCATCGGAGCCTAGTGACCCGGCCGGTGGACACAGCGTGGTGTCCACCGGCCGAATCCGGTGGGGCGTCCGCCGTCGAAATATCTCCAGCGAAATATAGTGAACCCATGACTCCCACCGAATCCAGCGACACTCTTGAGAACAGCAACAGCACTGGTGACAGCAAAAACACCTCGGTGATCGTCAACGCCATCGCCGTCTTGAGGAGCTTCACTGCTGACGAGCCGCTCCTGGGAGTCACCGAAATCGCCGGCCGCATTGGCCTGCACAAGAGCACCGTCTCCCGGATCCTCGCGACGCTGGAACAGGAGAATCTTGTAGAGCGCGACGTCGATTCGCGCAGGTTCCGCTTGGGGCTGGGCATGATCGCCATGGCGGGCCCCCTCCTGGCGGAACTCGAAGAGCGTCGCGTTGCCTACCCTGTGCTGCGCGAACTTACTGAGCGGACTGGGGAGACCAGCGCGCTGATGGTGTGGAACGGCAACGAGTCCATGTGTGTGGAGCAGATCCCCAGCCGTCACCAGGTCAAGCATCTCGCTCCGTTGGGTGCCCGCTACAACGAGGCCCTGAGTTCATCGGTGCAGGTCTTCCTTGCTTCGGAGAACGAGGACCGGGTGCGCCAGTTGCTGCGCAGCGGATCGATCACGCTGACCGGCGTGGACGAGGACGCGCTGGAGGCTTATTTGCTTCGCCTGAAGGAATCGATGGAGCGTGGGTGGGCAGTGAACTTCGGTGAGACATCCATCGAAGAAGTGGGCGTGGCCTCACCCGTGTACGACCACCGCGGCAACATGGTGGCCTCCGTCCTGATCCCGGCCCCGAAGTTCCGTGTTTCGCAGGACACCCTCAACAGTCTCGGCGAAGCCTGCGCCGCAGCAGCGGCCAAGGTGACCACGCGGTTGGGTGGCCGCGCCCCGCGCTAAGCCGGGTACCGCCGTCGGGCCCTCAAGCGGTGGGTGCGAAAAAACGGCGGCCGTCCCGCTTAAGGGGACTGCCGCCGTCGTTATTCTGCAAGACGTGCGGAAGGGGCTACATCTTCCGTCGCGCTGTGGTTGTTTCGTCCATGGCGTCCCTACCGAGCCAGGCTCCCAGACCGATCATGGCAACGCCGAGGATCAGGTGCAGCCAGTTGTCAGCGGTGTTGAACGGGACAAAGTTGGCGCCTGTTTCCTGGTTGATGACCAGGCCATAGATCCAAAGAACGATGTACACGGCGCCGCCGCCCAAGAGGAACAGGCGGGCCATGCGTGCGTTCCTTGCCATGGCCAAGCCGGCCACGCCAAACAGCAGATGAACGATGTTGTGGAGTACGGACACTTGGAAGACTCCAAGCAGCATGGCGCCGGATTCATGTCCCGCAAAGGTCATGGCGCCGAAATTGGTGGTAATTCCCGGGATAAAGCCCAGGACGCCAACCAGCAGAAATACAATGCCAACGCCCATGGCGGTGTTGCGTAGCGTCAACCCCATCATGTGGTGGTGTTCGGCGGGGTGCGAAGCGGTGGTCATCAAGTCCTCCCTTTCACGCTGTTACCCGGCTCTTCTCATGGAGAGCCGACCTGCGGCAAGGGCTGTGGCAAAAACCTTGCCGACGCCGCCATAATACTCCTGAAATGCCTCCGATAGCAGGGGATGTGCCCAGTTCAGCGGCGGTTAGCATGGAATTATGAGCCAAGCTCCCAACGGACGCGTGCACACGATTTTCCACGACACCCGCGATCTCACTCCTTTCCGCGAGGGCTACGTCCGCACCTCTGTGCGGGGGCTCGCTGACGGCGTGAATGATGTGCTCTCCGGTGTCCTGAGCGGCCGCGATCATGCACGGTTGACGGTAGCCGGCAACGTCCCGCGGCTGAGGATGTTGTCCTCCAAGACGGCGAAGGCCATGCACGAGGCCGTTTTCACCTCCACGGAGCCGGATCGGCTTCTGGCCTTCGGCCGTATGTATCCCGGATGGGCGGGCCTGTGTCATGTGATGGCCGGTTTGCTCGCGTACAAACATGGCGGGTTTTTGAGGGCGTCCGAGCTTCTGCAACGCGGTTTAACAACAAGGATCGACGACGACGCCAGCCAGTTCTCGGCAATGTACCTTGGGCAGGTGGTCACCAAGGTTGAGGTGGCCGAACGGATTGAGGTTCCGGTCCTGTTCAGTGAGGAGTCCGTGTTTTTGGCGCTGTCCCATTGCCTTCGGGAAATGGGGATGACCGAGGCGGCGTTGGAAGCAGTGGTGACGTTGCCGCCGTCGTTGCCTTCGGCGTTGGCGCGCTGCACAGCGGCGTACTCGTTGGAACGGCACCGTGATGTGGTCCTGTGGACTGAGGGTTTGCTGAACACGGACGACCTCTCGGCGGCGCTTTTGCTGATCCGGGCGCGGTCGCAACGGGCCAGGGGTGACTTCGAGTCGGCTCAGGTGGCCCTCAAAGAAGTGCTCCGGCGTCGTAAGACCAATTTGGCACTGAAGAATGATGCGTTGACCGACAGGGCCCTGCTCGCTCTTGACCAGGGCCGGCGGACGTTGACTCCGTGGTCCAAACGGCCGGCCCCGCCTGCGGAGCTGGAGACTTTTGAAGTGATCCGGAAGGATGCCGAGATGCGGCGTCTATGGGAGAACGACTTCAGGCAGCTGGGCGGCGAATAACAACCATTGTGCCTTTTCTGGGAAAGGCGTAATCTCTTAATCAATCAAACGGTTGATCAATTATTCAGTTGATCAAAGAGTTGATGATGAGAGGTTGATGCGGCAGTGGAGGAAGAAGCTCTGGACAGGGCCTTCATGGCTTTGGCGGATCCGGTGAGGCGGGCCATGGTGGCACGCCTGTCCCGGGGAGACGCCACCGTCAACGAGCTCGCTGAACCGTTCGCCATCACCAAGCAGGCGGTTTCCAAACACATACAAGTCCTGGAGCACGCAGGATTGGTAACCCGCTCACGCGACGCCCAGCGCAGGCCTGTCCACTTGGATGCTGCCGCCTTGGAGCGGCTGACCGCATGGATTGACCAGTATCGGCTGATCGCCGAATCGCGCTTTCGGCAGCTGGACGAGCTGCTGGGTGCCGGTGACTCCCACCAACAACAAGAAAACAAACCAGCAAAGAAGAAAGAGGAACTGAAATGAGCAATCCAACAACAATCACCGCTGACCCTGGCGTCCCGTTCGTTGACACGGTCCGCGAATTCGATGCCCCGGTCAGTGCGGTCTTCAAAGCCCACGTTGACCCGGATCTCTTGGCTAAGTGGCTGGGCCCGCGCAGTACTCAAACGAAAATTACCGAGTACAACGCCACCACTGGCGGCAGCTGGCGCTACGAGAGCGGCGACGATAATGGAATGGCCGGATTCCGCGGCGTTTTCCACACGGTCGAACCCGACGCTTTGATCATCCATACCGTCGAGTTCGAGGGCGCGCCCAACCAAGTGGTCATCAGCACCACCACTTTCGAAGATATCGATGGCAGGACGCGGATGTCCGCGCACGAGGTCTACCCCTCGGTTGAAGCAAGGGACATGGCTTTGGCTACCGGGATGGACTACGGCGTGATCGAAGGATACGAGCGCCTGGATGAGCTGCTTGCGGCCTAAGCTCCCGCCGGCTGTAGAAGCGGAAGGAGTTGCTCGGATAGCAGCACTGTCCCCAGCCCGATCATGATGATTCCGCTGATCAGGGTCACAACGCGGGCGGCGCCGGGCCGGGAAGCCAGCAGCTTCCTGGAGGTCAATGCGACTGCGGTGTACACCATGCCGGCCAGGATCACGAAGGTCAGGCCCAGCAAGCCGGACTGGACCGGAACCGGCAGTGCCGCCTCGGGGCTGACGAACTGTGGCACCAGCGCCACGAAGAAGAGCAGGCCTTTGGGATTTATACCGCTGGTGCCCATGCCCTGAAGGAAGGTGCGGAGCTGGTTTCCGGACTGCACGACGCCGCCTTCCGCACTGAAGCTCGCGCCTCGCCACGAGCGGATGGTAGTCACGCCGAGCCACAGCAGGTAGGCAGCTCCTGCGATGGTCAGCCACCCCAGTAGTCCCGGGACTCCCGCCAAGAGGGCTGCCAACCCTGCCGTCATCAGCGCGGTGTGGACGACATATCCGCTGCACAGGCCGGCGACGGCGGGGACGAAGCTGCGTTGCTTGAGTCCGGCCGAAATCGAGTAAGCCCAGTCGACGCCGGGCGTGCACGCCAAGCTGACGGCGACGATCATGAAGGCCATAAACAGCTGCGGGTTCACGTTTTCTCTCCAGGGCTAGGTGGTAGGAAAACTCTAGGGAAAAACCGACCATAAGTGTTCCTCTTTTTAGCCCCACCCCCGCCGTTCCCGGTAAGATTATTGCGTGATTGACGGGATCGATAGAAGTATTTTGCGCCACCTCCAAGACGACGGCCGGATGACTGCCACAGCCCTTGCTTCGAAGGTGGGTTTGACGGTGGCTCCCTGCCACCGGCGGCTCCGCGATTTGGAATCCTCAGGGGTGATCCGCGGCTACCGTGCAGACATCGACCCTGCCGCAGTGGGCCTGGGTTTCGAAGCGATTGTTTTTGTGACCCTCAAGCAGGTGGAACGCACCATCATGGCGGAGTTTGAAGAGCGCGTCACCGCCAGTCCCAACATCGTGGAGGCGCAGCGGCTCTTCGGGTCGCCTGACTATCTGCTGAAGGTCATTGCCGCGGACCTCCCCGCGTATCAGCGGTTCTACGACGACGAACTGGCGGCCCTTCCCGCGGTTGAACGGCTGACCTCAACGCTGGTGATGAAGAACCTGAAAACCAACATCGGACCCCCGGTCTAAGGCCCTACTGCGCGAGCAAGCCAGTGGTCCGGTAGGGGATCACTTCCCGGAGGAACATGCTGGTTGACGTGCGCACTATGCCAGGGCACAGGCGAATCTCTTCCGATACCCGGTAGAGATCGTCCGGACTCTTGGCAACCACCCTGATGATGAGGTCGGTATCGCCGGCCGGGGCGTGGCATTCCAGGACTTCCGGGATCTCCCGCAGCGCAGCGATGGCCTCATTCAGGTGACTTTGATCGAGTTCGGCACTCACGGCAGCTGCCACGCCACGGCCTAAAGCCGAGGGCAGGACGCGGCTGCTGTTGGGGCGGAGGGCGCCGGACGCCGTCATTCGCTCAAGGCGTGACTGAACTGTTCCGCGAGCGAGGTGCAACTTCTGGGCCAACACCATGATGGGCACGCGGGGATCTTCATCCAAAGCGGCGAGGATCCGGCGGTCCGTGGCGTCGAGTTCCTGCAAAGTGACCACTCCCTGACTAAGTTTTAGCACCAGACTGGTCAGATCGACCAATGATTGTGATGTCCGTTGCACCAACTGTATGTCTTCTGCTCAAATGATGACAACGAAGCAGGACGAGGCTACCGCCAAAACCCGCAGGCACCAGGACCCCGGAACACCACCCGGAGCCCTGCACAGGTTTCCCGCAAGGAAGCAGCCGCTGATTGACTCTTGTTCACAGCATTGTCATTCTGCACCCGCCCCTTCACCCGGGCGTCACAGCAAGAGCCCCTGAGCTACCGGATCGTTGCGGTAGCTGAGGGGCTCTTGTGGTTGGCTTGGATCATGACTTCCGCTGGCCGCTTCGCCCCGAGCCCCTCCGGCGAACTGCACGTCGGCAACCTTCGCACCGCAATTCTCGCCTGGCTATTCGCCAAGTCCAGCGGCCGGGATTTCCTGCTGCGCGTCGAGGATCTGGACCGCGCCCGCTCCGGTGCCGAGGCTGAGCAGCTCCGCGACCTGCAGGCCGTCGGCGTCAGGTGGGACGCCGCCGTCGTGCGCCAGACCGAGCGCGCGGAACTGTATGACCACGCAATCGAGCGGCTGACTGCCGAAGGCCGGACCTATGAGTGTTTCTGCACGCGGCGCGAGATCCAGGAAGCGCCGTCAGCGCCGCATGCCCCGCAAGGCGCCTACCCCGGGACGTGCCGGCGGCTTTCGAAGGCTGAGCGCGAGATCCGGCGATCGACGCGTCCGGCTTCCATCCGCTTGCGCTCAGAGGTTTCGGAGTGGGCTGTTGAGGACCAGTTGCACGGCACCTACGTGGGAGTGGTGGATGACTTTGTGCTTCGCCGGAACGACGGCGTCACCGCCTACAACCTCGCGGTAGTTGTTGACGATGCTGCCCAAGGAATTGACCAGGTGGTGCGCGGCGATGACCTCCTCCCGTCCACCCCGCGGCAAGCCTACCTGGCGACGCTGCTGGGGCTGCAGGTCCCTGAATACGCCCACGTTCCGCTGGTGGTGAATCACGACGGCGTCAGGCTGGCAAAGCGCGACGGTGCCGTGACGCTGGGCGACCTCGCCGCCGTCGGAATTCCCGCCCAACGCGTGCGTGACCTGATCCTTGAGTCCCTGGATTTGCCTGCCGGAAGCGTCCAGGATGCGCTCCAGCACTTCACCCCGCAAAATGTGCCAAAAACGCCTTGGGTGTGGAAAACTCCCCAGGCCTGAATCGGCCGCCGCGTAGGCTGTCTGAATGCAGTCACAGCTGATCGCCCCAGGTTTCGAACCCGTCGCCGAGCTCTTTGGCCGTTTTCTCGAGCAGGATCCTGACTATTCTGCGCAAGTGGCGGCGTACCATCGCGGCGTCAAGGTGCTGGACCTCAGCGGCGGCCCGCACATCCGCCCTGATTCCGTCACGGGCGTCTTCTCGTGTTCCAAAGGCATGGCCGGCCTGGTCATCGCGTTGCTCGTCCAGGACGGCCAGTTGGATCTTGAAGCCGAAGTGGTCAAGTACTGGCCCGAGTTCGGCGCTGAGGGCAAGTCCTCAGTGACGGTGGCGCAGCTACTTTCGCATCAGGCCGGGCTCCTTGGAGTGGAAGGTGGCCTGACCCTCCACGAGGTCAACAACTCAGAGCTCGCAGCCGCCAAGCTCGCACAGCTTCCGCCGCTGTGGAAGCCCGGCGCGGCATTCGGATATCACGCGCTGACCATTGGCATCTTCATGGAAGAGCTGTGCCGGCGCATCACCGGTTCCACGCTGCAGCAGGTTTTCGAGCAGCGCATCCGCGCAGTCACGGGCGCGCATTTCTACCTTGGTCTCCCGGAGTCCCAGGAAGCCCGCTTTGCACCTTTCCGTTGGGCGGCCGACCCGTCGTGGCCATGGGTGGACCCGGCCAGTCACTTCGGCCTGGCTGCCAACTCGGCAGTCGGTGACATCCTGGACCTGCCCAACATCCGTGAAGTCAGGGCCGCGGGGCTCAGCTCAGCGGCCGGCGTGGCCAGCGCGGAAGGCATGGCGAGGATCTATGCTGCGGCGCTGACCGGGCTGGAAGGCGAAGCCGCCACCCCACCTCTCCTGACAGAGGAGACCATCCGGAGCGTTTCCGCTGAGCAGGTCTTCGGGATCGACCGCGTGTTTGGCGAGACGGGCTGCTTCGGCACCGTTTTCATGAAATCCCATACGCGGATGCCGTTCGGCAGCTACCGTGCGTTCGGGCACGACGGCGCCAGCGCATCTTTGGGGTTCGCGGACCCTGTGTATGAACTCGGCTTTGGGTACGTGCCGCAGACGGCCGAGCCCGGGGGAGTGGGCTGCCGCAACTTCCTCCTGAGCTCGGCGGTGCGGGAAGTGATTGCCGGGATCGCGGCTTAGTGGACTTGCGAGGCTTAGTTGACTTGCGCGGCCGGGACTCCGGCCGTCATTCCTGCCCATAAAGTGTCCGTGGTGGCAATGACCACGTCTTCCACTGAATTTCCGTCCAACTGCCCGCCAGCCGCGAGAAGGGCTGTGCCATGGAGGCTGACGAAGCACACCATAGCCAGTGTCTCGGGGTTGCCGGGAGCCAGGACGCCGGCCTCCTGCGCTTCAGCGATCATGGCCTGGGCGAGGTGTATGCCTTGGGCGCCGGTGCTTCGAAGTTCATCGCTGGAATCGGGGTGGTGCTTGGTGGAGTACATCACCGTCAGCAGTGCGGGGTGCTCAACGGCGAAGTCGACGTACGCCTTCCCAACGCTGACGAAACGTCCCCGGAGGTTTTCATAGGACTGGGCGGCATCCCGAATGCGGCGGTTCATCGACTCAAAGCCGGCCATGGCCACGGCGTCGATCAGGGCCTGCTTGTCGCGGAAGTGTTTGGCCGGGGCTCCGTGGCTGACGTTCACGTCGCGGGCCAGCTGCCGCAGGGAGAGTCCGTCCACGCCAGCTTCTTCGATGGTTTCCATGGCGCGCTCCAATAGTGCTTCCCGGAGTTTGCCGTGGTGGTAGGGCTGGTCAGTCATGGGTCAAGTCTAGGCCAATGTAGTCATTGACAACAATGTAGACACTGCCTACCATGTAGACGGCGACTACATTTGTCTCCGACTCAACGGACGGGATCCAGCCATGACCATGACCTACGCAGGTACCACCGCACTCATCACCGGTGCCAGCTCCGGACTCGGCGCCGAATTCGCCGGGCAATTTGCTGCCCGGGGTTCCAACCTCGTCCTGGTGGCCAGGCGCGCAGACCGTCTTGAGGAGTTGGCCCAGGACCTGCGCTCCCGGCACGGTGTCACCGTTACTGTGCTCCCCATGGACCTCGGCCGGGCAGGAGTTGGACGCGAGCTCCTCGGCGAACTGTTCGGCCGCGGAATCACCGTGGACACGTTGATCAACAACGCGGGTTTCGGTACCCATGGTCCGTTGGTGGAGGAGGACCCGGACACCATTGCGTCCGAGATCTCCTTGAATGTGGCCGCCCTCGTGGACATTACCCGTGCCTTCCTGCCCGGACTGCTCGCCTCGGGGAAGGGTGCCCTGTTGAATGTTGCAAGCACGGCCGCTTTCCAGCCCATTCCCGGCATGGCCGTTTACGGCGCCACCAAGGCCTTCGTCCTGAGCTTCACCGAAGCCGTTGCCCACGAAACCAAGAGCTCCGGACTCAACGTTCTGGCCCTTTGCCCCGGAGCGACGCGCACCGAGTTCTTCGACGTGCTGGGCGGCGAGTCGGCGGCGGTTGGCAAGATGCAGACCTCGGCCCAAGTTGTGGGAACTGCGCTCAAGGCCCTCGATCGCAAGGACACGCCCGGCAGCGTGGTTTCGGGCTTGGCTAACCGCGTTGCGGCAGGTTTCGCTCAGCGTTTGCCCAGGGCCATCACCGTTGCCATTGCAGCCCGCGCAGTTCAAGACTGGTAGAGCGGGCAGAGCCGGTAGGCCGGGTAGCTCGGTGTTTCGGGGCCCGAACAGCGGATAGCCTGAAGGGAAGGACCGATCCCCGTCGGTCCCTCTTCAAGCCGGAGGCCAGCATGACCGAACCACGCTTTACCGTAGAGACAGCCCAGGTTTTGGCCGAGGTGGCTCACAACCGGCAGAAGGACAAGCTCAAGCGGCCGTATCGGGAGCACGTTCTGGCCGTGGGCGACGCGCTCGCCGACTTCGACGAAGATATCCAGATCGCCGGATACCTTCATGACATCGCCGAAGATACGCCCATCACCCGCCAAGCCCTGCTGGATATGGGAGTTTCCCAGCGTGCGGTGGACATCATCGAGCGAGTCACCCGCCGCTTCCATGAAGACCCGGATGATTACGACGCCGGTATCCGTTTCGTTGCGGAGGACCACGACGCAACGTTGGTGAAGATCGCGGACAACGCCCACAACTCCCTGCCCGAGAGGGTCAAAGCACTTGCCGAAAAGTGGCCGGACAAGCCGCCGGTAACGCGTTACGCCGACGCCCGCCCTGTGCTGTACGCGGCCGTTCCACGCGAAGAGGTCCGGATGATTCTGGAGCGCATCAACCCGTACTTGCTCCGGGAACTGGACGAGATCGTCCCCGAGTAACCCCAAATCCACCCGTTGTGGGGCCTACTCTGCATGCTTTCGAGTCGATATTGCGTGCAGAGCGGGCCTCGCAACGCACCGGAATGCCCTAGCCAGCGGCGGATTCGAGCCGACGGAGTGCTGCCGCCCTGCCTTTGTGCCCACGCCGTTCGTCGTACCCAATGGACAGGCCCAGCACCAGCATCATTGCCAGCATGCAGATGGGCACGGATGCACCGGCCGCGGCCAGGGCAATACTGGACGCCAGACCCAGGACCACCAGCGCGGAACTCCAGATGAGGTCGCGATCCGGACCCAGCATGATGCAGTAAAGGGTGGTGAGTGAGGCCTTGAAGAGGATCACCGGGATGGCGATGGAGGCCACGGCAGCAGCCGCCGGGATGTGTGTCTCGTGATCAATGAAGTACGCAGCGACGTGGAGTCCCGCGCCTGTAGCCGCAATGGCTGCGAAGACCGGCATGTGCCCATAGCCAAACACCCATGAGCGATGCCGCTGGACGTGAAGTGCAGGGCCTGAGGGCAGGATGAAGTAGATCCACCACATGGCGAAGGCCAGCCCGGTTCCACTCAAGCCCACCAAGGCGGCGTCCATGGACCAACTGTGTGTGGCAACGATTGCCCGCAGGGTTTCAATAGCGCCAATCAAACATTCACCCAGGGCGATGATGGCAAGCAGGCCGTATCTTTCAGCAATGTGGTGAGCATGCCAGGGCGTACGGATCTTGCGTTCTGCGAAGTACGGGGTCGCCATCTCCAGGACAAACAAAGGGGCCGCCAGGAGGAACGTGGTGAGCACATCCGTCTCAATCACCAAGGCGATGACCCAGCCAACTTGCACGATTGCCAGGTACTTCGCGTAACGGAGGCATGTCTCGCGGCGTTCCGGGTCTTGGCGGGCAGCGCGCAGCCACTGGAAGATCAAAGCTACGCGCATGATGATGTAACCGATGAGGATGGCCACGTTGTTGACATGATCCCCTTCCACAATCGAGTGGAACATCGGCTCAATGCCCATGGCCAGGATGAGGACGCCAACCATCTGGATCATGGTGACCACCCTGAACACCCAGTCATCGGTGTCGTAGGCGCTGGCGAACCACGTGAAGTTGATCCAAGCCCAGATCACCGCGAACATAGCGAAGCTAAAGCCCAAAAGGCCCGCCCCGAAATGCGCTTCGGCCACCGCGTGCGCGAACTGGCTGCCGGCAACACCGAAGGCAATAACAAAGGTCAGGTCGAAGAACAGCTCAAGCGGGGTGGCGGTGCGGTGTTTTTCGTGGGGATCGCGGCCGCCCATGCGGGAGAGCGCATGGCGAAGGGGATTCGAGGACATGGCTCAAAGATTACCGCCACCCATGGGACCCTCGCCGAGATCGCTGGAATGCGTCCAGATCGCCGGATAGACCCGGCGATCTCACACCATTCCGGCGGCCCGGCAGCGTTCCGGCGATCTCGCCGCCGGAAACCTACACCCGCCCCAGCACGTCGATGTCTTCCAGGAAGTCCTGATGCACCTCGGGGCTCACGGTGGTCCGGGTATCCGCAATCGCGTCGAGGTAGTCCTGCGTCTCGGGTCCCTTGCGCCCGGTGGACCCGGCCCCGGACGCAAGGCCGGCTGAACCGCCCGAGGCAGCATCGTCGTCGTACACTGCTTTTTCCAAAGCCCGCTGGGAGGCGCTGCGCGCAGCGAACTCGATGTCCGCCGGTGAGAAGCCTTCGGTTCGGTCCACCAGCTGGGCAATATCGACTGAGTCCACCACGGCTGCGGGGATGAACCGCTGCCACATGGCCTCGCGGGCGTGCACGTCGGGGAGCCCGATGGGGATGACGTAGTCGAACCGGCCGTGGCGCAGGAACGCGGTGTCCAGGGCGCGGATGAAGTTGGTAGCGCACACCAGCAGCCGGCCGGGTTGTTCGCGGAAAGCCGGGATGATTTTGAGGAGTTCGTTGGTGACGCCCTGCAATGGCGACGGCGGATCGCCGGCGCGCTGCGACGCGATCTCCTCCACTTCGTCGATGAACACCACGGCGTGTTCCAGTTCGGCAATTTCCAGGAACGTCTCGCGCAGAGCACCGGCCAGGCCCTTGGGATCGGAGGCGAGGCGAGACGGGAACACCTCCACAAACGGCCACTCAAGCCGGGACGCAATGGCTTTTGCGAACGTGGTTTTGCCGGTGCCTGGAGGACCGAAAAGTACCACGGCCCGGGGCGGAACAACGCCGTATTCATCGGCCAGATCAGCCTCAGCCAATGGCAGAACCAGTCGGCGTTCAAGGAGTTCCTTCTCGCGGCGCATGCCGGCCACGTTCTCCCAGAGATCCCGGGCAAGGATGCGCCCGCCCAAGAGCCCCAATGCCCCGAGTTCCTGCCGCTGCACGGGGATGGTCCGCTCGAAGTAGCGCAGGTTCTTCTTCACCACAAAGCCGCGGCCCAGGAATGCTTCCACCCGCGTTTCCGTTTCCGGCATCAGCGCGGAGAGTTTGTTGAGCCCGTGCGGGGCCATGCGGTTCTCGACGGCGGACAGCAGCGAGGTGCCGATCCCGCGTCCGCGGAACTCCGTCAGCGTTGCCAGGAAAACGATCCAGCCTTGGTCGTGGGCGGCGCGTCCGACGGCGGCTCCCACCACCTGCTCACCCTGCACCGCCACCACGGCATGGTCCTTTTCACAGGACGCCAGAACCTCGGACAGTGCGTATACGGGTTCCACGCCGTCGGCTTTGAGTGACTCCCAGAGGTGCAGGATGCCGTCCAAATCGGACGAGTGGAAGTCCCTGATGCGCCAGTTGCTCATGGCTGTATCTCCTGAGTCTGCTAAGTGAGTCGCCGTTGATCTCTTGGAGTTGAGCATAGGCGAATCACCGCTGCCGGAGGTTGCGGGCCCGTTGCGTTACGAAGCAACGCGCGACGGCGGCCTGTCGGCGCGCGCGTTCGCTCCGGCGTCGTACCTCCCACCTAAGATGACTGAACCGGCCGCAGCCGCAGGCCCTGCATGCCGCCGTCGACCGCCAGTGAGGTTCCCGACGTCGATCCGGACAGCGGGCTCGCCAGGTAAGCGACGGCACCGGCCACCTCAGCAGGGTCCACCATCCGGCCATGCGGTTGGCGGGCATTGAGGGCGGCGCGCTCGCCGGCGGGGTCAGCGGCTGAATCGAGCAACCGGCCAACCCACGGGGTGTCTACTGTGCCGGGGTTCACGCAGTTCACGCGGATGCCCTCCCGAACGTGATCCGCGGCCATGGCGAGCGTCAGCGCCAAGACGGCGCCCTTCGACGCCGAGTACAGGGCACGCTGCGGGAGTCCGGCCGTCGCGGCGATGGAACAGGTGTTCACGATCGCAGCCGCCGGGGATTTGCGCAGGTACGGGAGTGCTGCCCGGCTGACGCGCGCTATGCCCACCACGTTGACGTTAAGGACTCGCAGCCATTCGTCGTCATCGTTGGCCGAGATGTCACCTTGCGCGCCGATGCCGGCGTTGTTGATCACGATGTCCAGGCGGCCGAACTGCTGTACAACGCGCTCGACGGCGGCACGCACCGAGCCGTCGTCGGCGACGTTGCACTGCACTCCACAGTGCGGGCTGGTTTCGGGGGCCAGGTCCAGGACCGCCACCTGCGCGCCCCCTGCCGCCAGGCGGTCCGCGATGGCTGCCCCGATGCCCGAGGCGCCGCCGGTTACGAGTGCTGTGAGGCCTTCGAAGTCGTTGCCCACCGAGGTTGCCACGGCGTTAGGCGTAGATGTGGGCGGTCGCACCGGACTGCGCGCCGGCCTGCGCACGGAAATACTCCTGGCGCTGGCGTCCAAGTCCTTCAATTTCCAGTTCCACCGCGTCGCCGGGCTGGATGAAGGGGAAACGGCCGGACAGTGCCACACCCTCCGGCGTGCCCGTGATGATCACGTCGCCCGGCTCCAGGACCATGTACTGGCTGAGGTGGTGCACGATCGTTGCGGGGTGGAAGATCATGTCCGAGGTACTGGAATCCTGGCGGGCCTCACCGTTGACCAGGGTCTGCAGGCGGAGGTTGCCGGCATCGATGTCCGAGGCTGGAACCAGCCACGGGCCCAGGGGAGTGGAGCCGGGAAGGGATTTGCCTTTGGTCCACTGTCCTGCGGCGCCGGGGATTTGGTAGTCGCGCTCCGAGAGGTCGTTGGCCACGGCGTAGCCGGCGATGCATGCTTCGGCGTCGGATAGGGAGGAAAGGTATGACGCTTCCTTGCCGATCACGATTGCCAGTTCCACTTCCCAGTCGTACTTTTCCGACGACGGCGGGATGGGGGCGGCGTCGAACGGCCCGGCGATGGTATTGGTGGGCTTGAGGAAAACTACGGGAACCTCGGGCGGCGTAGCACCGGATTCGGCAGCATGCGCGGTGTAATTGAGGCCGATGGCGACGACGGCGCCCGGGCGGGCAATGGGTGCACCGATGCGCAGGCCCTCCGCTGAGATCTGGGGTAGTTCCCCTTTCTCCAGGGCTTCGCGGGTGCGTTCGATGCCGTCCGAGGCGAGGAAACCGCCGTCGATGTCTTGGGTCAGGGCCGTTAGGCTGAAGTACTTCTCTGCGCCGGCGGCGTCCTGGGCGATGACGGCCGGTTGTTCGTTTCCGGCCGTGCCCAGCCTGGCGAATTTCAAGGTCATGGCTTCCTCCGTGCGTTCGGGACTAACATCCGAACTCTAGTGTGGTGTTGTTACCCATAATACGGAAATGTGACCCATTGACAAGGTAGACATCCGATGTTTAGTGTCGGGTAAAGATAGAGCAACGCACCTCAGGAGCCGTATGAGCACCATCACCGCAGTGGAAACGTTCGACGTCCGCTTCCCAACGTCCTTGGAACTTGATGGTTCCGATGCCATGAATCCGGACCCGGACTATTCAGCGGCGTACCTCATCATCCGCACGGATGCCGGGGATGGGCACGAGGGCCACGGGTTTGTGTTCACGATTGGGCGCGGGAACGAGGTTGAAACGGCGGCGCTTGATGCCCTCCGCGGGCACATCCTCGGCCGGTCCGTTGAGGAACTGCTCGCTGACATGGGCGCCACCTGGAAACTGTTGGCCCATGATTCCCAACTCAGGTGGCTGGGGCCGGAGAAAGGCGTTATGCACATGGCTATCGGTGCGGTGGTCAATGCTCTGTGGGACCTGAAAGCCAAACGTGCAGGTCTGCCCCTGTGGGAGTTGCTCGCAGGTATGACGCCCGAAGAACTCGTAGCGCTCGTGGACTTCCGGTACCTCACGGACGCGCTCACTCCGGACGAGGCGCTGAGCATACTTCGCGCCGCCGAACCCGGACGCGAAGCCCGCAAAGCGGCACTTCGCGCTGAGGGTTACCCCGCGTACACCACGACGCCGGGTTGGCTGGGTTACAGCGACGAGAAACTGACGCGGCTGGCCAAGGAAGCCGTGGCTGACGGATTCGCCCAGATCAAGTTGAAGGTGGGCGCCTCCTTGGAGGACGACATCCGCCGCGTGAGGACTGCGCGCGCTGCTGTGGGCCCCGACATCAAGATCGCCGTGGACGCCAACCAGCGTTGGGACGTGCAGGAAGCCATCGACTGGATGGCCCACCTCGCTCCCTACGACATCGCCTGGATTGAGGAGCCCACCAGCCCGGACGACATCCTGGGCCACGCTGCAATCTCCCGTGGAGTTGCGCCCATCCCCGTTGCCACCGGTGAACATGTCCAGAACCGTGTGGTGTTCAAACAGATGCTTCAGGCAGGGTCACTTCAGGTCCTGCAGATTGACGCCGCCAGGGTAGCGGGCGTGAACGAGAACATCGTGATACTACTTCTTGCTGCCAAGTTCGGTGTGCCGGTATGTCCGCACGCCGGCGGGGTTGGCCTTTGCGAAGCCGTGCAGCACCTGTCCATGTTCGACTTCGTAGCTGTCTCCGGTACCAGGGAGAACAGGACCATCGAGTTCGTGGACCACCTCCATGAACACTTCATCACTCCCGTGGTGGTCCACGACGGCGCCTACTGGCCGCCCGCTGGGCCGGGTGCAGGAAACGAAATGCTCCGTGAAACACTGGCCGCCTACAGTTTTCCGAACGGCCCCATCTGGAAGGAATCCCGTTGATTCAGCACGCACCTTGGTTTGAAGAGGCACGCTTTGGGATGTTCGTGCACTGGGGCATCTACGCCCTGCCTGCCCGGCACGAGTGGGTGATGAACCAGGAAGAAATCACCGTGGAGGAGTACTCAAAGTATTTCCAACGCTTCGACCCGGACCTCTACGATCCCAGGGAATGGGCCCGCGCCGCCCGGAATGCGGGGATGAAGTACGTGGTCCTCACCACCAAGCACCATGACGGCTTCTGCCTGTGGGACTCAGCCTTGACTGATTACAAAGCCACCAACACGCCGGCCGGCCGCGACCTGATCACACCGTATGTGGAAGCACTCAAGGCTGAGGGGCTGAAGGTCGGCTTCTACCACTCGCTCGTTGACTGGCACCACCCCGACTTCACCGTTGACGGGGTACACCCGCAACGCAACGCTGCCGACGTCGAAAGCTTGAACGCCGGGCGCGACATGGCCCGCTACCGCGAGTACCTGCACGGTCAGGTGCGTGAACTCCTGAGCAACTACGGAACCATCGATTACCTGTTCTTCGACTTCTCCTACACAGGTGGACATGAAGAGGAATTCTGGGGCGGCAAGGGGCGAAAGGATTGGGATTCTGAGGCGTTGCTCGCCATGGTGCGGGAGCTGCAACCCGGCATTATTGTCAACGACCGGCTGGAAATCCCGGGAGACTTCGTCACGCCGGAACAGTACCAGCCCGCCGGCCCCATGATGCTCGACGGCGAACCGGTCACCTGGGAGGCATGCCAGACACTGAACGGAAGCTGGGGCTACGACAGGGACAACCTGAACTACAAATCCGTGGACCTGCTCATCCGCATGCTGGTAGACGGTGTTTCCAAGGGCGGCAACTTGCTGCTCAACGTCGGCCCTACCGGAAGGGGAAACCTCGATCCTCGGGCCCTGGCATCCTTGGAAGGCATTGGCGGCTGGATGAAGCTGCACTCGCGCGCCATCTACGGGGCGGGGGCCTCGCAGTTCACGGCCCCGGCAGATACGCGATACACGCAGCGCGGTGACAGGCTTTACGTCCACCTGTTCGCTTGGCCGTTCGAGTACGTCCACCTCCCGGACCTTGCCGGGAAGGTCGAGTACGCGCAGTTGCTGAACGACGCGTCCGAGGTGTTCCTCAAAGAAGTAAACCCCGGACAGCAGGCCATGAACATGACCCAGGGAGGCCAACCGCCAGGGACGTTAACCATCAAGCTGCCAGTGCAGCGGCCGGACGTCGCCGTACCTGTGGTGGAACTCTTCCTGAAACCGTCGGCTGCAGAGCCGGAGGCCGTGAATGGTTGAGAGCATCGCCCTCCACACACGGCTCAAACCAGGGTTGGAAGAGGCGTACGCTGACGCCCACTCGCACATTCCCCCTGAGCTGGTGACAGCGCTCAAGGAAGCCGGTGTGCGGAACTGGCGTATCTGGCGCAGCGGGCTCGACCTCTTCCATGTGGTGGACGTGGACGACTACCAAGCGATGCGGCATGCCCTCGCCCACCACCCGGCCAATGTGCCATGGCAGGCCCGAATGGCTGAACTCTTAGAGGTCCACGACGATTACTCAGGGGTGGATACGGGTATCCAAAGGGTATGGGAACTGCCATGAACTCACTCGATCTGCGAAAACTGGGCAAACTGGGCTTCGGCGGGGCGGGCATCGGTAACCTCTACCGGGCCATCCCCGACGGAGAGGCGCTCGCAACCGTCCTGGCAGCCTGGGACGCCGGCATCCGATACTTCGACACCGCGCCCCACTACGGGCTGGGCCTCTCCGAGCAGAGACTGGGTGCTGTTCTCCGGGACAAGCCCCGCGACGAATTCGTCATCTCCACCAAGGTAGGCCGGCTCCTGGAACCCAACACACGTGGGGGCCAGGACCCCGAAGGCTTCGACGTCCCCGCCACCACCCAGCGTGTGTGGGACTTCTCCGAAAAGGGCGTCCGCCGCAGCATCGAAGACTCCCTGGAACGGCTCGGCCTGGACCACGTGGACATCGCATACCTGCACGATCCCGACGTCCACGATCTCCAGGCCGGAATCACCCACGCGCTCCCGGCCCTGGAGAAACTCCGCTCCGAGGGTGTAGTCCGGGCGATCGGAGTGGGCATCAACTCTGCCGAAGCGGCGTTGGAATGCGTCGAAGCCGCGGACCTGGACCTTGTGATGCTCGCCGGTAGGTACACCCTGCTTGAGCAGCCCGGCGTCCCGCTTCTTGAACGCTGTGCCGAGCGCAGCACCGGCGTCGTCAGCGTTGGTGCCTACAACTCGGGCCTCCTGGCCCGGCCCGAAGTCCCCGAGGACGCCCACTACAACTACAGTCAGGCACCACCGGATGTGCTGGAACGGGCGCGTGCGCTCGCAGCCGTTTGCCGCGATTTCGGCGTGGAACTTCCGACGGCGGCACTCCAGTTTCCGCTGCGGCACCCGGCAGTGGTGAACGTGACAGCCGGGGCGACTTCTCCTGAACAAGTCTCCATCAACGCTGCCCGTATGGAGGCGACCGTGCCGGAGGAGCTGTGGGAGGCTTTGGAGGGCGTTGGGCGGTGATTGATTCGCACCTGCATATGTGGACCTTGGACACCTTCGTCACCGGCGGTGCGCGCCACTATCCGTGGCTGGGCCCGCAGCATGGTGCACTCTTCCGCAGCTTCGGCGAAGATGAGGCGCGCCAGACGTTGGACGCTGCCGGAGTCAGGGGAGCGGTGCTGGTGCAGGCCGACGATTCCGTTGCCGATACCGAAAGCATGTTGACCGTCGCCGCGAGGAATCCCTGGGTGTTCGGAGTGGTGGGCTGGATCAGGTTGGACGCGCCGGCTGACGCCGCTGAGCAGTTGCACCGGTTCTCTGCTCACCCGGTCTTCAAGGGAGTGCGGCACCTGCTCCACGATGATCCGCGAAGCGACTTTCTGGATCTACCCACTGTTCGGGATTCCCTGGCGTTGGTGGCTCAGCGCGGGCTCACCCTGGACATCCCGGATGCGTTCCCCAGGCATCTTGGTTCTGCAGTTCGGCTCGCCCGCGAGATGCCGGAACTGACCGTTGTGCTGGACCACCTGGGTAAGCCGCCGCTGGCTGATCCTTCGCTCATGGACCTGTGGCGCGCAGACTTCCTGGCGCTGGGACGGGAGCCGAACACAGTGGCCAAACTTTCCGGCTTACATTTGCCCGGAGTCGACTACACCGCGGATGCGTTGCGGCCGCTGTTTGAAACAGCATTGGAGGCATTCGGGCCGGCGCGTTTGATGATCGGCGGTGACTGGCCCGTGAGTACTGTGGGTGCACCGTACGGCCGGACGCTGGATGTCTTGCTGGAACTGGTGTCTTCCTTGAGTCCCTCGGAGCAGGACCTTGTGCTGGAGGAGACGGCCGTGCGGACCTACGGCTTGGCGGTCACCCCTTTGCCGGACAATTAGAGCGCCTGCCGCAACCAGTTCTCTACGCCGCTGATATGCACGGTGACCAGGGCCCGCACCAGTTCAGCGTCGCCGCGTTCCAAGGCGTCAGCAATTGCGTGGTGCTCCGCCAGGGTGTGCGCCACAGCTTTTTCCTGCGTCAGTCCACGCCAGATCCGGGCCCGCACGGTGCTGCTGGACAGTGCTTCCAAGAGGCTCCCGAGGTAGTCGTTTCCCGCGGCCTCGGTAATGATGCTGTGAAATTGCAGGTCATGCGCGACGAGTTCCTCAACGTCCGTGTTCTCGTCGATGCCGTCCATGGTGCTTCGCAGGGCTTGCAGCTCGGCCGGCGTGATTTTAGCGGCCGCCAGGTGTGCGGTTGCGGGCTCCAGGATTCGTCGGACCTCAAAGAGTTCCAGGATGGACCGGTCCTGGTGCAGGTCAACGACGAACCCAACGGCTTCGTTGAGCAGCTTCGCGTCGAGGCTTGTCACGTAGGTGCCATCGCCGCGGCGAACATCCAGCACACGGATCAGCTCCAGGGCCTTCACAGCCTCACGCAATGAACTCCTTGAAAGGCCGAGCCGTTCGCTCAGTTCTTTTTCCGGCGGAAGTCGGTCGCCGGCCTTGAGTTCGCCGCGGATCAACATGTCTTTGATCTTGCTGATCGCCTCGTCTGTGACAGCCATGGACCAATAGTAGCCACGAATGATCGGATGTCTGTGTCCGCCCCCTTCTCAGTTGGGTGCGTTAACGTACGACGGCGGCACCTGGGTTCCGATTGGTACGGAACCCGGGTGCCGCCGTCGTGAACTAGCGGTAGTTGCCTGTTACTTGTCGCCGCCGGGAAGAGGGCGGTTGGCGATGACGGGGGCGCTGCCCGTGTAGCCGTCACGGGTGGCAGCAAGCTCATGGATTTGCTTGCGGCACAGGAACCAGCCCCAGACCATGAGTCCGCAGGCAATCGCGGTGACCAGCATGGTCAATGGGGACTCGATGAAGACCATGATCAGCACAGCTGCCAGGAAGATCAAAGACAACCAGCCGGTGTAGGGGGCACCAAACATCCGGAAGGACGGGCGCTTGAGCCACCCTTTGTCGGCCCATCGTTTGAGCTGCATCTGGCACAGGACGATGGTGGCCCACGTGACGATGATGCCCACGGATGCGACGTTGAGGACGATCTCGAAAGCATCGGACGGGACCAGGTAGTTCAGAGGAACGCCGAGCAGGGAAACGCCAGCCGTGATGGCGATGCCACCGTACGGGACGCCAGCCTTATTCATGCGCTGGGCGAACTTCGGGGCCGAACCGGCCACGGACATGGAGCGGAGGATGCGGCCCGTGGAGTAGAGCCCGGCGTTCAGTGAGGACAAGGCCGCGGTGAGCACCACGAGGTTCATGATGACGTCCACGCCCTCAACACCAATGGAGCCGAAGAACGTCACGAAGGGGCTGACGCCCTTCTCGTAAGCGGTGAACGGGAGCAACAGGGCCAGGAGGATGACGGAACCAACGTAGAAGAGGGCGATGCGGATCACCACGGAGTTGATGGCCTTGGGCATGATCTTTTCCGGGTTGGCAGTTTCGCCGGCTGCAGTGCCGATGAGCTCAATCGATGCGTAGGCGAACAGCACGCCCTGCATGAGGATGATCATGGGAAGGACGCCGTTGGGGAAGACGCCGCCGTTGTCTGCGATGAGGCTGAAGCCGACTTCCTGGCCTTCCACGGGTGTGCCGAAGATGACGAAGTAGGTGCCCACCAGGAGGAAGGCCACCAGTGCTGCCACCTTGATCAGCGCGAACCAGAACTCCATTTCGCCGAAGACCTTCACGGACACCAGGTTGAGGCAAAGGACTACCACCAGGGCAATCAGCGCCCAGGCCCATTGCGGAACCGCACCAATCCACGCGACGTATTTTCCGAAGAAGTTCATGTACAGCGCCGCGGCGGTGATGTCCACAATGGTGGTGGTGGCCCAGTTGATCCAGTAGAACCACCCAGAAACGAAGGCGGCCTTCTCGCCGTAGAACTCACGGGCGTAGGAAACGAAGGAACCCGACGACGGGCGGTGCAGAACCAGTTCACCGAGTGCGCGGAGGATCAGGAAAGCGAAGAAACCACAGATTGCGTACGCGATGACAAGGGAAGGGCCAGCTGCGTTGAGTCGGCCGCCGGCACCCAGGAACAGCCCGGTGCCGATCGCGCCGCCGATCGCGATCATCTGGATCTGGCGGGGCTTGAGGTCCTTGTGGTAGCCGGAGTCCTCCTGGTGGAGGGCTTTCTCGCTGGCGTGCGCTTGGGCCGGGACCGTGTGGTCCGTGATGGGGTTGGTCATTGGAATCCTTAGGGGTGTCCTGTTGGGGGTGTCCTGGGCGCGCCCGGAGAGGGATTCGGGCACGCAGAACAAAGCCTCGTGGGGGTATGCCTCATGGGGCGGGACGGCTGGTCGGAGCGCTTACAGGCCAGTTTCGGCCTATTTGCTGAGATTTGCCAGACGCTCGGGGCTCAGCAGTTCCTCCAGCTGGGCAGCGGTCAGGAGACCGTGCTCCAACACGAGTTCTGCAACGCCCTTGCCCGTTGCCAACGCTTCCTGGGCGATAGCGGTGGCGGAGGCGTAGCCGATATGGGGGTTCAATGCCGTGACGAGACCGATCGACTGCTCCACGGTAAGCCGTAGCCGTTCGGTGTTTGCAGTGATGCCCCGGACGCAGCGCGCCGTAAGGGTGCGGCACGCTGCTTCCAGGTGGGAGATGCTCTTGTGCAGGCTGTGCACAATGATCGGTTCGAAGGCGTTCAGCTGAAGCTGGCCGGCCTCCGCGGCCATGGTGACTGTGACATCGTTGCCGATGACCTCATACGCCACCTGGCTGACCACTTCCGGGATCACCGGATTGATCTTGCCGGGCATGATCGACGAACCGGACTGCACGGCCGGAAGGTTGATCTCGCCCAAACCCGCACGCGGTCCGGAAGACAGCAAGCGGAGGTCGTTACAAATCTTGGAGAGCTTCACTGCCACGCGCTTCAGCACGCCGGACAGGTGGACGAACGCGCCCACGTCCTGTGTGGCCTCAATGAGGTCAGCAGCAGTAATGAGGGGAAGGCCAGTGATGTCCGCCAGATGGCGGCACGCGGCATCCGCGTAACCGGCCGGGGCATTCAACCCCGTGCCGATTGCCGTGGCACCGAGGTTGATCTCGTGGATCAGCATGTGGGATTCGTCCAGGCGCGCCCGGTCCTCGCCGATGGTCACGGCGTACCCGCCGAACTCCTGGCCAAGCGTCATGGGAACCGCGTCCTGCAACTGCGTGCGACCCATCTTCACCACAGTCCGGAACTCACGGCCCTTCTCGGCGAAGGCCAACTCGAGTTCCTCGAGGGCCTCCAGGAGTTCCTTCACGGAGAAGATCGTGGCGAGGTTCACGGCCGTCGGGTAAACGTCGTTGGTGGACTGGCTCAGGTTCACGTGGTCATTGGGGTGAAGCCTGGAGTACTCGCCCTTGGGGTGGCCCAGGATCTCTAACGCCCGGTTGGCGATGACCTCATTGGCGTTCATGTTGGAACTGGTTCCCGCACCGCCCTGGATCACGTCCACCATGAACTGCTCGTGCAGCATGCCGTCAAGGATGTCCTGGCATGCCTGCTCGATGGCGCCTGCCTTCTCGGCATCCAGCAGGCCAAGCTCATGGTTGGTGCGTGCGGCTGCCTGCTTTACGGCCGCCAGGCCCCTAACCAGGTGCTTGTTGGTGGAGAGGGGTTGCCCGGTGATGGGGAAGTTCTCGATAGCGCGGAGGGTGTGCACGCCCCAGTAGGCATCCGCGGGGACATTGCGGTCGCCCAAAAGGTCGTGTTCGGAACGGAGGGGGATCGCCTGATCGACGGTGGTCATAGCTGTCCTTGGTTTAGTTGCTGAAAATTTGGGCTGCGCGGAGCTCGCCGACCGGAAGGCCGCCGCCCAGCACAGGGGGGCTTTGAAGCGTGTCCAGGCTGCCGCCGTCGACGCCCAACCGGCGAAGAAGCTCGACGGTGACGGGCATGCGGGCGCGATCGCCGCCGTCGGAAATCTTCACCGCGACGCCGGTGCCGTCCGGGAGGCCAACCAGCTGGAGGCCTTCAAAACCATCCTTCGCGAGCAAGCCGGGAACGGCACGCATGAGGGCTGTAACGTCACGGCTCTCACCAGCCACCATTTCCGGGAATCGGCGCATGGCGTGGGCAACCTTGCCCTCGTCTGTGCTTTCATCGGCAGCGGCGAGGCGGCCGTAAGCGCGCGCCATGCCGTGCAGCGAATGCGCGAAGAGCGGGGTGCCACAGCCGTCCGTGCTGACCGCAGCGGCTTCTTCGCCAGTGAGCTCTGTGATGGTGTCGCGGACCAGGACCTGCAGGGGGTGCCCGGGGTGCAAGTAGCCCTCCACAGGCCAGCCGTTGATGACGCAGACGGCGGTCATGGAGGCGTGCTTGCCGGAGCAGTTCTGCGCGAGCTGGGTGGGGCCGTTGCCGGCGCGGAGCCACTCTTCACGTTCAGGGACACCGAAGGGGAGGTCCTGGCTGTTACCCAAGGCCGCCTCGGTGAGGCCGTGAAGCTTCAGGATCTCAACGGCGCCGTCGCGGTGCATCTGCGCGCCGGAGTGGCTGGCCGCCGTAAGGGCCAAGAGGTTCTGGGGGATGTCCAACCCGGCCTTGAGCAAGGCAACAGCCTGTAATGGCTTCAGGCTTGAACGCGGGTACATGGGGGCGGCCGGCTCGCCAGCCTCGACGGCGGTGCTGCCGCCCGCTGTGAGGGCGATCAACGAGCCGTAGTGGATGCTCTCCACCAAGCCGTCGCGTGTTACCTCTACGAGCGGGACGTGGTGGGGCGGCTTTATGTTCAGTGCCGCGGCCTGGTGGGCCGGTGCTGCAGGGGCGGGCATAGTGTCCTTCGGATGTGTCATTTACTGAGGATCGTGTCCAGTGCCACGCTGACGGCCTGCAGGTGAGCGGCCATCGCGTTGCTCGCGGCTTCGGAGTCGCCGGCTTCGATTGCGTTGAGTACTGCGACGTGTTCCTCGTCCGAGCGGTGTTGCCGGTCTGCGACGAGGTTCAAGGTTTCGGACTGGTGGGCCAGGGCTTCACGAATGTCCGAGACTACGCTGGCAAACACACGGTTCCCGCTGGCGCGGGCAACGGCTGAATGGAAGCTGGCGTCCAGGTTCACCCACGTTTCGGGATCGTTCTCGGTGAGCATCTCCTGGACGATTTCCTTGAGGTGTTCCAGTTCTTCCTCGGTCCTTCTTTGAGCCGCCAGTCCCGCTGCCGGGATCTCGATGTGAGGACGTGCTTCGTTAAGATCCCGCGCACTGTACTGACCCAAGGTAAGGTCGTTAGCAACCTTGTTGGCCACAATGAACGTGCCCTTGCCGGTCTTGGTCACCGTGAGGCCCAAGGTGTTGCAGGACCTCAATGCTTCCCTGATGACTGAGCGGCTCACGCCGTACTGGCCTGCCAGCGTTGCCTCGGAACTCAGCTTGGTGCCGATATCGAACTGACCGCCCTCAATGGCGCGGCGGAGTGCCGCAAAGACCGCCTCGGCTGCGGAGATGCGTGAGATGGGCGTATGCCCACCCTGAGGTCCTTGCTGTCCGGCTGTCCGGCTGTCTGACAGGTTCACGCTCTGAATATGGCACGGGTCACAAGTGCGTGTCAACGCTGAAAGAGTCGCTTCACGCTTTGGGTGTCACGGGCTGCTCCGTGCGCGCTGTTGCCCGCTCTTTGGGCCGGACGCTGCGCGGTCCCGCACAATGAACCATGCTCTTCACCAAAAAGTCCCTCACGGAGGACGGGTTTACCGGATTCCGGCCGATCGACGAACTCGATCCCATGAGGATTCCCCAAGGCCCCGGCATCTTCGTGATCCTCCGTGCCGCCGATTTTGAGCCCATGTTCCTCAGCAAGAGCAGCGCTGGCACGTTCAAGAAGAAGGACCCCTCGCTCAAGCGTGAAGAGCTGGAAGCCGAATGGGTGCCCGATGCTTCTGTGCTCTACATCGGCAAAGCCAGCGCCGGGAGCCAAGGCAACCGCGGGCTCCGCAAGCAGATCCAAGAGTTTCTGGACTACGGCCGTGGACGGCCCACCGTCTTCTGGGACGCACGGCTCATCTGGCAACTCCGCGACGCCTTGGACCTGATCATCGCGTGGAAGGAACTCCCGGCTTCCGAGGTCAATGCAGCCGAGGCCGCCTTCCACGCAGGCTTCGTGGCCGCTCATGGGCGCCTGCCGTTTGCCAACCTGGTTCAGGCTCGCCCCAAGAAGTGAAACCCTGCCACCCGCCAACAGCACCACGACGGCGGAACTTGAGATCCGCCGTCGGCCTCCCGCTCGCAGGCCTTACGGCGCATAATGGCAACCATGACGGGCAGTCATCATCCCGCTGCAGGCAAACCGCATGGACCTCGCATCACAGTTGAGGTGCCTGTCCTTCGGGTGGGCGCAGGAGCGTCGGACTACGACGGGCTGAACCGGTTCGTTGAGGCCCTCCGCAAACCGCAAGGCCTGCATATGACGTTGCTCCATGTTGGCATCCTGGATGAACTGGGCCGCGACATTGCTGCCTGGACCAAAGGGTTGTCAGCTCCAGAGAAGACGCTTCCGGAGATCGCCAGTTGGTTGACGGAGTTGCCGGTATTGCAGGGCTTTCTGGGGAAGTCGGACAAACTGATCCCTTTGGGCGGGGGCCGTCTGATGGGGCTCGAAGTCGAAGTGCCTCAAGAAGTGCACGACTATCAGGCACTTTTGGTGCAAGGGCTACACGTACTTTTCGACGACCTGGGCCTGGACAACATCGACGACTTCATCCTCAGCTCGCCCGCCCTTGGTTACAAGTCGCCGCGGTGGTTGCCCCACATCGCTGTTGGCAAAGCCCGCTCACGCCATGAGCCGGAGGTGGAGATAGCTCCCGTGGCTATTGAGTTGGGCGACTCGCAGATCCGGAATCGGAAGGCGCTGCCTTTGCCGTAACGCTGCGAGGCCCATGCCGTGACGTGGGGGCAGTTCTACAGCCGGTAAAATAGCGCGTGTCTCCCGTTTCCGACCTGAGGACTTCAATGCAGCCCCGCACCTTGTTCCGTACCGTTGCTTTTGCCGAGGCCGTGACATGGACGTTGCTGTTGATCGGGCTGTTCCTTAAGTACGTCACGCGCACCACTGAGGTTGGGGTGAGCATTGCCGGAGGCATCCACGGTTTCGTTTTCCTTTGCTACGCTGCGACGGCGGCATTTACGTGGATCAACCAAAAGTGGTCTACCCGAACGGGTCTGCTCGCGATCGGTTCAGCCGTTATCCCCTACGCCACCATCCCAACGGAGAAGTCGCTGGATCGTCGAGGTCTCCTCGACGGCGGGTGGCGCTTGGCCGCTGGCGGCGAGGCACCCCGAGGCGGATTCGAGAAAGCCCAGGCCTGGGTACTTCGGAACCCGATTCTTGCCGTAGTTGTCACCCTTGTGGCCGTGGGAGCCGTCTTTAGCTTCCTATTGTTTATGGGCCCTCCAGGTACCTGGTTCTCCTAAGGTTCGGCAGACGAAAAGCATCGGTTCTTCGGAACTGATGCTTTTCTTCACTTAAGGCGAAGGATCCCTGACGTCATGGGCCGCAACCACCCACTTTGAATCGTGGGTGGTCTCGACGCGCCGACCCAGTGGTGTGTCGCCAGGATTAGGCGATCAAAGTGGGTGGTGGCGGTACGCGGCGTCGTCTGTTTACCTGGACGCTGCCCCGGGGCAGCCCCAGGAGTTGGGGTTTTCCTGGCAGGTGTCGGCGACGAGTGCTTTTTCTGTTTTCCAGACGTGGATGGTTTTGGCGGGTGTGGTGATGTCCAGGGTGCCGTTGATGGGTAGGGGTGGGCCGTTGTTGACGGAGTAGGTGCCGGTGAAGCTGGTGGTGACTGCTGCTTGGTAGTTGCCGGTTTCTGCATAGATGTGGCTGGTGCGGGTTTCGGTGCTGAGCCATTCGGTTTCGGGGATGGAGTAGCCGGCGGCTGGTGTGGGTCCGAGGGTGGTGCCGTCGCCGAAGGTGTAGCTGTAGGTGGTGGGTGTGGCGGTGAGGTGGACTGTTTGGCCGAGGATGGTGAGGTCGAAGGTTTGTTCGTTGGTGGTGGTGTAGAAGTTGGTGGGCCCGCCTTTGAGGGTGTGGGGGAAGGGTTGGGCTTCGAGGGTTCCGGGGTTGACGGGTAGTTGGCGAAAGGCGGTGAGGATCCGTGCGGCTATGTTGGCCAGGACGTTCTCGGGTTGGGAGTCGTAGAGGCAGGTCGGGCCGCTGACAGCTGGATAATCAGTCCACGTCGGATTCGTGATGGACTTCGGGGCCTGCCTCCAGATCACGGGGGTGCCTTCTTCTCCGTCAGGCGTTTTGGCCGGGCATTCCATTGTGAGGCAACCCCTGTCGGGCGTGTCCGTTCCACCGGACCGGCAATGAACGTCGGCCAGGTACTGATTCGGGTCCTCAGAACCCCCGCTGCCTTCAACGAACGGTGTAAAGCTGCCGGTGACAGGGTCTCTGGTCCACTGGGTAGAGCTGAGGTTCAGCCCATTGTCGACGTACCCAACGTCTATCTTTGGGTCTTTAGCTTTGGCGATTCCGCATTGCATCGTCAGTGCTAGGTAGGTGGAGGCGATAAGAGCGACGGTGACACGCTTGAGACTCTGCATAAGCTAACGGATCAAACCAAGGTCGGTCAGTAACCATCGCTGATTCTCAAACGTCAGGGCTGCACGACTTGCTGAATTCGTTGCGGCTGTGGGGTCCTGATAGAGAGTTCCGCCAGGCACCCTAATTTCAATGGGTTCTTGGATGACCTGAACGACGGCGACTTGGGTGGAAGTTGATGGATCGAAGTCAGCCTCAATGGTCGCTGACTTAATAGTTGCCCCTGTGATCCATCGCCCGTCCAGCCAAGCGCTCTCCACACTCTTGCGGAGGGACGCACATAAGGCACATGTCGAACTGCTCAGAGGCTTCAGTTGATCGGTGGAGCCCGTCTCGTAGCTGTAGCTCAGCTGCGCGTACCAGTACCTGATGAACGCTTCCAGCCCAGCCTTCGAGTTCTCCTTCGCCAGCTCGGGCATTACGGGAACGGGCACATTCTGCGCCTTCCCGTGGGCGTCTGCAGGCTTGTATACGGGGGGAGCAGTCGCAGTAGCCGAAACCGCCGGAGCCGAAACGCTCAAGGTGGGCGACGCCGTCGTCGAGATGCTCCCTAAGGGTGAGAGGCCTGGTGCGGAGCCGCCCTGGCAACCGCTCAGAAGCACCACAGCGGCGAGTCCCGCGACCCACGTTCGGGCGTGAGTAAAAGGAAAAGCGGCAAACGAAAGACGTGACATGACAGGCTCCCCAGCAGCTGTTTGGCGGTGTGCCGGACAGTCTAGGCCGGGGACGGGCATCCATTCATGTCAGAAAACGCGGCCTGTGGATAACGTCCGTGAGGGCTCGCCTAGCCCCGCAGCTTATCCATGTCCCGTCGGTCCTTCTTGGTGGGCCGGCCGGCGCCGCGGTCACGCTGGGGCAGGCCGAGCTTGGGGGCTACGGGACGCGGGGGAGTGTGGTCGGTGAAGCAGTGGGAAGCGGCTTCCGCGCCGACGCGTTTGGCGATAAGTCGCCGTACCTCAAGGATCCTTTCCCAGCCTGACTCCCGGACGCGGATGGTGTCTCCAATGATCACGCTCTGCGAAGCCTTAACCGGGTTCCCGTTGACGCGGATGTGCCCGGCCCGGCACGCGGCGGTGGCGGCGGAACGGGTCTTGTAGGCACGGATCGCCCACAGCCAAGCATCGACTCGGACGTTGGCCGGGGACGAGGACGGGATGCTCATCATTGAATTGTCGCCGATAACCGGGGTGTGTGCACGGCAGACCCTGTTTCGAGGCGTCAAAGGGGCCCGAGCGGGCCCGAATAATGAGGGCGGTCATCGATTTGACTTGCATAATTTGAAATTTCCTGTAATGCCAATTGTTGATCTAGTGGCGCTTGACTTGATTTCCCAAGGCGCTTGATATAACGCGATAAAGTTGATTTAGAAATCTCTCTAGAACCCTGTTTTGGGCGGAATGTGTGTGTTAGCGTGTTCACGTACTGATCAGTACGTATTGCTGGAGTTCAATCAATATCTGATTGGCAATTTTAATTGGAGGGGAATTAAATGACTGAAAAGAACTACGAGAAGAGCCCTGCTTTCTTCCGTGCGGCAACTCCGGGCATCTTCTTCGAAGAGGAATTTGGTACCGAAGCTGCGACCGAAGGTCTTGTGGCCGTTCAGTCGATTGATGCTGAACTCGAAGCTATTCTGGCCAAGTAATTTGGTGGGCCGGTTGGGCAGCGCCCAACCGGCCCATTGCCGCCCTATTGACACGGAATGTGATGCTTAGACAACCATCGCGCGGGTTTGCCGGACTTGCCGTCGGCGCGGACCCACGCGACCTTGGTAGTGCCCGTGTGGCAGTTCTTGGAGTGGCATCCTCAGCAGGCTCTCCACACGACGGTGCAGAAAACGGTCCGGCGTTTCTTCGGGCTGCTTCCCGCCGTTATACCTGGGGCTACCCGGATGGATGCCTGATGAACGCGGAGACTCGTCGAACGGATTTCGCTGCCGTTGATCTGGGGGACATTGTTCCGGTCGGGTCCTCTGCTCAGGAAGTGGCGGAAGAGATTGGAAGTGTCGTCGCCGACCTCGATTCCCTTTCTGTGCCATGCGTCATCGGCGGCGACCACAGCATTACGGCCGGAGTAATCGACGGTCTCATTGCGAGGGGCACTGCGCCTACCAGAGTCATTCAGTTCGACCAGCACCTTGACATTCAACTGTGGCGGCCGGCGGCTTCAACGCGTGCGGATCCGCTTTTCAACACGAACGTCATGACCCACGTTGGCGAGCGGCTGGGGCGTCGAAGTGTCCTCCAGGTGGGGGTTGATCCATTTGTCGCGATCAGCGCGTCGTCAGCGATGGAGGTGTTAGGACGCCTCGACGTGAGTGCGGGCATCATCCCCGTGACGTCCCCGCTGCTACGGGATGAAGCGAGTTTGGTTGAGGCACTCGGCTCCGAGGTACCAACCTACGTATCAATTGACGTCGATGTTATCCAACAGTCCCAAATGAGTTCAACGGGCTACCCCGCGCACATCGGGATGGACGCGGGCAACCTCTTGTGGGTTCTCGATGTGGTTCTTCGCAATAACCCCATCGTCGGTTTGGACATTGTGGAGTTCAGTGCCGCCCGGGAAGCGCGGGAGCCGGCCGTCCTGGCGGATGCCATGCGCGCCGCAGACCTGCTGATGGGTGCAATTTCACGCTTGACGTCCTGAAATGAGGAGCACGCATTGATATCACGAATTAACCATGCCAAATCCATCAGCAAAGCTTTGAATATTTCCGAGATTGCCGGATGGGACCGCTGGAACTCTTTCACCGAAACGATTATCGAATTTGATTTACCTTCGCAGCGGGATGAGATCGTGGAATTTTCCCGCGAGAACGTGGCTGCGTTCACAGCCACCATCCCGGGCGACTACTACTATCCGATAGGGCAGGTTTTCGAGCCGGATGTCGTTCGGGAAGTGTGCGACCTTCACGGGCTCGACTACGAAGACGTGACGATGCTTCGTACTCACGGCGGTGAACGCGTGAGCGAACTCCAGAAGCGTTTGGACCGCGTTGAGACGATGGATGATGCTGCTGTCATAGTCCTTGCCAGTGCCTTGGTTACCCTGTCGAGGTTCGAACTTGCAGACAGCGTATTGGCGCGGGCAGGTGAGCCGGGAGCGCGATTCCAGTTTGAGGCCGCACTGCTTCGCTACATCATTGGAAACCGCACCCAAGGACGCGGGCTGGACGTGAACCTCATGTCAGAGGTTCGCAGGACGGCTGCATCCGAGGACGTCCCGGCCCACCGCTTGCTCGACGCCTGCAGCATTGCCGTGGTTTGGTACTTGAAGGGTGTCGGAGTCACTAAACAAGATTTCGAGTGGTTCGCCAGAACTGGAAATAAGGTGGTTCTGGAGCACGGAAAGAAGATACCTGCCGTTTCGGCGTCGGCCTGGTACCGCGGCGTGGCGATGATCCCTGCCGAGATCGGCGACGTTTCCCGAACCCGTGCCTTGATGAACGAGGCCGCCGTTTCAGCTCAGAGGGCCATGGAAGACAGCGACGCTCCCTTCGCCCGCAATCTGCATAAGACGTACCTCGAGTCCTCCGTAAAAGAACATCTCTACGTCTCACGAGACGAGGAAAAGGCGCTTCAGGCCGCTGCGGATCTGGTCGCCTGGGATCCGCTATGGTCAGTAAGCGCCGGTGAGTACGCAGATGTGCTCGCAGCCTTTGGAAAGTCCGAGTTGGCAGCGGAAACCTATGATCGTGCGACCTCTCTGGGGGCTCCTTACGTGACCCACCACCTACGCAAAGCAGCGCAGCAGTATGCCAAGGCAGGAATGGCCGGCAAGGCGATAGCCCGGTATCTTTTCCTCGCCAGCATGCTCCCGGATCCATCCGAGGTGTTGGCCACGGTAGACAACATGCTGGACGACAATGCCGATGCGACGCTGATGGCTGTGCGACAGCAGTTGGCAGCAAGCTGAGCTGATGTCACAACAGGTCAATTCATCGGAGGACACGGCAGCGACGGGCGCGGCCTCCCACACCATCCTTTCGCCACGGACGTTTATCTCCTTGGCCGGGACCATGTTCGCAGTCGATCTCCTGAGCGCGGGAAACGGGGCCATCGACCTGGCCTTCGTGGCACCGTTCGGGGCTCTCATGGTGGCTGGCATAGGTTTGGGCGATCTGGTCACCGCACTGTTCATGGCGTTCTTTGCTGGCATCATCGACGTTTTTGCAGTGAAGTTGGCACGGGCTGAGGGCCGTAACGACGCCAGCAGGCTGTTACCCAAACTTTTTGCAGCACTGCTTCTGGTTGCCGCCGTCTGGACTGCTGCCGGAATGCTCGTCAGCCGGATTGTTCCCCTGATTTTTGACCTCGTGGGCTCTGAGCCGGCAATTGCTGCCATAGCAACCGACTACTTGACGGTGCGTATGTTTGGCATTCCGTTCACTTTGGCCCTGGCGGCCGTGTCGATCACCCTGCGCATCGTGGGACGACAACGCGCTTCGATAATCCTCATCGCTACGGTGTTCGTGCTGAATGCCGCCTTCAACGCAGCCTTGGTATACGGCCCCCTGAACGTATTGGCGGCCAACCCGGTGATGGCAGTGGCCATCGCGACGGTGATTGCCCAGGTCCTGACTGCTGCCTGCGGTTTTGTTGTCCTCGCCCGGCACTTCTCCCGGTCCCGGGGAGAACGCATTGATGGAGCTGCCCAACAGCGGATCATTCCGTTGACGCGGGAGATGTTTACCACGAGTCTTGGCATCGGGCTCAGGCAGATGAACAACTACGCCGCGGCTGTGGTGCCCTTCATGCTCATCAGCCGCCTGGACGTAGGCACTGTGGCTGCCGCAGCGGTGGCAACGAGGATCTGGACGCTTTACTGCCGTGTACCCCAAGCGACCCTGAGCGCCGTCGGCGTCTTTGTCGGATACTCACGGGGCCGCAGCCAACAAGACGCCCACGCTGTAGTGCAACGTTCGCGCAAATATGTGGTATGGCCCAGCTTCATTGCCGCCGCCGGAGTGGCCGCGGCTGTCCCCGTCCTCACTAAGGTTTTGGGCGGTCCCGAGGTCGACGTCGGCTTGGTTTGGGTACTAACTGCCGCGTATCTCATCGCGGTCCCCGCCTACGTTGTCGAGAATCTGTGCGGCGAGATCCTGACGGTGGAACAACGGGCTGCATGGCTTTCCTTGCCCTCAACGGTCGTAACGTACCTGGTAACCATTCCTATCGCCATCGTCGGAATCCTTGTGTGGGAATCGGCACTGGTGGCCGTTGCATCCGCAGCCGTCGCGTCGCTTCTCCTGGCCTTGAGGTACAGCATGAGGACCCGGCAGCTCGGATACCGGGTTATTGGAGGGGCATGAATGACGCTTGATGCTGTATCTGTTCTTGGTCTCCACTCTCGGCATGCCATGGGTAAGACCTCCATGGAATGCACAGCCCAATTCACCTGGCTGGGATCCCGCCGTCGGGAACCGCAGGTGGTTGCGCTCCGCACCGTCACCGAGAAAAGCCTGCTGTCGGATGACCATGTTCCGGTCGCCTTCAATGCGAGTCCTCTCCCCGTGGCGGGCATCGGTGTGATCATAGGGGGAGAGGACGGCCGTCTCCGGTTCCTGGACACCACCATGCAGCGCGAGTTCTGGGTTCGGCGTCTGGACGCAGGAATTTATTCTTCCCCTGTCGCTGTTCCGGGAACTGCCGATTTCCTGGTTGCCAGCACGGGAGGAATGGTTGTCCGCTTCGATCTGAGGGGCCGTGCAGTGTGGACGGCTGCCCTCTCAGGCCCGGTCTTGGGCACCATCGCCTTCTCACCTGACGGTGGGAAGGCCTACGTTGCCGTTTTCGGGCACAAACTGGTTGCCCTCGATGTGGCGTCCGGAAATGCGGAGTGGACCTTCGACACCGCGTCCGCAACGTACCGGGACACCTACGCTTACGGCCGCGCACCCTATGCGTCACCCGTGGTTTTCGAATCCGGAGAAGTGGTGGTGGTGGACCACGACGATGTGGCCTGCCTGCAGGCGGACGGTTTGCTCCAATGGCGTGCCAGAGCCAGCGGGATCATCAGATCGTCACCCACAATCTGCGAGGACTTGGTGGTCTGCGCTACGACGGAGGGAGTCCTCCACCGATGGACCCGAAGTGGAGAGCAGCTGGCTGACCTAAGGATGGGTGGACGTATCGATGGCAGCCTCACATCGTTGCGGAAACTCGTCATTGTTCCGGTAAGGGGACAGGGAATCTTGGCGGTGGATGCGGTAGCCGGCACCAGGGAATGGCACTGGACGGGTGGTGCGCTCTTCGAGTACACATCCCTGGTCATGGGTGAGGACCAGACGGTGCTTTTCACCAGCGACAGGGGGACTGCTTGCTGCCTGGATGCGTGCACCGGTGAGTTCTTGTGGGAGTCTTCGCAAATTATCGGCCGGCCCGACCACCCCACAGAGGTGCACACTTCGCCCATGCCTTGCGGTGATGGCAGCCTGTACGTGGCTTCGTACAGCGGCGATTGCTACCGCTTTGACCATCCAACGGTGGAAGAACCGGAAGGCGGGCAACGACCATGACGAACGCGGCGGCAATGACTGAGCCGGGCTACATGCGTGGACTTCGGAACTGGGTGGAAGAGCGCAAATCACGAACGACTGCCTCCGGGGACAGTCTCGTGGAGCGCAACAACACCGCGTACCTGATAGCTTTCCTCGAAGCCAACGACGACCTCTTCGACCACGCTTTCCGAGCCTCTCTTAGCGGACCAGCGGACGGGCCACAAAATGGACTGGTTGATCCCAGGGGTGCTGTTGAGGAAGCGGCCCGGGTGCTCCGTCAAGAAGAAAGACACTGCACCTTCGGGGGCGGCGTTCCTCCCGCGGAAGATGACAGACTGCCCGCATTTGTCGCGGTGGAGCGGTCCCTCGCGCATGCGCCAACGCGTTCCCACCGCAAAGCTGTGCGAACTGCCTGGGACGCTGTGTTGGATGTGGAATCACTGGCCGTCCAGAACCTGGCGGCGGCAGTTCGCAACCTGAGGGCGGAAGCATCGGATCCCTCTTCCCGGGGCATTGCAGCAGACAATTTTGTCGCCACCTTTTCCACATCCGTGATCAACGCAATGTCCAGGATCTTTGGCACGGCATCCTTGTCGCTGGTGTCCCACTCCGAGCTGGCTACGGAGGAAATCCCGGCCAAAATGCTGGCGCTCGCATCGCAGACCCGCGAACCGATGCTGGACGTTGACAGAGTCGTAGAAGAATTACGACGACGGCTGGCAGACACCACCGATTCGACGGTTCGTGTCTCGTTTGCCGGGAACCGATGGGAAGTTCTCTTCGGGGGTCCCTCAAACGCCAAGGTGCCCGCTTCCGCCGTCGTCATATGGCCCTTCGATGGCCGGAATCCTGACTTCAGGGAAGAAGCCGGGCGTACGGCACCGGCGACCGCTCCGGGAATACCCACAGCCCATGTGGGGCTGCGGTGTTCGTCGCGCGCCGATGGGCGTCTTGTCATGCACCTCCGGGATTTGAAAGCCACTCTGCACGAAGTGGGACACTCTGTCCATCATGCGCTCACAGCTTCCCGGGAACCCCTCAGGCACGGGCTCGAATCGGCTGGAGAAACCGAGATAGACCTGCTGAGCCTCTGGCTTGAATGGACTGTCTTCGACGACGGGTGGGGAGACTGCGTCATCCCTGCCGCCGGAGAATCGTCCGGCGGGGGCTTGGTTGAATGGCAGGGGATTCTCCAGCTGGAGGCGCTTAAGGAACTGCCCTTGCGCGCATTGGTCATGGAATTGGACCGGGCTTGGCTGAATCACCCGGAATCTGAGTACCAGGACCTGTGGCGGTCAGTCACCGGTTCCGACCCGACCCGTCATGCGTCAACTTACCTGGAGGCCCTGCATAGGTTGACCTGGCCTATCCCGGCCACCCGCCCTGGTGCGGAGTACGGACTGTTTTGGGCAATGTCCGAGGTTGCTGCGACGCGGATGCATCGTCACGGGTTGGCTTTGCACGACCAGACACCGCCCGCAGCCTGGTTGGAAAGAATCCTGGGGAAGGAACCCCACCAAGCGCCGGATCCCACTGCCCTGATTGCCTTCCTGGGGCAGGCTGCGGGAGCAACAAATAAAGACCCGATAACGCCTGACGAAGGAAATCCGATGAGCTCTATGCGTGAGTATCCCGCCGACTATATCGCTGCGATGCTTCCGGCACGTGACCCGGAACTGACCAGCATGTTGAGGCAGGCGATAGTCGACGAGCAGCTTCCACCCATCCAAGTGGACGACAACGCAGCCAAGCTCCTGGAATGCCTTACCCTGCTTGCACGGCCGCAACTGGTAATTGAAATTGGAGCACTTTTTGGATACTCAACGATCCATCTGGCGCGCGGGCTCGGAAAGGGTGGCCAGCTGATTTCGTTTGAAATCGACCCCAAATCCGCAGAGATCGCCCGGGAGAACGTTTCGCGCTTCGGGCTGGATGACAGGGTCCGGATATCCACCGAGGATGCGGTGTCCGCCTTGTCCCGCATGGCCCCTGAAAGTGCTGATCTGATCTTCATCGATGGCGCCAAGACCGAATATGTTGAATACGTGAAGGCAGCCTTTCCTCTTTTGCGGGCAGGAGGGGCGCTCCTTATCGATGATGCCTTCGCCGGCGGAACCTATGCTGTCCACGAGGGTGGCGATAATGACAACTTGGGGGAGTCGATCCGTCAAGTGGTACGCGCCCTCGCCCGGTCACAGCGGGTTACCGCATCATTCCTCGGCACCGAGCACGGGATGCTGCTCGCCGTGAAGCAAGGAAATATTGATGAATAACCAGGTTCTTATCATCGGTGCCTCCCGCGGTTTGGGACTGGACCTGGCCCGATTGTTCATTGAGCAAGGCAGCACAGTCATCGGTGTGCATTCGGGCTTATCCGGGCCTCCGTCCGTAGAGGGGATGACATGGATGGAATGCGACCTCGCGGAGAGTGGAGCGCGTCGGCGTGCCGCTGAGTCCCTTGATGTGGTCCCTTCCAGGATCATTTTTGCTGCTGCCTTCGACCCCAGATCGGACCGTCCTTCTTCAGGCGAAGGGGATGGCGTAACTCAGTCGCTACTGGTCAACGGCGCTGGTGGTTACGACATTCTCAAGCTCTTTATTGAGAAGTCTGACAGTCCACTATCCATTGCGGTCGTTGGATCGGAAGCGATCTACACACCGGATGCCGGTTCTGCCGGCTATGCGGCGGGCAAGGCCGCTCTCAAAGTTCTAACGGGTGCCCTCACCGACCTGTGCCGGAGCCGAGGAGGGGCCGTTTTCGAAGTGATCTTTGGTGCTCTGAACAGCGAGCAGCGGCGGGAAGAGTTCGCGGCGGCGTCAGTCAAGTACAAGGTAGGAATTGAGGAGCTCGTCTCACGAACGTTGGCGCGGGCCAACCCGGAGTCCAGGATCAGAAGGTTCATTGAACCATCGGAATGTGCCCGATTGATTTCCTGCGGCTTCGACTTGGGCGACGTTGCCAATGGCGCCTCATTCCGGCTGGATGGAGGTTCCGGCGGTGCCTTCCGCTGATTCATCCCGTGGAAGCCTGTTGGACACGGCTTATGCACTGGACCCCTTTGCGCTTCCGGACAGGCAATCCATTGCCGAACGAATGCGGCAACTCTACGCGCTCCGTGCCGTCAGAACGGAATCCCGCGTCGGGTCCGACAGTGAAATAGCGGACGTCCTTGCCATCAATAACGTGGTGGAATCCTGGTTCCTTGCCCTGCGGGAAGTCCACCGGGACGCAGACCTGGCCGGGCTGCAGGACATCAGGGACTTGTTCTATTCGAATGCAAAGGATGACCTGGCATTCATTCAATGGTTGGACAGGGCCGCTCCGGTAACTCCGACGATGGACGCTGCTCGCAGGACGCTACTGGATCAGCTGCAGCAGAAGATGGTCAACGACGCCGCTTCACCGGTTTCCGGCCCGCGACGGGCAGCTGCCATCATCGCGGAAATCCGTGACCAGCAACGGAAACTGGTAACTTCGCTGGTCTCAGGAGGTTGCGCGGATGATCCCTCCGTAACTTACCGGCAGCTCCTGGCCACGCTGGATTCCAGCCTGACCAGGAAACGATTGGTAGAGGCATGGAGCCGGATTGCACGTAAGCATGCCGTCGATCTTCAACATGCCCTGAAGACAGAACGTCACCAGACCAAGCTTCCAGACCTGCAACTTCGCGAGGTATTGACCCAATTCCACGAGGCTGCGATCCAGGACGTCGAGCGTCTCCGGGCCGGCATTGGGCCTTCGGCTGATTTTTACGCAGATGTGCCTTACGTGCTGCAGCAGAAAGTCCGCGGCGTAAAGTCCGGCCTTTTTTCCGTCGAAGAGGCATTTCGGACCGCCCAGCACATTTTGGCGGCGGGGGCCGGTGTCTCCCTGACGGTTGAGCCTGCCGGCTCGGACGTCTGGTTTGCTTCCCTGTCCACGGCGGCTATGCCGCTTGCCCACATCCGGGTGGAGTTCGCAGGTACCTCGCGTAGGTTCAGGCAGAACTACACGCAGCCGGTACGAAACCGCGTGTTTCTTGCCGATGGTTGGATGCCAGCCAGTTCTGCTGTTTCCTGTGGTGTGACGCGTCAGGCGGGCGCGGCGTTGAAGCTGTCGTTTCAGAACCTCCTGAGCCTGCTCCATGAGCTGGGGCATGCGTTGCAGCATGCTTGGCCCAAGGAGGGGGCGGTGAACGTCGCGGGTTTGGAGGGCGTACCCCCGGAGGCCAGCGAGACTGTCAGCCTCTTTCTGGAAAAGGGGGCTTTCACCGTCGATATTCCGGCGTTGATTGGCCGCCCTTGCATCGAAGAAGCCATCCAAGCAGCGCGGACCGTGAATATGATGACGCAACGGATGAGCGCACCTTCAAGGGCTCAGTCAGCCCGGCTTGCCCTGGCAGTTGCCACCGGGGACCAGGAAACGTATGGGCAGATATGGCACGGCGCCTTAAAGGGCCATCCCGGGGCTATCAGTGATGTCGTGGACAGCATGATTGAAATTGCCCAGGATGAGCCTTCCCAAGGCCCCTGGCGTTATGTGCTTGGGGGGATTGAGTCAGCATCAGCCGTCAGCGCCCGTCTCGGAGCAGCCGCCCTCATGGCCAGCGATCGACCGCCGTTGCTTGACGTCCCCGCGTACTTCACCTTTTACGGAGCAGCCCAGCAGCAAGTTCGTTAAAGTTCGAAGTGAGTCACCGGATCCGGTTTGGCCAGGGAGAACCGGTCCAGCCGGGCCAACCGCTGACTGTCAGAGGGCGCCAACTCCAGTGGCCGGGTGTCAAGGTTGGCACCCAGTTGCTCCTGGGTGCTGGCTCCGAGCACCACTCTGTGCCCCAGTCCGAGTTGCCATCCGATCAGCAACTGGGTGGGTGTACAGCCGTACTGCCGGGAAAGCTCCGAAATGACGCGAGTCTGCATGAGCCCTGAACCTGATTCCAAGACGCGGTATGCCTGGATGCCGACAGGTACCGTCTCAGCAAAGCGCGTGAAGTCCGCCTGCCCAACGATGGGCGAGAGGTGCAGTTGGTTCACAAGCGGCCATTCGCCTGTTTCCGTTCTTACTGCGCGGACCATCGCCGAGGAAGCATTGCTCAGCCCTACGCCGCGGACCAGCCCCTCTGCGCGTGCGTCCAGCATCTGCGCGAACGTGGAGGGCAACGCCCTGACCATGGGCAGGGGCCAGTGTGGAACAACCATGTCAGCGAAGCTCGTGCCGAGCGCGTCGAGGCTCCGCTCGATGGCCTGATGAACGCGAGCCCGGCACCCGTACTCATTTCCACGTACTTTTACCGTGATGAACAGCTCGCGACGATCGATGCCAGAGTCGCGGATGGCACGTCCAATCGCGGCCTCCGTTCCGTACAGCGCGGCTGTATCGAAGGAGCGATAGCCCATATCGAGTGCCCAGCCAACCAGGCGGTGGACATCCTTGGGCGGGCGTAATCCCGTGCCCAAGGTAATTGACGGAAGGGCCATGCCTGCCAAGTGCTGGCTCAATCGCTCCCCCAATCTGTGGCCCCGTCTTCGCCGGCCGCAGCAGGCAGTCCATCCCAAACTACCGCACCGTCACCTCAACCACCTGCGCCATGTTGTTCCCGATGCCCTGGTAGTTCCACACCTGTTCAGTGGGCTGGAGCGCGCCCGAGGAATCCATAGCCCGGCACCGCAACACATGCTCACCGGGGCTCGCCACCCACACCATGGACCACCGCCGCCACGCGAAATCACCCAACGGCGGATCCACATGCGCGGGCATCCACTCGCCGTCGATCCCCACTTCAACACGTTCAACGTCGCCGTGCCCTGACCACGCGCGCCCGTGCAGCATCACGGGACCTGCATTCACCACTCGTCGCCGGGTGTAGAAGTCCGGAATGCCGGGCGGAATCATCAGGGAGCGGACGCGAATGTGGGACACGGGTATGCCGGGCCCGTCTGGACCTTGGAGGTAGTGGTACGCGACGGCTTGCTGGAATCCCATGAACCGCGACGTTACAGCTTCGATGGACGTCAGCCACTTCACACTGGCCATGCCATACCAACCTGGCACTAGGAGCCGTAAGGGGAAGCCGTGCTGTTTGGGCAGCGGGTTGCCATTCATGGCGTAGACCAGCATGACTTCGGGATGCATGGCTTCCGCCACCGAAAGGCTGCGCGCATAAGGTTCTTCGACGCCGCCCTGAATGCCGTTGTCGGCACCGGTAAAGACAAGTTCGACGGCGTCACTCGCCAGGCCTGCTTCCTCCAGCAAGGGTGCCAACGGGGTTCCGGTCCACTCTGCCGTGCCCACCGCACCGAGAACCCAGGGTTGGCTGACGGGACGCGGCTGCAGAAGCGACCGCCCGTTTCCTGCGCATTCAAGGGTGACGGGCATGGTGACGGCGGGCCGGGCTTTGATGTCCTCGAGACTCAGCTCGAGGCTCCGATCAACCGCGCCACTGAGACGCAACCGCCACGTATCTGCGGAAACGTGGGGTATATCGAAGTGAATCAGCAGGTAATGCAGCCCGGCCGGCGTGATGTCGTCGTGCAGGGCCTCGAGGGGCATGGAGTGGTTCCGCCCGGAGAGCTGAAGTTCTTCGCGGGTCAGGGGGCCTTCGGTTGGCTGCCCGGGGTTGGCGGCTTTCGATGCTCTTTGTTTGACATGGTGTTTGGACATGGGACGGCGGCGTTCTACTGGAAGCTAAACGCTGCGGAGTGCCGCAGCACTTAGGTCAAGGATCACGCCGCGGCCGAACCCGCGTCAATAGCCTGTTGTGAGGCCTGCTTTGCGCGCTAACGCGTGCCGAGAGCGTGCAAAGCGGGCCTCACAACGGAAGGGGGCTACCGGCGTCGTAGTTCCGGGTACTCAAGGTGGGGCGCAACAGTGCCGGCGTCCCGCTCCAGGAAATTCACGGCCGGGGCCACGATGTCGTCGATCTCGTCCAGGACGGACTCGCTCAGCACCACGTCTGCTGCTTTCAAGTAGTCGGTCAGGTGCTCTTCGGTGCGGGGGCCGATAATCACGCTGGTCACGGCAGGGTGGTTCATGGCGAATGCAACGGCAAGCTGGATGAGGGTCAGGCCGTGGCGGGCTGCGAGCTGCGCCAAAGCGTCGGCGGCGTGCAGCTTGCCTTGGTTGAACGGTGCGTTCACGTCGAATCTGCCGGGAAGGGCGGAGAAGCGTGAACTCTCCGGCTGGCCCCCGCCAACGCGGTAACCGCCAGCCAGCCACCCGCCGTCGAGCGGTCCGTAACTCAAAACCCCGACGCCGTACTGCTGGGTGATAGGGAAAACGTCCCGTTCATTAGCGCGCACCAGAAGGGAGTAAGGAACCTGGTCCACCACGGGCGGGGTCAGGTGGTTGGTATTCGCGATCCACTGGGCCTCAACAAGTTGGGCCGGGCTGAACACGGACGTGCCGTAATAGAGGATCTTGCCCTGGCGGATGAGGTCGTTGAGGGCAGTGATGGTCTCAAGGAGATCGGTGTTGTAGTCCGGACGGTGCGCCTGGTAGAGATCGATCCTGTCCGTGTTCAGCCGCCGCAAGCTGTCCTCAACAGCCCGGACGATCCACCGGCGTGAGTTGCCGGCATGCGCTGGGTTGGAGCCCATCTGGCCGTGGAACTTCGTGGCCAGGAAAACGTCGTCGCGCCGGCTGTGGATGGCCTGGCCAACCACGGTCTCGGCCTCGCCCTGTGAGTAGATGTCGGCGGTGTCAACGCTGGTGATACCGGCGTCGAGGGCGGCCTTGATGATGCGGATGCTCTCGGCCGGACCCGTGGGTGCGGCGCCGGTGCCGAAATTCAGGGTGCCCAGCGTGAGGGGGCTGATCAGGGCGCCAGTGCGTCCAAGCGTTCGTAGCTCGTTGAGGCTCATGTCGGCTTCCTGTGGTGGAACGGTGCGGATGTTCAATCGAGGCTACACACGGCTACCGGAGGCATAAACGCAAATGGTAGAAGTTCTTCGTTTTTCTTCTTGCGAGGTAATGGAGGAGGCCTTACTTCGCGACATTTCTTGACACGCGGCAACACAAATGTCTTTCGAATCAACAAATATTGCCGTTACCGGAAGCAGGTGAATCATGGGAAGGGAACTCAGGCATCGCACGATAGGGGACACCGGAATGACACAGACCACAGTGGAAGAAACGGCGGCCATCAAGGCAGCATTCGCGCAGTTCCCGTCCGGAGTTGCGGCGTTCAGCGCCATGGTGGACTTCACGCCGGAAGCCTTGGTTGCATCGTCCTTCACGGTGGGTGTATCGCTGGAGCCGCCATTGGTGATGTTCGCCGTGCAGAACTCCTCCACCACTTGGCCGAAGCTCCGTCAAGCGCAGCGGCTTGGCGTTTCGGTGCTCGCCGAGGGCCAGGAAGCGGCCGCCCTCCAGCTGGCCTCAAAAACGCGCGACCGTTTTGCCGGATTGGACACCAGCGTGAGCGACTCAGGTGCAGTTCTGATCGACGGCGCGGTGCTGGGTTTCGAATGCGAAATTGTGTCTGAGACGCCCGCGGGGGATCACGCGATCGTCGTTCTGGAGGTCAAGGCCACCACCATCAATCTCGAATCCAAACCATTGATCTACCACGGTGCTGCGTTTAGGCAGTTGGCAGCCTAAGCATCTAGGAGTTGCGGCTGGCGCCGCTGAGCGAACCTTTTCGGATCGGGCTCGGAGACTTTCCATCCTTGGAAGTGTCCGGGCCCGGCTTCTTTGCCCCATTGCCTGAGGCCGGGCTCTTGGTGTCGCGGCTCTGTGCGGGACCCTGCTCCGGCTTCTTGGGTGGAAAGTCGGGACGCTTGGGAGCCGGGGTTTTGCCGTTGGACGACGGCGTCGGCTCGTCAAGGTCGCGGACGGTGACCTTGATGGCCGGTGGCTGTTGCGCTTTGGCGCGTGCGGCAGCCCGCTCGTCTGCTTCTGCCACTGCGTCTGCCCAGTCCTTCGCGAGGACGGGTGGTTCCTTGGCGGCTGCAACAACGATCGGGTGGTGGGCGGTCTGGTGTTCCACCACTGATTTAACCTCAGCCGGTTTGGGCAGGTTGCGGGGGTCTACTTTTGCCTTCCACGCGCCTTCCTTGAGCGCAGAAGACGCACCCGAGAGGCGTCGTCGGGCACCGCCCAGGAGGTCTCGCTTGGGCGCTGCGGGTGGGGCCCCGGCTCCGGGCGCGGAGGCAGCGCCAACCCCGGCCGACGCGAAAGCGGGCTCCGGCGCAGCGGCAGGAACAGAATGGTGGTGTGCCTCAGCGGGATCAGGTACGCGTTCAGGGTGCTGGGGGAGGTGAACTATGGGAGTGTTGGCCTTCTTGGGAAAGATCCCCACCATGGCCAAAAGGATGATGGACAGTAACCGTCCGATTCCGGCGATCACCAGGGTGATGATGACGATTAAACAGAGACCCAAAAACATCAGGACCGCGAGTCCGAGTGTCCCCAAATACGTCAGGTTGATGGCGAGTGTTGTCGGATCCTCCACGTTAGCCTCCCCTGGCCGTCGTTTTGTGATGCGCCCAATGCCCACCCAGCTTGCATATATATAGCCTAAGGTCCAGCACCGACGGAATCACGCCCCGCCCCACCCTCTGGCGGGGTTGTTTCGAAGCTGTTATAAGGCGTGGGAAAATATTGTTGCCCAGCTCTCATTTTTGGCTTCAGATTGGCACTCCATGACCCCTGATTCAACCCGTCTCCGCAACGGTGCCTGCCCGTGCCTCTCCGGCGAACAATACGAGGAATGTTGTGGGCGCTTTCATCGCAGCGCGGCGGATGCGCCAACGGCTGAGCAACTCATGCGGTCCCGCTATTCGGCGTTCGTCGTCCTGGATCCCGGCTACCTCCTGCGCACCTGGCACTCGTCCACCCGCCCCGCGTCGATGGACCTTGATCCGGACATGGAATGGCGCAGACTGGACATTGTGTCGGCCACGGGCGGTGGCCCCCTGGACACGACGGGGACAGTGGAGTTCGCTGCGCACTACAGGCTCGACGGCGAACGCGGGGTCCAGCGCGAGCTAAGCCGCTTCGTCCGGGAAGACAAGCGTTGGTTCTATGTGGATGGGGACGTGCGCTAGTCGCGTTCCTTCCCAGTTGCCTCCATATTGCCGAGCGCCGATCACGGTGGTTCCGCGGCCTGACCCGTCAAAGTCACGGTGTCCCCCGCACTAACTGGGAAGGAACGCCGCAGGAACGCCCTACCGGTAGTTCCGGTGCAGGTTCTCCTTGGTTGAAGCGCCAGGGGAGGCATCGCCGATCCAGGGCCCGGTGCCTTCGGACTGATCCAGAACGCCGGCCTCCAACCAGGCATAGTCGCCGGCGAGGACCTTCCGCGAAAGGTCGTGATCGCCGTCGTCAGTATTCCTCCACAGCTGATCGAAGTATTCGTCCACCCGCACCCGCGCCTGCTCACAGAACGCCTCAGCCAGCTCAAAAGCGGTAGCGCCCTGTTCAGGATGGGTCCGGAGCAGCATCTCCGCCCGCGAACAGCACGCAGCCATGGCGAACAGCTCAGCGCCGATGTCCACGATCCTGCCCAGGAACGCCTGCTTGTGCTCCAGCTTCGCCTGCCAACGCCCCATGCCGTAGAACGTCTGGCGGGCCAGCCGCCGCGAGGACCTCTCCACAAAGCGCAGCTGCTTGCCAAGGCGTCCAAATTCCGCATAGGACCGCGGATCCATTCCGGCGCCAGCCACCAGTTTCGGGAGCCACTTAGCGTAAAAGCCGGAAGCCCCGACGGCGGCCCGCGCCTTATCCTGCAGGCTCGCGTCCGCTGAGGCGAGGTCTCCCGCGGCGGCAAGGTGGGCATCCACGGCTTCCCGGGCGATCAGGAGTTTCATGATCTCGCTGGAGCCCTCGAAGATCCGGTTGATGCGGAGGTCGCGGAGAAGTTGCTCAGCGGCCACGGCACGTTCGCCCCGGGCTTCCAGGGAGTCGGCCGTTTCGAAGCCGCGTCCACCGCGGATCTGAACGAGTTCGTCGGCAATCCGGCAGCTCAGTTCCGTGGACCACAGCTTGGCCAGCGCGGCCTCGATGCGAACGTCCTTCTGGCCCGCGTCGGCCATCTCAGCGGAAAGCTCGAACACAGCCTCCAGCGCGAAGGTGGTGGCGGCGATGAACGCGATCTTCTTTCCCACGGCCTCGTGTTTGCCCACCGGACGGCCCCACTGCGTCCTCGCGTTGGACCATTCGCGGGAGATCTTCAGGCTCCACTTTCCGGCGGCAACGCACAGACCCGGAATGGAGAGCCGCCCCGTGTTGAGGGTGGTGAGGGCAATCTTGAGCCCTTGGCCTTCACGACCCAGCCGGTTGGCTGCAGGGACGCGGACTTGGTGGAAGCGGGTCACACCATTCTCTATTCCGCGCAGGCCCATGAACGTGTTGCGGTTTTCCACGGTGATGCCGGGGGAGTCCATTTCCACCACAAAGGCGGAGATCCCGCCCTTATGTTCCGTCCCGTCAGCATCGGTATGGGAGGGAACCCTGGCCATGACCACCACCAGTTCAGCGATCACACCGTTGGTGGTCCACAGTTTCACGCCGTCCAAAAGGTAAGAGTCGCCGTCGTCGGACAGTACGGCAGTGGCGCCCATGCGCGCGGGGTCGCTGCCGACGTCGGGCTCTGTGAGGAGGAATGCGGTAATGGCGCCGGCGGCGCAACGCGGCAGGTATTCCTGCTTCTGCTCGGGCGTGCCGAACTCCTTCACCGGTTCCGGAACTCCGATGGATTGGTGGGCTGAAATCAGTGCGCCCAGGCTCGGATGGACCGATCCCAGCAGGGCAAGGGCGCGGCCGTAGTAGACCAGGGACAGGCCCAGGCCGCCGTATTCGCGCGGTACTTTCATGCCGAAAACGCCTAGGTCCGCGAGCTCTTTCAGGTATTCGTCGGGAATTTTTGCGTCCCGCTCGATCGTGCGGCCGGACATTGTTTTGGCGAAGGGCACCAAGCGGGCCATGAATTCTTCGCCCCGCTGGACGTCTTCTGTTTTTGCTTGCGGCCAGGGGTGTATCAGGCTCAGGTCGAAGCTGCCCAGGTACAGGCCCTTGGCGAAGCTGGGCCGGTTCCATTCTGTTTCGCGCGCGGCTTCGGCGACGGCGCGGGCTTCTTCTGCGGTGGCGTTGACGCTTGCGGCGGCGAGACTGTTGTCAGTGGCGGACGTCATGGGATAACTCCTCTAGCCGGTGGTGCCGGATGGAGCCAGGGTCCGCCGTGGGTGCGAACCCTTCAGCTGTCCCTCAATGCTACCCGCGAGTAGCTACCTGTGCTAGGGGAAACCTGCGGCTGGAATTCGGCCGGAATTTCCACTTGTCCGGCGTGGTGAACCACCCGGTCCCACGCAAAGTTAATGCCATGGACCAGACCACCCAGAACGGCCTTAATGGCGTACCAGGCGATGCCCATTGCTCCGATAAGAATGATTGTTGCCAGTGCTGCGGCGGCAATGAAGGCCACCAGAATTGCAGCGAAAACCAGTGTTCCAATGAATACGTACGTGGCGGTATCAAGCGCAGAGAAGTCGAAATTCATGGTTCCCCCCGGGGCGACGGTGCGTGGGTTGACGCGGCGTGGCTGCGTCGATGCTCTGACACTAGGGGCGTCCATGGTTTCCGGCCAGTGCGGAAACGCCTCGCGGCGGCGTTGATATGGGATCGAAACCATACCAGGCGGTAGGTTACGGAATGGTTGCGACGGCGTTGCTTCCGGCAAGGCTCGACGGCGCCGCTTCCGGCGGTCGGTCGCCCCGGCGACGCTCTGCGTTAACCTTGTACGGGGCAGTTTTCGCTGCCAGCCAGGTTTCGCAGCAGCTGAAGGAGAGTAGTTGTCCCGTTCAGCCATGTCCTCCGCCGACGCCATCGGCGCCCGGCTCCGTGATCTCGAGCAGCTGACCAAAGGGCCTGCCTGGGCCCTGACGCGGTCGGCTCCGTGGGTGATCGCCGTGCTGCAGGCATCCTTTACCCGCACCCGGCCGCAGCTTCCGCTCGAAGAGTTCCATGCCGACGTCGACGCTTTCCTTGAGCAGCTCCGCCGCCAGGACCCGGCGTTGGGCGGCCAACAGAACGGCAAGCTTTTCGGCGACGAGTGGACCAGGAAACAATTCCTGACCCGGCGTAACCAATCAGGTCAGATCGTTTACGAAGTCACCGAACCGGCCGCCCGTGTGCTGGCTTTCCTGGACAGCCTCTCCAGCGAGCGTTCCACGCTGAACGGTTCTCGGCTCGGCACATTGTTGGGCGACGTTGAGAAGCTCGCCAACGAGACCAACCCGGACCAGAGCGCGCGCTTGGAAGCCCTCGAAGAGGAAATCCAGGAGCGGCAGCAGTTGGTGGAGGACATCAGCTCCGGTGAGTTCGATGGACTTCTGGATGACGAAGAAGCTGTGGAAGCTGCCGGCAACATCCTGGACCTCGCAGCCAGCCTGCCGGCGGATTACAAGAAAATGCGCGACCGGATCGAAGAACTGGTGGGTGAGCTCCGGAACCAGATTATTGAGGAATCCCTGAGCAAGGGTGCCACCATGGCCCAGGTTTTGGAGGCCGACAAGCGCTTGCGGCAAAGCCCTGAGGGACGAACCTTCCGCTCGTTCACCGCATTCTTGGAGGACCCGCAGCAGCAACTGCGGTTCCGCTCGGCGATCGGTGAGGTGCTGAGCCGTCAATTTGCGGACGACCTATCCCATGAGGACCGCGAAACGCTGAAAAACCTGGTGGCCGAGTTGCGATATCAGCACAGCCAGATCCAGCGAATCTACGGCAAGCTCTCCGAAAGCCTGAACACCTACATTCAGAGCGACGACGTCAGGCAGTCCGTCAGCCTGCGCAAGGTGCTTGCCGAAGCCGAGCAAGCCATCCGGTCCATGCCGTACGAGCGAGACCGTCCCGGTCTGGTCCGCGGGCCCGTGCTGTTTAACGCCGGGTTCGAGTCGTTGGCCATGGTTAAACTTTTCGACCCCGACGAATTTGCCACACCCCCGCGCCTGGCCGATCCCATCGCTTTCAGCGACTCGGACCGCGTCAGGTCGGCGCGCACGGGCAAGGCCAAGCCCGCTGTCGTCCGGGCAGCCATGGCCGGTGCCGCCACCCTGGGCGACGCCTGGGAAAACCTGCCCCCCGAAGAACGCCACATCAACACCGTGCGCACCCTGCTGTCCATGGCGCTTCAGACGGGCGCAGCCTTCGACAGGGCCACTTGGGAACACATCGACTTCGAACAAATCGACGGCAGCATCCGCACGGCGTACCTGCCTGTCGTCTCGCTGAATGAGGATTCTGATGACTGAAGAAATCACGACGACGGACGTCACCGCGGCGGACAGCGTCACCGAAGCGGTGACTGAAGTCGGTGTCGAGCCCGAGCAGGCTGTCGAGGCTGAGCTGGCTGCGGAGGCTGAGCCGGTTCCGGAAATCAGCCACTTGGACCCGTTCCGGGTTACTCCGCGGGACACTTTTGTGGATGGCGCTGCTCTCTTCCCCGGCGATACCGGAGTGTTGCCCATGAAGGTTCGGCATGCGCTGGTGAAACTGCTCAAGGGCCCGTACATCGACGGTGGCCGCGACGAGAAACTGTGGACAACGCTGCTGGACAACCAACTGATCCTCCGCAGCCGCCTCTCGGAGCTGTTCCTCACCCTGCAGCTCGATCACGACCGCAAAATCGCAGTCCTCCGACCCGTTGACCCGGAAGTGATCGGCGCCAGCTCCCGCTCCAGCATCCTGCGCCAGCAGCGTGCCCTGAGCCGCGTGGAAACCATTGTGTTGCTGCGACTGCGCCTCCTGCTGGACCGCCATGTCACAGCCCAAACGGACCCCACCATCACCCGCGAAGAGATCTCGGACCTCGTGGCCAACTACACGCCGTCTGGCCAACAGGACGCCCTCCGCGACTCCGACGTGGTCACCCGGACCATCACCAAACTCCTGGCCCGCCAACTCATCCTCCCCACCCCGCTGGACGACACCTACACCATCAGCAACGCCCTCCCACTGGCCCTGCCCTTCGAAAACATCGGCGACATCCCAGCCCAAATCGAGGCCCTGATAGCAGTAGCAGCCGACGAATCAGGCACGGAGCCCCTCCTGGATCTCGATCCCGATTCCAACCCAACCAGCCCTTCAGATGACGAGTTGGACGACGGGGATGGCGACGGGCCTGCGATGGTGCGTACCGCCGCGGACAGTGACCCGTCAACAGAGGAGGCAGCCAAGTGACCATCGCAAGCATGCTCCCTCTCGGCGAGCTCACGAATCCCGGCCAAATGCGCCTCGCGTTGGTGCAGGTGGTCAACTGGGGCACCTTCCATGGCGCCCACACCATGCACGTGGACCGCAAGGGCACCCTCCTGACGGGTAATTCGGGCGTCGGCAAGTCGACTCTTTTTGATGCGATGCTCCGTGTTTTCGATGCCCGCCCGCGCTCGAACGAGGCCGCCGCCCAGCGTTCCGGTGGCGCTGTAGAGGATAAGAGGACCACCTTCACTTACATGCGCGGCAAGGTTGGTGATAAGGCGGTCGGCGACAGCTCGGCGAGTGCCTTCCAGCGCCCTGGTGCCACGTGGTCCGCCGTCGCGCTGACGTTTGATAACGCAGCCGGCACGAAGGTGACGGTGTCGGCGCTGTTCGACCTTCCGAAAAACGGCACGGAGTCCAGTGTCGGGCGCTTCTATGTCATTGACAGCAAACCGCTGGACCTCGAGGCAATCGAGGGCATTGCGCAGAAGCGGTTCACCAAGGGCGCGTTGGAGTCGATTTTCCCGGATGGGCAGGTCTTCGATGTGCACAAGGCCTTCGCCGAGCGCTTCCGCAGGCTTCTGGGCATCAACTCTGACCAGGCCCTTCCGCTGCTTCGCGTGATCCAGGCCGGCAAGGGCTTGGGCGGCAGCGTGAATACGTTCTTCCGCGATCAGGTGCTTGATGCTCCTGCAACGTTGGCTGCAGCCGATGATGTGGTGGAGGAATTCAGCAACCTGATGTCCATTCGGCAACGGTTGGAGGACGTCCGGCAGCAGCGGGACCAGTTGGCTCCGGTACCGGGGTTGAACAAGGAGTACGCGCAGGCATTGCTGGACGCGAACCGTCTCCGTGAGTTGGCTGGCGAAGAGTTCGAGGCTTACAAGCAGCAACTGGCAGTCACGGTCCATGCCAAGACGTTGGCCCGGTTCAAGGAGTTGGCTCAGTCCAAGGCCCAGGAACTGGCTGCCGAGCGCACGGTGCGGGATGATTTGGCCAAGGAACTCCGCGACCTTGAGCTGGACTACAACAACCGCGGCGGCAACGCCATTTCGGCGATTGAGCAGTCGTTGGAGAACGCCAAGGTTGGCCTGAAGCTGCGTCAGCAAGTTGAGGATTCGGCGAAGAAGGCTTTGGCCGATGCCGGACTGAACCTTGAATGGTCCGCCGAAGGGTGGGATCAGGCGCATGAGCAGGCAGCCGCCCGCTCGGCCGAGTTGAAGGACGATTCGGAGGCACTCAAAGAGCTTCGCTTCGAGGCTTTTGACGGCCACGCCACTAAGAAGCGTGAGCTTGCCGCAGCTCAGCAGGAGCTGATTTCCTTGCGCACGCGCAAGTCCCTGCTGCCGCCGTCGAGCATTGAAAACCGGGCAGCCATCGCAGCGGCAACCGGGGTCCCAGAAGAGCGGATGCCGTTTGGTGGCGAGCTGATCGATCTCGCCGACGGTCAGAATCAATGGCGTCCCGCCGCCGAGCGCGCGCTTCGTAACCTGGCCACCACGTTGCTGGTACCGGGTGAGCATTTCGCGGCGGTGACCCGATATTTGAATGACAACACCGTCCGCGGTGCCCTCCGTGCTGTTGATGTGTCCAAGCCGCTCGCCGGTGGCGCCCTGGCTGTTGAGGAAGTGTCCGACGGCGACCTCTTGACTAAGTTGAGCATTCTCACCTCGGGTGCCAATGCTGACGCGGGAGAGTGGATCCGGGAGCGGATCGCCCTGGACTTCGCCTACCCGTGTGTCGAGGACCCGGACGAGCTTGCCTCGATGGACAAGGGCCTGAGCCTGGGCGGCGTGGTCAAACGCAACCGCCACACCGTGGAGAAGGACGACCGTTTCACGAGCCGCCAGGATTACGTCCTCGGTTTCGACAACGCTTCCAAGCTCGAACTTGTGGCAGCACGTGTGGGCGAGCTGGAAAACGAGCTTGTGAAGGCCGCGGAACTTGCGCAGAGCCGCGAAGATTCGCATCAGGGTATGGCGCGGCAGCTCGAAGCCCTGCGTCGCGTCGCTGAAGATGAACGGTCATGGGAACAGGTTTCCGCAGCCGTGGCCGCGGACGAGCTGGCCAGGATCGAACAGCGGCTGACAGATGCGTTGGCCGCGCAAGCGGACCTGGAACCGCTGCGGGCCAGCATCGAAACCGTCAGGGAAAAGCACCAGTCCTCCACAGGTACCGCTGCCGTTCTGCAGAGCGAATACAAGGCGCTGGATCACAAGATGACCACGGCGGACGGCCTGCTCGATGCCGCGAGGCTGAAGCTGGAGCAAGCACCGCCGTCGGCCTCTACTGTCACTGCTTTGGAGCCGTACTTCCAGGGCGTCACCGACCTCTCTGAACTGTACGAACTCGACAACCTGGCCAACAGCGTCCGCAACAAGCTGCTGGACGAACTGCATGCGGCGGAATCGCGCGGGCAGGCAACGGCCGAGCGGTTGACCCGCATGTTCGAAGCGTTCGTGCGGGACTGGGGAAGTGCCATCAGCGCCGATCATGGCACGTCGATCGGCGCCGCCGGGGACTTCGAATCCCGGTACCACGCGATCGTCAGTGATGGCTTGCCCGCCCAGGAGGCCGAGTTCCGGCTGTTCTTCAACCAGCGCACGCACGAGTCGTTCAGCACGCTCCTGCACTTGCTGGATGAGGAACGCCGCAGCATCACCAGCCGCATCCTGCCCCTCAACGGCATCCTGTCCCAGGTGAACTTCCATGAGGGCAGCTTCCTGGAACTGGACATCAAACAGACGCTCCCGGCCACAGCCAAACAGTTCAAAGATGCGATCCAGAACGCCCTGAAGGCGAAGCACACCAGGCCCTCGCGCGGAGCTGCCGCTGGTCCGGCCGAAACGGACGACGACGCCGAGCTCACCGCGCGCTATAAGTCGTTGGAGACCCTGGTCAAGCGGCTCGGATCGCAGACGCCGGAGGATCGGCGTTGGCGGGCTGAGGTGCTGGACGTCCGCGGGCACCTGTTTATTCAGTGCAAGGAGCACAGGGAAGTTGCTTCCAAAGCCGCCGCGGGCAAGGCCGGCAAGAAGAAGACCGAAGTCTTCATGCATGCCGATACCGGTTCCATGTCCGGCGGTGAGCGCCAGCGATTCACGGCGTTCATCATGGCTGCTGCGCTGAGCTACCAGTTGGGCATCGCCGAACAGGGCTTCACCACCTACGGCACCGTGATGATGGACGAAGCGTTCGTGCTGGCTTCCGAGGAATTCGCAGGCGCGGGCATCAAGGCGCTCCACGAGTTCGGTTTCCAGCTGTTGCTGGCTGCGCCGGAAAACGTCATTGATCTCTCCAGGCACCTTGGGTCCGTCACCGAGATCCTCCGCGACAAGCGAACCAACCGCTCGGGAGTGCTCACGGCTCCGGTTATCGCCGGGCCCGGCGAACCGGGAGCGTGGCGTTCCGAGGCGAACCCGGTGGATATCGTCCTGCGGTGACGTCACCTCTCCCCGGCTGGCCCAAGTAGGTAGCAGTTAAGGCCGTTTTGACGCCTCAAAACGGCACCTGCTGCTACCTACTTGGGGAATTATTCGCGGCTACTTCGCGCGGACGCGGTCAAGGAACTGTTCGGTTCTGGATTCCAGTCCCGCGATTTGTCGAACGACGACGGCGGCAGGGTCCGGGTTGATCTCATTGACGGGCGGTTCCTTGCGCACGTTGGCGCTACAACCGAACTCAGCGCAGATCAGTGTCCCCACCGTGTTCCCGTCCTTACCGGATTGTCCGGCTTTTTTGGCCACCCACAGATAAACGTCATCCTTCGAAAATACGTCCCGGCACAGTTCGCAGAGGACTACACGCCTTTTTCCGGATCCGCCTTCAGGAGCGCGGAGCATGATCCCGGTGAGCTTGCCCCGGTGCGGAAGCACAAGGTATCCGCGCTGGGGCATTTTCTCGTCGCGCCAACCCAGGAACTCCAGGTTGTCCCAGTCGAGGGTTTCGAAGTTCCGGGGGAGATTCAGCTTGGCAGCCTCTGAGCGGCTGGCATTGATGAACGACGAACGGATTTGTTGGGCAGTGATTTTCTGCATGGCAAAGCTTCTTCTTTCGGAAATGGTCGACGTCCGCGTGCCTTAGTGGGCGCGCGGGAAATGGCAGGGGTCGTCGGTCATCTCAGAAAGCGGGCGCAGCAAAAGACCCGGAAAACGGTGCCCGGCTAAGAGCCTAGGAAGATACCGACGTGCGGGGGAGTGCCAAGCAGGCCAAAGCGGCCACCTCGCCAACCGTGGCTGCAGCCACTGAAACAGTGCGCACGCTCATCCCCTCGATCGATTCCATAAGAAGCGGTAGTCCGCTGCCGCCAATACTTTCAAACCTTCCGGCAGGTGTCCACTGCGAGAGGGTCTGCGGTCGTCAAGTTTTTGAGACAGGTCTCGTTGTTGTTTTTGGTTAGGCGGCCAGGGGTTGCTGGGCGCGGGTTTGGTAGTTGGTGTGGGCTTTGGCTGGTGGTATGCCGCCGGCTCGGCGGTTGG
>NZ_JAAOXO010000008.1:0-199756 GCF_011605365.1 Paenarthrobacter sp. MSM-2-10-13 | reverse complement strand
AACCGCCGAGCCGGCGGCATACCACCAGCCAAAGCCCACACCAACTACCAAACCCGCGCCCAGCAACCCCTGGCCTCCTAACCAAAAACAACAACGAGACCTGTCTCAAAAACTTGACGACCGCAGTCATAACGACTTTGCCGGTGAGAGAGCGTCCGGCTCAAACCCGAGGGACGTGAGAGAGCGTCCGGCTCAAACCCGAGGGACGTGAGAGAGCGACCGGCTCAAACCCGAGGGATGTGAGAGAGCGTCGGAAGGCCTAGCGTTCGCGCTGGGGCTCCCCTGCCACGGTGCGGGCGGCTTCGACCTCGAGCATGAGGATGCCACCCTCATCCACCAGTTTCGCCTGGTACACGTGCGCTTTGCGCTTATAGCTCAGATACGCGATGCAGCCGTTGGCGTTGGCCATTTTTTCGAGCATGATTTCCGAGCCCGGCACCAGGAGCTGGCCGAGCTTGAGGCCCACAGTATTCTCCTGGCCTATCTCATCACCAAGTGCTGAGGTGTCCCGCAGTGCAATGGCTTGGGAGGCACACACCCAGCGGCCCCACACACCCTTGCTGCCCAGGATGCTGGGCTGCTGGTTCACCGGGACAGTGGCGGCAAAGTACCGGGTGTTGAAACGCGCGTGCGCAAAGTCCGGGCTGAGCCAGTTCACCAAGGGTTTCAGGAGGTCGGTGCGGAGGGACAGCCCGCGCTTGGTAAGCATCTCCGTGAAGGACTTCTCCTGGGCGGCCACGGCTTCGCGGGCGCGCATCCAGTCAATGGTGGAGTTCGATTCGACCGTGGAAGAAGCGTCAGGGCCTGCGAGCAGGACACCCGTTTCTTCGAAGAGTTCGCGGATGGCGCCCACCACGTGACGGCGGGCGAGTCCGACGTCGTCCGTTCCCATCTGCTCAGCCCAATGCTGAGGTGACGGGCCCAACCAGCCGACGGGGTCGTCGTCGGACGGGTCCAAAGAACCGCCCGGGAACGCGACAACGCCCAACGGCGAGGAACCCGGCCTGTATCCAAGCCAGGTTTCCAAGCCGGTGGGCGAATCGCGCAACAGCACAACGGAGGAGGCGTAGCGGGCGGCCCTGGGGGTCCGTTCGCCAAGCTCAAGCCAGTTTTGTGCTGCCCCTTCGAGTTCCGGGGGCAGTACAAACAGACGGCGGGCAAGCTGTGGCACGTGGGTGAACCGGTTCCTTAGCTGAATTCAGCGATGAGCTCGACTTCAACGGGAGAGTCGAGCGGCAGGACAGAAACGCCGACGGCGGAGCGTGCGTGCTTGCCGGCGTCACCGAATACCTGTCCCAGGAGTTCGGACGCACCGTTGATCACGCCGGGCTGTCCGGTGAAGGTGGACTCGGAGGCTACGAAGCCCACAACTTTGACGATGCGGGTGACGCGGTCCAGATCGCCGATGACGCTCTTGACTGCAGCGAGGGCGTTGATGGCACAGAGAGCGGCGTAACGTTTGGCGTCTTCCGGGTCAACAGTGGGTTCGTCGGACGTGCCCAACTCGCCGAGGGACACCTTGCCCGTAGCTTCGAGTTTGCCGTTAATAAAGGGCAGCTGGCCGGACGTGTAGACGTAGTTACCGGAAACGATTGCGGGGACGTAATCAGCCACCGGCGCGGCTACCTCAGGCAGGGTCAACCCGAGCTCGGCCAGACGCTGCTCAACAGCAGACGTGGGGGCGCCGGATTCCGCGGCAGACGTGGTTTCTGCGGGGGTTGTCATGATTACTGCTTCTCCCTCTTCAGGTATGCTACGAGGCCTTTGCCATCGGGTCCACCGACGACCTGGACGAGCTCCCAGCCGTCCTCGCCCCACTGGTCCAGGATCTGCTTTGTAGCGTGAATAATGAGCGGAATCGTGGCGTACTCCCATTTGGTCATGACAGAAAGCCTAGCCCTTGCCGGTAAAGTGGAAAACATGGTGACTCGCAAGAACCCACTATTCGACACTGCCACCACCCTCGGAAAGATTCTAGGCTTCCTTGGTGTGAGCGCGATTTGTGGCGTCCTGGTCGCGGGCCTTTTGGTCCCCGCCGCCGCCGTTTCGGGCAGTGCCGCAAGTGGTTCAATTCAGTTCTTTGACACTCTGCCGGCGGAACTTCAGGTGGATCCGCCCAGCCAGAACACCACCATCCTGGCGAAGGACGGTACGCCGATCGCCTCGATCTACGCGGAGAACCGGACCAAGGTTCCCTTGGATTCGATGAGCCCGTTCATTAAGGACGCTGTCATCGCGATCGAGGACAGCCGTTTCTATGAGCACGGCGGCATCGACACCACCGGCATCATGCGAGCCATCGTCAGCACCGCCCGTGGCAACAAGCAGGGCGCGTCCACCATCACGCAGCAATACGTGAACAACGTCATCAACGAGTCCCTGGTGGCGTCCGACCGCGAAGAAGACGTCAAGCTCAACGGTGGCGGCAAGGGCGTGGGCGACAAGCTCCGCGAAATGAAGCTCGCCATCGCCCTGGAGAAGAAGTTCTCCAAAGAGCAGATCCTCGAGGGCTACCTCAACATCGTCTTCTTCAACCGTGACGCTTACGGAATTGAAGCTGCCTCAAAGTTCTTCTTCAGCACCACTGCCAAGGACCTCACTCTTCCGCAGGCGGCCCTCCTGGCCGGCCTTGTGAACAGCCCCTCTGCGTTCGATCCGATTGCCAACCCGGATAACGCCAAGGTGCGCCGTGATCTTGTGCTGGCAGCCATGGTCAATCAGGGCAAGATCACCCAGGCACAGTACGACGAAGCTGTTGCCACCCCGGTCACCACGCAGGTCACCCCGGCGCGCCAGGGCTGCGCCTACGCCACCATGGCGCCGTACTTCTGTGACTACGTGCTGCACCTGCTGTTCAACAATCCTGCCTACGGCGATACCCAGGAAGAACGCATCAAGCGTGTCCAGCGTGGCGGCCTCACCATCCAGACCACCCTCGACCCGACAGCACAGAACGTAGCTCAGCAGCAGGTTGACGCGACGGCGGGCGCAAACCCGGACAAGTGGGGCGCCTCGATCGTCTCCGTCCAGCCCGGCACCGGCCAGATCGTCAGCATGGCGCAAAACACTGTGTGGCTGCCTCAAGAGGGCAAGTTCGATCAGACGCAGAACTTCAACGTGGACGTCCTCGACGCCGACGGAAATGACCTCAATGGCATTGGCGGGTTCCAGCCCGGTTCAACCATGAAGCCCTTCACGTTTGCCCAGTGGCTGAACGAGGGCAAGTCGATGAACCAGAACGTCAACGCGGCCCAACGTAAATACGGCGTCAACTTCCCTTGGAAGAACACCTGTCCTACACCGACGGACGGCTTCTATGACGCCAACGTGCCGGGAAGCTTTGACCTGCAAAACTCGGACTTGGGCTACTACCGGAACATGACTGTCCTCTATGGCCTCATGAACTCCATCAACACCGCGACTTTTGCTTCAGCTGCTCAGGTTGACCTCTGTGGCATTCAGGGAATTGTGGACGCCACCGGCATCCACGGCGGTCTTCCCACGCGTGACAATACGGGCAAGGTCACGGATCCCAACCCCCAGGTTCCCATGACACGGTTGTCAAACCTCATTGGCGCAACGCAAACGGCTCCGCTCACCATGGCTGCAGCCTTTGCAACATTCGCAGCCGACGGCAAGTACTGCGAGCCGATTGCCATCACCTCGGTGAAGGACCAGTCCGGAGCTCAGCTTCCTGCCCAGTCTTCCAGCTGTAAAGATGCCGTAAAGCCTGAAGTGGCCCGCGGCGTTGCTTACGCCATGGGCAAGGTGCTGGATGAAGGTTCCGGCTCTTTGATCCGTCCGGCCCTGAACTCCAAGAACTTCCCGGTGGCTGCAAAGACGGGTACCAACGACACCAACGGCTCCACCTGGGTAGTGGGCTACACCTCAGGTTTGGCAACGGCCTCCTGGTTCGGCGATCCTTTGGCTGATCAGTCGCGCTACGGACGCAACCTGACCATCAACGGCAAGTTTTACCCCTCAATCGACGGTTACATGATCGCCGGTCCGCAGTTCACCAACTACATGTTGGCTGTGGCACCTGCGTACGGAACCAACCCGTTCCAGCAGCCGCCATCGAACCTGCTCGGTACGGCTCCCGCGCCGCAGCGGAACAACTCCCCGTCCAACACGCCGTCAACAGCGCCCAACCCCGCCCCGCCCTCCGGTAACGGCAACAACGGGAACGGTAACAACGGCAACGGCAACGGCAACAAGAACTGACCATGACCTTCAGTGATTCATTGGCAAACCGCGTCCGCACCGTCGGGCGCGGTTTCGCCGTCACTGCTGCCGTCGGCGCAGCAGCAGGTGCAGCGGCCGCCGCTTACGGCTGGTGGGAGAAGGACCAGTTCGAGGTCCGCCACGAAACCCTGCCCATCCTTCCGGAGGGATCCGGGCCGCTCCGGGTCCTGCACCTGAGCGATATTCACTTCGTCCCAGGCCAGGAAAAGAAGACGCAGTGGCTGCAATCGCTGGCAGACCTCAAGCCTGACCTTGTGGTCAACACGGGTGACAACCTTAGCCACGCCAAAGCCATCGACCCCCTGATCCAGGCACTTCGACCACTGCTGGAGTTCCCCGGCGTATTCGTACCGGGCTCCAACGACTACTACGGCCCGCGAATCAAGAACCCGGCGGGTTACTTCCGCGGTCCCTCGCGGATGCGAACCGACCCCATCGCCCTTGACTGGCCCAAGCTCCGCTCGGCGTTCGGAATGGGCGGCTGGATCGACCTCACCAACCGCGCCCAGTCAGTGGTGCTGAACGGTTTGCGATTCGATTTCTCGGGAGTTGATGATCCGCACCTTGGCCGTGAACGTTATGCCGGCTGGCCCCGCGGAACAGTCAACCAAGACGCCCGCCCCCACCTGAAGGTGGCCGTCATTCACGCTCCGTACCAGCGCGTGCTGGATCACTTCACCGAGGCCGGAGCAGACCTGATCCTTGCCGGCCACACACACGGCGGCCAGATCTGCATCCCCGGCTACGGGGCGCTGGTGGCCAACTGCGACCTCCCTACGTGGCGTGCCAAGGGCCTCCACGATTGGGAAAGCGATAGCTTCACGACGCCGGTAAACGTCTCCGGCGGTATCGGCACCTCGCGCTTCGCCCCGGTCCGCATCGCCTGCCGCCCGGAGGCAGTGCTGCTAACGCTCACGCCGCGCAATTAGGTACCCCGCGGCTAAGCCAGGGGATCATTACGATCCCCAATAACTGGGTCAAACATTTCACCAACGTTGCGTTGTCCTGTGAAACGAATCACGCCATGGCATAGGGTAGTTGCTACGGGAAACTACCTCCGCACCATCTGAAGATCCAGCTGTTGAGAAGCGGGCATGTCCAAGCAAACGTCATTTTTCACCTCCGTCGGCCGCCTGTACCCTCATGTGCGGCCCATCCTCCCCCGACTATTCATGGGCCTGATCTGCGCCCTTTTGGCCAGCATCGTCGCGCTGACCATCCCGCAAGTGCTGCGGGTCCTGGTCAACAACTCCTTGCAACCCGGCGGTTCCACGGACGCCGTCTGGATTGCCGCCGTCGTGATTCTTGCCTTGGGCATCGCTGAAGCCGGGCTGGTGGCCTTGCGCCGGCAGTTCGTCATCAACCCCGCCACCACGGTGGAAACCCGGATGCGCGTGACCCTTTACGGCCACCTGCAACAGCTCACCGTGGCGTTCCACGACCGCTGGGGTTCCGGTCAGTTGCTCTCGCGCGCCATGACGGACCTGAGCTTCCTGCGCCGCTGGATGGCGTTCGGCGCCATCATGTTGGTAGTCACCACGCTGACGGTGATCATCGGCGTGGGTGTGATGTTCTCCATGAGTTGGCAGCTGGCGCTGATCTTCCTTGCAGCGGCCGTGCCGATCATGATCAACTCGTTCCGCTTCCGCCGCCGCTTCAGTTTGGTCACCCGCCTCAGCCAGGACCAGGCCGGCGACCTCGCCACCACCGTGGAGGAATCCGTCCACGGCATCCGCGTCCTGAAAGCTTTTGGGCGGAGCCGTGAAGCCCTGGAGAACTTCAACGGCCAGGCTGAGGAACTTCGTCAGACCGAGATCGCCAAGGCGAAGCAGCAAGCCGGGTTCACGCTGGTGGTCACCTTGCTGCCGGAGCTGGCGCTGGGCGTCGGTCTGGTGGTGGGCATCATGCTTGTGGCTAACGGACAACTGAGCATCGGCGCGCTGGTGGCGTTCTTTGCCACAGCCGCGGTGGTGGCCACTCCCGTCGAGTTCTCGGGCATGCTGCTGGCCATGGCGCTGACCGCCAAGACCGCGTTGGACCGCCACTTCGAGGTGATGGACACGGAAAACACCATCACCTCCCCGGACCAGCCCAAGGTTCCGGTAAGCGTGAAGGGCGCCTTGCGCTTTGAGCACGCCGGTTTCGGGTTCGACGACGGCGGTACCCTCCTGCACGACGTCACCCTGGACATCCGCCCCGGCGAGACCATGGCCCTGGTGGGCATTACGGGTAGCGGCAAGAGCGCCCTGCTCCAGCTGGTCCCCCGGCTGTATGACGTGACCTCGGGTGCGGTGACGATCGACGGTGTGGACGTCCGCGACTTTGACATGGATGAGCTCCGGAGAATCGTGGCAGTCGCCTTCGAGGACACCACACTGTTCTCCAGTTCGGTGCGGGACAACGTCCTCCTGGGCGCCCCGAATCCCAGCGACGCTGCCCTGGACGAAGCCTTGGACGTGGCACAGGCGCAGTTCGCGTACTCGTTGCCGGACGGCGTGGACACCTTGATCGGCGAGGAAGGTTTGAGCCTGTCCGGCGGCCAGAGGCAGCGGATTGCCCTAGCCCGAGCCATCGCCGCCAAGCCCAAGGTGTTGGTCCTTGACGATCCTTTGTCCGCCCTCGACGTGAACACGGAAGAACGCGTGGAAGCCCGTTTGCGCGAGGTCCTCCGCGAGACAACCACACTGATCGTTGCGCACCGACCTTCCACGGTGGCCTTGGCGGACCGGGTGGCCTTGCTCGAAGGCGGAACCATTACCGCCGTCGGAACCCATACGGAACTGTTGGCCGAAAACGATCACTACCGCTATGTCATCGCCAGCCTGGACGCCGGCCCGAAGGACCTGGACACCGAACTGGACGAGCTCGAAGAAGCCGAGGAGGCCCGCCGATGAGCGTCGCAACTTTTGGCACGGCCAACGAGGACAACACACACCTCACCAAAGCGGACAGCAAAGCCGTACGACGCCGGTCGCTCACCTTGCTTGCCTCGCTCATCCGTCCCGTACGGTTGCGTTTCTGGCTGACGATTGCCATGGTGGTGGTCTCGCAGCTCACCCGGGTTGCCGGGCCCGCGCTGATCGCCTTCGGCATCGACAACGCCCTTCCCGCACTGCAGGCCGGCGACAACGGGCCTTTGGTGCTGGCCGGTGCCCTGTACCTGGCGGCTGCAATCGCCACGGCTGGAATGACCGCACTGTACGTGACCTCCACTGCCCGGCTTAGCCAGGCCATGCTGCTGGATCTGCGCGTTCGGGTTTTCCGGCATACCCAGCGGTTGAGCCTGGAGTTCCACGAGACCTATACCTCCGGCCGCATCATCGCCCGGCAGACCTCGGACCTGGAAGCGCTGCGCGAACTGTTGGATTCCGGCGTGAGCTCCTTGGCGTCCGGCCTGCTGTTCATGGTGTTCACCGCTTTCACCATATTTGCGCTCGATTGGCGCAGCGGATTAATTGTCCTGGCAGCCGGCGTGCCCATGTTCTTCCTGGCCCGCTGGTACCAGAAGCATTCGCAGATCGCGTTCCGTGAATCCCGCGTGGTGTCCGCGCGCCTGATCGTGCACTTTGTGGAGACCATGACCGGTATCCGTGCGGTGAAGGCGTTCCGCAAAGAGCGCGAGAATGCATCCCGGTATGGCGAGTTGGCTGAGGACTACCGCAAGAACACCGTCCGCTCCATCAACCTGAACGGCATTTTCCAGCCGGGCTTGGTGCTGATCGGCAATGTTTGTGTGGCCGTGGTCCTGCTGTTTGGCGGCTTCCGTGTGCTGAGTGGGGACTTGGCTGTCGGCGTCCTGCTGGCACTGATCCTCTCCACTAAACGCTTCTTCCAGCCGGTGGACCAGATGGCCATGTTCTACAACTCGTTCCAGAGCGCCCAGGCAGCGCTGGAAAAGGTGTCCGGACTTCTTGAGGAAATACCTACCGTCCGCCCGCCGAAGAACCCTGTGCCGTTGAAGAGCTCACGCGGCGAAATCGACTTCAAGGGCGTGGAGTTCGGCTACAGCGATGGCAAGGTGGTTGTTCCCACACTGAACCTGCACATCCCTGCCGGGCAGACTGTTGCGCTGGTTGGCCAGACGGGAGCGGGCAAGTCCACGCTGGCCAAGCTCGTGGCACGCTTCTACGACGTCACTTCCGGGGCCATCACCTTGGACGGCATCGATCTCCGCGAGCTCTCCACCACAGACCTCCGGCGCGCCGTGGTGATGGTGACGCAGGAAGCCTTCCTCTTCAGTGGCTCCGTGGCGGACAACATCGCCTTGGGCAGGCCCGAGGCGTCGCGGTCCGAAATCGAGGCCGCCGCTGCAGCAGTGGGAGCCCACGAGTTCATCATGAGCCTCCCCGAAGGCTACAACACAGACGTCAACAAGCGCGGTGGCCGGGTGTCTTCCGGTCAACGACAACTCATCGGCTTCGCCCGCGCCTTCCTGGCCGCACCGGCCGTGCTGATCCTGGACGAGGCAACGTCCTCCTTGGACATCCCCTCTGAACGTATGGTCCAGGAGGGATTGTCCAACCTTTTGGAGGGAGTGGCCGGCGGCAGGGGAGCCCGGACAGCCATCATCATCGCCCACCGCCTCTCCACTGTGGAGACGGCTGACAGGGTGCTGGTGGTCCACGACGGACGCATTGTGGAGGACGGGACGCCGGCCGAGTTGATCAGCGGTGGCGGACGGTTTGCCCAGCTGCACGGTGCGTGGCGGGACTCGCTGGTGTAGCTTTCGCAGCGTCGCAGCTGTGACGAGGCACACCGGCTCCTCGATTTCGCATCACGGGACGTTTCGGCTATTCTTGAACAGTTGCTTTCGCAGCGGATCGGGATGTAGCGCAGCTTGGTAGCGCGCTTCGTTCGGGACGAAGAGGTCGCAGGTTCAAATCCTGTCATCCCGACCAAACACGAAAATGGCGTCGAGAAATCGGCGCCATTTTTATTTTAAGTCTGTCAACGCACCGCACCTATCCACATGTACTATCGTGCCGATTGGCGTCCCCGCCGCGCCTCACTATGATTTCAGTGGCCACCGAAGGCAGGGCACAAAGAAAACCCCGGAGCATCGCTCGTCACGCTCCGGGGTTTCTTTTACTACAATTGTTTTACATAGGGTCGGGCCAGTTGCCGATGGACATCGTAGAGATGGTCGTCTCGGACTTGTCCTTTTTGGGCGCCGTGGTGGTGGACCGCATAGGGTCCGGCCAGTTGCCAATGGCGCTTACTGTGCTGGAATCTGCCGCGGGAGCAGCAGAGACTACACCGGGAGCCGCAACTGCCAGCGTCAGTGCGCCCGCCACGGCCACTGAAGCAATGATTTTCTTGAACATGATGTTGTACCCCAATGCGAGTCGGATTCGTTACGGAAATTGCACGGTCCCTGTTGACATACATTGTAAAATGTTTTCCACAGAGACTGTCAAGGTTTTGGTCAAAAGACACCTGTAGGAGGGACCCGTGGGAAACGGATTCGGCGAGAAGCTACGTGCCGAACGGCTCGAACGTGGGTTGACGCAGGCAGAGCTAGGCAAGAACCTGTATTCACCGAGCTACATTTCGCTGCTGGAGACTGGCCGCCGCGAGCCCACGGCCGAAGTCATCGAGGAACTCGCCCGCCGGCTGGAGCTGGCACCCAAGGCACTTGAAGCGTGGAGTCAACCCGTTTCCGTGAGCGATGCCGAGTACGTCCTCGCCGGCTTGTATGCCCGGCAGGCCTGGGACCTCCGCGACTATCAACTCGCCGCCAGCCACGCAGCAACCGCAGCGCAGATCGCTCTTGAGGCCAAGAACAACAGCGCCTGGTGGAACATGACGTACATGCAGGCCGAGTGTGTGATGAAGCAAGGGCAGCTCAAGGAATGCCAACAGATTGTTGAGCACCTCTTGGAACACCCCATGGCCACGGAGTCCGCCGGCCTTGGAGTTCGCGCCTGGCAGATGCTTGCCGCGGTGTGTCACGGACAAGGCCAGTTGGCCACCGCCGTCGAGCATGCCAAGCAAGCCGTCAAGCTCAGCGAGCAGCTGCCCAAGGGTTCCACGCTCATTATTGGTGCGCACCGCGCGCTGATCGGTGCTCTTGCCGAGAGCGGCAAACTGGACGAGGCCTGGGAATACTGTCTGGCGATGATTGAGCACATGGACGAGCACTCCATGTCGCAGCTGGCAGGCGAAGTGGCCTGGGTGGTGGGCAACGTCGCCTTCATGCGCCACGACTACGTTGAGGGCATCAAGCACCACGAGCGAGCAGCCAAGCTCCTCTCCCCCGCCAACGACATTGAGCTGTGGGCCCGCTTCAACAAGGCTTCAGCAGCCGTTCGGCTCTCCTCCGGGATTGTGGAACCGGAAACGTTGTCCGCCATTGAACGAGCGGAACTCGCGCTGTCCATTGTGGGCGGAAACAAGACAGACCAGTTGGAGGTCGCGTTCATCCGCGCCCGCTGGCTGTACTTGACCGGGGACATCCCTGCAGCCGTGGAGAAGCTTCGCGAAATCTACGCAGACCGCAAGGTGTTGGCCCGGCACACCGCCGGCGAAGTGTCGCTGCTGCTGGGTAAGTCCTTGAAAGCAGCAGGGGAAGCCGCTGAGGCGCTCCAATTCCTGGAAGAGGCTCAGCACGACTTCAGCGCGGCGGGAGCGTCGGACCGGGTCCAGCAGGCCATGGACGCGGTCTTGGAGATCCGCTTGGCCGAGCGCCGTGCCGCGAAGGAACACTCGCAGGCCTGACTAAGCCAAGTAAGTCGCAGTTAAGCGCGTTTTGAGCGGTCAAAACGCGCTTAACTGCGACTCAGTTGGGTGCGGTTAGGCGAAGGTGCGGCCCGTGAGCTTCTCATACGCTTCGACGTAGCGGGCGCGGGTGCGCTCAACTACCTCGGCGGGAAGAGCCGGAGGCGGGGTGTCAGAGGACTTGTCCCAGCCGGACTCTGCTGAGGTCAGCCAGTCACGGACGTACTGCTTGTCATACGAAGGCTGCGACTGTCCCGGCGCGTACGTGGACGCATCCCAGAACCGTGAAGAGTCCGGGGTGAGGACCTCGTCACCCAGGGTAATCACGCCAGTGGCAGCGTCAATGCCGAACTCCACCTTGGTGTCAGCCAGGATAATGCCACGTTCGCGGGCGATCTCCTCGGCGCGGGTGTAGATCTTCAGCGTGAGCTCACTGAGGCGGGCAGCGATGTCGTCGCCCACCATGGCCACAACGTCGTCATAGGTGATGTTGACGTCGTGCTCGCCCACTTCGGCCTTGGCAGAGGGCGTGAAGAGTGCCTTCTCCAAGCGCGAGCCATCAACCAGGCCCTCCGGCAGCGGGATATCGCACACCGTGCGGGATTCCTTGTACTCAGCCAGGCCGGAACCGGTGAGGTAACCGCGTGCGATGCATTCCACCGGGAACATGTCCAGCTTCTTGCAGATCATGGCCCGGCCCTCGACGGCGGCAGGAACGCCACCTTCCACCGTGGACGCCAGCACGTGGTGCTCAACGTCCAACTGATCGAACCACCACAGGCTCAGCTGCGTCAGGACGCGGCCCTTGTCCGGGATCTCGCTGCTCAACACGTGGTCGTAAGCACTGATGCGGTCACTGGCCACAACCAAGACGCATTCCTGGCCGATCTTTTCCGTGATGGCTTCGTCGGCCGGGACGTAGAGATCACGGACCTTGCCGGAGTAGACGTGCGTCCAGCCCGGAAGTTCCAGTGTTTCGGTTTCGAAGCCGCCGGTGGGGATGCCCTCAGTCATGCTCAAGCCTGCACTTTCGGGATGGTTCCGGTTGCGGTGTAAGGCACGCGGATTTCGCCGCGAGCGGCCTTGCCTCCGATGTCCGTACGGAACTGTGAGCCTTCAAGCTGAACCAGCTCAACGCCGTCGTACGCCTTTTCGCGTGCTTCCACCAGATCGGAACCGAGCGCGACCACGGCGAGGACGCGGCCACCAGCGGAGACCACCTTGCCTTCGTCGTCCAGCTTGGTGCCGGCGTGGACCACGTGGACACCGTCCAGCTCGTCAACCTTCTTCAGGCCGCGGATGCGATCACCGGTGCGGGGTGCGTCCGGGTAGTTTTCGGCGGCGACGACGACGGCGACTGCCGTGTCCTTGGACCAGCGCAGCTCTTCTGCGGTGTCCAGTTCGCCCTTGGCAGCTGCCAGCAGCAGCGCACCGAGCGGGGTCTTGAGGCGTGCCAGGACGGCCTGGGTCTCGGGGTCGCCGAAGCGGACGTTGAACTCGATGACGCGTGTGCCGCGGGACGTCAGGGCGAGGCCGCAGTAGAGCACGCCAACAAAGGGGGTGCCGCGGCGGGCCATCTCATCCACGGTGGGCTGGGCCACGCGGTCGATGACTTCCTGGACCAGGCCCTCGGGAGCCCACTCGAGCGGGGTGTACGCGCCCATGCCGCCGGTGTTGGGGCCTTCGTCATTGTCGAAGATGCGCTTGAAGTCCTGTGCCGGGGACAGGGGAACAGTAGTGCGGCCGTCACAGAGGACGAACAGGGAGACCTCGGGGCCGTCCAGGAACTCTTCGATGACCACGGTTCCACCGGCGTCGAAGCAGGCCTGGGCGTGGGCCAGGGCTTCCGCGCGGTCCTTGGTGACCACCACGCCCTTACCGGCGGCCAAGCCGTCGTCCTTAACAACATGCGGTGCACCGAAAGTATCCAGGGCATCGGCGGCTTCCTCAGCGTTGGTGGCCACGCGGGCCATGGCCGTGGGAACGTTCGCTTCAGCCATGATCTGCTTGGCGAAAGCCTTGGAGGCCTCCAGCTGGGCAGCTTCCTTGCTGGGACCGAACACCGGGATACCGGCTTCGCGGACGGCGTCGGACACGCCGGCGGCGAGGGGGGCCTCAGGGCCAACCACCACCAGGTCCACGCCCAGCTTGGTGGCGAGGGCGGACACGGCTTCCGGGTTGTTCCCGTCAATCGCATGGGTGGGAACAAGTTTGCTGATGCCCGCGTTGCCCGGGGCCGCGTGGACCTCGGAAACGTTCGGATCTTCAAGCAGAGAGCGGACAATGGCGTGTTCGCGGCCGCCTGGGCCAATGACGAGTACCTTCACAGTCCTCAAGGGTACTTTGTGAAGGGCGAGCAGCCTAAGCTGTGTCATTCACCGGACCCTGCACGCCTCTAGACTTGGCTGTATGCCCATAAGTTCGCATGAAACGTTCAACGTTGAGTCCGCGGTGGAACTGGCAGTGATCGAACGAAGTGGCTTTATTGAGTCCCGGCACATCGGCGCGGCCGTGGTCCTTGCCGGCGACGGCTCGGTGGTCACCCGTCTTGGCGACATCGAGGCTCCCATCATGGCCCGCTCCACCCTCAAACCGTTCCAGGCCCTGGCCTCCATGCAGTCCGGCGTGCCCCTCCGTGGCGCACAAGTTGCTGTAGCCTGCGGCAGCCACACCGGGTCCTTGGACCATATGGACATTGTTGAGGGGATGCTCAAAGCAGCGGGCGTGAAGGAAGATAACCTCCAATGCCCCACCGCCTGGCCCCAGGATGAGACTGCTAGAAACTGGCTGGTCCGCTCCGAACGCGGCCAATCCAGGCTGGCTTTCAACTGCTCCGGCAAGCACGCAGCCTTCCTGTGGGCGTGCACCGAAAACGGCTGGGACCTGCGGAGCTACCTTGAACCCAATCACCCCCTTCAACAGCGTGTTCGCTCCGTGATTGAGGAATACAGCGGCGAAACCATCTCCCACCTGGGCATCGACGGCTGCGGCGCACCAGTTGCCGCCATTTCGCTGACCGGCCTCGCCCGGGCTTACTCCCGCTTGGCCAAGTCCCCCGGTGATAAATCGTCCAATGCGCGTGCCGCCACCATTGCCACCTCCATGCTGGATTACCCCTGGGCCGTCCAAGGCAAAGGCGAGTCCAACACTATCGTCATGGAAGAACTCGAGGTCCTGGCCAAAATCGGGGCTGAGGGCGTCCTTGTCCTCGCAACCCCCACCGGCGCCACCGTAGCTGTGAAGATGCTGGACGGGAACCTGCGGGCCACGTCCCTGGTGGGGCTGACTCTTCTTGCAGTAAGCGGCGCCGTGGACATCCCGGCAGTTTCCAATGTCCTGGAACGGGTGGTTGAGCCAGTGCTTGGGGGCGGTCACGAGGTTGGCAAGATCCGCCTGGGCCACGCCGTCTCCGCCCTGCTGGACTAGTACTTCTGAGGAGAAAAACCATGGCTGTCGCACGACGCCGCGTCGATGTTTCCGAGGGCCGCGCTGCGCTGGCAGCCTGGCAGGCCGCCGTCGAGCCTTCAGATGGTGAGCCGGGCAGCCTTGCCGGGCCACCGCCGTCGCGCTCATTAATTGCGACGGCGGTGCGCTACTCCCTGGAGGAAGTCACCGCCCGCGCACCCGGCAACTCCGTGGAAGTCAGGGTGCCGCCGTTCGGCGTCACCCAATGCGTGGAGGGGCCCCGCCACACGCGCGGCACTCCCCCGAACGTGATCGAGTGCGACGCCGCCACCTGGCTGTCGCTGGTGACGGGACGGATTGCGTGGGCTGACGCGGTTTCGGAGCACAGGCTGAGTGCATCCGGCTTGCGTGCCGATCTTTCGGAGCTGCTCCCCCTCTAAGAGTTTTTGTACAGCTAATGCCCCTAAGACGGCGTCTTAAGGGCATTAGCTGTACAAAAACTATCCGGTCAGTCCGGGCAGACCGGGGCGGATGATTGGCCCCGTTTGCTCATTTCGAATTGCGGGATGTCGTCCGCCGAGGGACCGCCGCGGAACTTCGGCGAAGGTTCCTGGCCCTCGCTGATGCGCTGTAGTTCCTGCTCTTCGAAGACTTCTTCCTTGCCGAGCATGACGGCCGAGTCATGATTGGTGATCTCACCGTTGAAGGCGCGGACCATGACGCTGCGGTCGAACTGGCCCTCCCACTTGGCGACGACGAACGTTGCCACGCAGTTGCCCAGCAGGTTCACCACCACACGCATGGAGTCCATGAGGCGGTCGGCTCCCAGGAGGAGTGCGACGCCGGCCACCGGGAAGATGCCGAGCGCTGCTGCCGTGGCGGAGAGTGCCAGGAAGGACGAACCCGGCACGCCGGCCATGCCCTTGGAAGTCAGGAGCAGGACGCCCAGGGCCGCCAACTGCTGGCCGAGATCAAGGTTGTGGCCGAAGGCCTGGGCCAGGAACAGCAGCGAAATCGACAGGTAGATCGCGGCGCCGTCCAGGTTGAAGGAGTAGCCGGTAGGGACTACCAGTCCGGTGGTGGCACGGGAGCAACCGGCGTTGGTCAGCTTGGTCATGATGCGCGGCATGACAGCTTCCGTGGAGGCTGTTCCGAGTGCCAGCAGGAATTCTTCGCGGGTGTACTTGAGGAATGACCACAGTGGAACCCTCGCGAAGCCCCAAGCCACCAGGAACAGCAATGCGATGAAGACAATTGCTGCGCCGTAGCACGCGGCTATCAGGAGGGCATAAGTACTGAGCGTGCCCAGACCGTACTGGCCGATGATGAATGCCATGGCACCGAAGGCACCGATGGGAGCCACTTTCATGATCCAGGACATGATCTTGAAGATCAGTTCCAGAACGGTCTCCATGAGGCTGATGACCGGCATGCAACGTTCGCGGCCGATGACCACGATGGCTGCGCCGAAGAAGACGGAGAAGAACAGCACCTGAAGCAGGCTGTTGTTGGCAAAAGCACCGATCACGCTGACGGGAATGACATCCAGGATGAACGCTGCGGCGTCCTTGGGAGGCGCATTGCCGGTCTTGGCGTTGAGCGCGTCCTGGGAGAGCGTAGCGGGGTCGATATTAAGGCCAGCACCGGGCTGAACGATGTTTCCGACGATGAGCCCGAAGACGAGGGCGAAAAGAGTGGCGCCGGTGAAGTACAGGAGCGCTTTGACCCCGACCCTTCCGACCGCCTTGACGTCGCCCACTGCCGAGATGCCTGTGACGATCACGAGGAAAATCAGCGGGGCGATGATCATCTTGATGAGTTGAATGAATCCATCACCCAGTGGCCGGAGGGCGGACCCAATGGTCGGCCAGAAATGACCGATGAGTACACCTGCGACGACGGCGATCAGGATTTGAAAAAAGAGCGACTTGTACAGCCGCTTTTTCTTCTGCGGGGCCGAACTCGCCTTCAGCGCCGCGGAGTCTGGGATCTTCATTGATCTGAACCAATCAGTTGGGAACAGCCCCACATTTTGAGGGGGTTTTTCAAATTTAAGCCTGGTCACACCATTCCGCAAGGGGAAATTCTGTTTCCATAATGCGGAAGTCACATTTGGTTTTTTGTACAGATATCGCCCTGATGAGTAGCTCATAAGGGCCGGATCTGTACAAAAACTCAAGACCTCCACCCCTGCTTCCGGAGGGCTTGAACCACGCGGGCCACCACCCATTTCCTCCCGTGCTTCATGTCCACCTTGTTGATCTTGACCTGGCGCCAGCCGGCCTCAGAGACGCGCTGATCCCGGTACGCATCCAGCGCTTGCTGCTCTGGAGAAAGGTGATGCAGACCCTCGTATTCGAGGCAGGTCCGATACTCCGGGCATCCGAGATCCGTCCACACCGGCCTACCAAGGGCGTCGTCAACCCTGCAGTTAGGAACGAAGGCAGGGAGTCCGGCATCTTCCAGCATCAAGCGCAGCTTTGTTTCCGGAGGAGAATCAACGCCAACACGCAGACGTTCCAATGCGATGCGTGCCTTGCGCACGCCATGGATACCGTTAGCCTTTTCAACGAAGTGTTGCATCTTCGGCATAGACACCATGGGAACCCGCGGCGGCCCGAACGAGCGTTCGTGTTCGCTGACAATGGCATCGCCCACCACCACCAGATCTTCCATGGGCAACATCGAGGCCAGATCCACCCACGTCCGCGCAACAGACGTGAGAACTACCCCGTCCTCGTCTGTGAGGTCACCGTCCCTCAACGTCAGGCGATGGCCGGCAACTCCCCTACGCCGAGGCAGCGATCCGTTCCTGGGCCGAGATAGATGGATGAATCGCCCCGGCTCCCGAAAATGGGGCCCGCTTTTTGGCCCCCAGGGGATAGGTTCGACGACGGCGGTCACCGGGCCGCCGTCGTCGGGCTTGAACTGCGCCCAAGCAGGCAGCGGTAGGCCGAGCACCTCCGCGGCACTGATGTGGCTCAGGAAATCACCCTGACGGAGGTCAAGATGTGGCCGGGCAACCTCCAGCAACGTCTGCACTCGCCGCGGCAGCCGGAGTCCCCTGCTGGGCACTAGTAGGTCCGATGCCCGCAGTCGCTTCGGGGCAATGCCGAATTCATCAGCCTCAGCCAATGTAAAGGCGCGGTCAGAGAGTGCGGGAGGAAGAGAAGACAACGGACGCATGCCCCATTCAGTCATAACGAACGAGGCGACGAAGAGTTATCCACAGATCATTCGCGTCAGCCAGGAGTTTTTGTACAGCAGATGCCCGTAAAGGGCTATTTTGAGGGCGTTATGTGTACAAAAACTCGCTAGCCGCGGCCTACGAACGGCATGCCGGCGGCGGTCACCACCAAGGATCCAACACTGGCCGACGCCGGCATGTTGGCCATCATCAGCACGGCGCGGGAAGCGTCCTCCACAGGGAACATGGGCTCCACCTTGCGGCTGCCATCAGCCTGCAGCGCGCCGGACCCGACGCCGATGGTGTCCATGATCTCGGTGCGCGTATTTCCGATGTCGATCTGCCCGCACGTGATGCCAAATTCCCGGCCATCGAGCTCGATGCTCTTGGTCAGGCCGGTCATCGCGTGCTTGGTGACCGTATAAGCCACGGACCTGGGCCTGGGCGAGTGCGCGGAGATGGATCCATTGTTGATGATGCGGCCACCCTGCGGCTCTTGGGCCTTCATGGTCCGCACAGCCTCGGCCGCACACAGCATGGAACCAGTGACGTTCACCCGCAACGTTGCTTCCCAGTCCTCCACGCTGATCTCGCCCACGTCGCCGGCCGGGCCGAAGATGCCCGCATTGTTGAACAGCACATCAACCCGACCCCAGCGCTGGCGGACCTCCGCAAAAAGGCGTGCGACGTCGTCGGGCACTGTTACGTCGCACGGAACCGCCAGCGCCTCCGCATGACCGCCGACGGTTTCCAACAGTTGCGCCTCACGGCGCCCGGCCAACGCAACACGGTAACCTTCGTCGAGCATGAGCCTGGCGACGGCCCGCCCAATACCCGAACCGGCCCCGGTCACGACGGCGACCCTCGGGTTGGTGGGCTGGCTGGAGTCAGTCATGTGGTTGCCTTTCGGGGAAGTGCCTGGGGCAGCGTCAAGCCGTCAGCGCGCGGCTTCGGCGTTCTGGTTGGCGGCCGGCTGGGATGCAGTTATCGGCCAGCCTATGACAGTCTTCGGGCGCGGCGTGGCGTAGGTTCGCACCTTGGACGTGGACAGACCAAGGCGGACCAGGGACTCGGCGATGGTGACTGCCGCAGCCACGCCGTCCACCACGGGGACGCCCGTGCGCTGGCGGATCTGCTCATCCAGCCCTGCCATGCCGCCGCAACCCAGGACGATAACCTCGGCCTTGTCCTGGTGTACCGCTCGTTCGGCCTGGCTCACGATTGCCTCAACAGCACGCTCCGGGTATTCCTCAAGTTCCAGCACGGCCATGCCGCTGGCCCCAACAGAAGCACACCGTACGTCCAGGCCGGCGAGTTTCAGGCGGTCCTCGATCAGCGGAACGGCGCGATCCAGCGTGGTGACCACTGAGTATTTGTGTCCAAGGAACATCGCGGTGCTGGCTGCCGCCTCGGTAATATCCACCACCGGGACGTCCAGAAGTTCTTGGAGGCCTTCGCGGCCGTGCTCGCCATAGCCGGCCTGGATGACAGCGTCGAAGGGTTCGGGATAATTCACCACAGCATCCATGACGGCAATTGCGGCGAGGTAGCTTTCGAAATTGCCCTCACAGGAGTCGGCGCCAAAACGCGGAGTGATACCGATAATTTCCGTGCCGGGGGCAGCTGCTGCACGGGCCTGGGCTGCTATGGACTCCGTCATGGACTGGGTGGTGTTCACGTTTGCTACAAGGATGCGCATGGTTTTCCTCTCGACGGCAACGCCCGTCCTCTTCCGATGGAACGGAGAGGACGGGCGAGCCTTGATGTTTTCGGTGAGTCAGTGGGTGCTCGCGACGGCGATCGGCTCGCCGGAGACGTCCTCATGGAGCTGCTTCTTGTCAGCCACCGCGAAGAACGTGAGCGCAGCTACGCCTGCTCCGATAAACCAGGCGAACGGTGCTGCGGCCGCCAGCGCCGGAATGAAGGCGATGGCGATTGCGATCGCTGCCGCCGGGATCATCGCAATGATGGCCTTTGGGTTGACGCCCCGCTTGTAGAAGTACGCGCCCTTGGGATCCTCGGTGTAGAGCTCAGGCACATTGACCTTGCCCCGGCGGACCAACCAGTAATCGGCCATGATGACGCCGAACAGGGGTCCAAGCAACGCACCCAGCCCGCCCAGGAAGTACACAATGACGATCGGGTTGTTGTAGAGGTTCCACGGCAGGATCACCAGGCCAATGGTGCCGCTGACCCAGGCGGCCTTGCGGAAGTTCAGGTGCCTCGGGAAGAGGTTGGTCAGCGCATAAACCGGAGCGACGAAGTTGGCCATCAGGTTCACGGCCACCGTCAGGATCAGCAGGGCGAGGCATGCCAGGACCAGCAGGAGGGTGTTCGGAATGCTCTGCACGATGTCCGAGGGGCTCTCGATCACAGTGCCATTGATCTTGTACTGACCGCCGGCCATGACCACAACGATTGCGCCGAAGAGCAGCATGTTGATGGGAATGCCCCAGAAGTTGCCCTTGACGATTGACTTCTTGGAGGCGGAAGAACGCGTGAAGTCGCAGAAATTCAGGACGAACGTTCCGTAGATGGAGACCCACAGTGCGCCGCCGGCAAAGATGGTCAACCACATCTCGGTCCCCTCAAGGCCCTTGATGCCGCTCCACTGGATAGCACCGCCGGCTTCGATGAAGACCCACACGGCAATCGCGGCCATGGTGACCAGGATGATGGGTCCTGCGAAGGCCTCGTATTTACGGATCATTTCCATACCGAAGCTGACAATGATCAGCTGGACAATCCAGAGCGCCACGAAGGAGAACCAGCCCAGAGTGGAGAGGCCAAGAATGGAGTTGCTGTCCAGGTCCTTCAGACCGGGAGCCATGGCCACCAGCATCACGCGAAGGACCACCGAGGCCAGGTAGGTCTGGATGCCAAACCATGCCACGGCAACGGCACCGCGAACCAGGCTGGCGATCTGCGCTCCACGGATACCGAAGCTGATGCGGCTCATGACCGGGAAAGGGACGCCGGTCTTCTCGCCCATGAACCCGGAAAAGTTCAGGAGCCCGAAGAGGAGAATGGCACCGATACCCAGTGCTACCAGGATCTGCCAGCCGCCCAGACCGAGGGAGAAGAGGCCGATGGCGAAGGCATAGTTACCCAGGCTGTGGACGTCGTTGGCCCAGAGGGTAAAGATGCTGTAGCTGGTCCACTTGCGGCCCTTGGCCCTAGTGGGCGCAAGGTCAATGTTGTAAAGGCTGGGGCTGATGGTACGGCCTGCGGCTTCGGAAGCAATGGCGCAGAGGTCAGTGTTTCCCACCACTGGGTGGTTGGGGCCACCTGCGTTTTTGTCTCCCGGAGTCTCAGTGACGCCGACTGATGAAGTCGTCTGCATCGTGGATCTCCACTTCGTACTGATTCCATAATGCGGAATCTAGTTATTGAATAGTGAAAGCACTTTATGACTCAGGTCACGTAACGTCAAGAGTTCCCGGTGTATGCAGGGTCACATTCGGTTGCTTGAGCACTGCTTTCCCAGTTGACTGTTTTGGTTACGCAATCCGTGTTGACGCTGCCCATCAGCAGACGTAATCTCGAATTGCAGAATTTTATTCTCACAATACGAAATTCCTTGAGCGCCCCCACAGAGCAAGCGCCCAGACATTCAATGAAGAGAGGTTGGACGTGGCTGCAGGAGAAGAGACCTCACACATCCTCAGCGGGTTGACTGCCCAGCTGCCTGATCGTGATCCGGAAGAGACCGCGGAGTGGATTGAGTCCCTTGATGCGTTGATCGCGGAGCAGGGTACCGAGCGTGCCCAGTTCATTATGCGTTCGTTGTTGCAGCGTGCTGGTGCGAGGTCGGTGGGTGTGCCGATGGTGACGACCACTGATTATGTGAACACGATCCCGGTGGACCAGGAAGCACAGTTCCCGGGGAACGAGGAGTTCGAGCGCCGGTACCGGGCTTATATGCGGTGGAACGCTGCGGTGATGGTCCATCGTGCGCAGCGGTCCGATATTGGTGTGGGCGGGCACATTTCCACTTATGCCGGTGCTGCGACGTTGTATGAGGTGGGTTTCAATCACTTCTTCCGCGGCAAGGACCACCCCTCGGGCGGGGATCAGGTGTTTTTCCAGGGTCACGCCTCGCCGGGCATGTACGCCCGGGCGTTCATGGAAGGCCGCCTCACGGAAGAGGATTTGGACGGGTTCCGTCAGGAAAAGTCCAAAGAAGGCCACGCCCTGTCCTCCTACCCGCACCCGCGCCTGATGCCGGATTTCTGGGAATTCCCCACCGTGTCCATGGGTATCGGCCCGATGAACGCGATCTACCAGGCCCAGTCCAACCGGTATTTGCAGAACCGTGGCATCAAAGACACCTCCGATCAGCAGGTCTGGGCGTTCCTCGGAGACGGGGAAATGGACGAGCCCGAGTCCCGTGGCCTGCTCCAGCTCGCCGCGAACGAGAACCTGGACAACCTGAACTTCGTGATCAACTGCAACCTCCAGCGCCTGGACGGACCGGTCCGCGGTAACGGCAAGATCATGCAGGAACTCGAAGCGTTCTTCCGCGGTGCGGGCTGGAACGTGATCAAGGTCGTCTGGGGCCGTGAGTGGGATTCCCTCCTGGAAGCGGACAAGGACGGGGCGTTGGTGAAAATCATGAACGAAACCCCCGATGGTGACTACCAAACCTACAAGGCCGAGTCCGGCGGGTTCGTCCGGGAACACTTCTTCGGCAAATCCCCGCAGACCAAAGACATGGTGGCGGATTTGGACGACGAGCAGATCTGGGGCCTCAAACGCGGCGGTCACGACTACCGCAAGGTCTACGCCGCCTACAAGGCAGCCACCGAGTTCAAGGGCAAACCCACCGTGATCCTGGCCAAAACGGTCAAGGGCTACGGCCTGGGCCCGCACTTCGAGGGCCGCAACGCGACCCACCAGATGAAGAAACTGACCATGGAAGACCTCAAAGCCTTCCGTGACCACCTCCGGATCCCCATCAGCGATGACCAGCTCGACGCTGACCTCTACCGTCCCCCGTACTACCACCCCGGCATGGACGCCCCGGAAATCAAATACCTGATGGACCGCCGGGCAGAACTTGGCGGGTTCGTCCCCGAACGCCGCCGCACCCACACCGAAGTCACCCTGCCCGAGGCCAAATCCTACGAGGTCGCCAAACGCGGATCCGGGAAACAACAAGCCGCCACCACCATGGCCTTCGTCCGGCTGTTGAAGGACCTCATGCGGGATAAGAACTTCGGCGCCCGGTTCGTGCCCGTCGTCCCCGACGAATCCCGCACCTTCGGGATGGACGCGTTCTTCCCCACCGCGAAAATCTACAACCCCAAAGGCCAGAACTACCTCTCCGTGGACCGCGACCTCGTCCTGGCCTACAAAGAATCACCCGCCGGACAACTGATCCACCCCGGCATCAACGAAGCCGGCGCCGTCGCAGCGTTCACCGCCGCCGGGACCTCCTACGCCACCCACGGCGAACCCCTCATCCCGATCTACGTGTTCTACTCCATGTTCGGCTTCCAACGCACCGGAGATTCCTTCTGGGCCGCAGCAGACCAAATGACCCGCGGCTTCATCATCGGCGCCACCGCAGGACGAACCACCCTCACCGGCGAAGGACTCCAACACGCCGACGGACACTCCCCCATCCTGGCCTCCACCAACCCCGCCGTGAAAACCTACGACCCCGCCTACGGCTACGAAATCGGCCACATCATCCGCCACGGCCTCGAAGAAATGTACGGACCAGACGCTGACGCGCAAGGAACAGGAACCGCGTCAGATAAAAACGTGATGTACTACCTCACCGTCTACAACGAACCCATCACCCAACCCGCGGAACCGGAAAACCTCGACATCAACGGACTCCTCAAAGGCATCTACCGCCTCGCAGAAGCCCCCGCTCCCGCAGCAGACCGCACCGGGAACCGGCCCACCGCGAACATCCTCGCCTCCGGCGTGTCCGTGCCCTGGGCCATCGAAGCAGCCCGGATCCTGAACGAAGACTGGGGAGTCGCCGCCGAAGTCTGGTCCGTGACCTCCTGGAACGAACTCCGCCGCGACGGACTCGCCGCCGAAGAACACGCCTTCCTCAACCCCGGCCAACCCGCCCGCACCCCGTTCATCACCGAACAACTCAAAGACACCACCGGACCCGTCATCGCCGTGTCCGACTACATGAAAGCCGTCCCCGACCAAATCCGCCAATTCATCCCCAACGACTTCGCCTCCCTCGGAGCAGACGGCTTCGGCTTCTCCGACACCCGCCAAGCCGCACGCCGCTACTTCAAAAACGACACCCACTCCATCGTCGCCAAAACCCTCCAGTTGCTGGCGGCGAGGGGCGAGGTAGAGGAGGGCGCGCCGTCGTACGCCATTGACCGCTACAAGTTGCTGGACGTGAACGCCGGTACTACCGGCGGAGCAGGCGGCGACGCCTAAACAGCCCGCACAACACAATTGGCGGCAGTGTTCGTGAAGAACACTGCCGCCAATTTGTGGTTGAACGGGTTTTGCGGAAACGGGCTCAGGTGCCCAGATTCCTTCTATCGACGACGAATCCGGTTGCCGCGTTCTCGCGAACCGCGTTGATACCCGCCACTACGGCTTTCAGGTTAGGGAACTGTGGCGACACTGCCACAACCGTTCCATCCTCCGCGGTCAGCCTGAACCGGAACGAGTTGGTTCCTGCCTTGAGAATTTCAAAACTGCCAGCCATTTTCCCCTGTTCTTTCACGCGACGTTGCGTATCCGAGCTGACTTCATAACTCCTTCAAAGACAATATCGGCCATTTCAGACCACCAAAAGGCCTACTGATCGGTAATCTACAACCGATATCGGTAGATCTCTTGGAAAGAACCCAAGGAGCTAGAGACCGTATGGACCGCCGCGCGTATCGTGAGGATATGACTGACACCGGCACGGCCCCCACCACGGGCGTGCTCCTCGCTGCAGGCGCCGGAACACGGCTGGGCCGTGGCCCCAAGGCGCTGCTCCCCTTCCGGGGCAGGACTTTGGTGGAAGTCTTGGCCGACACCCTGTTCGACGGCGGCTGCCGCGAAGTTGTGGTGGTGCTCGGCGCGGAGGCCGACCACGTCCGGCGGAGCACCGATTTGGGCACTCATACGGTGGTGGAGAACCAGAACTGGGCCAAAGGAATGGCCGGTTCCTTCCGCGCCGGCATTGACGCGGCCACGCCAGGCAACAGCATCATGGTGGCGCTGGTGGACCAGCCCGGGTTAACCCCGACGGCGGTGAGCAGGCTGCTGGGCAGCCACCGTCCCGGCCGGGTCACCGCAGCCGCATACCCTGATGAGCACGGCCACCTGAAACGCAGGCACCCGGTGATTATCGACGTCGGGCTTCGCTCCGAAGCGGCCGCAGCCGCGAATGGTGACACGGGTGCGCGCTCCTTCCTCAAGGCGCATCCCGGCCTGGTGGACTTGGTGGACTGCAGCGACCTCTGCTCCGGCGAAGACCTGGACACCAAGGATCAACTGCATCTTTTGGACGGGTAGAGGCGGGTAAGTTAGGGGCATGATCCGCATCGAAACTGATGATCTCGCGCGCCCTGATGTCCATCAGCTCCTGAGCGAGCACTTGGCCGATATGTTCGCCACCTCCCCTGCGGAGAGTGTTCATGCCCTGGACCATTCGGCGTTGTCGCACGAGTCGATCACGTTCTGGACTGCACGCGAGGACCGGGTTCTGCTGGGATGTGGGGCGTTGAAGATGCTGTCCGCCGGGCATGCCGAGATCAAGTCCATGCGCACCACCGCCAGAGCCCGCGGACGTGGTGTGGCCACGCTGATGCTTGAGCACATTGTGGCCGAGGCGGCCCGGCGGGGCTACGAGCGCGTGAGCCTGGAGACAGGAACGGAAGACTACTTTGCTCCTGCCCGCAGGCTATATGCCCGGCACGGATTTACGGAGTGCCCGCCGTTCGGGGACTACACCCTGGATCCCAACAGCGTGTTCATGGAGCTCACCGTCTCACCCAAGTAAGTCGCAGCAGAGCGCGTTTTGAGGGCTCAAAACGCGCTCTGCTGCGACTCAGTTGGGTGCGGGGTGGGTGGGTGAGTTGGGTTACACGGGCGCAGTGGTGCGGTCGCGGAGGGCCAGGTAGATCTTGTCCCGCGCAATGGGAAGCTCGCCGAAACGGATTCCGGTTGCGTTGCGGATCGCGTTGGCCAGGGCGGGAGCCACGGGGTTGAACGGGCTCTCGCTCATGGACTTTGCACCCAGAGGGCCGGTGGAGTCGTTAGTGGTTGCGAAGTAGACCTCGCTCCGGGGCACGTCCGCGAACGACGGAATGTGATATTGCCGCAGGATGTCCGTGGTGACGCGTCCGGCGTCGTCCACTTTCACTTCCTCGTACAGCACCGCGCCGAGCGCCTGCGCAATGCCGCCCTCGATCTGGCCGCGGCACTGCCGCGGATTCACCACAACACCGGCATCGGCGGCCTGGACGCTTTGCAGGATCCGCAGCTCACCGGTTCCCGTGTTAACAGCAACCCTGAAGCCATGGACGTTGAACGCGACCGATCGCGGCGTTCCTCCCCAGTTGCCGTCCGTGGCGAGTCGAACGCCTTGCAGCCGGGCGGCGTCGACGATTTCTTTCAGCTCCACCGTGCGATCGCCGCATTCAACGGCGCCATCCACCAAACGGCAATCCGTCAGGGCGGCTCCCGTCAACGACGCCGCAACCGTCTGGATCCGCGTGGCGAGTTCCAGCGCGGCCCCGAGCGTCGCCTTCCCGGCCACCACCGTGCCGGCAGAACCGAACGCACCGGTGTCGTGCTCCACGAGGTCGGTATCCGACTGACGCACGGTCACTTTGGACGCGGTCGTGGCCAGCGCGGTGGCAGCCAGTTGCGCATGAACAGTTGTGGTGCCGTTCCCGAATTCGGCAGTACCGACGTCGACGGCGAACCTTCCGTCCGCTTCCAGGCTCACCCGGGTGTGGGCGAAGTGGCCGCGGGGCGGGACGGTGTCGATCATGGACAAGGCCGAGCCCTCCCCCACCACCCAGTCCGGCCCCAGATCATCCAAGCCCGCGGCGCGGTAGCGTTCCTTGCCACGGTCCAGCGCGTCCCGGACCAACGCCACGCACTGGTCCAGGCCGTAGCTGCCGTAGTGGACGTCTTCCTCGGGCTCGGGTGTTGTGGAGAGCATGTGATCGCCGGGCCGAACCATGTTCTTGAGCCGGAACTCGAGCGGATCCATGCCGATGCCGATGGCGAGTTCGTCAATGGCCGACTCGATCGCGAAGATCATCTGGCTCAACCCATAGCCCCTGAAAGCACCTGCTGGGACGGTGTTGGTGTAGACCGCGTGGGCGTCAACCTTCTTGTTCACACACTTGTAGACGGCCAGCGATTCTCCACAGCCGTGGAACATCACACCGGGAGCGTGGTTTCCGTAGGCGCCGGTGTTGGTAAGGACGTCCAGCTGGAGCGCTGTGAGATACCCATCGCGGCTGGCGCCGGCCTTGAGCTTGATGGTGAAGGGGTGCCGGGTGGTGGTTGACGTGAACTGCTCCGTACGGGTGAACTCCAACTGCACCGGCCTGCGAAGGGCCAGGGCCGCGAGGGCTACAAGATCCTCAGTGAGGACTTCCTGTTTTCCGCCGAATCCGCCGCCAACCCTGCCGGCAACTACGCGGATGGTCTCCGGCGCCAGGTTGAACACCCGGCTCAGGGTCCTCTTCACCAGGAAGGGAACCTGCGTGGAGGACCGGATCATCAAGCGGCCATCCTCATCAAGCCAGGCAATGGACGCGTGGGTTTCCATGGCCACGTGCTGGACCCGCTGCGTCTTGTAGGTGTGCTCGTGGATAAAGTCGGCAGCCGCGAAGCCGTCGGCCACGCTACCCAGTTCGGCGTGGACCTCGGCCACTACGTTGTGATGCGGGCGGGAAATCCGGGAGAAGACGCCGTCCTTTTCACCGTGAATCGCCGGGGCGCCGGGGAGGATGGCTTCCTGCGGAGTGAACACCGGTTCCAGGAGTTCGTACTGCACTTCCAAGGCCCGCGCACCAGCCTCGGCTGCGCCCACGGACTCAGCCACCACCGCCGCAACCCGTTGCCCGATGAACCGCACCACGTTGTCCAGCACACGGGTGTCGTCGGGGTCGTCCGTGTAATTCTCGTGTTGGGCTGTGGAGAACAGAAGCTGCGGAGCATCCTCATAAGTGAAGACCGCCACGACGCCGGGAACTGCCAGAGCAGGCGCTTTGTCGATGGACACGATCCGGGCATGCGGGTGCGGCGAACGCAGCAACTTCATGTGCAGCAAGCCCGGAAGTTGCTCAGCCGGAACATCAAGGGTGTAACGGGCAGTTCCGGTGACGATCGCCTGGCCGGCGGGTGCCGGAACGTTGTCGCCGAGCTGGCCCGGCGTCGCTTCTACAGCGACTGGCGGCTGAGTACCCGACACGGAATGCGCCCCCGAAACTGTCTGGGCCCCCGAAACGTCCGCACCGGCGTCGTGCTGGTGATCGCTGCCGTGGCCACAGACCGCGTCCGCGATGGAGCGGTAGCCGGTGCAGCGGCACAGATTGCCCTTGAGGTTGCGGGGCAGGTTGGCGCGCTGCTCGTCGTCGAACGTTGCAGCGGTCATCATCATGCCGGCGGTGCAGAAACCGCACTGGAACCCCTGGGCCTCCAGGAACTGCTCCTGCACAGGGTGCAGCCCATCAGCGGAGGCGAGGCCCTCGATGGTGGTGACCGCTTTGCCCTCGGCACGGACAGCAGGGTAAATGCAGCTGTGGACGGGCATGCCGTCAACGTGCACGGTGCACGCACCGCAGTCACCGCCGTCGCAGCCTTTCTTGACGCCAAAATTGCCCTCTTCGCGGAGGAACGTGCGCAAGCACTGGCCGGGGCGGGGGGTGGCCTGCGAGGCAGTTCCGTTGATCTCAATTGCCATTCGGGGCCTCCTTCTGCTGGGTGCTTGATGTGGTGGGCTGGGTGGACGGCTGGGGCGAGGTGTTATGCGGCGGCCAAAAATCACCGGACACGCTCATGGACTCGCCCAGCAGCTCCGCCCTGATCTCCTCGGCAAGCTTGAACGTCATGTCCCGCCGCCAGGCAGGGAGCCCGTGGATGTCGTCGTGGTACAGCGGCCACGGAATGGAATCGCCGACGGCGTCAGCCAGCGTCCCGGCGTCAGGAACCTGACCTGCGGGGAACCTCAGTTGCACAGGCCGTTTAGTGGACGCGGTGACGGTGATGACCAGGGCGCCGTCGGGATCGAGCCGCCCGATCAGGAGCACACCGGAACGGCCAAGGTTGCTAAGCGATAAACGCCGGAAAGCGACGCGGGCGGACAATGCGGACGCGGGAAGATGGATGCTGCGGAGCAGTTCCCCCGGTGCCAGGAGAGTCTGCATATCCCCGGTGACGACATCCGCCACCGGAACATCCCGGCTGCTGCCGTCCGGGCTGAGGATGGTGGCGACGCCGTCCAGGCCTGCGCAGAGTGAGGTCATTGGCCCCGCCGGCAGGCCGGTGCAAATGTTGCCACCCACGGTGGACATGTTCCAGATCTTGAACGAGGCCACGAACGAGTCGCAGCACGGGCGGATCAGTGCCAGTCCGGGCCATTCACGGTTGGCTGCTTCCGCGGCCAGCGGCAGGGCGTAGAGCTCCGCGACAGTGCAGGTGGCGGCCAGTTCGACGCCCTGGTCAGTGAAAGTGATAGTGGGCCATTCTGCTTGGCCGAGGTCAAGGAGCCGCTTCAGGACGTTGCTGCCGTAGGAGAAGAGGACCGTTCCTCCGGCGAGCCAGGCGTCGCCGTCGCGCCATTGTGCCGGGTCCGTGGTGGGGACCACGGCCTCGATGGTGTTCATGTCCATGGGTCCTCCTGAGTGAGGTGTTGGGCAGCCGCCTGTATCGGGGTTGGACTAATCGGGGCTGGGTGAATGGGGCCGGTGCTGTCCCTGAGGGAAGGGAACCCGGGGGTGCTGGTTTGTCCGCCGGCACCGCGGTGGGCGATGATTTCTGCCGTGATGGACACGGCGACTTCGGCAGGAGTCACGGCGCCGAGGTTCAGGCCGATGGGCGAGTGCAGCCGTTCCAGGGACTCCAACGGCGTGCCTGCCTCAAGCAGGGCGTCGATCCGTTGGCGGTGGCTGCGCCGCGAGCCCATTGCCCCAACATATGCCAGCCTCAACCGGAGAGCACTTTGGAGCAAAGGGACATCGAACTTGGGGTCGTGGGTCAGGATGCACACCACCGTGCGGGCGTCGATGCGTCCTGCAGCGGCTTCGGATTCGAGGTAGCGGTGCGGCCACTCGGTGACCACTTGGTCTGCACCCGAGAAGCGGCTCTGTGTCGCGAAAGCGGGGCGGGCATCGCAGAGGGTGACGTTGTAGCCGAGGAGCTGCCCCGCGGGTAGCAGAGCCGCGCCAAAGTCGTTGGCACCGAAAACCAGCATCCGCGCGGCCGGCAAACGGCTTTCGATGAACAGGGTGATCGGTTCCGGCTGGGTTTCTTCCTGTGGAGGCATAGCCAGCCTTTCGGTGGTCATCCACCCGTCAATGCATCCCTCCGGCGGCGCCAAGCGAACCAGGCCGGCACGGCCGCCTTGGAGCAGCCGCTCCACTTGGGCAGCGGCGGCGAAAAGTGTGGAGGGATGGTCGCCCAGCAAAGTGGCGAGTTCCTCGGATTCCATGGCACGGAACCGGACAGGGTCATGGACCGCCATGACTCCGCCCTCAGCATCGAGCCGGCGGATCAGGGCCGCAGGGTGCTGAGTTTCAGCAAGCACGGAAAGTTCAGCAGATCCGGCCCTGAGGGGTTGGATGTGGACGTCCAGTTCCCCTCCACAGGTGAGCCCGACCGCGAAGGCGTCCTCGGCGCTGTAGCCGAACGACTCAAGGCGAGGGCCGCCGTCGCGCATTGCTTCCAAGGCCGCCTCCACCACGGCGCCTTCCACGCAACCGCCGGACAAGCTGCCCAGGATTTCGCCGTCTTCGGTGACCATCATGGAGGTCCCCAGGGGCCGCGGCACGGAGCCGCCGGTCCCTACGATCGTGGCCACAGCACACAGTTGGCCAGAGACCGCAGGCCGCCAGCTGCCCAGTGAAGGCATTAGATCCAGCATGGCAACACATCCTTATTCCAGGTGTCCCGGCGGGGTGGCCCGTCCGGAGCAGTGCGCGATCTTGCCTCATATTCTCATTGACAGAGGATGTTGAGGGGTAGTCGCGGGTAATCAGCAAAAGTTCAATCAGCAAAAGTTCAATCAGCAAGAGTTCATAGGAACGGGGGCAAGGGCTTCATCTCCCTGCCCCGTTCCCTGACGGAGCGCGCGGTAACCAGCCGCCGCCCGCCGTCGTGCCTTTTCCAGTCCGTAAAGTTCGGGAAGGACCGCGACGGCGGACGCCTATTCGTGCGGTGGGTTCCGGCGGACCGTCGATCAGAGTGCCGGAATGGTGCCCGCCGGCGCGGGGTTCGGCTCCGGGCTAGACGCCCATCAGGGCGTTGATCGGGCCGCGGGCGAAGTAGATGATAAAGCCTGCCGTGACCACCCACATCAGCGGGTGGACCTTCTTGGCTTTGCCCGACGCCGCGCTGATGACCGCGAAGGAGATGAACCCTACGCCGATGCCGTTGGCGATGGAGTACGTCAGCGGCATGGTCACGATTGTCAGGAAGGCCGGGAGGGCAATGGAGAACTTGGTGAACTTGATCTCCCGGATCTGGGCCATCATCATGGCACCCACTACCACCAGGGCTGCAGCTGCAACTTCCAGCGGAACCACGGAGGTGAGCGGTGTGAAGAACATGGAGCCCAGGAACAGCAAGCCGGTGACCACCGAGGCCAGGCCGGTGCGTGCGCCTTCGCCGATGCCCGCCGCCGAGTCGATGTACACGGTGTTGGACGAACCGGACGTTGCGCCGCCCACCACTGCGCCCATGCCTTCAACAATGAAGGCCGACTTCAGCTTGGGGAACGTACCGTCCTTGTGTGCCACGCCAGCGCTCTTGGCCAGGCCCGTCATGGTGCCCATGGCGTCGAAGAAGTTGGTGAACACCAAAGTGAAGACCAACATGGTGGCCGCCAATCCGCCGATCCTGGCGAAGGAGCCGAACAGATCGAACTGGCCTACCAGGCTCAGATCCGGGACCGAAACCAGTTGGCTGGACAGGATGGGGACATTCAGGTGCCAGCCGCCGGGGTTCTGGGCGCTTCCGGGACCAATCCGGAACACGGCCTCGGCTACAGCGGCGAGGACAGTGGTGGCGACGATGCCGATCAGCAGGCCGCCCTGGATTTTGCGTGCCACGAGGATGCCCATGGTCAGCAGTCCAACAATGAAGACGAGGGTGGGGATGGACGTGATGGAGCCGTTGTCCCCCAGCTGAACCGGCGGTCCGCCTGTGGTGGCGCGGACAAAGCCGGAGTCCACGAAGCCAATGAAGGCAATGAACAGGCCGATGCCAACGGTGATGGCGGCCTTGAGCTCCTTGGGGACTGCCTTGAAGATCGCCGTCCGGGCTCCGGTGGCACCGAAGATGACGATCAGGATGCCGTTGATAACCACCAGGCCCATGGCTTCGGGCCACGTGACTTCCTGAATGACCGCGACGGCGAGGAACGAGTTGATGCCCAGGCCGGCGGCAAGGCCGAACGGCAGGTTGGCCACCAATCCGAAAACGATGGTCATGACGCCGGCAGTCAGGCCGGTGACGGCGCCTACTTGCGCAGCCGACAGCCACCCCCCGGCAACGTCCACAGGGGCGTTGTCTGCCGAGAAACCACCCAGGATGAGCGGATTGAGGATGACGATGTACGCCATGGTGAAGAAGGTGACCAAGCCGCCGCGGAATTCGCGGGCCAACGTGGAGCCACGCTTGGAGATCTGGAAGAACTTATCCAGGAAGGAGTTCGACACCGGAGGCTTCTTGTTGCCATCCGCCAGGCCGGTTGCCGTGTGCTTTGCAGCTGTGGGCTCTGCGCCGTCTCCCTTGGGAAAGAGTGCAGCCTGCTTCTCAGCTGAATTGTCCAGGATTGTCATGTCAGCCACCGGGCCCTAGTAGTCAATCCTGGAATCAAGCGTGTTCCATGTGGTGAACGGCTGGAGGGCCTCCGGAGCCTGGGGGTCGCCCAGTTCCAGCTTGGCTACCGGCATCAGCGCGTCCCGGTTGTCGTTCTCAAAGTATTCGTAGAAGACTGCGTCATCGAAGCCAACGGATGCGGCGTCGTGACGGTCTGCGGCAAAGAACACGCGGTCCACGCGTGCCCAGAGTGCGGAGGCCAAGCACATGGGGCATGGCTCGCAGCTGGTGTAGAGGGTTGCTCCGCTGAGATCGAAGGTACCCAGTTCGCGGCAGGCGTTACGGATTGCCGTGACTTCTGCGTGTGCGGTGGGATCGTTCGTGGCGGTGACGCGGTTGACGCCTTCGAAGGCTCGTCCGTCCGCGGTGACAATGACGGCGCCGAAGGGGCCCCCACTGTTGAGGACATTGGCTGTTGCCAGCTCAATGGATGTGGCCAGGAATTGCTCGGCCGTGACGGTTGTACTCATGTTGCGACTTCCTTAGTGCTGAGGAAGCCAGGTGACCTGTTTGGGGGCGCCACAGAGATGAGCTCCAGTTAGCTTGGTTACCAGGCTTCAGCATGTGCGATGAAGGTTAAGTTGCGCCTGGTAGATAGCTTCCCGGGGTCCGGGTGCCCGCCTTTGGCAGTTAGAGCGTAGCACCAGTTTGTGAGCCGCGCCATAGTTTTTTGAAAACTTAATTTCGTCATGCGAAATTACTTGCTCTGCGGTCCTGGTGCCCGAATATGACCGCAGCCCGCCCGCAAGCGTTGACTGCCGCCGTCGAGCATTTTACGCTTTTCGGACTGGGCCGCGTTCTGACGGTCCGGCAACCTGGATCAGCAGACAGGGCCTAACTGAGCTGGAACGCATACATGCCGACCAGACAAGGAACCTGTAATGACCACTCTTTGGATCAAGAACCCGCTGGGTATCTTCACCGCAAATGACCACGACGCCGGCGGCGGCCTGGTGGTTTCCGACTCCGGCACCATCATTGAGCTGGTGCCTTCGGGCGGGCAACCTTCTTCTCCCGCAACCGTTTTTGATGCATCCGGGCACGTGGTTCTCCCGGGGCTCATCAACACGCACCACCACTTCTACCAAACCCTCACCCGCGCCTGGGGTCCCGTGGCCAACGCGCCCCTGTTCCCCTGGTTGCAGAACCTCTACCCGGTATGGGCCCGGCTCACCCCGCGCAGCCTCGAACTAGCCGTGCAAGTGGCACTGGCCGAGCTGCTGCTTTCAGGCTGCACCACCGCCGCCGACCACCACTACCTCTTCCCCGACGGCATGGGAGACGCAATCGACATCGAGGTGGCCGCGGTCAGAGCCATGGGGATGCGGGCCACGCTGACCCGCGGCTCCATGACCTTGGGAGAGGACGACGGCGGGCTGCCGCCCAGGACCACGGTCCAGTCACCTGAGGCGATCCTTGCGGACAGCGAACGGCTGATTCGCAAGTATCACGAGACGGGTGACGGGGCAGTTGTTCAGATCGCCCTCGCCCCCTGCTCGCCATTCTCGGTGACCAAGGAAATCATGGCCGAAAGCGCTGCCATGGCCGAACGGTTCGACGTCCGGCTCCACACCCACCTTGCCGAAACGATCGACGAGGAAGACTTCTGCCAGTCCATGTTTGGGCTGCGGACCGTGGACTACCTGGAGTCCGTGGGCTGGCTGGGATCACGCACCTGGCTGGGTCACGGCATCCACTTCAACGACGAAGAAATTGCGCGGTTGGGTGCTGCCGGAACAGCGGTGGCCCACTGCCCGACGTCGAACATGCGCCTGGCATCCGGCACCGCGCGGGTCCTGGAACTCGAGGCTGCGGGTGTTCCCGTGGGGCTGGGAGTGGATGGTTCGGCGTCCAATGACGCTTCCAACATGATCCTTGAAGCCAGGCAGGCCCTGTATTTGCAGCGACTCCGCTACGGAGCGTCCGTTCCCGTGGAACGTGCACTCGGCTGGGCCACCCGTGGCTCCGCCGCAGTCCTGGGGCGCTCCGACATTGGCCAGTTGGCTCCGGGTCTCCAAGCAGACCTCGCCCTGTTCAAGCCGGACGAGCTGCGTTTCTCCGGCAGCCACGATCCCGTGGCAGCGTTATTGCTCTGCGGGGCTGACCGTGCTGATCGCGTGATGGTTGGGGGTGTTTGGCGGGTTGTTGATGGCGCGATTCCCGGGCTGGACGTGGCCGGGCTGATCGCTGAGCACTCGGCCGCGGCCCGGAAGCTGGTGGCGGGGTAGCTCCGGGGCGCTGAGGCCTCGCCCGATTCGATGGTTCGCTGCGTACTATGCCGTGCGTTCGGCACAGCACGCAGCGATTCCACGAATCGGGCGTTTTCCACATAGGGCAATTGGATCCTTTTCCCCGAGCCGCGCACCTTCGAGGCTGGTCAGATGACGAGGATTACCCAGCGCAAACTCCCTGAAGGTATGGATCTGTGGCGAACAGAAGAACTTCACGCTGCCGGATTCAATGATCGGAAAATTGCAGCCTTGGTGCGGAGCGGAGTTTTGGTCCGGCTTCGCCGAGGCTGTTACATCCGCGGCAGCACCTGGGAGGCGCAGAAACCCTGGATTCGAAGCCGTCAGCTGATTGCCGCACATGCCCACGGAACACTCACGACGGCGGCCGGCGGCTTTGTCTACAGCCACACCTCCGCCGCCCGCCTCCACGGCTTGTTTCTCTGGGATGTGGATGACCGCGTACACATCAACACCGTGACAACCCCATCCCGCACTTCGCACGGCGTTGACGTTATTCCACACACGCGGGCATTGAGTCCCCTAGAGGTGGAAACCGTGCAGGGCATGCCATGCACGTCCCTGGAACGAACCGTCGTGGACTGTTGCCTCATGCTCAACTTCAAGCAATGCCTCATCGTGGTGGACCACGCGCTCAGGATGGGTGCCAACGCCCTTGTTTTGCAGGACATGTGCCACAGCCTGGGTGGGCGGAATGGCGTCATTAATCTTCGAAGGGCTCTGGAGAATGCCGATCAAAAATCGGAATCACCAGGTGAAACGCTTACCCGTGAACTGATCCAACGGCTGGGAATCGCCATGCCTGAGCTGCAAGTTGAGGTAATTACCAATAAGGGCAAACACCGCCTGGACTTCGCGTGGCGTGCGAAGAGGTTGGCGTTGGAGTTTGACGGGAAGGTCAAGTACTTCGACTACGCCCCCACCGACGAAGTGATCTACCGGGAGCGCCAGCGCGAAAAGGCCCTCATGGAACTCGGCTGGAGGTTCATCCGGATCACGTGGCAGGACCTTTTCCGCGAGCACGAGTTCAAGGTTCGACTCCTGCGCGCTCTCCGGGGATAGGGCCACCCAATTCGTGGGCTCGCTGCGCACTCGATGTCGCGCACGGCGTCCTACACAGTGAAGGGTCGAAACGGGCGGCGGAGCGGAGGCGGGGCAGGCAGCATGCGGAAAGGCGGGCGATACCTCCCCAGGTATCGCCCGCCTCTTTGGCTCTGTTGCGCAGAGTCCGCGCCCCTAAGTGCCTAGGGGCGCTGCCGACCGAACACAGGGAGCGCGCGCAGCCAACGGGAGAACCCGCCGGCTTTGCGGTCGCAGTCGGCCGGAATGTAGAAGTCCGGATCTGTCGCACCGAAAGGCAGGTACAGCTCCTGACCCGGCGCCGGGAATTCCACGACGTTGTTCGTATCCTTCGAGTCCATCTGTTCCTCCTCTTTCTCATGCAACAGTTTCCGCTCTTCGGAAAACTTTTATTGTTATGTGGAAAGTGTAGGCAGTCGGTAAACGAGCCGTCAAGACCCCCGAGAAGCCATACCGAGTTGCCCCGGTCACATTTGGATGGTTCATAACGATCCACGGGAGCCCGTATACACAAGACGAAATAGTGCGCTACTCTCGAATGAGTTCGTGGCGTAGGTCACGTAACCTGAGAGCAGCAGGCAGGGTCGTAATGAGCTGGCATCAATGGATGTCGGCTCTTTTTTGTTGGGTCGGCTCCACCAGAAACGCAGTGGAAACACGCGCTTAATTTCATTGATGGAACCTAGGTTCCACCTCACAGAAGTTGGGATATGACCATGAGCAACAACATCGTCCTCGGCGAAAACCAGTACGGCAAAGCAGAAGTCCGCGTCGTCAAGGTCACCCGGGATACCGACCGCCACCACATCGAAGATTTGAACGTCACCTCGCAGCTGCGCGGTGACTTCCAGGCGGCCCACCTCGAAGGCGACAACGGCCACGTCGTTGCCACCGACACCCAGAAGAACACGGTTTACGCCTTCGCCCGTGAAGGCATCGGCTCACCCGAGTCCTTCCTGCTTCGCCTCGCAGACCACTTCACCGGCGGATTCGACTGGGTTACCGGTGGCCGCTGGGAAGCCGAAGCCTACAGCTGGGATCGCATCCAGGCCCACGGCGAGGGACACGACCACAGCTTCGTCCGCAACGGGCAAGAGGTGCGTACCGCCGTCGTCGTCCGTGATGGCGCAACCACGCACGTCATCAGCGGCCTCAAGGACCTGACCGTCCTGAAGACCACGCAGTCCGGTTTTATCGGCTACCCGCGCGACAAGTACACCACCCTGCCGGAGACCACCGACCGCATCCTGGCCACCGATGTATCCGCCCGCTGGCGCTACAACACCAACCTGGACTTCGCCGGCACGGACTTCAACAAGAGCTACGAGGACATCAAGGCACTCCTGCTTGAAGGCTTCACCGAGAACTACTCCCACGCACTGCAGCAGACGCTGTTCGACATGGGCAAGAAGGTCCTGGAAGCACACAGCGAAGTGGACGAGATCAAGTTCTCCATGCCCAACAAGCACCACTTCCTGGTTGACCTGAGCCCGTTCGGCCTGGACAACCCCAACGAGGTCTTCTTCGCCGCGGATCGCCCGTACGGCCTCATCGAAGCCACGGTCCAGCGCGAGAACATCGAGGCTGCACCGGTGGCATGGAGCGGCATCGCCGGCTTCTGCTAAACCCGCACCAAACGCGGACTAAGCCGCACCATCTCAAGGGTTTGTGTGCAGGTCCCCCCAACGGCGCCCCGTAAAGGCCGGACCTGCACACAATGCCAACCCCAAAAACCAAAGATTTGTTAGCCAGACACAGTTAGCCAGACGAAGACGTCTGCCATGAACCCAGAAAGTCTGCCATGAACATCAAGAAGAAGTCCCGCCCCGCGAATACCACCTCGTCCCGCGCAGAACGCGCAGGACGACCCGAGCGGCCCGAGGACAAGCGACTCTCCATCGGAAGCACCTTCGCTTACGGCTTCCAGCACGTCCTCACCATGTATGGCGGAATCATTGCCCCGCCCCTGATCATCGGCGCGGCGGCCGGCATGAACTCACAGGACATCGGCCTGTTGATCGCCGCCTGCTTGTTCGTTGGCGGCCTGGCCACCATCCTGCAAACGGTGGGCATCCCGTGGTTCGGCTCGCAGCTGCCGTTGGTCCAGGGCGTGTCGTTCGCCGGCGTCTCCACCATGGTGGCGATCGTCCAAGGTGGCGGCGGGATCCAAGCGGTGTTCGGATCAGTGATTGTTGCCTCGTTGATTGGCCTGGCAATCACACCCCTGTTCTCCAAGATCATCAAATTCTTCCCGCCCGTAGTTACCGGCACAGTCATCACCACCATTGGGCTCACCCTGATGCCGGTGGCCGCGAACTGGGCCATGGGTGGCAACGCCAAGGCTGACAACTACGGCAGCATGGCCAACATCGGCCTGGCCGCAGCAACCATGGGTGTTGTCCTGCTCCTGAGCAAGGTTGGCAACGCCGCCATCTCCCGGCTCTCCATCCTGCTGGCCATGGTCATCGGCACCATCATCGCGTTGATTGCGGGCATGGCTGACTTCTCCAAGGTTGGCCAGGGCGACATCGTCGCATTCCCCACGCCGTTCGCTTTCGGCGCTCCCACGTTTGAAATCGCCGCGATCATCTCCATGCTCATCGTCATCCTGGTGACCCTCACCGAAACCTCCGCGGACATCATCGCCGTGGGCGAGATCGTGGACACCAAGGTTGATTCACGCCGCATCGGCGACGGCCTCCGCGCAGACATGCTCTCCAGCGCCATCTCCCCGCTGTTCAACTCCTTCACGCAGAGTGCCTTCGCCCAGAACGTCGGCCTCGTGGCCATCACGGGCATCAAGAGCCGCTTCGTGGTCAGCGCCGGCGGCCTCATCCTGGTGATCCTCGGCCTCCTGCCGATTCTTGGGCGAGTAGTCGCAGCGGTTCCGACGCCCGTCCTGGGCGGCGCCGGCGTCGTGCTCTTCGGTACGGTGGCCGCCAGCGGTATCCGTACCCTGGCCAAGGTTGAGTACAAGAACAACATGAACCTGATCATCGTGGCGGCCTCGATTGGCTTCGGCATGATCCCGATCGCCGCCCCGAAGTTCTACGACCAGTTCCCCTCCTGGTTCGCCACGATCTTCCACTCCGGCATCAGCTCGGCAGCGGTCATGGCCATCCTGCTGAACATCCTCTTCAACCACTTCAAGGCCGGCAACTCGGACAACCAGTCGGTGTTTGTGGCGGGCACTGACCGCGTTGTCAGCGAAGAGGACATCAAGTGCCTCAGCGAAGGCGACCGCTTTGAGAACGGCAAGCTGATTGACGCCGACGGCAAGGAAGTCCCGCTCAAGACGTCCAGCGCTTCTGAGCACTAGCACCCTTCCGCAGATGACAGCAGGCGGCAGTGTTTTCCTTGGGGGACACTGCCGCCTGTTGTCGCCTTTGCATGGAATGTACGACGGCGGCACTCGCCTCTGCGGCTTGGCCACTAGCCCGCTCCAGGACCTCGCCGAAACGACAAAAGATGGCAATGTTTCTGGGAAACGTTGCCATCTTTTGCCATTCCGCGCGCGGGAGGCGGGGGTTAGTTTTGGTTGAGCTCCGCGGAGATCGCCAGGGCAGCCTCGCGCAGCATGGGCACGGCGCGGTCCGCGAAGCTCTGGTCAACGCGTGTGATCGGGCCCGAGACGGAGATCGCCGTCGGCGTGGGTGCGTTGGGAACGGCCATGGCGAAGCACCGGACGCCCAGTTCCTGCTCTTCCTCGTCGATGGAGTACCCACGCTCACGGATCAGTGCCAGGTCCGCAAGCAGGGAGTCGATGTCACCGATGCTCTTGGCCGTGGGAGTGGGCATGCCGGTGCGGGCCACGATGCCACGGACCACTTCGTCATCCAGCTGGGCGAGAATTGCTTTGCCCACGCCGGTGTCGTGCGTGTGGGCGCGCCGACCAACCTCGGTGAACATGCGCATGGAGTGCATGGACGGGACCTGGGCCACGTAAATGACCATGTCCGAGTCCAGGACGGCCATGTTGGAGGTCTCACCGAGGCGTTCCACCAGGATCTTCAGCTGCGGACGGGCCACGGCGCCGAGCTGCTTGCTGGCACCTTCGCCGAGGCGGATGAGGCGCGGCCCCAGGGCGTAGCGGCGGTTGGGGAGCTGACGGATGTAGCCCAACGAGACCAGCGTGCGGAGCAAGCGATGGATGGTGGGCAGGGGCAGGTCAGTGGACGACGAGAGTTCGCTCAACGTGACGTCTCCGCCCGCGTCCGTGATCAGTTCCAGCAGTTCAAAGACGCGCTCAACGGACTGCACGCCTCCGGAGGCTTTTTCAGCCATTCCCTTGTCTCCAATGACTTAGATTCCGACAACTCTTATCCGCATCGTGAAAAGAATTGCTTAGAACACCCAACATACAGCACGCGTGCAAGCTGCGCGATGACACCGAACATGACCAAGCAGGGGATTGTGTTTCCACTTTGTAGATAATAATATCCATAATACGAAAACATTTAGTTGGAACGGCGGCCCGGGAACGGGCCTAACAGGAGGAATTTCAATGGCGAATCCGAGCCCCGGAAACTCGATCACCCTGCGCGTCGCCGCACCGTCGAGCTTCACCGCAACCAGCGAACTTGCCGCAGCAGTCGGCGCCGCCGGTGCAGCAATCACCGCGCTGGACGTCACGGAATCCCACCACGAGAAGATCGTTGTTGACGTCACGTGCAACACCACCGATGACGACCACGCAGCCCGCGTGAAGGACGCTTTGAACGCCCTCGACGGCGTCACGGTCCAGCACGTTTCGGACCGCACCTTCCTCATGCACCTCGGCGGCAAGCTCGAGGTCGTCCCCAAAGTAGCCCTGCGCAACCGCGACGACCTCTCGCGTGCCTACACTCCCGGCGTCGCCCGCGTTTGCATGGCGATCGCAGAAGACCCGGCTGCCGCCCGCAACCTGACGGTCAAGCGCAACACCATCGCCGTCCTCACGGACGGTTCGGCCGTCCTGGGCCTGGGCAACATCGGCCCCGCCGCAGCCCTTCCCGTGATGGAAGGCAAGGCCGCACTGTTCAAGCAGTTCGCCAACGTTGACGCCTGGCCGGTCTGCCTGGACACCCAGGACACCGAGGAAATCATCATGATCGCCAAGGCCATGGCCCCGGTCTACGGTGGCATCAACCTCGAAGACATCGCCGCACCGCGCTGCTTTGAGATCGAGAACCGCCTCCGCGAAGAACTGGACATCCCGGTGTTCCACGATGACCAGCACGGCACCGCGATTGTCACCCTCGCTGCCCTGGTCAATGCACTCCGCGTTGTGGACAAGAAGCTCTCCGAGGTGAAGATCGTGGTGTCGGGCGTCGGCGCTGCCGGCTCGGCCATCATCCAGCTCCTCAAGGCCCAGGGCGCGCAGCACATCATCGCCGCCGGCCGCTCCGGCGCCATCCACTCCGGCGAAGAATACGGCGACGAGCACCGCAGCTGGATCGCCGCGAACACCAACGAAGAAGGCTTCTCCGGAAGCCTGCATGACGCCCTCAAGGGTGCGGACGTGTTCATCGGCGTCAGCGCCCCGCACGTGATCGGCGAAGAGCAGGTTGCCTCCATGGCCGAGGACGCAATTGTGTTCGCCATGGCCAACCCGACCCCGGAAATTGACCCCGTTGTAGCGTCCAAGCACGCAGCCGTGGTTGCTACCGGCCGCAGCGACTTCCCCAACCAGATCAACAACGTGCTGGCCTTCCCCGGCTTCTTCCGCGGGCTGCTGGACGCAGGGGCCTCGGACATCACCCCGAACATGCTGGTGGCCGCCGCCGAAGCAATTGCCAACCGGGTGGCTGACGATGAGCTCAACGCGAGTTACATTATCCCCAGCGTCTTCGATCCCCATGTTGCTGCCGATGTTGCTGCTGCGGTGGCAGCCGCCGCGCACGCAAACGCCGCCAGCGCGCTGTAGCACCAGCGCACCCTAGAAAAAGGAATCCGCTCACATGGCTATTACAGTCACTGATCCCCGGCCGATCGATCGCGCCGAGGAGATCCTCACCCCGGAGGCACTGGCCTTCATCGAAGAACTGCACACCCGCTTTGCCGGCACCCGCAATGACCTTCTGCAGGCCCGCAAGGCCACGCGCCAGCAGGTTGCGGACACCTCCCGCCTTGATTTCCTTCCGGAAACCCAGGACATCCGCGACGGCGACTGGAAGGTCGCTGAGGCACCGGCAGCTTTGCAGGACCGCCGCGTTGAGATGACGGGACCGGCCACCCCGGCCAAGATGGCCATCAACGCGCTGAACTCCGGCGCCAAGGTGTGGCTGGCTGACCTCGAAGACGCCAGCACGCCCACGTGGCCGAACGTCATCGACGCCATCCTCAACCTCCGCGACGCTGCCCGGGGCACTTTGAGCTTCACCTCCCCCGAGGGCAAGGAATACCGCCTCCGCACGGACGCTCCCCTGGCAGTTGTGGTGGCCCGCCCCCGCGGCTGGCACATGGAGGAAAGCCACATACTGCTGGACGGCTCCCCCGCCGTGGGCGCGCTGGTGGACTTCGGCCTGCACTTCTTCCACATCGCCAAGCAGTTGCTGGAAAACGGTCACGGCCCGTACTACTACCTGCCCAAGATGGAGAGCCATCTGGAGGCACGCCTCTGGAACGACGTCTTTGTGTTCGCCCAGGATTACCTCGGCGTTCCCCAGGGCAGCGTCCGCGCCACCGTGCTGATCGAAACCATTCCGGCAGCGTTCGAAATGGACGAGATCCTCTACGAACTGCGTGACCACGCAAGCGGCCTCAACGCCGGCCGTTGGGACTACCTCTTCAGCATCATCAAGTACTTCCGTGATGCCGGCGAAGAGTTCGTGCTCCCGGACCGCGCCACCGTTGCCATGACAGCGCCGTTCATGCGCGCCTACACCGAACTCCTGGTCAAGACCTGCCACAAGCGCGGCGCCTTCGCCATGGGTGGCATGGCCGCCGTCATCCCCAACCGCAAGCAGCCGGACGTCACCGCCGCAGCCTTCGACAAGGTCCGCGCCGACAAGACCCGCGAAGCAAACGACGGCTTCGACGGCTCCTGGGTAGCCCACCCGGACCTGGTCCCCACCTGTCGTGAAGTCTTCGACTCCGTGCTGGGCGACCGGCCCAACCAGCTGGACAAGCAGCGCCCCGAGGTGAACGTCACCGCTGAGCAGCTGATCGACGTCGCCTCCGCCGGCGGCACCGTCACCGAGGCAGGCCTGCGCCTGAACCTCTACGTCGCCGTCGCCTACACCGGCGTGTGGATTTCCGGCAGCGGCGCAGTTGCCATCCACAACCTGATGGAAGACGCAGCGACGGCGGAGATCTCCCGCTCGCAGGTCTGGCAGCAGCTGCGGAACAAGTCCATCCTGGCGGACACGGGCAACACTGTTACCCGCGAACTGGTGACCAGGATCCTGGGCGAGGAAACCGAACGCCTGCGCATTGAATTCGGCGACGAAAACTTCGCAAAGTACTACGAGCCTGCGTCCAAGCTGGTCGAGGACATCTGCTTGTCCGACGATTACACGGACTTCCTCACCACGCCCGCGTATGAGTTGGTGGGCTGATGAGTTCCTTGACGCCCGCAGACCTGGCCCACATCGAGTCGCAGCTTGAAGCGACCGACCAGTTGCTGGACCGCAACTACCCCGGCGACGACGGCTCGCGCCAGCCCATCCACACCGTCTACATCCCGGCCGATCGCTTCACGCCCACCTTCGTGGCGGACTGGGGCAAGCAGGCGCTCGCGACGGCGGAAGCCCACGGTGGCCTGGAAAAGCTCGGTCAGTTGTTGGGGCAGGAGCCTGACTTGGCTGCCGCCGTTGCGGAGCGTGTAGCTGCGAAGCTTTCTGCCGAACCGATCGAGGACCTGCGTTTGGACTTCGAAGACGGCTACGGTGACCGCGGCGACGAGGCAGAAGACGCCGACGCCGTTGCTGCCGCCCAGGCTGTTGCCGCTGCAGTTGCGGCCGGAACAGCTCCGCCGTTCATCGGCATCCGCTTCAAATGCTTCGAAGCCCCCACTCGGGCCCGTGGCCTGCGCACGCTGGACCTCTTCGTCTCCACGTTGGCTGCCGCCGGGGAGCTCCCCGCAGGGCTGATCCTTACCTTGCCCAAGGTCACCACCGTGGCCCAGGTGCAGGCCATGGACTTCGCAGTGTCCCGCCTTGAGGAAGTCCTGGGACTCCCCGCTGGCCGGCTCCGTTTTGAGGTGCAGGTGGAAACGCCGCAGCTCATCATCGGCGCAGACGGGAACTCTCCCGTGGCGCAGCTCCCCCACGTGGTTCCGGGCCGCATCAGCGCCCTGCACTACGGGACCTACGACTACAGCGCTTCGCTCGGAATTTCCGCGGAATACCAGTCCATGGAGCACCCAGTGGCCGACTTCGCCAAGCAGGTCATGCAGCTCGCTGTCGCCGGCACGGGCATCCGCCTGTCCGACGGTTCCACCAACATCATCCCCGTGGGTGACGCTGTTGAAGACGCCTGGAAGCTGCATGGCCGCTTGGTCCGCCGCTCACTGGAAAACGGCTACTACCAGGGCTGGGACCTCCACGCCGCGCAGCTGCCCAGCCGCTTCTCGGCGTCGTACGCTTTCTACCGCGAAGGCTTGCCCACCGCGGCCCTGCGCCTCCGCAACTACGTGGAGCGCACAGAAGGCGGCGTCATGGACGAGCCCGCCACGGCCCGCGCGTTGGCCGGCTTCGTCCTCCGCGGCGTCCAGTGTGGCGCAGTGGGGACCGACGAGGTCAAGGCGCTTGCCGGCGTCGAACTTTCACAGCTGACCGCGCTGGCGCACCCGCGGCTCGCACAACCGACTTCCCACTGACAGGAGCATCTCGCATGGGCAACTACTACTACCCACAAGGCGGCCTGCCGCCGCAAACCCACCTGACCACGGAACGGGCAATCGTCACCGAGGCGTACACGGTGATCCCCAAGGGCGTCATGACGGACATCGTCACCAGCAACCTGCCGGGCTTCTCCAACACGCGTTCATGGATCATCGCGCGGCCAATCTCCGGCTTTGCCACCACGTTCTCTCAGCTGATCGTGGAGATCGCCCCGGGTGGCGGCGCACCGAAGGCCGAGTTCGAGTCCGGCGTTGAAGGCGTCATCTTCGTGACCAAGGGCCAGGTCAACCTCACCCTCGACGGCGAGCTGCACCACCTTGAAGAGGGCGGCTACGCCTACCTCGCAGCCGGAGCAGAGTGGGGCCTGGAAAACGTGTCCGACGACATCGTGTCCTTCCACTGGATCCGCAAGGCCTACGAGCGGCTTGAAGGCTTCGAGGCCAAGTCCTTCGTCACCAATGAGAAGGACGTGGAGCCCACCTCCATGCCGGACACCAACGACGTATGGAAGACCACGCGCTTCACGGACTCCAGCGACCTCGCCCACGACATGCAGGTCAACATCGTCACGTTCCAGCCCGGCGGTGTGATCCCCTTCCCGGAGACGCACGTCATGGAGCACGGCCTGTACGTCCTGGAGGGCAAGGCCATGTACTTGCTCAACAACGACTGGGTTGAGGTGGAGGCCGGCGACTTCATGTGGCTGCGCGCGTTCTGCCCGCAGGCTTGCTACGCCGGTGGTCCGGGCGAGTTCCGTTACCTGCTGTACAAGGACATGAACCGCCAGGTGAAGCTCACCTGATGTGCGCCGAGATCGCCGGAAAGCTGCCAGTTCGCTGGAGCTATCCGGCGATTTCGCGTTTCTCCGGCGAACTCAGCGATTCTGGTGACGGCGGCGGCCCACAGCGAGCCCGGCCCAGAACGCGAGGACCAACTGGCCCAGGACTGTCACGGCGAGCCCGAGCTGCGTCCCTTGGCTGACCATGGCCGCGCCGTTCCCGATGAACACTGTCTCGCTCAGCGGCGCATAGGCGAACCAGCCGAAGTCCGTGCTCTGGTTGTTCCACGCCACCACCACCCCCACGATCACGGCTATCAAGCCCAGCAAAGGCACGACGACGGCAGAGACTCTGCGTGCAGGCCGCGGTGTGTTGTGTTCCCCAAGTGTGTTGTTGTCCCCCATGTGCCCGAGTCTAGTATGCGTCCCCACCTACCCAACTGAGTCGCAGTTAAGCGCGTTTTGAGTCCTCTAAACGCGCTCTGCTGCGACCTAGTTGGGTTTGGCGGGGGCGCCGGCGATTCTGTAAGACTCCTGGAGCAGTTCGTCGAGCTCGTCCGTCTCGATTCGTTCGAGCCGGACCAGCAGGAGCTTCGGGGATTGCTCGTGATGCGGGGTCCAGAAGAAGGTATCCGGTTCCATGGCTGCGAGCGCCTCGCGTTCATCAGTCTTGACCGTGACAACCCCCTCTTCCCAGATCCGTGCCATGAGGGACTTGGCAAACCATGCCGGCTGCCCCCAGCTCAGTCGTTCGCTGACGCCCGGCATGTCCAGGCAGATTCTCCTGACATCCTCTTCTGTGGCCATGGTTCACTGTGGCATTGGCGTTCATGCTGCCGCAAGCGACTTCGCCGGAAACGTGCTTGACCGCTGGAGGTGTGCGAGACCGCCGGACCTCTCCGGCGAAGTCGCACTGCTCCGGCGAAGTCGCGCGGGGGCGGGTGGGGCTGGTGTGGGCCTTGGGTAGAGTGCACCCATGGATGACAAAGCCACGCTGCTCACTTATTTGCGACTCCGCAGGGCGGACCTGCTGGGGAAATTGGACGGCCTCAGTGAATACGATGCCCGGAGACCCATGACCCCCACGGGGACCAATCTGCTGGGGCTCGTGAAGTACGTAGCCAGTGTGGAGTTGGGGTATTTCGGGGAGACTTTCGGCCGGCCAAGCGGGCGCGACCTGCCCTGGTTGGCCGATGATGCCGAACCGGATTCGGACATGTGGGTTCCGGCAACGGAGAGCCGCGAGGAAATCCTGGATCTCCATTATTTCTCCGCCAAACACAGCGATGAAACCATCAGATCCCTCCCCTTGGATGCGCCGGGTGCGGTGCCATGGTGGTCGGAGGAGAAGAAGAACGTGACGCTGCACCAGATTCTGGTTCACATGTGTGTTGAGACAGCCCGGCACGCTGGGCACGCGGACATCATCCGCGAACTAATTGACGGCTCCATGGGGCAGGGGCCTGGGGATCCGAACATCCCCAGCCGGACCACGGAAGAATGGGCAGCCCACCGTGCACGCATTGAACAGGCAGCCCTGGAGGCGGGCAACAAGATCTAAACCTTCACAGCCCCCGCATATGTTGGGCAAACCTCCGGCGTAGCCTCGCTCCGTAGAAATGAGGCATGACTTCTCCGCAGACTGAACACCGTAAGGGCGGCCGGACACGGCGCGCCGTGATCTCCGCCGTTCTGGCGGTCACTCTCTCTGCCGGGGGTGCCGCCGCCTGGGCCCTGGACCGGTTTGTGGTCCCACACGCTGAGATCACCAACGTCTCCGAATACGAGGCGAGCCAGGCCGGCACCACAACAACAACGACGGCGGATGAGGCTTCCGCAGAAACGTCGGCGAGCGCCGTGGTCACCGATACGTCCTACGCCTCCGGGGACACGGGGGTCACCATCTCCACGGTGACCACAGGCACCGGTGACGACACCGTGACGTACTACGTTGCCGACGTCGTGCTTGATGATGCCACCACGCTGAAGTCGGCGTTTGCCGAGGACACGTACGGCGAGAACATCACCGAAACTACATCCGCGATCGCCGAGGACCATAACGCCATTTTCGCGATCAACGGCGACTATTACGGCTTCCGGGACACCGGCATCGTGATCCGTAACGGCGTGGTGTACCGGGACGAGGGCGCGCGGCAGGGCTTGGCGTTCTACAAGGACGGCACGGTCAAGGTTTACGACGAGACCACAACTACCGCTGATCAGCTCATCGCGGACGGCGTGTGGAACACGCTCTCGTTCGGGCCGTCGCTGCTGGACAACGGTCAGATCGCGTCCGGCATCGAGGACGTGGAGGTTGATACGAACTTCGGCAACCACTCCATCCAGGGCGAACAGCCGCGCACCGCTGTAGGTGTCATCGATGAGAACCACCTGGTGTTCGTGGTGGTGGATGGCCGCAGCCCCGGCTACAGCTCCGGCGTCACCATGTCCGGCCTGGCCCAGATCATGAAGGACCTGGGCGCCACCACCGCGTACAACATGGACGGCGGCGGCTCCTCCACCATGTACTTCAACGGCTCCCTGGTGAACAACCCGCTCGGCGAAAACAAAGAGCGCGGCACCTCGGACATCCTCTACATCGCCCAGTCATGATCATCCTGATACCGGCGTACGAGCCGGACCACCACCTCCCTGCCCTTGTCCGTAACCTTCAGGAGGCCGATCCGTGGCTCACCATCGTGGTGGTGGATGACGGTTCCGGGCCTGCCCATAAAGAAACGTTCGACGACGCCGCGCGGCTTGGGTGCCATGTGCTCAGTTACGCCGTGAACAGCGGCAAGGGCCACGCCCTGAAGAGCGGTTTCGCCTTCATCGCCGAGCACTTCCCGGGCCAAGACGTGGTCTGTGCTGACAGCGACGGACAACACGGAGTGGCCGACATTCTTGCCGTTGCCGACCGCGTCCGTCACGTCACGGCTGCAATGGTCCTGGGTTGCCGGAACTTCACAGGTAACGTCCCGGCCCGGAGCCGATTCGGCAATACAGTGACCCGGGGTCTGTTCAGGCTCGCCACCGGCCAAGGGATCACGGACACGCAAACCGGCCTCCGCGGGTACCGGGCTGACATGCTCCCGTGGTTGCTGACCGTGCGCGGCGAACGCTACGAGTACGAGCTGAACCTGCTGCTCGAGTCGAAGCAAGCCGGCTACGGCATCGTCACAGTGGAGATCGCAACCGTCTACCTGGACCACAATTCGGGCTCGCATTTCCGGCCCATCGCCGACTCCATCAGGATCTACGCCCCGCTGCTGAAGTTCCTGGGGTCCTCGCTGTCCGCATTCGTGGTGGACCTGGTGATGTTCCTGATCTTCAGCGCGCTCACGGACTCGCTGCTTCTGGCGGTGGTGGGAGCCCGTCTGGTCAGTGCCACGGTGAATTTCCTCATCAACCGCCGGATGGTCTTTGAGCACGGCAGGGACACCTCGTTCCGCGCCGCCGCCACAGGATACGTTGCGCTGGTTGTGGTCCTCCTGTCCGCAAACTACGCCGCTATGTGGACCCTCACCTCCCTCGCCGTTCCAGACGTGCTGGCTAAGCTTGCCACCGAGATGACGCTGCTGGGAGTCAGCTATGCAGTACAACAGCGCTTCCTGTTTGCGCGCAAGGGACATGCCGCGTCAACGGTTCACGCCGCCCAAACAACAGGGCCCAAACCATTGGAACCGACCGTGGTCGAAACACATATCCCAGCCTTGGTCCCGGCACAGTTTCAGCACAGCATGGCCGGGAAAAGTGGAGATCAATCCCCCAAGAGATTCCGGAGTAACCGATGAACACCATCATCCTCATCGCGGCAGACCTGGCCGCCATCACCATTTTGACGCTTGCCCTCTACCTCCGCCGGCACAGGCGCCGCGACCTGGTTGTTTCTTACCTGGGCATGAACGTCGGCGTCCTGGCAGTCGCCACGGCATTGTCCGGTTCGGCCGCAGGCGTTGGCTTGGGGCTGGGTTTGTTTGGTGTTCTCTCCATCATTCGGCTCCGGTCCACGGAACTGGCCCAGCACGAGGTGGCCTACTACTTCTCGGCGTTGGCGCTGGGCTTGATCGCAGGCATCGGCGTCGAACCTCTCTGGCTGACGCTGTCCCTCATGGCGTTGGTCCTGCTGGTGATGTTCGTCGGCGACAACCCCCGGGTCCTCCCGGCCTACCGCCACCAGGTGGTGGTGCTGGACCGGGCCATCAACAACGAACCCGAGCTCTACGCCCGGCTGGAAGAAGTCCTCCACGGCACTGTCCACTCGGCCACCATTCAGGAACTGGACCTGGTGAACGACAAAACGATCGTGGACGTACGATACGCGGTGCGGCCCCTCCATGAGGACCTATCCCAGCCGCGGCACGCCCAGCTTGGCTTCAACCAACCAGCCGGTGCGTTGACCCCGGCTCCGGAGGAACTCCCGGCCCAGTCCGCGCAGCCGGTTCAGCCGGCTCACTCCGCTCAGCCAGCACCCCAGCACACCCAGCAATCCGTACCCACCTCGGCCGGTGTCGCATGAGCCGCATCGACGCCGAACCGATCATCCCGCAACTGAGCCAGCTTCCCGCCGTCGGGCTTGAAGAGCTCACTACCGAAGCCGCCCTGCTGACCCGGGTGGACCGAAAGTATCTGGTTCCTTCGGCAACGGCACGCAAGGTCCTGAGCACCTTCAGCTCCGAGGCCCGGGTCTTGGACATGGACGGGAACCGCACGTTCGCTTACGACTCCGTGTACTTCGACACCGCCGAGTTGGACAGCTACATGCTCGCCGCACACGGCAGGCGAAGGCGGTTCAAGATCCGTACCCGCACCTACCTGGACAGCGCGGTCAGCTTCCTGGAAGTGAAGACCGAAGGCGCTCGCGAGGCCACCGTCAAGGAGCGCATCCCCTATGAGATGGGCGACCGCGACCGGCTCACGGAAGAGGGCCTGGCCTACGTGAATGAGACGCTGGCCGCGGCCATCGGTGACATGAGCATCGGACCGCTGGAGCCGGTGCTTTCCACCCGCTACGACCGCACCACACTCTTCCTCCCCGAGTCCGGAAGCCGCGCGACCATCGACTCCGACGTCACGTGGCAAAGCCCAGACGGCCATCCCTGGGTGTTGGACAACGCGGTGGTGGTGGAGACGAAGTCCGGCTCAGCGCCCGGCCCTTTGGACAAGCACCTGTGGGCACACGGCGTCCGGCCTTGCCGCATCTCCAAGTTCGCCACCGGCATGGCCGCACTCCACCCCGAGCTTCCGGCCAACCGCTGGAATCAAACCCTTCGACGCAGGATGCCCCTGCGCCCCCTCCACTGACATTCCCTCCACAGACTTTCCCTCCACAGACTTAGGAATCCACTATGCGCTCCTTCCGCACTTCCCTTTCCGTTGCCGCCGTCGCCCTGGCCATTTCCTTGGCCGGCTGCTCCACGGCCGCCACCAGCTCAACGTCCACCGGCACCACCGGCACGTCAACCAGCACCACCCAGCAGGCCGTAACGGCCGGGACCATTGAAGAAGACACCCACTACGACAGCGACGACCTCACGTGGGACGCCGCAACGGAAGTGGCAATCAGCCTGTCCGACGGCGGCAGTAAAGTGACGTCGTCGTCCTCCACCGGCGTGGCTGTAGACGGCAACACCGTCACCATCAGCGCCGCGGGAACGTACCGCCTCAGCGGCTCGCTGAGCGACGGGCAGATCGTGGTTGCAGCCGGTGAGGAGGATACGGTTCGCATCATTCTGGACGGCGTGGAACTGGGCAACTCCACCGGCTCGCCGTTTGTAGTGCAGAGCGCCGACGAAGCGATCGTGTACTTGGACGAGGGCAGCACCAACACGTTAACGGATGCCACCACCTACGCCGACCAGGGCGAGGACTCCCCCAACGCAGCCCTCTACTCCATGGCGGACCTGACCATCGCCGGGACCGGTGCCCTCACCGTCAACGGGAAATCCAACGACGGCATCGTTTCCAAGGACGGCCTGGTGATGGCTGCCGGCAAGGTCACCGTGGACGCCGTGGACGACGGCATTCGCGGCAAGGACTACACAGTGCTGCTGGACGGCGCGTACCAGGTGACCGCAGGCGGTGACGGCGTGAAGGCAGACAACGACACCGACGAGGGGCGGGGGTGGCTGTTGGTCAGCGGCGGCTCGTTGACAGTCAACGCGGGCGACGACGGCGTGAAGGCGTTCAACACCCTCACCGTTTCCGGCGGAACAGTCACCGTGGCCGAGTCGGAGGAAGGACTGGAAGCGCAGCACATTGTGGTCTCCGGCGGCGACGTCACCGTCACAGCGAACGACGACGGCGTGAACGCCTCGGGTGGCTCTTCGACCAGTACCGATGCGGGCACGGCAGGCGGCGGAGGTCCAATGGGTGGCGGTATGGGCGGCGGGGAGACCGTTGGCGACTACACCGTGGACGTCTCCGGCGGAAACCTCACCATCAACTCAGAAGGTGACGGCCTGGACTCCAACGGCAACGCCAGCATTTCCGGCGGGACCGTGGTGGTCAACGGCCCCACCAACGACGGCAACGGGGCCTTGGATGTGAACGGTGAACTGACCGTGACCGGCGGCACCGTAGCAGCGGCAGGCAGTGCCGGAATGGCGGTGACCCCGGGTACCTCTTCCACGCAGTCCGGTGTGCAGTTGACCTTCGACTCTTCGGTGTCTTCCGGCACGCCTGTGCACATCGTCGACGCCACGGGAGCGGTGGTGGCGACATTCGTGACCACCAAAACCATCGCATCCCTGGTGTTCTCCTCCGCCGCGATCACCGACGGTGCGACGTACACGGTGTACACGGGAGGCAGTGCTGACACGGAAGCCGGCGTCACCACAGGCTCCATCGGCGGCGCAGAAGAACAAGGCACCGCGACCGCGGGCCAGTACACGCAGGCCCAAGGTCCCGGTGGTGGCGGCGGCCGCTGGTAAGTCAGACAATGGGGGACTGGATTTCGGACCAGTCCCCCATTGACGTGTTTCAGAGTGTTGCTTAGGTTTAATTTGTTAGCGCTAACACAGCCCATCAGCAAGGAACTACGTGAGCAACCAAACCCAATCCCCGGTGAAGTCACCACTCTTCAGGGACCCCATCGAGGACGGTGCCGCAGATCCCACCGTCATCTACAACCCGCGCGAGCAGGCCTGGTGGATGATCTACACCAACCGCCGCACCACGGTCCCGTTCGAGGACGGACTCAGCTGGCTCTACGGTTCCAAGCTCGGAGTTGCATCATCCACGGACGGCACACACTGGGACTACCGCGGAACCCTTGAGGGCCTTGACTTCGAATGGGGCCACAACACTTTCTGGGCACCCGAAGTCTTCGAGCACGCGGGCACTTTCCACATGTACGTCAGCTACATCCGCGGCATCCCCGCCCACGGCAATCCGCATTCCATGGAAATCCACCACTACACCAGCCCGGACCTTCTGGCATGGACCCACCACGGATTAGTTCCGCTGAGCTCCAACCGGGTCATCGACGCCTGCGTGCACCCACACCCCGGCGGCGGATTCCGCATGTGGTTTAAGGACGAGGTGCAAGGCTCGGAAACCTGGGCGGCGGACAGCGACAACCTCTTCGATTGGAAGGTCCGGGGCCACGTACTGACCACACCCTCGGGCCACGAAGGGGCCAACGTTTTCCGCCTGGGCGGCTGGTACTGGATGATCGTGGACACGTGGTCCGGCCAGGAAGTGTACCGCTCTGACGATCTCGATTCATGGGAGAAACAAGGGGTCATCCTGGACGCAGCCATCGGCGACACCTTCGCACGGACCGATGATGTGGGGCCGGGTCTCCACGCAGACGTGGTTGTCAACCATGGCCGCGGATGGATCTTCTACTTCACGCACCCCAGCCGCGCCGGTGCGAGCCACCCGACTGTCGAGAGCCGGCGGTCATCGGTGCTCGTTGCCGAACTCACCGTCCATGAGGGCGTGCTGCAGTGCGATCGGAACGCGGACAGCCTGCTGGTACTGAAGCAGCCCGAGAGCGCGTAGCTTCGCAACAGGGCTCGACGACGGTAAGCGACGTGCCGCCGTCGGGCGCTCCCGCACGAGCAATCCGCCCTTAATAAACCGCACCCGCAAACTTGATGCGAACTTGAGCCAATCGAAAAGCTTCCTTGATATAGCAGCGCCACGCTGGAAGCACGAAGCACCAATACCAAGGGGTTTCGGCAACGAATTCCAGATATGAAACACAACGATGTGGGGGAAGCAATGGAACAGGCATCAGCACTCACCGAGGTGATAGCCATCAAAGGCATCATCCAGGACCAGCACCCCGTGGATTTCTATGCGCTGGGTGTCGCCGGATGCATCGACCGGCTTGCTGCACCGCTTCGGCGCGAGGGCGTCACCGTCCATTGGCACACCCCGCACCACGGCATCGAGATCTCCTCCTCAGCCGCCGCCCTCCTGTATCACGTGGCTCAGGAGACCTTCAGCAACACCCTCAATTACGCCAATGCCAGCGAGCTCACGGTCCGACTCAACGCCGTCTACCACGGCATCCAGCTCACCATCACGGACGACGGCTGCGGTTTCGAAATCCACGCCGCGCCCAGCGGCCGCAGGCACGGATTCGGATTGCTTCTGATGTCCATAGCAGTACACGACGCCGGCGGGACAGTAGACATCGACTCCGCGGTTGGGCGGGGCACCAGTGTGAGGGTCACTCTGCCGCTGGATTGAGTCCTATTTGGGACCATATTCGGGCGCCCAACCCGTAGCCGCGCAGCTTTGCCGGACGTATTCTATAGCTACTTTTCAGCGGGGTTATCCCTACGGATTGGCACGAAAATGGCGCGGAACAAGGGTCCAAAGATAGGTCTTGGCAAGGTCCTTTTGAGGGTCTTCGGGTTCTTCTTCGTGAGCACCCTCTGCGGAGTTCTGATCACAGGATTCCTGGCACCCGTGGTTGCTTTCACCAGCACCACCGTGGGCGGTTCCCTCGGGTTCTATCAAAGTTTGCCGAGCGAGCTGAACGTTGATTCACCTTCGCTTTCCAGCACCGTGGTCTCCGCGGACGGGCAGCTCATTGCCACCTTCTATGCGGAGAACCGGGTAAAGGTCCCGCTGGAGGAGATGTCCCCGTTCATCCGCGAAGCGATCATCGCCATTGAGGACAACCGCTTCTACGAGCACGCGGGCGTGGACGCCCAAGGCATCATGCGGGCGCTGAGTTCCAACCTGACACAGGGCACCCGGCAAGGCGCCTCCACCTTGACGCAGCAGTACGTCACCAATGTGCTCAACGAGTCCCGCTTATCCGAGGGGCGTCCGGAGGATGTGGTGCTCAGCGGGCAGAAGACCGTGGGTGACAAACTGCGCGAAGTGAAGCTCGCACTTGAGCTGGAAAAGCGGTTCAGCAAGGATCAGATTCTGGAGGGATACCTGAACATAGTGTTCTTCAACCGGAACGCCTACGGCATCGAAGCTGCATCCCGCTATTTCTTCAGCACCTCCGCGATGGACCTGACCCTGCCGCAAGCAGCCCTCCTGGCTGGTCTGGTCAATGGCCCCAGCATTTACGACCCCATTGTGGATCCTCAGGCTGCACTCAACCGGCGCAACCTGGTGCTGGACCGGATGCTGGCACAGGGCAAGATCACGGCTGTGGATCACGGCGTCGCTGTAGCCTCTCCCCTTGAGCTCGACGTCACCCCGTCCCTGCAAGGTTGCGCGGGTACCTCGTTTGCCACCTACTTCTGTGACTACGTCTCCCACCTCATCCTTAACGACGAGGCCTACGGTGACACCGTGGAGGAACGTGAACGCTTCCTCTACCGTGGCGGATTGACCATCACCACCACCTTGGACAGCCGGCTCCAGAACGCCGCGCAGGAGCAAGTTGACGCCTCCGCCGGCGACAACCCGGATAAATGGGGCGCCGCGATGAGCACCGTCCAGCCGGGCACAGGCAAGATCCTTGCGATGGCCCAAAACACGGTGTTCGTTCCCCAGGAAGGAAAATACGATACCCAACTGAACTTCAACGTCGATGCCAAAGACGAGAACGGCTACGACCTCAATGGCGCAGGCGGCTTCCAGCCCGGTTCCACCATGAAACCGTTCATTTACGCCGAATGGCTCAATGAAGGCAAGAATCCCACTGCAGTTGTTGACGCTTCCCGCCGGGTCTATCCAGTCGGTTTCCCGTGGCGCTCAAGCTGCGGCAGGGTCCTTGGGGGTTACAGCACCGCGCAGAAAGCCCAGAACCTTGGCGCCGATGACGACCTGCAAAACAACGACGCCGGCTACTACCGGCCAATGCCCATCAACTACGGCCTTTACAACTCCATCAACACGGCCACTTTCGCCACCGCAGCCCAATTGGATTTCTGCGGGATCCAAAAAATGGTGGACACCGTGGGCCTGCACAGCGGCTTGGACAACGCACCGGTCAACATGCACCAGATCGGCAATCTCCTTGGCTCCATTGGAGTGGCCCCTGTGGTCCTGGCGAGCGCCTACGCCACCTTCGCCAACGACGGCACCTACTGCAAGCCCATTGCCATCACCGAGATCAGCGATGCCCAAGGACGCCAGTTCCAAGCCCAGACCCCTGAGTGCAGGGAGGCAGTGAAGCCAGCCGTGGCGCGGGGCGTCAACGCCGTCCTGCAGGATGTTCTCAAGATGGGCTCGGGCGTTTATATCGAACCCAAAGTTCAGAGTCAGGCTCCGGTGGCGGCAAAAACAGGCACGTCCAATAACAACGGCGCCACCTGGGTGGCCGGCTACACCACAACTCTTGCAACGGCGTCGTTCTTCGGGGACACGACGGCGGGCCAGCAGCGAGCCGGGCAAAACGTCACCATCAACGGCAAGTTCTACAAGTCCTTGGATGGCTACATGATCGCCGGCCCACAGTGGGCCAACTACATGATGACAGCCACGTCCCTATACCCGAGCGGGCCTTTCCCGGCACCGGCCCCTCCCCCAGCGCCCACCCCGTCGACACCGCAGCCCACGCGCCGCTGACCCCACGCGTTGCACCCACCTTGCCTCGCGTTGCGAGGCCCGCTCTCCACACAATTCCAAGGCCAAACCCTGCAGAGCAGGCCCCACAACGAACTTCTACAGTGCGAGCTCCATCTCCGCCTGCGTGCCGTCGTCCTCATATGTAGTGACGCCGGCGAGGTCCCGTCCGGCGATGTAGCCAAAGGTCAGTGCGGGTCCCAGGTTGATGCCGCCGGCGGGGTAATGCCCGCCCATGACACTGGCTTGATCGTTGCCGGCTACGTAGAGGCCATCTATGGGGTGGCCTTGGTTGTTGAGCGCCCGCCCTCGGCCGTCAGTTTCCACGCCCGCGAATGTCCCGAAGCTCCCTGGCACAACCCGCACCGCATAGAACGGCCCCTTCTCGATAGGCCCCAATGACGGATTCGGCCGGTGCGTGGCGTCGCCGCCGTAGCGGTTGAACGCGGATTCGCCGCGTCCGAAGTCCGGGTCGACGCCGGAACGGGCATTCGCGTTGAAGCGCGCCACCGTCCGGCGCAACTCCGCGGGGTCAATACCGCATTTGGTCGCAAGTTCTTCCAGCGTTCGCCCCTTGATGAGGTACCCGGAGCGCAGGTACGGGAAGAGCGGCACGGGCAGCGGCTTGGCCATGCCCAGAGGGAACCTGCGGACAAATCGGCTGTCCGCGATTTGCCACGATTCCACAGTTTCACCGTCGGGAGTCGCTGCGAGGAGGGCCTGGACGTAGTCGTAGTAGCCATTGGCCTCGTTCACAAACCGCTTCCCGTCCGCGCGGACGCCGATGCTGCCCGGCTTCGCACGGTCCATGATGTGGGGGAACACGCCCGTCCGGCCGTTGCGGTACGGCACCAAGGACACCGGGCACCAAGCGGCCGGCGACTGCACTGCGGTGGTGAAGCGTGCACCCACGGCCTGCGCCAGGTTGATGCCATCACCGGTGGTTTCCGCCGGGGACAGCGTCCAGTGCTCCCGGCCCGTGGGCGTCTTCGGAAACAGCTCCTTGCGCCGCTGCACATCGTTGGGGAAGCCGCCGGTTGCCAGCACGACGCCGCGTCTCGCGTTGATCTGCACCTCACCTTCGGTAGAACGCACGACGGCGCCGGTCACCTTGCCGTTTTCATCGCTGAGCAGCGCTGTGGCCGGCGTGGCGACCCGGATGTCCACTCCGAGATCGTCAGCGGATTTCATGAGCCTTCCGGTCAACGCTGTGCCGTTGACCAGTTGCATGTTCCTCCGGTGCGTCAGCAGGTCCAGGAGGTGGAATCCGAAGCGCCAGCCTGCGTGGAACAGGCCCTTGGGGTTGCCCCGGGATGCCGACAGGAACTTACCAAGGTCCGGACCGGCCATGATTCCCATGCCTAGGAACGAGGTTTCGTAGAGCTGATGACGCATCTTCGCCCTCAGTCCAGGCTTGAAGGTGCGGGCGTTCAGAGGCTTAGGACCGACCGAACGATTGCCAGTTCCTGCACCTGGAAGGTCACCGTAGATGTCGTTGATTTTGCTGCCGGGAACGAACTGCAGGGACGTCTTGTTGTGGAAGAAGCCCACCATGTGCGGGGCAGCTTCAAGGAAGGCATCCACCCTGTCAGCCTGGTAGTCGTCCCCGAGAACCTCCCGGAGGTATGTGCGGAAGGTTTCCTTGTCCTCATTGACCCCTTCAGCCTTCGCCAATGGGTTGCCCGGTGCCCAAGCCCAACCTCCGGACCAGGAGGTTGCACCGCCGCAAACCTCTGCCTTCTCCACCACAATCACCTTCATTCCGTGGAAGGCTGCTGTGACAGCTGCAGACATGCCACCGGCGCCTGAGCCGATAACCAGGACGTCGCAGTCCACGGGGCTAGGTGTACTGTCCATCATTTGTTGCTCCCGGTAAGTGCTGAGATTTTGTGTGCTGGGCTGTTGACTGCTGCGGTGGTGACTGCTGTGGTGGTGAGGACGGAATCTGCCGCCGCTTTGAGATGTTTGGCCCATGCCAGTTCGCCCATCTCGGCCGCCCTTTTGTCCGATGGCGTTTCGATGCTGACCGGGGTTCCTGCGGCGAAGGTCGCGAGTATGCTCGCTAGGTGGAATTCACCGTCGCCGGGTACGCCTCGCTCCGAGCGCGACTCGACAATCAGGGCTTCCCTGTTTTCCGGCGCAGCAGCAGGACCATCGCAGAGTTGGACCAAAGGAACCAGATCCGTGGCCGCTTCGAGCTCAGCCGTAGTTGCGCCGAAGCGGTTGACGTGGAGTGCGTCAACAACAATCTTGCAGCCCGCCCGCCGGGACAGCTTCACTGCCTGGGGAAGGGAACGAACGGTTTGGTAGGCGATGGGTTCCAGCGTCGGCATGATTCCGTAGGACTTACCGTCCTGGGTCATCTGCGCGAGGTGGTCACCGAAACGGTCAAGGTCCGGGTCTGCGCAGGCCACCGTCAGTGTTGATGCCCCGAGGGCTTGGCCGGCCTCCATCATTCGCAGCCAGGCTTCGCGTTGATCCTGCCCGCCCTGCAGGCCAGTTCCGTCCAAGAGGAGAAACTCAACATCCTCAACCGTGATCCCTGTATCCGCCATCCGTTGCAGCGTCTCCTTGAGCAGGTGGGAACCGGGCTGGAGATCGTATGGCCGCTCCGTGGCGGTGACAGGCCGGACGCGTGCTCCGATGAAGTCGAAGCCGGCCTGTGCCGCGATGCTCACCAAATCCGGTGGTGCGGTTCCGACCAGGGAGAGCTGGGCGATTCCCAGCCGACGCGTAGGTGTGGTCACTTTCGGGCTCCGTTCACGGTGAAGTCATGCTGGGTGTCGGCGAGGTCGCTGGAATGCTGCGAATTCGCCGGAACTCTCCGGCGATCCGGCACTGTTCCAGCGATCTCGGCGAAGGGGGTGTCGGCGGAGGGGGTGGCCAGTGCCGCGGCAATGCGCTGGGCTGCGTCGTAACCGCTCTTGACCGCGTTGGACACAATGGCCGGTGCCTTGTCCACGACCGTTCCGGCGAGGGCAATGGGGAGCGAAGCCGCAAAGCTGAGCTCGGCTTCCCGTCGCTCCAATGTCAGCGGTTGCTCCAGCATGGGCGGCCCGTCCAGCGGCAGCACCGAACGCGAAACCAAAAGATCGCCCGGGGCATCAATCCACTCGTCCTCCACACCCGAGCGCCTGATCCGAACCCTATTGACGCCAGGCTCACCAGTACCGTCAAACTCCTCGATAGTGCTGGACAGGAAGATCCGCACCTTCGGATTGGCTTCAAGCCGGGGTATTGCGAGGATCTTGGCTCGACGGCCGGATTCAGGAGCCAGGGCTTCCTGCGGCCCAATGATCAGCACGGCAATACCAAGTGCTGCAAGGGTGTCTGCCACGCTCATGGCAACAGAATCCGCACCCCAAATTGTCACTGCTTCCGGCGCACTGCCCACAGAATCGTCCGCACTGACCAACAACCCGGACGAGCTCCCCACGGGACCGGACCCGCTTCCTGAGGGCCTGGACACGCTGCCGTCAAGGACCTCAGGATGCGCGGCTAGCCAATCCCGGATGTCAGAAACACGGGGCGAGTCGCCGCCGATGAACCCGGGAGCAGGGCGCACCCCGCCCGTGGCCACCACCACTGCGTCTGCGCCGAAGTCGCGGGCCAGCGAGCCGACGTCGAACGTGTCCACGTGGACTCCCTGGCAAACCTCAACGCCCAGCCGCTCGTTTTCCGCGCTGGACCAATCTGCAAAGCGGTGGAAATCCGGCGTCGATTTCATCCGCTCAGCGAGCGCGAATCGCCCACCCGGCCGCACGCCGTCGTCCATCAACGTCACGCTGGCACCGGCTTCGGCGAGTTCGCGGGCAGCGGTGAGGCCCGCAGGCCCGGCCCCGACCACCAGCACCCGGGAGTCCGGGCGAACAACGGGCGTGGGAACGGGAACACGTGAGCGGCCAACTGCCGGATTGACCGTACAGGTGACCTGACCGAGGCCAAGGTTATCTATGCACACATTGCACGCGATGCAGGGCCGGTACCGTTCGCCCCGCAGCACCCCGCCCACGAAGGCAGGATCGGCATGGATGGCGCGCGCTAGGCTCACAAAGTCGCAAGTTCCCTGGGATAGGACTTCCTCGATGATTTCCGGGCTGTTGAGTCGCCCGGCCATACCCAGTGGAAGTCCGAACTGACGGTAGGCCTTGGCGTAGTCGGCAAGGATCCCGGGCTTCCACTCCCCTGACTGGACGATCCATTCGCCGGCGTCGTAGCTGCCAGCGGAAATATCCAGGAAGTCGAGTTTCTCCAGGTGGGCTTTGGCGATGATGGCCACTTGCTGCTCAGCGCTGATGCCGTCTGCCGGACCTTCCACTACCGAGACACGCATTCCCACAATCGTGTCCGGTACGGCCTGTCGCACGGCGTCGATGACCAGGTTCATGAAGAACTCCGGCGCCGCGAACTCGTCCGTGCGGTGGTTGGAAATGGGCGACATGAACTGGTGGATCAGGTAACCGTGGGCGCCGTGCAGGTTGATCACGTCGAACCCGGCGGCCACCGCGCGGCGGGCCGCAGCCGCGTAAGCGTCCACGAGTTCGTAGCACTCAGCGGCGGTGAGCTCCCGCGGAACCTCACCACCCGCCGTCGGGCAGGGAACCGGCGACGGCGCGAGGTTCTTGAAGCCCGAGACTGCCGCTTGGGCGGTACGGCCACCGTGATTAAGTTCGACGGCGGCCAACGCACCTTCGGCGTGCAGGGCGTCGGTGAGGCGGCGAAGCCCCGGGATCATGTCATCGGTGTGCAGGCCGAGTTGGTGGGTGCGGCCCTTACCGTCAGCGCGGACGTAGGTGGCCTCCGTGGTGACCATGCCGAGGCCGGCCTTGGCACGGGTCACGAGGTAGTCGATGTATTGCTCGGTGATGAAGCCATCCGTGGTGCCATAGTTGCGTTCCATGGGTGCGGAGGCCAGGCGGTTGCGAAGGGTCTTGGGGGTGCGGCCGTTGCGACCCAGGGTCAGGGGCATTCCCGCTGCGGGCGTGGTGGGAGGCATGGTCAGCGAGCCACCTTTTCGCGGCCGCGCAGCTCGGGAATGGCTGCGTGGGAGGGCTGGGCTGGTGCGAAGCGGACGGGTTGGCCGGTGCGTGAAGATTCGTAAACGGCGAGGAGTATCCGCAAGGATTTCAGGGCGTCTTTGCCGGTAATTGCCGGTTCCGTCCCGTTTTCCAGTGCCTGGACAAAGTCCTGGACCTGCAGTTTGTGGAACGGGATCAGCTGGCCGTTGATGACGGACAGATCGACGTTCGGCTCCACGCCTTCCGGGTGGACAGGCTCGACGACGATTTGCTCGCCTACCGCCCACAGGTCCAGCCGGCCGTCGCTGCCTTCCGGAAACTCGGTGAGGGAAGCCGAAGCCCCTGTTTCGCCGGTGATGCGGAGCTGGATTCCGAGGTTGGGAGACACTGCCGTGGAGGCTTCCAGCGTGGCCATGGCTCCGGAGGTGAAAGTGATTACCGCCGTTGCGGAATCCTCTACCTCTATATAGTCGGCGTGACGGTAGGTGTTGACCTTGCCGTAAACCTCGGCCACGTCTCCCAGATACCACTGGAGGAGGTCGATCTGGTGGACCGCCTGTGACATGAGGACTCCACCGCCGTCGCTCTCCCACGTGCCGCGCCACGCGTCGCGGTTGTAGTAGTCCGGGGCACGGTGCAGCATGACCGAACACTGGGCCAGGATTGCCTTGCCCAACGTGCCGTCGTCGATCGCGGCGCGGATCTTCTGAGAGGCCGGCCAGAAGCGGCGCTGGAACAAAACCCCTAGTTGGACCCCGGCGTTCTCGCAGGCCTCCACCATGCGCTCAGCAGACTCCAGCCTGGTGGCGATGGGCTTCTCGCAAAGGACGTTCACCCCGGCCGCCGCAGCTTGGAGCACCACTTCCTCGTGGGTGGGGTGGGGTGTGCAAACGGAGACGACGTCCAGTCCCAGGGTGAGGAGTTCCTCCACACTTGCTACAGCGTTCGGTATGTCCCACGCTTCCGCTGTGGCCTTTGCCCGGTCCGCATCCACATCGCAGACGCCCACGATCTCCACGTTGTCCAGGGCACGGAACGCTTCCAGGTGGTTTCGGGAAATGGCGCCGCAACCCGCGATTCCAACGCGGAAGGTACGGGGTGCGGTGGCTGACGAAGTCATGGGTATCCAACTTTCAGGGCATGAGTCGTAGGGGTTTGTGCTGATGTGGCGAGCGCCGGAGTCAGGGGCGCGGCGGGTTGCCCGGAGGCGAACGGGTGCCGGGCGGCTGGGTGCCGCCGCCCGGCGTCGTGCTCTATCTGTTGACCTGCGCGCTACGCGGCTTGCCGAGGTCCTCGAGCGGGACGTTGTAAGTCTCGCGGGCCGTCATGATGGCGATGGCCGAGGCTGCCAGGCAAAGGATGGTGAAGCCGGCTACCGGCCACCAACCGTTGGGACCGGGTTGCGCAAGGAGCGTTGCGATTGCGGGTGCGAACCCGGCGAGGATGAGGCCGATCTGGCTTCCGATCGCCATGCCCGAGTATCGGACTGCTGCCGGGAACATCTCCGGGAAGAAGACCGTCCACACACCGTTCCAGCAGGAGTAGAAGACGGTCATGTTCAGGAAGCCGAACAGGAAGATCAGGGGGATGTTCTGCCCGCTGATGGCCCAGAAGTAGCCAATGGTGGTCAGAGCGCAGCCGAGGGCTCCCACCAACAGAACCTTCTTGCGGCCAATGCGGTCCGAGATCATGGCGGAGATGGGAATGGTCACCATGGAGAGACCGATGGTTACGGCGTTCACGGTAAGCATGAGGGTGCGGTCGATGCCCACGGCCGGTCCGGTGGCGTAGGCCAGGGCGTACACGGTGAAGGTGGTCTGCATAACGGAGAACAGCATCACCACACCGACGCGCAGGACGTCGCGCCACTGCGTTTTGAAAACCGCGACGGCGGGGATCGCCTTGGGTTTGTTGTGCTCCACGATCTCTTCGAACACAGGCGGCTCATCCAGGCGGGTCCGGATCCAGTAAGCCACAGCGAGAACCACTACCGAAAGCCAGAACGGCACACGCCAACCCCAGCTGAGGAGCTGATCCTCAGGCAGTGCGGCCAGCGGAATGAAGACGACGGTGGACAGCACCATTCCCGAGGCGTATCCGGTCATCACAAAGCTGGTGAAGAACGCGCGGCGGCCTTCCGGTGAGTGCTCCATGGTGAGTGTTGACGCACCTGCGGCTTCGGCGCCGGCGGAGAATCCTTGGGCCAAACGGCCTACCAGCAACAGCGCCGTTGCCCAGTACCCGATCTGCCCGTACGTGGGCAGGAATCCTATGCCAATGGAGGCCACGCCCATGATCACCAGCGTGATCATCAGCGCTTGTTTGCGGCCGATCTTGTCGCCGTAGTGGCTCATCACCAAGCCACCCAGCGGCCTGGCCAGATACCCGACGCCGAACGTAGCCATCGCTCCAAGGAGTGCCACTACGGGGTCGCCACCCGGGAAGAAGATCTTGGGGAAGATCAGGGCGGCGGCGGTGCCGTAGATGAAGAAGTCGTAGTACTCCAAAGTGGATCCCAGGAAGGAGGCAAGGGCCGCCTTCTTGGGCATTTTGACGTGCTCAACCGGCGCTGCCGGGTTGACGTCCGAGGGCGAGTGCTGCTGCACGTTTCCCATACTGTCTCCTCATTGAGTGCGCGGGAAGTGGCACCGCCATGGTGCCTTGCCCGGCAAAGAATTAGATGAGTCACGAATCGCCGGCTGCCGATTTGTTGGGCAGTCCATCCTGTGGCCGTTGATAACGAATTCAGGATGTGTGGTCCAGGTCACTGGCGATAGTTCCTCTGGGATCGACTGTAGGACCCAGGTCACAGGCCGAGGGGAAACTTCCCGTTGAACGGGACAGGCGTGCCTGGCTTAGTCAGTGGCAGACAACCAGGGGCGGGATCCGTAGGGCCGACGCTCAGCACCCATGGTCCGTGACAGGCCACGGCCAGCGGCCACCAGCACCGGAAGAATCAGCCCGGCGTCCTCGTCAACGGAGGGCACGACGACGGAAATCGCACCTATGACCGCATGGCCCTGGCCGAATACGGGAACGGAGTAGGCGGTGTTCTCTTCCACAAGGACGCCGACCAACCGGGCGTAGCCGCGCTCCCGGATCAGCGCGAGGTTGGCCCTGACCCTTGCGGGATCTGTTTCCGTAGCCGGAGTGGTCTTCTCCAACGCCCCGGCCAGGAATCGGTCCTGCACCCAGCCCGGCATGTGCGCCATCATGGCCATCCCGGAGGAGGTGGTGTGGATGTCCAGCCGGCCAGCCACCTCGGCCAGGTTCATGACCGTTCCATGCCGGTCCAGACGCTCCAGATACAGCACGCTGTTGTTCTCGACGTCAGGTATGGACAACGACACATGCTCCCGGACGGCCGCATGAACGCCTTCCAAAAACGGCAAACCTCGACGGCGGAACTCCTCCAAGGGGTTGCTGCGGGAGGCCAGCTCCCACATCTTCATGCCCACGCCGAACTCCCCTGAAGCATTACGTTCCAGGAGTCCACTGGACGCCAAGTCCATGGCAAGCCGATGCACGGTACTGCTGGACATCCCGGTAATCCGGACCAATTCTTTCAAGGGAAGCCACGGCTGGCCTTTGGAGAACGCATCCATGATCTTGACGACGCGCTCAATGACGGACTCCCCCGACGCTGAGTTAGCCATGATGCCTCCCGATAGCTTCCCGGCAATCCCGGCCACCCCGGCCATCCCGGACGTGAACCCAATATAGCCTTGCACTTGACCTTGAAAATGTGGGAGGCAACGTGGAACTGCGGCAAATTGAGGCCTTCCTGGCGGTGGCCGAAGAACTTCACTTCGGCCGCGCGGCGGAGCGGCTCCGGATGGCGCAGTCACCACTGAGCCAAACCATCAAAAAGCTCGAAAAGGACTTGGGGTCAGCGCTGTTCGAACGCAACACCAGGTCTGTCACGCTAACGGCAGCGGGGCATTCACTACTGCCGCACGCCCGGAAAATCCTCGACGAAGTGGACTTGGCCCGCCGGGCAGTGAACGCCGGAACCGGGACCGTTTACGGCAAGCTTGCCATTGGCTTTTCCGGGGCGTTGAACCACACCACGCTTCCCCCTCTGGCGCGCGCTCTTCGCCAGCATTACCCGCAACTGGAGGTGACACTGCATGGCGGGCTGCTCACCCAGGAAGCACTCCATCAGTTGGGCAACAACGTGTTGGATCTGGCCTTCATCGGCCTCCCCATCGACTCGCCGTCGTTAGCCACCCGCCGGATTGCCACGGAGCGTCTGGGGGTCACAGTTCCCGCGGACCATCCGTTGGCCGGGCAGACCTCGGTGGAGATGGCCGAACTCGCAAGCGACCCGTTCATCACCATGCCTGCCGCTCAAGGGTCCACACTCCGGGACGTCACTTTCGCAGCCTGCGCCGCTGCTGGATTCCGGCCCCGTATCAGCCAGGAAGTGGCCGATCCGTACACAGCCCTTTCCTTGGTAGCAGGCGGCGTGGGAATCAGCCTGATGCCCGAATCCATCCAAAGAATCATGCCGGCGGGCACCGTGTTCCTCTCCTTGGCAGGGGAGGATGTCCTGCTGTTTTCAGGTCTCGCGTGGAACCCGGCAGCAACGTCGCCAGCCATCCGTGCAGCCCTGCGGTTGGCCGAAGAAGTGCTCCCCACACCGGCACCCTGATCACTATGTGTTTTTAGCACATAGTGAGAGAGCAATTAAGTATTGGACAAGAGCTAATAGTTTGCCCAGCATTGAGGAAAGCCCCCACTCACTCAATGAAGAGGACACCCTCATGGCCACTTTCGCCGTTACCTACGCTTACTCCCCCACAACATCCGCCAGCCGGGATACGATCCGTCCGTCTCATGTCGAGTTCCTCAAAGCCCAGTTCGACGGCGGTCGCCTCCTGAAGAGCGGACCCTTCGGTCCCGAGGAAACTCCCGGCGCATTGCTGATCATTTCCGGCGATTCCAAGGCCGACGTCGAAGCCCTCATGGACCAGGATCCCTTCCAGCAGGCCGGACTCATCCAGGAACGCACCGTGCGCCAGTGGAACATCTTCTTTGGCGCTGACACCGATGTTTCCGCAGCGCCGGCCGTTCAGAACTGAGGTCCGGGAATGCTCTCCGCTGTCACCGTCTCCCAAGAAACCATTGAATTCCGGGACTCCCCAAAGCCCACCCTTCAACCAGGCCACGCCCTGGTCCGAGTCCACAACGTCACCCTCTGCGGCACCGACCTCCACATCTGGGAAGACGACTACCCCACAGACTTGCCGCTCATCCAAGGTCACGAATTCTCCGGGATCGTGGAGGCCCTGACGCCCGGCGAGGTCTCAAACGACGACGCTGCCATCAGCATCGGCGATCGCGTGGCCGTCAACCCCATCATCTACTGCGGCAAGTGCCGCCCATGCCGGACGGGCCGCTACAACGTCTGCCAAAACGTGGGCTGCCTGGGATGCTACTCGGACGGAGCGCTCACTGAACTGATCAGCGTCCCACTGGACAAGCTCTGCCCGGTCCCGGACGAGCTCCCGTTGGATATCGCTGCCATGGGAGAACCAGCATCCATCGCCATGCAGGCAGTCAACCGGGGCCGGCCTGAGGCCGGGGAAACCGCGCTGGTGCTGGGCAGCGGTCCCATCGGCTTGTTGGCCACCCTGTATCTGACAGAGCTGGGAGTCACCGTGGTCTGCGCCGATACCGAGCAGCACCGTTTGGACCTTGCCATGGAGTTCGGCGCCACGGACACTTTGTTGGTGTCCCCGGGGAGCGATTTCCCGGACGCACATCAGGGACCTCGGTTGGATGCACTCACCGATGGCTACGGACCTCAATTGGTCATCGAGGCCACAGGCGTCCCTTCGTCTTTGGAGAACGCCATCAGGCTTGTGGCCAGTGCCGGGAGAATCGTCCAAGTAGGCATTTCGCCCAGACAGGCCAACGTGTCCATGAAGGACATCCCTTATAAGGAACTGGACATCATGGGAAGCCGCATGAGTCTCAACCTCATCCCTGACGGTCTGGCCCTCTTGGCCAGACACCCAAAGCAGGCCAGGGCCCTCATGACCCACCGCTTCGCCTTCGCGGACTTGGAACAGGCATACCGCCTGATGCAGGGACGCACGGAAAAGATCGGCAAAATCCTTATCGAGATGCCAGCAGGAACCACCGCATGAGCACCCCCATCCTCACCGCACCCGAGCAACTCAACGCAAGCTACGACGTCGTCATCATGGGCAGTGGCGCCGCCGGGCTGGTGGCTGCCGTCCGCTCGGCCGACGCCGGCCTCAGCGTCCTGGTTGTGGAAAAGGCTGACCTGCTGGGAGGCACCACGGCGGCTGGGGGTGGCGTGATGTGGGCGCCCAACAACCATCTCGCCAAGGCTGCGGGATACCAGGACAGCCATGCCGACGGCGTCGCGTACCTTTCCGAGGCGGCCGGGCACGTGATGACGGCCGAGGAGATCGAATGGTACGTGTCCACTGCGCCGCGGGCCGTGGAATTCCTCAACCGGAACACGAAGGTTTCCATGGTTCCGATCGCCCGTCCGGATTACCACATGGAGTGGAAGGGATCCGCAGATGGGGGCCGGGGCCTGGATAACAACGCGTTCGATCCCCAGGATTATCCAGGCCTTTCGGAACTGATCCGGCCGTCCTCCTATTTCCCGCTGCTCACTATGACCGAGCGCGATGAACTCAATGGCCGTGCGGCCGATCCGGCGCTCCTGTCGCGCCGGGCCTCCTCAGGGATCCGGACCATGGGCGGTGCACTGGTGGGCAGCCTTGTGGCGAGCGCTTTGGATCGTGGTGTTCACATCGTTGCCTCCAGTCCTGTGGAGGACTTGTCGCCGTCCGGCACCGGATGGAACGTGCGTCTCGGCGGCGGCGCCGGAGCGCATGTGGCCGCGACCGCCGTCGTACTCGCCTCCGGAGGGTTCGAATGGAACCCGCGGCTCCGCAGCGCCTTCCTGCCGTATCCGATGACGCCCATCAGCGCACCGTCCAACGAGGGCGACGGGTTGGAACTGGGACTTAAAGCCGGAGCGGCTGTGGAGGACATGTCCGCTGTGTGGGGCGTTCCTGTCATATCGACGGCGGCGCATCAGTACGCTGGGCAGCGTTCCGGCCGAATGGGGAACGTCGAGATGACACTCCCGGGGTCCATCACCGTGAACAGCGACGGCAAGCGTTTCGTTAACGAAGCCCTCAACTATCACGATGCCAGCCGGGTTTTCGCGTCCATCAACCCGCATACGGGCAGGCAACAGAACAACCCCGCATGGCTGGTGTTCGACTCCACCTACTTAGCCAAGTACCCCGTGGCGGGTTCCACTCCGGGTTTGGCAGCCGAGTGGATGGTGTCCGCACCGAGCCTTGAGTTGTTGGCACTGGATCTGGGCATCAACCCGGCCGGGCTGGACGCAACGGTTGCCCGGTTCAATGCAGACGCTGCCTTGGGCGTGGACACGGAGTTCGGACGCGGCGCCACCCCACAGGACCGTTTCCTGGGCGACGCCGGCAACACTCCCAACCCCTGCCTTGCGCCTCTACTTGCGGCACCGTTCTACGCCGTTCCTATCCACGCCGGGGTACTGGGCACTTCCGGCGGGCTTGCCACGGACGCCAACGGGAGGGTGCTTGACCATCGGCAATCGCCCATTCCGGGGCTCTACGCGGCAGGCAACGTATCAGCCGGTGTGTTCCGAAACAATTACCCCGGCGGGGGCGCCACACTGGGCTCGGCGATCACGCGTGCCTTCGCTGTTGGAGAGGACCTGGCTGCCCGGCTCACGTAGCCGCACCTTAGGGGACAACAACGTTTTGGGGGACGAACGCTCGACGGCGACTACCGCCGTCGAGCGTTGGGCGTTGCGAGGCCCGCTCTGCGCCAATTTCGTGCGCAAGGGGCGCAAAGCAGGCCCCACAACGCACGGGCTAGCGGGCGTAGCGCTCCGCGAAGTTCCTGAGCACCCGCATCGGCTCCGTCACGGATGATTGGCGCGCCGACTGGATGAGCTCGTCGGCCGTGTGAGGCGGGAAGTAGCCAGCGTTCTTGTAGATGTCGATGCGCGTGATCAGCCCGTCGGCGTCGAGTTCGGGGTGGAACTGCGTGGCGTAAAGGTTGTTCTTGATCCGGAACATGTGCACCGGGCAGGCCGCCGAACTGGCCAACAACACTGCATGTTCGGGAAGTTCGCTGCACGCCTCCTTATGTCCTACGAAGGCTTCGAACGACTGCGGGACTCCGCGCAGAAGCGGGTCTCCTTTGCCCTCTGCACTGAGCGTGATCTGAGTCGCCCCCACGAGCTCACCAAACCGACGATCAATGACAGCGCCCTGATGCACGCCAAGTGTACCGACGCCGTAGCAGGCGCCCAGGAACGGGAAGTCCTCGGCCACGATCCGATCCAGCAAGGATGAAAGTTCCGCCTCAACCCGGATCTGGGCTGCACTCTTCTCCTCCACAGGATCGCTGGAGGTGTAAGGGCTGCCGCCCACGATCACGCCGGAATAGTCGGACAGTTCAAGAGCCGGCAAAGGCCCTGATTCCAGCCGAATCCGGACCAATTCCTCCGGTTCCAGACCGCAGTACCGGAGGTAGGCCTGGTACTCGTCATCGGCTGCGGCGTCTTCGGCTCGGGTGGCCAGCAAGAGAAAGGGCTTCACAGGCCCAGTCTGCGCGAGGAATGACTGACGGACAAAGTGTGTTGCTAACCGGAGGGGGTTTCTGACAGAGACTCCCTCGCATCGCCGTGGCTGCATAACGTTGTAGGAACCCCATGACATAACTCATGACTCATCCCAGAGGAGCCACCTTTTGAAGCAGGACCCCACGGTTGTCGGAACGCCATCTGCCGAGGCGTCACGTGCTGCAACGCAGCAACCGAAGAAGATCCCGTGGGGCGGGCTGTTGGTCTTGGCGGCTGCAGGTTTCACCGCCGTGACCACCGAGCTCCTGCCCTCCGGCCTGCTCCCCCAAATCAGCCGTGATCTGGGCGTGGACGAATCGGCCGTGGGTTCCCTGACTGCTGTCTACGCTGCGATTATCGTTTTCACTGCCCTGCCGCTTTCCCGGTTCCTCGCTGGACGGGTCCCCCGCAAGACGCTGCTGATCGCCACCGTGCTGGCGTTTGCCCTCAGTAACGTTCTCCTGGCCTTGAGCCCGACACTGGGTTGGGCAATCGGGGCGCGGCTCCTTGGCGGCATCGCGCATGGCATGTTGTGGTCCAGCATGGCCCCGTATGTGGCCCGCATCGTTCCCGCCCATTCAGTAGGCAAGGCCATGGCTGTGGTGTTCAGCGGCAACAGCATCGCGCTGGCCGTGGGTGCTCCCATCGGAACGCTCATGGGTTCACTTATGACGTGGCGTGCCTCGTTCCTGGTGTTGGCCGGGGTGGGCGTCCTGCTGGCCGTATTGGCTTTCTGGCTCCTCCCCGGCGCCCACGACCAAGCCAGCCAGAAAACCCCTTCCCTCCGGGCGGCCATGAAGCTGCCCGGCGTGGTCGCAATCGCCATCGCATGGCCACTCTTGTTGCTGGCCCATTTCACGCTGTTCACCTACGTTGCGCCCTTCCTCCTCGCATCAGGACTGCCGGAGTCCGCCACCAGCATCTCGCTGTCCGTGGTGGGAATTGCCAGCTTGGTGGGCATCTGGATTGCCGGCATGACCGCTGACTCCCGCCCGCGCACCTCGGTGATTGCCGCCGTCGTACTCTTGACGCTGGCGTTCGCCCTGCTTCCCGCGCTGGGCGGCACCTGGGTGGGCGCGTTCGGGTTGATGACGCTCTGGGGCATCGCTTTCGGCGCCGTGGGTATCTATAATCAGGCCGCGATTCTCCGTGCCGGTGGTGAGCACAAGGATGCTGCCAACGGCCTCACCGTGGTGACCATTCAGCTGGGTATCGCCGTTGGGGCTGTCTACGGCGCCTTCGCCCTCACCTCGGTGGGGGCACAGTTGGTGCCTCTGGCCGCGGCCCTGCCCACGGCTATCGCCTTGGTGATCATCATCGCCAGCCGTCGCGGAGGCTACCCCTCCGGGCCACGCGAGAAGCGCCGTTAACATTCCTGAAACATGGCAGTGACGTGATCTTCACGAACGCGGGATTTCTGTAACTTAGCTGCAACTTAGCTCTTCTGAGTCGGAAACATAGCTCACCGAATATTGATCGGGGGGTTGGACTCAACGAGAAGGGAACGCAGGTGGAGATCTCTGCGCAACACGTCTGGATGATGTTGTCGGCGGCAATGGTGCTGTTCATGACGCCCGGCCTCGGCCTGTTCTACGGCGGCATGACCCGTGCCAAGGCAGCGCTCAACATGATCATGATGAGCTTCATCTCGGCGGGAATTGTTGGCGTGGTGTGGGTCCTGTGGGGCTACTCCATGACCACGGGCGACGGCTTCCTCGGCCTGTTCGGCAACCCTTTCGCGCACTTCGGCTTGCAGGACCTGATCGGGTCGCCTGACCTCATCAAGGCCGGCTTTGCAGCCACCTTCGCCATCATCACCGTGGCCCTGATCAGCGGAGCAATTGCCGACCGTGCCAAGTTTGGCGCCTGGGCAGTGTTCGTACCGATCTGGATCACCGTGGTCTACTGCCCGCTGGCCTACATGATCTGGGGCGGGGGCCTCATGAGCGCCGGTGGTGCCGTGACGCAAATCTTCGGCCAGGTCATCGACTTCGCCGGTGGCGCAGTGGTTGAGGTCAGCTCCGGAACCGCCGCTTTCGTCCTCGCATTGATCGTGGGAAAGCGTCACGGATTCGCCAAAGACCCCAACCACCGCCCGCACAACGTGCCGTTCATCATGATCGGCGCGGCCATTCTCTGGTTCGGCTGGTTCGGATTCAACGGCGGCGCAGCAACCACCGCCGAGCAAGCCGGCCTCATCTGGATCAACACCCTGGTCACACCGGCAGCAGCAATGCTCAGCTGGCTCATTGTAGAAAAAGTCCGTCACGGTCACCCGACATCGCTGGGTGCGGCGTCCGGGGTCGTGGCCGGCCTGGTGGCCATCACGCCTTCCTGCGCCAACATCAGTCCGCTTGCCGCACTGGGACTTGGCCTGGTTGCCGGCGCCGCCTGCGCCGTGTTCGTGGACCTGAAGTACAAGTTCGGGTTCGACGACTCCCTGGACGTGGTGGGCGTGCACTTCGGTGCGGGCGTCATCGGCACGCTCTCCCTGGGCTTCATCGCGTTCCCCACCGAGGGCACGGCCGGCGGCCTCTTCTACGGCGGCGGCCCGCAGCAGCTGATTGCCCAAACAGTTGCCGTACTGATCACCATCGTCCTGTCCGGTTTGGGCACACTGGTGATCGGCCGGATCATCCACAAGACCATCGGATTCCGGGTTCCCCTGGAGCACGAAGTCACCGGCGTGGACCTCACCCAGCACGCAGAGTCCGCGTACGAGTTTGGCCTCACCGCCCACGGCCACTTCCGCCAGCAGCAAGCTCACCTCTCAGCCCTGATCGCCCGGAAACCGGCTCCAGCTGCCCCGGAGGCCAAGGAAGACAGCTTCGCCTAAAGTCCTCTCACACAGAACAGCAGCCGACGGCGGAACTTAGGTTTCGCCGTCGGCTGCCGTTGTGTGCCCCTCACCCGGGGCCGTTCCAGAGTCGCTGCCACCACGTTCGTTTGCCGGGCGGGTCAGGCTCCGGCTCGGGTGGGGCTGCTGCGGCCCTGCGCTCCCGCCACCTTACAATTTCAGCCTCCACGTCGCGGAGCTTAGTGATCACTGGCGGGCCGCCTTGTAATTGCCGCCGCGCCTCCACCACGCGTTTGTTGAAGTCCTCCAGCAGATCCCGGACTTGTTTCTCGGTGTATTGCAGGTCCACCTTGGCGTCGAGTTCCGAGTCCTCAATCCGCAGTAAGATGGCGGGCGGCCCGATGCCGCTGAGCCGTTCACGCTGGATGAGCCCCTTGACCCACCAGTCGGGGTCGTAGTGCTCCCCCAAACCGGGGATTGGTTTGCCGGCGTACTTCAGGTTGTCGAACTTGCCCTGGTTCATGGCATCGCGGATGAGGTATTCAACCCGTGCAGCGTCATCCACCTTGCGGCGTTTCTCGCGTTCTTCGGCATCCGCGGCCTCAAGCTCTGCGTCTTCTTCGGCATTCCCGCCCCAAGACCGTACTGCCCGCAGTTCCGCGCCCCGCTCGAGCTTCCGTCTGAAGGCGTTGTTCTCGGCATTCACGTTCCCCGCCACCTCCTCACACGGCAGCCCTCGCCTGCCGGAAATCGTGGTCTCTGAGTCCAGTATTGCGCACGCTGTGGGTGGCCCGGGCCTCCACCACCCACATTAAAACTGAAACAGCCCCGACACGCCGCCGAAGCGGAGTGTCGGGGCTGTTGTCCTCCCAAAGTGGGTGGATGGGGCCAGTCTGGGGCACGTGGAGCTACGCGCGAACCGCCATGCTCGGGTCCAGTTGCTCGATGCCCTCCGGCGTCACCAGGACAACCCGGGCCGAGCAAATGTCGTAGAACAAGCCAGTGGCCTCAAGTTGACCGGACGCCAAGGCAGGCCCGGTGACCGGGTGTTCTTCCAGCTTCCGGAGTTGGAGGGCCACGTTCACCATGCTCAATTGGTCCAGCCGGCTGTAACCCTCAGCCGCTGCAGCAATCGCTACAGGGTGGCCGGTCATCAGGGCAGAGTAGCTCGGCCGGGCGTGCTCCAGCCACGTATCAAAGCCTTTGCCCATGGCCGGCGCAGCTCCCTCAGCATCGGCAATGACAGCTTTCATCGCACCGCAGTTGGAGTGCCCACAGACCACCATCGAGTCCACGGACAAGCCCTTGACGGCGAAGGACAGGGCAGAGTCGATCGAAGCATCGCTGCCGTCATTGCACACCACGTTGCCAATGTTCCGGAGTGTGAGGAGGTCGCCGGGCCCGCTGCTGGTGATCAGGTTGGGATTGACTCTGGAGTCCACACAGGCAACAAAGAGCGTGTCCGGATTCTGCCCTTCGGTGAGGTCCTGAACCAGGGGCCGGACCTTGTCTGCGTGCCGCCGGTGATACTTATCGATGCCCAAGAGGATTGACCGCAGCGGCAGCCGCCCGCCGTCGTCGTGAGCTGGGGTGACACCGGCAGGCAACCAGGACGTACGGGGCGGCAGCGGGAATTCGCGCGGGTCTTGGCGCTGCGGGGTGTTGTCCGCGGCGTCGCTGAATGCAGTGGTTCCGTGCTCTTCGAGGATCACGGAGGCGCCGGTGTTGCGCTGCTGCTTCTGCCAAGCGACCAGTGCTTCGCGGAAGGCGTGGTCAAGGTAGTCGGCGTTGAGTTCCACCACCACATCCTGGCCTTCTGGCACGGAATGGAGGACGCGGTTGAGCCGGGGCAGCGCGAAGAAGCTGCAGGAGCCGGCGATGGTCACGCGCCACGGCAGTGCTTCTGCAGAGGGAGCGTGCGCATGGATCTGTGCCCGGAGAACGCGCCACAGTACGCAGAGGGCGGCCAGTGCGAGGCCGATGATGACGCCTTCAAGGAGGTTGAGGGCCACCACGCAGACCAGGGTGACGCTGTAGACGAGGAGGTCTCCCGTGCGGAGGCTGGTGCGGATGTCCGCGACTTTGATGAGCTTGGCGCCGATCACCAGCAGGAGCCCGGCGAGCACGGCCAGCGGAATCAGTTGGATGAGTCCGGCGAAGAGGGCCGAAAACACCAGGACCCACACGCCGTGCAGGATTGCGGAGGTACGGCTCTTCGCTCCGGCTTCTACGTTGGTGGCACTGCGGACAATCACACCGGTGACGGGCAGTCCGCCGAGCATGCCGGAAACGACGTTCGCGGAGCCTTGGCCCACGAGTTCCCGGTTGAGGTTGGTGCGCGAGCCGCCCATTTTGTCTACGGCGACGGCTGACAGGAGCGACTCGATGCTGGCGATCAGTGCCACCGTGATGACGGCCATGGCCGCGGCGCGCCAGTTTCCGTCGGGCAGGCTTGGGAGGGCGATGGCGTCGAAGATGGAGCCGCTGAAGCTGATGCGCTCCACGCTTGGCGCAACCGCAACTGACAGCGCCGTCACGGCGACGACGGCGGCAAGCGGCCCGGGGATCTTCCGGACTGCGGCGGGGAGGAACTTCCACGTCAGTAGAATCGCGACGACGGCCACGCCCAGCAACGCCGAGTGCAGCTCGACGTTGGTGATGGCTGCGGGGAGCGCTGTGAGGTTTTCGAGGGCAGATCCAGCGGCCTGACCGCCAAGAAGTACGTGGAGTTGCTGCAGGATGATGGTGATGCCGATGCCCGCGAGCATCGCCTTGACTACCACCGGCGAGACTGCCAGCGCAGCACGCCCGATGCGGCTGACACCCATGAGGAGCTGCACGACGCCGGCAGCAGCGGTGATTGCGCATGTCACCTGCCAGCCGAACTCGTCTACCAGACCGGCAACGACGACGGTCAGACCGGCGGCTGGGCCGCTCACCTGCAGTGGGGAGCCGCCCAGGCTGCCTGCAACAATGCCGCCGACGGCTGCGGCAATGAGGCCCGCCATGATCGGAGCACCTGAGGCGGCGGCGATGCCGAGGGAAAGCGGGAGTGCTACGAGGAAGACGACGAGCGATGCGGGTAGGTCTGCTCCCAGGTTGCTCAGGAGGCTGGTCTTACGGGCCTCGGGGCCTGGCGGGCTGTGTGAGTCGGCGGGAACGGTGGCGGATTCGTTGGACTGCGGCATGGGAACTCCTAGCTCTGGACTGCTGACCTTTCCAAGCTACGGAACTTGTCACCGTTAATGACAACGAGATGTGACAAGCGTGACAAAAGCTGTGAAGATGCGCTTCATGTTGGGACCAATGGGAACTTTGGCGGGGGTTGAGCGCGTTGGGGGTCCGAAGCTTTGGCCGCTGGACGAAACATTGGGACCCGGATCACATCCAATGCTCGGCCGGCTGTAAACTTCGCTGGTTGAAGCGATAGTCGCTCATCGAATTTATTGGGGTTGAGCCTTGGCTGCTCGGGGTATATCCAGGTCTTTTGTCGGTGCCGCGGGGAGGCGTCTTGCTGCCGGGCTTCTTGTGCTGCTCACGGCGGCGAGCATCCTGGTCGGAGTGGGAGCCGGGTCGGCGCAGGCTGACATTCTGACTGACCAAAAGTTCAAAGGCAGCATGCCTATAGACGAAGTGTTGAATGCCAAGACCAACAAGATCTACGTAACGAACTACACCGCCAAGTCGGTGATGGTCGTTGATGGAAACACCATGACCTCGAAATCGATCGCCGTTACCGAATTTCCCGAGGAAATTGCCGTCAATGAAATTACCAACAAGATTTACGTCTCCCATGCTGGCAGCAAAGTGGTCACAGTAATCGACGGCGCATCTGAAGTGACGACGACCATCGCTCTCGCGGCACGCCCATCGGTTCTCGCCGTCAACAGCACAACCAACAAGATCTACGTTAGCCACAGGGGCGCAGGACTCTCAGTTATCGACGGGTCCACTCGGACAGCTACTCTTTTGCCTTCGCCCTTGGCTGTTGAATCAATGGCCATTGATGAGACAGCGAACCGGATCTTTGTCACGGATTGGGTCGGTAAGAAGACTGCGGTTCTCGACGGAGCTAACCACACTTTCAGCACCATTGACCTTGGATGTGTCGCCCAGTCCATGGTCTTGAATAGCGCTGCCCAAAAGATTTTCTTTGCCTGCCCGGCCGCCAAGGCATTTGCGGTTCTCGATGGACAAACCAATGCTGTGACTGTTGCTCCAACTGGAACAGATGCGCGTCCCGGGGTCATGGCCATCAACCGCAAAGCCAACATGGTCTATGCCTCAGATGAAGGCGGCCAGTACCTGACGGCGCTCGACGGTGCCACCCTGAAAGTTACTAATACCCCGGTGGACGACACCAATTATCAGAGCATGGCAGTCAACGAAACCACCAATAAGGTCTATGCATCTGATCTTTACAACTACCGTGTAACGGTATTTGATTCGCAGGCAAACCTGCTGGGTGATGTCAGGGACTTCAATAATCCGGCTGACCTGGCCGTGAACGAGGCCACGAACAAGATCTATGTCCTCGACTCAGGTGCCGCTGAAATCCGGATCATTGACGGGAAGAACGTTGCGCCGGTCTTCACCTCCGGTAACCCGCCAAACGCAGGGACTGTCGGGGTCCGGTACCAGCACTACTTCACGGCTAGCGGCTCGCTGGTACCCCAGTTCAAGGTTGCAAGCGGCTCATTACCGCCCGGCCTCACTCTGCAATCACTAAATCCTGGCGGGGTGCTAACCGGCGTTCCCACCACACCAGGCACTTACACGTTCCGCGTCGCGTCCACTAATGGCTACGGTTCAGATGCGATCAGCGCACTCCTGACCATCACGATCAAAGCGGCTAGCGTGGGGCACGACTTCAACGGAGACCGAAAGCCCGATGTCCTTTCCCGCGATGGAAACGGGAACTTGTGGCTTTACCCCGGTCAGGGCAACGGTGGCTGGCTTCCGCGGATTCAGGTTGGCCAAGGCTGGAACGTGATGACGTCCATGGTTGCCCCCGGAGACTTCAATGGGGACGGCAATGCCGACGTTCTGGCGCGTGATGGCGGCGGCGCACTCTGGCTTTACCCAGGCAACGGCGGAGGCGGTTGGTTTGCTCGAGTCCAAGTGGGACAGGGATGGAATTCGATGAGCGCTGTCACAGCAGTCGGAGACCTCGACCTTGACGGAAGTGCCGACTTGGTAGCCAGGGACGCGGACAGCTACCTCTGGCTCTATCGAGGGAACGGAAAAGGTGGCTGGCTTCCGCCGAGCCGGATGGGGAACGGGTGGCAGGTATTGACTGCGATGATGGGGCCCGGCGATTTCACCAAGGACGGCGTTCCCGATCTTCTGGCTACTGACGGCCCCGGAGCATTGCAGGAATACAGAGGTCACCAGACACGGTATGAGTGGGGAGTGCATTCGTACTTCACCGGCCCCACCACCGTAGGCAACGGCTGGAACGCCATGACCGCAATCGTGGGCCCCGGTGACTTCAACGGCGACGGCAACGTGGACCTCCTGGCCCGCGACGCAGGCGGGGCCCTCTGGCTCTACCCGAGCAACGGCCAGGGAGGCTGGCACCCCCGAGGCCTGGTCGGCTCCGGCTGGAACGCCATGAACCTGATCATCTAGCGCACCACGAAACAAAGCAAAGCGGACGACGGCGGGAACCTCCCGCCGTCGTCCGTTTGCTTTCCGCACACATAACCTAAGGTTCCTTAGTTTAGGCTTGGCATCATGAGCTATTCCGAAGCCCAGCCCGTCCGCATCAGTTCCGAACCTGCGCAGCTGCAAGCCTTGGAGCCTGTGCTCGAAAAAGTGCGGGCAGCAGTGGGCGACGTGCCGACTTTGCTGACCCTGGCCGAGGACATCGGCCGGACCGCCCCAAAGCCCGGAGAAGGAAACACCGCCAAGCTGTGGGAACTGTTGGCCTCCGTGACAGCCGTGGACGTCGCGGCCGGACGAGTCCTCGAACCGCACCTCGACGCTCTCGCGATACTCGCCCAGGCCGGAGTCGAAGCCGGGGCTGACGGCGAACACGAAGGAACATGGGGAGTCTTCGCAGCGGAAGGCCCCGGAACAAAGCTCGAGGCCAAGCGAACCGCAAACGGCAGCTACGTCCTCAACGGATCCAAGCCGTGGTGCTCACTGGCCGCGCAGCTGGACGGCGCCGTCATCACCGCCCACACGGAAGACAACACCAGAGCGGCCTTCGCCGTTGACTTAAAGCACCAAGGCGTGACAGCGGAGACACCTGCGTGGACCAGTCGCGGCCTGCAGGAAATCCCCAGCGGAACAGTCCACTTTGACCAAGTGGAAGCACGGCCCGTCAACCACGGAAACTGGTATTTCCAGCGCCCGGGTTTCGCTTGGGGCGGCATGGGTGTGGCTGCGTGTTGGTTAGGCGGAGCCGTCGCGGTAGCGCGAGACTACACGGATGCGTTGACCAAGGCCGCAGCCAACGGCCGCGAACCGGACCAGATTGCGCTGGCTTCCCTGGGCGAGATCGACCGTATCCTTGCCACCACCACGAGCCACCTCGCCCAGACCGCGGAACGCATCGACGCCGGTGATCTGGAGGGCTCAGATCCCGACGGACCAAGCCCCTGGCCCGAAGCCCTCCGTATCCGCGGAACTGTTGCCACCGCCGTCGAGCGTGTCCAAACCTTGGTGACCCAGAACCTGGGCCCCGGCCCGCTGGCTTTCGACGAAGCTTATGGAAAGCGCATGGCGGACCTGTCGCTGTACATCAGGCAGCATCACGCCTTGCGGGACGACGCCCAGTTGGGCGCCCTGGCTCTGAAAGGGGACCGCAGTTGGTAGCTTTCTCGCACACGGACACCGGCACGTCGGAGTCGGAATGGGCTGCCAGCGGGGTTGCTGCCTTGCCCGAACTGCCCCTGAGCGCAGACGAACTGGCTGACATGACGTTCGTAGTTCTCGCGGCCCACCCGGACGACGAAACACTGGGCGCAGGCGGTTTCCTTGCCAAACTTCATGAAGCCGGAGCTGCAGTGGAGGTTCTGCTGTGCACCGCCGGCGAAGCTTCGCATCCTGACTCGCAAACCACGACGCCGGAACAGCTTGCCGCTGTCAGGCTCACGGAGTTCGACTCGGCAGTGTCCGGGCTGAATCCCAGCGCCACGTGGCGGTTCCTGGAACTTGCCGATGGGCAGCTCGCGGCCAGTACGGAGAGGATCGCGGACTCTCTTCGGGCAGCGGTTGCGGGAAGGCCGGCCGACAGCGTCACGATTATTGCCCCCTATCGCCATGACGGGCACATCGACCATGACACCCTTGGCAGCATCGCCGCGGACGTCGCGGCACAGGGCGGCCATGGCCTGCTGGAGTATCCCATCTGGTACTGGTTGTGGGCTGGTCCGGATGACTCCACATGGAACTCGTGGGTGCGGGTGCCGTTAGCGGATCAGGATCAGCGCGCCAAACAACGGGCAATGGGCGCCCACCTCTCCCAAACGAAGCCGCTGTCCGATCAACCCGGAGATGAGACGCTCCTTTCAGATACGTTCCTTGCACACTTCAGAAGGCCATGGGAGACCTTCTCTTGGCATCCTTCCGCGGCCGGGAGCAACAGTGCCGCAGACGCCGAGCGGATCTTCGACAAGGTCCACTCCAGGGAGGAAGATCCCTGGAGTTACACCACCAGCTGGTACGAACGGCGCAAACGGTCACTGACCTTGGCCGCGCTGCCGGAGGAATCATATGAATCCGGGCTGGAACTGGGTTGCTCCATTGGCACTCTCAGCGAGGAACTCGCCCAGCGCTGCCAACAGTTCCTTGGAGTGGACGCCAGCAGCGCAGCCCTTGCTCAGGCAGCTAAACGGCTGGCCCGATTCCCCTCCGCCCATGCCAAGCACCTGACCATGCCCGGTGAATGGCCTGAGGGAACGTTCGATCTTGTGGTGTTGTCCGAGACGGGTTACTACCTTTCGCCGGATGAACTCTCTGAGCTCTTGGCACGGATTGAGGCGACCACGCGGCACGGCGGCACCTTGGTGTTGTGCCATTGGCGGCACCCCATTTCGGGCTGGCAACTGGACGCCGAAGCGGTCCATTCGATGGCACGCACCCAGCTCGGCTGGCCCACGCACGGCCTCTACCGTGAGAAAGACTTCATGTTGGAGATCCTTCTGGCACCTGAGAGGACGCCATAACCATGACCGGGCCTTTGGAGATCAAGAGCGTGGCAGTGGTCATGCCCGCCCACAACGAGGACCAACACATCGGGAAGGCACTGGTGGCACTAAAGGACGCCGCGGACGCACTCAACCGTGATTGCCCAGGCGTGGAGGCCAGGATGGTGGTGGTCCTGGATCACTGCACCGACCGCTCTGCGGAGATTGCCGCGGCGCACACCTCCGGCGACAACCGCTTCAGCGTGGTCAACGTGAACCTGCGCAGCACGGGCGCGAGCCGGGGCTTTGGCTTCCGCGCTGCCTTGGAAAGCCTGCGAGCTAATGACACCGCCGGTATCTGGCTGGCCACCACGGACGCCGATTCCGTTGTTCCCCGGCACTGGCTGACGCGGCAAGTGGAATTGGCCAACGCCGGAGCGGACGCCCTCCTTGGGTCCGTGGAACCCGACCCGGCGGACATGGACCCGGCCATCCATCGTCGTTGGATGGAACTCCATCCGTTCCGGGAGGACCACCAGCACATCTACGGCGCCAACTTGGGAATCCGGGCCTCGGCCTATATCAGTGCGGGAGGCTTCCCCGGGCTGCGCTCCCACGAGGACCGCGTTCTGGTGGAACGGCTCCGTCACCGAGGTTTCGCAGTGTCAGCCACGGACACCATCCGCGTTGTAACCTCTGGGCGGACACATTCCCGCGCGCCGGAAGGGTTCGCCGCGTATCTACGCTCCCTCGCAGCCGAGCTTCCGACTCCCGCCAGCGGCTGACAGCCAGCGGCTAAACCGCCAACGCCCCCTCCAACGCGGCAATCGCAGCCTTCGTGATCGTTCGGCGTTCGCCCGTTCCGTCAACGCTGAGCAGAATCCCACGATGCGAGTATGCCGTCAGCACTGGCTGCGTTTGGTCCCGGTACAGCTCAAGCCGCCGCTGAATCACGGGTTCGGTGTCGTCGGCGCGTCCCTGTTCCTGCGCCCTGCGGAGCATCCGGGAAAGCAATTCGTCGTCTGATGCGGTCAACTCAAGAACTACTTCAAGGGTTTGCTGACGGTCGGCCAGGATCTCGTCCAGGGCGCCGATCTGGATGACCGTCCGTGGGTAGCCGTCCAACAGGAACCCGGCCGCCGCGTCCTCTTCATCAAGCCGCGCCCTCAGCATGGCCGTGGTGACGTGATCCGGCACAAACTCCCCGCGATCCATATAGCCGCTGGCTTCTGCCCCCAATTCCGTTTTGTCGCGGACGTGGTCACGGAACAGCTCACCAGTGGAAATGGCGTTGATCCCAAAATGCCGGGCAATGTGCTCTGCCTGCGTACCTTTACCGGAACCGGGAGGACCCATGATGATCATTCGCGCCATGACACTGGTCCGTTTCGAGAGGCAACAGGGACTTAACCATACGCCGACGACGGCGGGAGGCACCCGCCGTCGTCGGCATCTTTTTGCTTTGGGTTCAGTGATCAGGCATTGGCAAGCATGGCGTCGATCTGCCCGACTGCTTCCCGCATTCCCTCATCCATGCCCATCTCGACCATCTTCTGCATCTGTTCTTCGGAATCGAAGGTGGACGTGATGGTCATGCGGGTGCGGTTTTCCAGGGGCTCAAGTTTCACGGTGGCGTGGGTGATACCCAGGTCATCTACCGGCTCGCCTTGTTCGTCGGCGAATCCGTCGTCGAACTCAAGGTGGTCCGGGGAGTTGATGGCGGTGAACTTCCACCAGCCCCGCGCTTTGGTGCCGTCCGGACCGGTCATGTAGTACGCGGCCTTCCCGCCAACGGTGAATTCGTGCGTCTCAAAAGTGGCCGGCCAGGTGGGCGGTCCCCACCAACGCTCAAGCTGCCGGGGGTCTTCCCAAACCTGCCAGACGCGCTTCACGTCGGCATCGAATTCAGAAACAATGCTGAAGCTCAGGGCCTCAACATCCTTGTTTACGCTGACAACAGTCATGGCAGATCCCTTTCATCATCTTCGGCGAGTATGTCCGCAATCCGGTCGGCTCGTTGCCTCCAGATCATTTCCAGTTGATCCAGCAGATGGCGGGCTTTCTGTAGTCCTTCATGGTTTCCCCGCACGATCTGTTCCCTCCCACGCTTCTCCTTGGTCACCAGGGAGGCCCGTTCCAGGACCGCAACATGTTTTTGTACGGCCGCGAAACTCATGGTGTAGAGCGCAGCAAGCCCGGAGACCGAATACTCCCCCTCGGTCACCCGGGCCACGATGTCCCTACGGGTGGCATCGGCCAAAGCCTGAAAGATCCGGTCGATCTCGGCGTCGGAGAGGTGTGTACGGAGCTGATCTACAACCATTTGGTTGTACGATATCGCTGACTCGTAAGGGTGTCAACGGGTTACCGACGCGACAACTGGCCGGCGACAGTTCGCCGGCGCCAGTTCGCAGGCGACACGCACATTCACCAGGGCCGCCCACCCGCACCACCAATCGCCTTCCCGGCGCTCTCTCACATAACGCGCCATTTCCGCCGACGCTCTATCACCGGGTGATAGAGCGTTGGGCGGAAGGGGCTGTTATGTGAGAGAGCGCTTGGGCTGACCGGGCCTGTTATTTCCCTCCTCAAAGACCGACAATGTAAGTATGCTGATTATTATCGGGCAAGACTAAGAGGAGGACACAGTGACCACGAAAGTGAACAAGACAATCATGGTCAATGTCCCGGTCAGTACGGCCTACAGGCAGTGGACCAAGTTCGAGGAGTTTCCACACTTCATGGGCGGCGTTGAGCGCGTGACACGGCTCAGTGACGACCGGCTGGAATGGGTGGCCGAAATCGCGGGCGTCCATCGCCGCTGGGAAGCCAAGATCGTCCAACAGGACCTGGACCGAGCGGTGGCCTGGGCCGCCGTTGAGGGTGCCAAGAACGCAGGTTGGGTTGATTTCAAAGAAGCAGGCCCAAGCCAGACGTCACTGCATCTGTCCTTGGAATACGAACCGCACGGCGTCCTCGAGTTCCTGGGCGACAAGTTGCACATTGTTGAAAGGCAGGCTGAGTCAGACTTGAAGAAGTTCAAGGAGTACATCGAAAAGCAGGCACCGGAGACCGGCGACGAGAACCCCAGGCTAGGGACTGCCGCTGCCGGGGCGTCGGCTACCCCCGCCTCGGACTCGACACCGATCGTGGATCCCATCAGCCACCCGTTCGATCAGACCAACGGCCTGGCCGACGTGGATGGTGACTCCGACGAAACCGCCGAGAGCGACACGCGCAGTGCCGCAGAACGGAAGCAGGACGAGGACCGCGGACCGGGCTTCATACCGCCACAGAGCGGCTTCCTGCCTGGGCAGCACTAATCGCTCCTCCCTTGTGACGACCCGTTTCGCTGCGTTTCGTAGAATTTAGCACGGTTGAGCGGGGTGACAGACCGGCTTGGGCGCAGGCACCTCGCTCCGTAGTGTCGAGCCATGCCGAAGCCTTCAGCCACTCCGCTCTCCGTCCTCGATCTGAGTCCCGTATCTGCCGGTCAGACTCCGGGCGATGCCTTGCGGAGCACTCTTGCCCTGGCCGCTGCTGCCGAGGCTTCCGGCTACTCGCGGTATTGGCTGGCCGAGCACCACCTCAACACAGGCGTTGCGGGGTCAGCCCCGCACATTCTGGCCGGGTTGGTTGCCTCCGCCACCACGACCATTAGGGTGGGGACCGCGGCCACCTTGCTGGGAAATTACAGGCCGCTCCAGATTGCCGAGAGCATTGGAACGCTCGCCGCCGTTTTCCCGGACCGCGTGGACCTTGGCTTCGGTCGCTCCGGCCCGCCCAAGTCGCCCAGCGAACCCGCGCCCGGAGTCGTGCCCGCGGCGGAGGCCGTCACCGATCGAGTGGTTGACGGACTGCTGATCCCCGCGCCGCGCCCCATCTTCGGCGCTGTCCTGCCCAGGAAGTTCCGGCTGCAGGGTGAACTGCTGGGCCGCTTCCCCGGGGACACGGACAACTTCGAGAACGACATCCAGGACATCATCGGATTTTTCACCGGCGAGTACAGGACCAAACACGGCGAGGAAGTCACTGCTACACCCGCCCTCGGCCACGCGCCGCAGTTCTGGGTCCACGGCTCAACAGCCGGACCCAGTGCACGGCTGACCGGCAAGTTGGGCCTCCCCTTCGGCGCGAACTACCACGTGGCACCGGCGGGGGTTCTGGACTCCATTGCCGAGTACAGGGCCCACTTCGAACCCTCCGCAGCCTTGCGGGAACCGCATGTGATCGTCTCCGCGGACGTGCTGGTAGCTCCGGACGAACGCCAGGCCCAGCGCTTGGCCCGCGGCTACGAACACTGGGTGCACGGCATCCGCAGCGGCCACGGCGCCATCCCGTACCCGTCACCAGACGATGCGTTGGAGCTCACCCTGGATGCGGAAGCCAAGGACCTCATCAAGGACCGCTTGGACACACGGTTCGTGGGCGATCCCCACCAGGTCAGCGAAGGTCTCCGTACCTTGCAGCGAGCCACCGGCGCCCAGGAACTGCTCATCACCACCATTGCCCATGACCCCGCCGACCGTCAGAACTCCTACCAGCTGCTGGCCGAAGCCTGGGGCCTCTAGCCTTTTCCGATTTTCCAACCACCACCTAGCAAGGGAGCACCATGTCCAACGAAACCGCCGTCCAGGAACCCGTCCAGGAATCAGTCCAGGACACCCAACTGATCACCGCCGATGCCGCGGCCAAGCTCATCAAAGAAGGTGCCCTGCTGATCGATGTCCGCAGCGAAGGCGGCCGCGCCAACACCGGCGCAGTCCCCGGCGCTGTGGTGGTGAACCGCGAGCACGTGGACGAAGACTTCAGCCCTGAATCCGCACACCGCCTCGCCCAGCTCAGCGGCACCGACCAGAAAATCGTGGTGTTCTGCGGCTCCGTGAACGGTTCACGACCCGTCGCGCAAAAACTCAAGGTCCTCGGCTACACCAACGCTGTCCACGTGGACGGCGGCTTCCCGGCCCTCCGCGATGCCGGCGTCCCCACCACCGGGCCCACCGCCCCGCCCGTCGAAGCGACTCCGCCCGCAGCCACCACTCAGGCGTCCACCGATTCGGTGGCTTCCGAGCGCTGAGTACCTGCCGCCGTCGGGCCTTCCGGCGTCAGCACCACCGCCGTCGTCGCGGCTTCCTTTCCGGAAGTCACGACGGCGGCACTTGTCTTTGCGCGATCCCGCGCCTCACCAAGCCAGTCGATTCCAGCGGCGAGCGGGGCGACTCCCAGAAAAATGCGGCACATGACGATGCCCTGGTGGAAGGCGTCCTAGGAAGCTAGGCCGGTGGCGGCGCCGTGTGCCTGCAGGAACCGCATGACCGTGGGTGAATCAACACCCACGGCCCGAATCCACCATTAAACGGACACTCCCGAATAGAGCATCCGGAGTGCCGTTTGTCGGCGGATCATAGCGTCGGCGGGGAACGACGGGCGGCATTGCACCTGAAGGGAAAGCGGTTCGTGAGAGAGGGACGCCCAAAAACCCGCGGGATGTGAGAGAGGGACGCCAAAAAACCCGCGGGATGTGAGAGAGGGTCAGGAAGTGCGGGCCAGCACCCGCGCTCGGGCGGCGGCTTGGCCTGCCCGGAGCTCCTCGGCGGTCCGGCCCTGCTCCCGATGCGCCACTTCCTGCTTCAACTGCGGGATGACGTGCTGGCCAAACTCGAGTGCGTCCGGGACGAAGTCGTAACCGCGGAGGCCGAAGATCTCGAATCCGAGGTCGTGGTAGTCCAGGATCGCTTGGGTGACGGTGTCGTAGCTGCCAACCAACGCCGTCGCACTTCCGCCTCCGCCGCCTGCTGCTTTGGCGAGGGCCGTCCAGAGGGCGCGGTCGTGCAGGTCAGCACGTTCCGCGGCAGCGAGCAGCCTTTGGGTGCCGGCAGCTTCAGGCTTCTGGTTGTAGTGGCGCACAGGATCAATGACCTCGCCGGCAGACCGTCGCGCCTCGAACGTTCCAAGGATGGCGTGTGCCTTCTCCCACGCCAATTCGTCGGTGGCAGCAACAATGGGCCGGAAGGCGATCTGCCAGCGCAACGGTTCAACTCTGCCCAAAGCAGCGGCCCGCGCCAGGATCTGCTGCTGCTGAGAAGCGGCGTCGGCCAAGGGTTCACCGAACAGGGCATAGATGTCAGCTTCAGCGGCGCCCACAGACCACGCAGCCTCGGAGGATCCGCCAAAGGAAATACCCGGCCTCTTGCCAGCGAAAGGCTCGACACCGGACTGAAAGTCTTGGAAGCGGTAATGCTCGCTGTCCCAACTGAACGATTCCCCGGACCACGCCCGTCGAACGATCTGCATGTACTCCTGTGTCCGTCCGTACCGTGCATCCTTGGCCAGGAAATCGCCTTCGCGGGCCTGGTCCGCTTGGCTTCCACCGGTAATGAAGTGCACGGTCAGCCGCCCTTGCGCGATGTGGTCCAGCGTCAGGAAGGACCGTGCGGCGAACGTCGGATGGGAAACGTTGGGCCGGTGCGCCAACCGCAGCTGGATTCGCTCCGTATTCGCAGCCACCCACGCCGCATGGACAGAGGGATCCTGCGTGGTGGAGTTGTACGCAAAAAGTACGTGGTCCCAGTTGTTGTCCTCGTGGATCCGCGCAATGCGGGCCGCGTACTGAGGGTCGAAGAAAGACGTGGTGGCAGGCGAAGTCTCCGTGGAGTCGTTGCCGGCGCCCATGCCGAGGAACTCGATAGGCATAATAATTCTCCAAAAAGACTTAGCGGCGAAGGATGCGCTGGGCCAGGAAATTACCCAGCAACTGCGCGGCCTGGACCATGACGATGATGATCAGGACTGTCACCAGGGTGACTTCCCAGTTGAACTGCTGGTAGCCGTACATGATGGCGAAGTTGCCCAGCCCACCGCCGCCGATGTACCCGGCCATGGCAGACATGTCCACAATCGCGATGATCATGAACGTGTAGCCCAGAATCAGCGGCGCGAGCGACTCTGGAATCACCACGGACCACAGGATGTGCAGCCTGCTGTCTCCCATGGCCCGAGCGGCCTCAACCACGCCGGGATCTGACGCCACCAGGTTTTGCTCCACTACCCGCCCAATCACCACACCGGCCATCAACGCCATGGGCAGGATCGCGGCAGTAGTGCCAATAGTGGTGCCCATGATGATCAAGGTCAGCGGCGCGATGGCCGTGATGAAGATGATGAACGGGATGGGCCGGATGATGTTCACCAGGAAGTTCAGGAACGAGAACACGGCCTTATTGGCGAACAAGTTTCCGGGCCTGGTGGCGTAAAGGGTGACGCCCAACGCCAGTCCGGCGATGCCGCTGAGCAGGACGGTGATGACCACCATGTAGATGGTCTGTTGGAAGGATTCGCCCAGGACGGGCAGGAGGGTTGTCCAGTCGGTCATGGCTATTCTCCTGCGTTCGCGGGGACGGGAAGGTGCGGAACGGCACTATCGGCGGGGGCCGCCGTCGGGAATTCACGTTCGACGGCGGTAACGTCACCTAGCTCGGCGAGCGCGGCGTCAATCGCGGCGTCGCTGCCCGTGAGCTCGTAGGTGAGGGTGCCGAGGATCTTGTTCTGGATCTCGGTGACGCCGCCGAACACCACACTGGATCCCACGCCGTGGCGCTCGAACGTGGCCGCAACCAAAGGGGTGGGCGCTGCCTCTGAGATGCCAATGGAGACGAGCTGGCCCGGGTGTGCCGCGGCGAGGCGGCTGACGGTGTCCGGTCCCGGGGTGCCGTGGACGGCCGTGGAGACGAAGCGTTGGGTGGAGTCACTCTGGGGGTCGGCGAACACGGAGTATGTAGGCCCGGATTCAACTACCCGGCCGGATTCCATCATCACTACGGTGTCGCAGATCTCCCGGACAACGTGCATCTCGTGGGTGATCACCACAACGGTGGTGCCGAGTTCTTTGTTGATGCGGCGTAGAAGGCGCAGGACGTCGCGGGTGGTTTCCGGGTCCAGTGCGCTGGTTGCTTCGTCAGCGAGGAGGATGTCCGGGGCGTTTGCCAGCGCACGGGCAATGCCTACGCGTTGCTGCTGCCCTCCGGAGAGCCGGCGGGGGTAGGAGCCTGCCTTGTCCGCGATACCCACGAACTCAAGAAGCTCCTCCACGCGCGGCTTGATCTTCTCTTTGGGCCACCCTGCCACCTTCAACGGATACGCGACGTTCCCGAACACGGTGCGGGACTTCAGGAGATTGAATTGTTGGAAGATCATGCCGATGCCGGCACGGACTGTGCGCAACTGGCTTTCGGGGAGCGACGAGATGTCCTGGCCCTTGACGAAAACCTGGCCCTCGGTGGGACGTTCCAGGCCGTTGAGCAGGCGGACCAGCGTGGATTTTCCGGCACCGGAGTATCCCACGATGCCCACCACCGTGCCCTCTTCAATGTCCAGGGTGACGTCATCAACGGCCCGCACTGGATCGGTGCGTTGGCTGCGCTTGCTTCCTTGGACCGGGAACAGCTTGCTGACTCCGCGCAGGGAAACGATCGCGCTCACCGGAGCCTCCTTCGGGGTTGTTTGAATGCCCATTCCAGCAGCGCGGCCGCCGGGCGATCGAACCTCATGAACCCCTGTGACCTGCGGTTTCTTTCCTTGACGGCGCGCGTCGGAGTGTTGCGAAGGCGTTCGATTCCCACCATGGCAACTGCCTAGCGTGAGGCAGGGGGAACACCCCGTACCTTCCATTCGCATCAAGACCCTTTGTACGGAGAAGCATCATGAAGAACCGCCTGTTAGTCGCCGCCGTCGGCCTGATCGCCGCCCTATCGCTCTCGGCATGCGGGGGTGCGTCAAGTGGTTCCACAACCTCTGCGAACACCAAGGTGGTCATCGGCGTGGACGACGGTGCCGAGGAGCACTGGACCATCCTGAAGAACAAGCTCAAAGATCAGGGCGTTGATCTTGAGGTCAAGAACTTCACAGATGGCGCGCAGATCAATACGGCAACCCAGCAGGGCCAGGTGGACATCAACCTCTTCCAGCACCTGAAGTACCTGTCCCAGTTCAACGTCAACAGCAATGGCACGCTGGTCCCGGTAGGCGCTACCGCCGTTTACCCGCTGGCTCTGTACTCGGAGAAATTCAAATCCGTTGGTGAGCTGCCGGCGGACGCCGAGGTTGCGATTCCGAACAACCCCACAAACCAGGCCCGCGCACTGCTGAACCTGCAGACCGCCGGCTTGCTGCAGCTCAAGGATGGCGGCAACTCGCTGTCCACTCCGGCTGAGATCACCTCGAGCAAGATCAAGGTTGTCCCCGTTGACAGCAACCAAACGGTGAACGCGCTCAAGGGAACCACGGACGCCGCCGTCGTGAACAACACCCAAGCCCAGAAGGGTGGACTGGGTGACGAGAAGATCATCTTCAAGGAAGACCTGAACTCCGAGTCCCTGGCCCCGTACATCAACGGCTTCGTGGTGAAGGCCGACCGTAAGGACGACGCCACGTGGAAGAAGATCGTTGATGCCTACCACTCCCCCGAAGTTGAGGCCTCGGTGACCAGGCTCAACGACGGCAACTTGCAGTTCAAGGCTGACTGGACCGCTGCGAAGCTGCAGGAAGTCCTCACTGCTGAAGAAGCAGCCATCAAGAAGAGCAAATAGCACTTGAGGGGCGGCGGCCCTGCGCCACAGAGTGCCGCCGCCCCTCAACCTTCCTGACCCCAAAAAGCAACAGCACCGAAACAGGCCCATGAACCAGACACTCATCCGTGAACGCCAACAGATTCACTTCTTCGCCTACCTTGTGGGCACAGGCATCCATCTGGCTTCATGGCGCCACGAGACAGCCTTTCCCCAGGCCAGCATCGATTTCGCCCACCAGGTACAGCTCGCCAAAACTGCCGAGGCCGCCAGATTCGACGCGATCTTTCTGGGGGATTCCCTCGCGATTGACGAGACCTCCAATCCGGGCATCCTCAACAGGTTCGACCCCATCGGCCTGGTCACGGCCCTTGGCGCGGTCACCAGTAACATCGGCCTCATCGCCACGTCCTCCACGTCCTATGACGAGCCCTTCAACTTTGCCCGGGCGGCACTCACAGCTGACCACATCAGCGGCGGCCGTGTTGGCTGGAACATCGTCACCACGCGGGACCTCACCAATAGCACAGCCGGCAACTTCAGCGCCGTTGAGCACTTCGACCACAGCCTCCGCTACCGCCGCGCTGAAGAATTCGTGGAGGTCACCCAAGGGCTCTGGAATTCCTGGGACGCGGACGCTTTCCTCTACAACAAAGCGCAAGGACGCTTTTTTGATCGCCGCAAACTCAGCCGGCTGGACTACCAAGGCGAGTTCTTCAAGGTCGCCGGCCCCCTGAACATCGGGCCCTCTCCGCAGCACTCCCCTTTGCTGGCCCAAGCAGGCACTTCCGTGCCGGGCCAGAAGCTAGGGGCACGCTTCGCCAACGCCCTCTTCGCGAGCCACCCCGACGTTCCTCAAGCGCGTCAGTACAGGGAATCCATCCGGGCCCAGGCGAAGGCGTTCGGCCGGAATCCCGACGAGCTCTACGTCTACCAGGCCATCTCGCCGGTTGTGGCGGACAGCCGGGAAGAAGCTCTGGAACGCATCCGGGAGCTGGACAGCCTCATTGGCGATCAGCAGGTGCTGGATTTCCTGCAGGAATACTTCGCCGGGCAGCTCGACTTCACCGGGCTCGGAGCGGATGCCACCGTGGCCCAGTCCGGCATCCCCGGCATCACGCAGCCCAGGACCGATTTCCGCTCCGCTGGCGAACAGATTCGCGGCCGGGAGGATGAGGTGACGCTCAAGGACCTCTACTCGATCCTCACCGGCGACAAACGGAATCACGACTTCATCGGGACCCCGCAACATGTGGCCGACTCCTTGGAACGCTGGCACGCCGAAGGCGCCGCGGACGGCTTCAACCTCATGTTCTCCCTTCTCCCCCAGGACCTGGAGCGTTTCGCCACCGGCGTTATTCCCCTGCTTCAGGAACGCGGCCTTGCGCGCACCGAATATGCGGGCACCACCCTGAAATCGCACCTGGGACTTCATCCGCAGCCGAAAGGACAATCATGACCACCCAAGCAACCGTTGCCACCGGCACCTACGTGATTCGCGAGGCCCGCCACGAGGAGTACGACGCCGTAGGGCGGCTGACGTACCAAGGTTTCGGTCATCATCTTCCCGGCTCGCGTCAGCCCGACGGCGAGCGGCTCGCTCTGTTGTTGGACGCTGAAGCCCGCGCCCGCGAGGGCGTGCTGCTGGTGGCCGAGGACACTGACACCGGACGACTTGTGGGCACTGCCAGCCTCCTGCCGTTCGGTTCGTACCTGAGCCGGCAGGCCGAAGAAGGTGAAGTGGAGCTCAGGCTGCTGGCCGTGCTCCCGGAGGCCCGCCGCGCGGGGCTTGGCCAGCGGCTCCTGGATAAATCCGCCCGTATTGCCGCCGCCCGGGGCGCAGACCGCGTAGTCCTGGACACCGCCGTCGATAATGAACCGTCCCAGCGGCTCTACCGCCGCCTTGGCTACGTCCGCCGGCTGGAGCGTGAAAAGGAGCGCCCTGCGCCGAAGGTCCAACTGGTTGTTTACACGCTGGAACTGGCTGCATCGAGGTGACTCCAGCGGCGATACACGGCGTCACGAGCGACGTGTAATCGGTCACACTTAGCCGGATTGACTTGTCAACGGCGCCGGGCAGCATGAACCATGAATGAGGGAATTCGTTCCCGCACAAGCTGAATCAGCAATCCTCACCGACGAGGATGCGGGCCCCGGGCGAAGAAGCTTGGGGCTGTCACCGGCCTGAGTGAAAGTACTGACAATGACGACACATACTGACTCCATCACGCTGAAAATCTGGGACAAGTCGGCAATCGACCACACGATCGATGCCGCCATTGAATCCCTCTCCCACCGCGCTGCCGCCGAAAACTGCGGAATCGCGGTAACCCTTAGCGGCCCCAAGACCTTCACGGTCAGCCTGAACCGCTAAGCAGCTCAAGCTCCACGAAAGAGGACGACGCCGGGACGCCCCGACGTCGTCCTCTTTCGTTAAAGCGCGCCACGCCACGTCAGTACACCCACCCCAAATGAGTACAGCCATCCCAAAAGTCAGTACAAGTGGGCCCCGACCCCGAAACGTGACGGCGCTCAGAAAGTCCTGAGCAAACCTTGAGACTTCCTTGATGGTTTCCCTCCCCTGATCTTGCGTTCGCGTTGGAACTCTAAGTGAGTCAACGCTTCAAGGCACGAACGGAGGGATCACAATGCTCACGGAAACAACAGCGGCACCTGCCCCGGCAAGCGCCCCGGACACTGCAACCAGGCGTCGCCGATCCCACCGTGCGGCTGGCGGGGTAGTCACCGTCCTGGTTCCGGCGCACAACGAGTCCGCCGGCATCACCGAGACGCTCCACTCCCTGAACAACCAGACCCATCGCCCGGATCGCGTCATTGTGGTGGCAGACAACTGCACTGACGACACTGAAGAACTTGCACTGGCCCAGGGTGCCGAGGTGATCCGCACCGTGGGGAACAAGGACAAAAAAGCCGGTGCCCTGAACTTCGCCCTCAGTCAGCTCCTTCCTGATGCCGACCCCGAGGACTTGGTCCTGGTACAGGATGCCGACTCACAGCTGGCCCTGGACTTCATTGAAAACGCCACCAAGAACCTGCTGGCCGACGAACTGCTCGGCGCCGTTGGCGGAGTGTTCAGCGGCGGCCCCGGCGGCGGCTTTGTGGGCCACCTCCAGCGCAACGAATACGCCCGCTACGCCCGGGACGTGAAGCGGCTTCACGGCAAGTGCCTGGTGGTCACCGGCACAGCAGCCCTTTTCCGGGTCAAGACATTGCGCGACGTCGTAGCCGCCCGGTTGAAGGGCACACTCCCTCCCGGCAACGGCAAGGGCGGCGTCTACGATACGTCGGTTTTGACCGAAGATAACGAACTCTCCTTTGCCCTGTTGACCCTGGGCTACCGCATAGCATCTCCCTCGAACTGCACGCTGGTCACAGAGGTCATGCCCACGTGGCGTGAACTGTGGTCCCAGCGGCTCCGGTGGAAGCGCGGCGCGGTGGAGAACTGCGTGCAGTACGGATGGACCAAAGTGACCCGGCCTTACTGGGGACGCCAGTTCCTCTCCATGATCGGCGTCGTAGTGACGTTGGCCTACTTCGGTTCCATCCTGTTCGCGCTGATATCCGGGATGGGCCTGAATCTTCAGCCGTTTTGGATCACCGTCACCGGCATCTTCATCCTGGAACGCATAGTCACTGTGCGTTTCCGGGGCTGGAGGTACATGCTCCTTGCCGCAACCATGTACGAAACCGTCATCGATATCTTCCTCCAGGCTGTTCACGCCAAGGCGTACCTGGATGCAGCATTCAACAGAAAGAAAGTTTGGTAACTGACTCATGTACAACAACCCAGTAGCCCCAGTGACAGGGGCAGCAGCAGCCGGAATGGGTTCCGGAACGCTCGCCTTGACCGGAGCCGGGGACCTGTTCTGGTTCGCATTGGCAGCCTTTGCCATGCTGGCGCTCGGCCTTGCCATCAAGAGGATCGTCCCTGTCCGGGCCCAAAAGGGCTAGGCCGGAGCATCCAGGCCGGCCACTTAGCCCGCAGTTGTGTCGCTACCCCCAGCGCGACACGACTGCGGGCTGAGTGCATCCGGACTAACGGCCTACAGAACCAGTGCCGTGCCGGCCGAGAATTTAGCCACCGTGGTGTAGCCGGCCTTGGAACCTGTTACCCGCACACTCATGGAATCAGCCTGGTCAGCGCTCACCAGCTTGTAGCTCCTGGAGGTAGCTCCGGCGATTGCCGCACCCGACCGGTACCACTGATACGTCAGGGTGCTCCCGGACGTCCACGTTCCGGGGTTGGCCGTGAGCGTAGAACCCACGGCGAGCGTTCCGGTGATGACGGGGGTTGGGGCTACCAGCGTCCCTGCCACCACGGTTGCCGTGGGTGCGGACTCCTTGATGGCTGTGGCATATCCGGCTTTGGTTCCCGTTACACGAACCGTCAGAGTGCTACCTTGGTCGGCTGCTGCAAGGACCCGGGCGGCACCGGTTGCGCCGGCAATTGCTGTGCCGTTCCGGAACCATTGGTAGCTCAGGGCGGTTCCTGTGGTCCAGGTTCCCGGTGCTGCTGTCAGCGTTGAGCCCACAGCGGCCGTGCCTGAGACGGTGGGCGTTGGTGCGGTGAGCTGACCTTGATCTGCAGGCACGAAGGAGAAGTCACGGATGGTCACCGTTTCAGGAGAAACGTGTGCGGCGTCCCCTCCGCCACCACCGGTGACCCACAGGTTGAAGTGAATTTGCTCCTTTGCCGGAAGCGGGACAGTAGAACCTTCAAGGACAGTCCGCTTCAGGAGGGTTCCGTCGTAGCCCTCGCCTGCAAACGTCTCATACGTCAGCTTGCCCGGTTCCCACACCATCCTGTGAGTGAGAATTGGAGCATTGGTGACATCGAAGGTGACAGTGTTGTTTCCCTGTCCGGGCGGCAAGGTGGCGTCAAACCAATATCCATGCCCTTGGGTCACCGGCCAATCCTCACCGTACGCGGCGCCCCCGCCCCAGGCCGAGGCCTCACAAAGGTCAATCTCCGTGTATCCGGGCTCGGCATTGGGATCGTACGTGAACAGGCAACCCCACACCACTTCCTTCTGCAGGGAACTGACGTCTTTTTCCACGGTAGTGCTGTACGTTCCGTACCCGAAACCTTCACGCGTGGACTGGAACTCAGCACCCTTCGGAGCCGAGCCGGTGGGGTTGCTGATGGAGAGCTTGACGTACCCGTTGGCATCCGGGTTAGTCACATTATTCGCATCCCAACTGGCGTTATACATGGGCGCCCCGCCCCAAAAACGCTTCTGCCAGTTGAAACCTTTCCAGGCAAAACTTCCCACCGGGCCGGAATCCTCAGCCATGGGCGTGGTGTCCGCCGCATGTGATGGACCTATTCCTGTGAACATCGATAAACCGACCGCAACGATGACGGCCAACCCCGTTGCTTTTCTTCCCCCATGTGGAAGGAGCCTCACTGACAATGCCATAGCTGTTTCCTCCTGCTGATGCGCCCAGACCCGTCAACGGCTGATGCCGGTGACCGCAACGACGTTCCACCCCCGAGGAACGCCTGTCCTCGATTATCAAGTAGCAAGGGCCCTGTCGGAAGGAAAATGAACAAGCAATAATCATTGGCCCGACATCAATTGGATAACGGCGCCAAATCCGCGAGTAGCCTTGACGTGTCCGAGAGACTTTTGCCGCATCGCCGAACCCTGGAGGGAACATCACAATCCGCAGCGCTGGCATCCTCCTTCACCGGCGAAACATGGCCGGGCAATTGGAGCTTTGGATAGCCCATATGGGCGGACCCTTTTGGGCCCGCAAAGATGAACACGCTTGGTCCATTCCCAAGGGAGAATTCCCTGAGGACGAAGACGCATTGGATGCCGCCCAGCGGGAATTCACTGAAGAAATAGGAACACCGCCACCGTTGGCGGATTACGAACTTTTGGGCGTTTTTAAACAGCCCTCCGGAAAGCTGATCACCGCGTTCACAGCAGAAGCCAGCGACTTTCAACCGGAAAAGATTGTCAGCAACACCTTCCCCATGGAATGGCCCAAGGGCTCGGGTGCCATCAAGGATTTCCCGGAGATCGACGACGCCAGGTGGTTTGAGGAAACAGTGGCCCGGACCAAGCTCGTCAAAGGGCAATTGCCCATTGTGGACGCACTGGTCCGGCACCTTGGTGAGAAAACCCTATAAGGCCGACCAGCCGCCGTCGGACGCCAGAATGGCGCCGTTGACGTTGGTGCCGTCGTCACTGAGCAGGAAGGTGATGGAAGCAGCCAATTGTGCTGCGGTTGCGGGGGTGGGAACAGTGGCCTGCATCAGGGGACCCAAGCGTTCAGCAGCCAACTGCGATCCCCAGTTCGCCACAATGTTGGTGATGGTTGGCCCCGGAGCCACAGCGTTGAAGCGAAGCCCCTTGGGCCCGTACATCACGGCAGAATTCTTGGTCAGGCCCACCACCGCATGTTTGGACGCGGTGTAGGCGGCCCCGGCGGCCGAACCACGCAGGCCTGCCTCGGAAGCAACGTTCACGACGGAGCCCGTTCCGGCATCGAGCATCAGTGGTACCACTGCGCGGGTGAGGCGCATGAGGGACGTGACATTGATCCGGAAAACCCGCTCCCAGAGCTCGTCATCAACCTCGTGAATCGGCGCAAAGTTGTCCATGATTCCCGCAACGTTGGCCAAGGCGTCCACACGCCCGTCCGCAGCGGCGACGACGGCAGCCACCGTTTCTTCAGTGGAGATGTCGCCCGCCACCGGTATCAGGTCCAGGTCGGCGTTCTCCTCCACAAGAGCGTCAAGACGCTCCTTGCTGATGTCGGCAGCCACCACCCTGCCGCCCTCTTTGGCTATCCGCAAGGCTGTCGCCTGGCCGATTCCCGAGGCTGCGCCCGTGACGATGATGGTCTTGCCGGCGAAACGGCCGTTGGTAATGGTCTCCTGCCATGAAGCGTCGTTGCCCATGATGTCCTTCCGATGATTGCTGAGTGGTCCGCCCATCTTATGACACTCTGTGTCATTATGTAAGAGTGAATACTGGAGAAATGACTTCGGACGATGCCAAACCCCCGCGTCCCAGCGGCAGGCCAGCGACCATTGACCCCGACGCCGTGGCCGGACTGGCTTTGGACCTCTTCGCTGAACACGGCTACGAGAACACCTCCATGGAGGACATCGCCAAGGCTGCCGGAATCGGGCGCAAGAGCCTCTACCGCTACTTCGCCAGCAAAGCCGACCTCGTGTGGGGCGGAAGCGAACCGGTGGTGGAAGCCTCGACGCTCGCCTTCGGCTCGTTCCACAGCCCCGGAACGCCCGACGGCGGCGTGCTGGCAGGGTTGCGCGCGGCGGCGATCGCCGGAGTAGCCGTCATGCCGGACCTGTCCGTCACCCGCGGCAGACTCCGCCTGATTGCCGAGCACCCTGAACTGACCAGCCGCAGCTACGAGTCCCTGGCCCCCCAGCGCGAAAGGGCCCTGGCTTTCCTTGTTGAGAATGGCTTGCCCGACTCTGCTGCCCGCTACCTGAGCGCCGCGTACCTCGCAGCCACCTTCGAAGCATGGATGCAGTGGGCGGCCGGCGCGGATCCAGATCCGACCCCGTACCTGCTGGCCGCCCTGGAGGTTTTGAAGGTTCCTTTAGATAATGCAGGAGCTGGCCAGTGGAAGCACTAGCGGTGCTCTTTGATGTGGCCAAGGGAGCAGCATCATTGGCACCTCTGGCGACGTTCGGCGTGGCCTTGGTGGCTTACTTCGCTTACCGCCAGAAAACCAAGGCCGACAAGCGGGACCAATGGTGGAAACGGGCACAATGGGCAATCGATGCAGCACTGGATCAGGAAGATCCCCAACGCAGACTTACAGGAGTAAGTGTTCTAGTACACATGGTGGACAGTGACCTTGCCACAACCGAGGACGCCGACCTCATGAAAATCGTCTCCATAGCAATCCAAGATGAAGAACTCGAAGAAGAGGTTGATGACGAGGAAGGTGAGAGCCGAGTAGACGACACGCCGGACGTCAGCCAAACTTAGAACAAGGAGATGAACATGGCTAAGAAAACAGCAATCGATACATCCCACCGACCATCAAGCGGAGGACGGTACGAGGTGCGCCTGGTATCCCGCAATAAGACAGTCACTGTCTCGTCCCCAATTCGGGCCAAGATTCTCGAACAGACCGAGAAGCTGATCGCTGCTTCAGAGCGCAAGGCTGGACCGTCCAAGTAGCAAACCGCTTCAAGAGTCCCCGGATTATGAGCGGCTCTTTCTGGCGATGAAATGCCGGATCCACTCAACTGTCTCGGGGTGGTCCAAGTGGAGGCCGTGCCCTGCACCAGGAACCCGCACCAGTACGGAGCCACGGATGTGCTGGCGCATCAGAAGTGCATTGGGCAAGGGCGTGAGCACGTCCTCAGTTCCATGGAGTAAGAGCGTGGGGGCTTGGATGAAACCGAGATGACTCCAGGCGTCGTGCTCGCGGCTAGCGTTAAAGTGTCGCGCCTTGGCCCATGCCGACGCGTGGGAGTTGAAGAACGTGTGAACCGCCGCAGGATTGCTTTGCGCCCATTCGGCATCGAAGAAGAGCGGCTCCAGCCGGGACATATCTCCACTGGTCAAGGCGTCCAATGCCTCTCGATCCGGCTGGGTCACAGCGTCGGGCCACTTTCCACCGCTCGTTGCGGCAAGAACCAGCGTACGGACTCTCTTCGGGTAGTCGATGGCCAACCACTGGGCTATGCGCCCGCCCATCGAATGACCGTACACGTGTGCTAAATCCACTCCCGCGGCGTCAAGGACGGCTACGGCATCCTCGGCGAGAAGCCGCGTCGTGTAGCGCTCGGCGTCACCCTTCCCACTCCGACCAATCCCGCGGTGATCGAAGCGAATGACGCGGTATGAGCGGTACAGAAGTTCCGCCGTCGGACCCCAACCGTCCATGGACGTGGCCTGTCCGGCGATCAGGAGCATTGGTTCGCCCTCGCCTTCGGACGTCCAGGCGAGTTCAGCGCCGTCGGCGGCCTCAGCAAAGTTCACCGTGCCACAGTATCCGGGCCGCCCTCAAAGCGCTGCGGCGCAGGACACAGTGTGTCAATCAGCAGTGAAGATGTCCTCGATGGCGCAGTCGAAGGTCCTGGCAATCTGGAACGCCAACGGCAGCGAGGGATCGAACTTCTCCCGCTCGATGGAAATCACCGTCTGGCGGGACACTCCGAGCGCGGCAGCCAGATCCGCTTGCGTCCAGCGCCGTTCCGCGCGACGCTCCGCGAGGTTGTTCTTCACTTCAGAGCCCGGTAGCGGATGACAAGGTAGCGCGCTCAGGCGTCCACCGCGCTCAAGCCAACCAGGGCCAGAAGGATCGGAAGGGCATCCACAGCGATGCGTCCGATGACCAGCACCATAGCGGCCGCGATGGTGGCGACGAGGACGTCGATGAAAGCTCCGGCGCCGGCTTGGCGCATCCACTGCAGCTCCACGCTCTGTTCGCCGTGGGCATCGCGGGCCACCGTGTGGTTCGACACGAAGACTTTGGCTCCCAGCGACATAGCCGGGTAGGCGGCACAAAGGGCTCCAATCGCCGCAGCGAGCCAGAAGTCATCCGGGTTTGATGCACCCACCAGGACAGAAACCGCCACGGTCAGGATGGCACCGAGGATAATCGCCAAGACGTAGTGATGGAACGGCGCCCGCCTGGATGTAAAGGAAGCTTTACTCATCTTTAAAGTAAAGCACCCTTTACACGTGGAGGCAATGGTTGCGCATCGACGCTAGCGTTGGGGGATGAGCGCTGACCACAGATACGACGTCGAGGTGCTGCACCTTTTGGTGTCGCCGGCACACGCCTACTTCGGCCGCGCCCGCGAGGGAGCTGCAGATGTCCCCACCACCGACGCGGACCACGCGGAATTGGTAGCGGGCAAAGGCATCGTTGGCGACCGATTCTACGGCAAGGCCGCACACATGGATGCTGCCGTGACGCTGTTCGCGGTGGAGGCACTTGAGTCCATGGCAGCCGAGCTTGGGGCTGGACCGTTTGACCCTCTCCTGACCCGTCGAAATGTGGTGCTGCGAGGCGTTGAGCTGGCTCCCCTGCTCGGACACGAGTTCACCCTTGAGTCCGGCGGAGACACCGTGCGGCTCAAGGCCGGGCGACCCGCTCACCCCTGCGCCTGGATGGATGAAATGCTCGCTCCCGGCGCCCACAAGGCGATGCGCGGGCGGGGTGGCGTACGGTGCCAGGTGATCACAGGCGGCGTGCTGCATCGAGGCCCGGCAGTACTCGTCAGCCCCGTGCCGCTCGACCCTGCTAAGGCCGGGGACGCCAACGTGCTGAGGCCATCGCGGTTGCCATAATCCCGTCGCTTCCAGCCCTTCTTTGAGCCATCAGTACCCCAAAATCAACCTATACTAGTTGCAAAGCGGCCCATCGGCGTCAAAAGTTGGGCCAGAAGCGACAGGCCAGAAGCGTACGCCGCGCCTCACACCTCAGAGACGGGCGCCGCGAACTGGGCCTCGTACAGCCGCGAGTACGCCCCACCTGCGGCCAGCAGCTCCGAGTGTGTCCCCTGCTCCACGATCTGCCCGGCCTCCATCACCAGAATGAGATCGGCGTCCCGGATGGTGGAGAGCCGGTGGGCGATCACGAAGCTGGTTCTGTCGGACCTCAACGCGTTCATGGCTTTCTGCACCAGCACCTCTGTCCGGGTGTCCACGGAGCTGGTGGCTTCATCCAGGATCAGCACCGATGGCCTGGACAAAAACGCCCGGGCTATGGTCAGCAACTGCTTTTCGCCAGCGGAGACATTCCCGCCTTCGTCGTCCAGCAGGGTGTCGTAGCCCTCGGGCAAGGACCGAACAAAGCGATCCACATAGGTTGCCTGGGCGGCCTCCACAATCTCGTCCTCGGAAGCCGTGGGCCTGCCGTAGGCGATGTTGTCCCGGATAGTCCCGCCAAACAGCCACGTATCCTGCAGCACCATGCCCATCCGCGAGCGCAATTCCTGCCGCGAGAGGGACGCAATATCCACGCCGTCCAGGGTGATGCGCCCGGAGTCCAGCTCGTAGAAACGCATCATGAGGTTCACCAGGGTGGTTTTTCCCGCTCCTGTCGGCCCCACAATGGCGATGCTCTGCCCCGGCTCGGCAACCAGACTGAGGTCCGTAATGAGCGGCTTGTCCGGCGAGTACCGGAAGGACACGTTCTCGAACACGAGCCGCCCGCGCGACGGCCCGGAAACAGAAGCAACGGGCTCCTCCGACTCTTCCTCCTCATCCAACAGATCGAACACCCGCTCGGCTGAGGCAACGCCGGATTGCAGCATGTTGGCCATCGAGCCGAGTTGGGCCAGTGGCATGGTGAACTGCCGCGAGTACTGGATGAAGGCTTGGACGTCACCCAACTGCATGGAACCGGAGGCGACTTGCAGGCCACCCACTACGGCGATCCCCACGTACACCAGGTTTCCGATGAACGTCATGGCCGGCATGATCAGGCCGCTCACGAACTGCGCCCCGAAGCTCGCCTGGTACAACTCCGAGTTCTTGAGACGGAACTTTTCCTGCACCTCGTTCTGCCGTCCGAAGACTTTCACCAGCGCATGCCCGGTGTAGGTCTCCTCGATCTGGCCGTTGAGTTCGCCGGTGTTTTTCCACTGCGCCACGAACAATTTCTGCGAGCGTTTGGCGATCAGCAGTGTGGTTCCCAGCGTCAGCGGAATGGTTACCAAGGCGATCAGGGCCAGCAGCGGTGAGAGCAGGAACATCATCACCAGCACACCCAGCACGGTCAGAAGGGAGGAGACCACTTGGCTGATGGATTGCTGGAGGCTTTGGGAGATGTTGTCCACATCATTGGTGACGCGGCTGAGCAGTTCTCCACGCTGGATTTTGTCGAAGTAGCTCAGGGGCAGCCGGTGTATTTTCGCTTCGATCCGTTCACGCAAGCGGTACACGGTGCGTTGGACAACGCCGTTGAGCACGTACGCCTGCATCCAGCCGAACGCTGAGGCCAGGACATACAGCGCCAGCGCCCATAGCAGCACCGAGGACAGCGCAGCAAAGTCGATTCCGACGCCGGGAGTGAGGGTCATGGCGCTCAGCATGTCGGCCTTGCTGTCGTCGCCAGAAGCGCGCAAGCCCGCGATCACGTCGGCTTTGGAGGCGCCGGCGGGCAGCTGTTTTGAGACGACGCCGGCGAAGATCAGGTTGGTGCCTTCACCCAGGAGCCTCGGACCAATGACAGACAAGGCAACACTGGCCACGGCGAACACCAGCACCAGCGTCAGCCAGAACCGCTCCGGCCGCAAGGTCCCCAATAGCCGCCGGGCTGAGGCACTGAAGTTCGATGCTTTCTCAGCCGGAATGTTCATCCCGGCGAAGGGTCCTCCGCGGCCCGGTCCCATGGCTGGCCGTTGAGGACCGCGTGGCCCGGCTGATACCGCACTCATGCTGCCTCCTCCGCCGCGAGCTGGGAGGACACGATTTCCCTGTAGGTTTCGGAGGTCTCCAGTAACTCATGGTGCGTTCCGCGCCCAACAATCCTGCCGTCGTCGAGCACTAAGATCTGGTCCGCATCCGCGATGCTGGACACACGTTGCGCCACGATCACCAGCGTGGCTCCGTTGGTGTGGCGTTTGAGGGCCTGCCGGAGCCGGGCATCGGTGGCGGTGTCCAAGGATGAGAAGGAGTCGTCGAAGATGTAGAGCTCCGGCTGTTTCACCAGTGCCCGGGCGATCGCAAGCCGTTGACGTTGCCCGCCGGACACGTTGGTGCCGCCTTGCGAAATGACCGCATCCAGTCCGCCTTCCATTTCCTCCACAAAATCCCGGGCCTGAGCCACGGACAGCGCCTGCCACAGCTCGTCCTCAGTGGCATCGGGTTTGCCGTACTGAAGGTTGCTGCGGACTGTTCCGGAGAAGAGGTAGGGCCGCTGCGGCACCAGCCCGATGTGGCCCCAGAGCAGATCCGGGTGCAGTTCGCGGACGTCCACGCCGTCCATCCGAACCGACCCGGAGGTGGCGTCGAACAGCCGAGGCATGAGGTTCACGAGCGTGGTTTTGCCGGCGCCGGTGCTGCCGATGATTGCGGTGGTCTCCCCCGCTCGGGCGGTGAAAGAAAGCCCGCTCAGCACCGGCTGTTCGGCACCCGGGTAGGCGAATCCGACGTCGTGCATCTCCAGTTCGCCGCGGCGGATACCGCCGGTGACAGGTTTCGACGGCGGCTGGACGCTTGATTCGGTGTCCAGCACCTCGCCGATGCGGTCGGCAGAAACGGACGCACGCGGGATCATCACAGCCATGAACGTGGCCATCATGACCGACATGAGGATTTGCATCAGGTAGCTCAGGAACGCGATCAACGTGCCCACCTGCATGGAGCCGTCCTCGATCCTGAAGGATCCGAACCAGATCACCGCCACGGAGGAAACATTCATCACCAGCATGACGACAGGGAACATGAGAGCCATCAGACGGCCGGCCCGCAGCGCAACGTCAGTGACGTCGTCGTTCGCTTTGGCAAAACGGGCGGCTTCCATGTCCTCCCGGACGAAGGCCCGCACCACACGGATGCCGGTGAGCTGCTCGCGGAGGACCCTGTTGACGGCGTCGATCCGGACCTGCATCTTCCGGAACAGCGGCACCATCCGGGTGACGATCAGCCCCACGGCCACCAGCAACACCGGCACGCACACTGCGATCAGCCATGACAATTGCGCGTCCTGTCGCACCGCCATGATCACGCCGCCAATGCTCAGCATGGGCGCCGCGACCATCAGGGTGCAGGACATAAGGACCAGTTGCTGCACTTGTTGGACGTCGTTGGTGGAACGGGTAATCAAGGAGGGCGCCCCGAACCTGGTGACCTCCTGTTCCGAGAACTCCCCTACTCTGCTGAAGATGGCATCCCGGAGGTCACGGCCCATCCCCATGGCAGCCTTGGCGCCGAAGTACACGGCCACCACGGCACACGCGATCTGCAGCAAGGTAATGAGCAGCATGAGCCCGCCCATGCGCAGGATGTAGTCGGTATCTCCGGTAGCAACGCCGTTGTCGATGATGTCCGCGTTCAGCGTCGGAAGGTACAGCGACGCAATGGACTGCGCCAGTTGGAAGAGAACGACGGCGATCAGCAGCCGCTGATGCGGCCGCAGGAAGCGAACAAGAACCTTCCACAGCATGGGGTCTCCGAACCAAGGGTTGTGAACCGAAGGCCAGTTTACGTCTGGTTGCTGTGGGCAACTAGAGGGAAGTGAGGGGTAATGTCAGGGACTCCCTCACCCCGGTCCGGCCCCATAACGTCGAAGTAATCATCAGCCCGAACTGCAGAGGAAACCAATCATGGAAAAGCGCACACTCGGTACCGGCGGCCTGGAAGTTTCCGCCATTGGCATGGGATGCATGAGCATGACCGGCGGATACAGCGAACGGCCGGACCGGGACCAAATGATCTCCTTGATCCGCAGAGGGGTGGAGCGAGGTGTGACGTTCTTCGATACCGCCGAGATCTACGGACCTTACGCCAATGAGGAACTCGTCGGCGAAGCATTGGCACCCTTCAAGGATCAGGTGGTTATTGCCACCAAGTTCGGCTGGGACATTGACCCCGCCTCGCGGAAAGCCAGCGGCAAGGTCACCAGCAGGCCCGACGTCATCAAAGAAGTAGTTGAGGGATCCCTGCGGCGGCTCCGCGTGGACGCACTGGACCTTTACTACCAGCACCGCGTCGATCCAGAGGTGCCAATCGAGGACGTGGCAGGTGCCGTCAAGGAGTTGGTAGACGCCGGAAAGGTGAAGCACTTCGGTATGTCCGAGGCAGCCGCAGGCACCATCCGGCGAGCCCACGCAGTCCTTCCCGTGGCTGCGGTTCAGAGCGAGTACTCGTTGTGGTGGCGCCGTCCGGAGGAAGAAGTCCTGGAAGTATGCGAAGAGCTGGGGATTGGTTTTGTACCCTTCAGCCCCCTGGGCAAAGGGTTCCTGACCGGAACCATCAACGCTTCCACCAGCTTCGAATCCGGCAACGACATCCGCAGCACCATCCCCCGGTTCACGCCCGAGGCCATGCAGAACAACCAGGCCGTGGTGGACCTCCTCGCCGGAATCGCTGAACGAAAAGGCGCGACGCCGGGCCAGATCGCCTTGGCATGGCTGCTGGCACAAAAGCCTTGGATTGTTCCCATTCCCGGCACACGGAAACTGCACCGCCTGGAAGAAAACCTGGCCGCGGCCGACGTCGAACTTTCACCTGCTGAACTGGACGAGATCGAGGCGGCCGCGGCGAAAATCACCGTGGAGGGTGGCCGCTACAACGAGGCTGGCGAGCGGATGACCAACCTGTAAACCCGTGCCGGCGCCGCAGCCGGACAGTAGGCTGGAAACGTTCGTGTTGAACCGCATCGAAGGGACTTGAGTTTTGGCTTACATCACCGTCGGAAACGAAAACAGCACTGAGATTGAGCTTTACTACGAGGACCATGGGACCGGCCAGACAGTGGTCCTGATTCACGGCTACCCCTTGGATGGGTCCTCCTGGGAGAAGCAGACAGCTGCACTGCTGGACGCCGGCTACCGCGTCATCACCTACGATCGCCGCGGGTTCGGTAAGTCCAGCCAGCCCACGGAGGGTTACGACTACGATACCTTCGCCGCTGACCTGAAGACCTTGCTGGACACGCTGGACGTGAACGACGCCGTTCTGGTGGGATTCTCCATGGGTACCGGCGAGGTGGCGCGCTACATCAGCACCTACGGTTCGGCCCGTGTTGCAAAGGCCGTGTTCCTCGGTTCGTTGGAGCCTTTCCTGCTAAAAACCGACGACAACCCGGACGGCGTGCCGCAGGAAGTCTTCGATGGCCTCGCCGCCGGCGTCAAGGCTGACCGCTACGCCTTCTTCACCGAGTTCTTCAAGAACTTCTACAACAGCGACACCTTCCTGGGCACGGATCGTCTCAGTCAGGAAGCCGTGAATGCGAGCTGGAACCTGGCCAGCAAGTCCGGGGCCTTCGCCTCGGTGGCCGCCCAGCCCACGTGGCTCACCGACTTCCGTGCCGACATCCCCAAGATTGACGTGCCGGCCTTGATTGTTCACGGCACTGCGGACAACATCCTCCCGATCGACGTCACCGGCCGGCGTTTCAAGGACGCCCTTCCCAGCGCCGAGTACCTGGAAATCGAAGGCGCGCCGCACGGCCTGCTGTGGACGCACGGCGCCGAAATCAACCAGGCCTTGCTGGCGTTCCTCAAGAAGTAAAGCCCGGAGTTTGTGTACAGCAGATGACCTTTAGAAGGCGTTTTAAGGGCATTTGCTGTACACAAACTCCTACTTCTTAAGGCGAAGCTTTCGCGCCTTCTTTCCCTTCCGCAGGTACTCGTCCAGCGTCGCTTCAGCGGCGGTGCTTTCCATCGCATGGAGCACTCCATAGGTGAAAGCGCCGTTGCTGACGCCTGGCGCGGACCCCAGCTTCAGCAGTTCCGTTTGGGCCACGACGCTGTCCTGATGGTCGCCAAGGATCGATTGAATCCTGTGGGCGGCATCCTCCAGCTTCACCGCGGGTTTGCCGTGGATGGCCTCCACTGCCGCTGCGGCAAAACGCAACTTTTTGGCGGCCTTCCGAACTTCGTGGAACGCCGTGTCGCGTTGAGGCCCGACGGCGGCTCCCACCGCTGCGTCATGCCGTTTGCGGAGCCTTTTGCCGGCTTTGTTGACGAGCCTTGCCGTGGCCTTCTTCGCCGGCGCGGAAGCCTCTGATGTCAGCGGCGGATGATTAAGAAAGGACTCCAGATTGTCCAGCAACGTGAAGTAGCGCGGGCTGTTCAACCGGTTCTTCACGGCAGACATCGCATTCCGGGCCCTCAGGGTCATTCGCTCTTCCAACTCGTCCCCGAGCTGACCCAGAACAAGCTTCCCCGGCAATTGATCGAGGCTGACCTTCAACCGTTCGTGCAAAACCTCCACATCGCGGTACCGGCCAAGTGTCTTTGCAAGCGATTTCAGCTCCCTTTCCAGATCCTTCACCGCGGCCTGCGCAAAAAGCTCGCTATAACCATGCAGCACTGCACGGATTCGGCGAATCTGGGACCTCATTTGGTGGACTGAATCGTCCCGGGCGAGGCGTACGTGGGAGTCCTGGAGGAGCATCTCAGCCACCTGCTCCTCCAGATAACGGAGCACTGGTGTCACTGCAGGACTACTACCGCTGGGCGCTTCACGTTCTGTCTGTTCCAACGTAGGCCAAGCATCGCCCAACGCAGTAGCCAGCTTGGAGGTACGCTGGCTCGGCTTTGCTCCGGCCTGGGAAAGTTGCTGTGTCAGTGTGCCCAGCAGGGTGTCGTCACCGTCGTCAGTTCCATCCGGTGCCAGCTCCACCTCCCATTCCCGCCAAGTCATATCGCGCGGTTCGCCGAGCATCGACCGGGCGCGAACGCGGTCATCCACAAAGTCGGCCATGCGGTGGCCATCCTTGCCGTACAAGGAGTAGCTGGTACGTTCCGTGTTCAGAGTTGCGATGGCGGCCACTGCATGACCCCGGGTGTAGGCCAGTATGCGGTCCATGAGTTCAACCGGGACGGTATCGGCAGTACCCAAAGGTGCCTGAGTCTCCGTTCGCCGTCCCGCGCTATGTGGGAGCTTCAAGTGCCAGCCTGCATCGGGTCCGCCCGTGCGGCGGCGCAGCGTGATCCCGCGGGCGGCGAGGGCCAAATGCCGTGTATCGAAGTAGACGGCTTCCAGGTTGTACGTGCCAGGCTCGCCCACACGGCTTACGCCGTCAATCGCGTCAAGGCGTGGCAGCGGCGTGGACGGTTCGGCGTCGAATTTCTGCTCAGCTTCCACACTCCAAGACGTTGCCATCGCTGTCAGAACTCCTTCTGCCGTTGATCTTAGCTATGCCGCGAGGGCCGGCCCTTGTGGTGGCCGGCCCTCGCTAGGACTACTGATGATTCGATATCCAGTTTGAGCCAGTCCTCAGCCTGGCGCCAGAGTGCCTAGAGACCAGGAGCGCGCGGCTGGGGCGGCTCGGCAGGCCCCTCATTGGCCGCGGGGGCTGAGAGATCCGGGTCGACGGACGGGAATTCGGCTGTTGCCACTCCCCTGCTACCAAAAGGTTCACCGGTGTCATCAACATCGCCCCCGGACACCGTGCCGCGCCAAGCACCCGTTTCATGGCCTTGGGCTTCAATGAACTTCTTGAACTTGTCCAGATCCGCGCCAACCCGGAGGCTGTCCGCACCAAGGGCTGAACCCGCCTTCTCAGCAAGGCCCTCGGGTTCCCAGACAATCTCAACGTTCACCCGCGTGCGGCTGGCGTCGAGGGGCTCAAAGCTTACGGTGCCGCCGTTGCGGGGCCCGTCAACGCTGGCCCAGCTCACCAAGGTATCCGGGACTTGCTCGATGATCTGCGCGTTGTACTCGCGCTTCACTCCACCCACATTGGTTGAAAAGTGCAGGCCGGTCTCGTCAATCTGCTGTACGGCCTCCACTCCATTCATGAACTGGGGGAACGCCTCAAACTGTGTCCACTGGTTGTAGGCGACAGATACGGGGACATCCACTTCGACTGATTTATGGACGGTAGCCATAGATTTTGCTCCTTCGATCTCGTCTCGGGTGCTCATGCTGTACTGCTGGTGGCGCGCCAGCCAGCTGGCTGCTTAACCAGTGGCGCGCCTGTCTAAAGCGCGCCAGCCAAAGCTCTTAGCCGGCGTCGAAACTTTCTTCGTCATCGTCGTTGGGAGACTCTTCCTCAGGAAGGTCGTTTCCGCTTCCGTCCGGAAGGTTGCCGTCATTGCCGTCAGGCAACGAGGACTGCTCCGCGTGGGCCTGCTCCTCAGTACCGCCGAATCGGCCGGCACCGGGCTCGCCCGCACTGTCTGAGTCCTCAGGATTCAGGTGGCTGAGGTTTGGCGCGCCAGTGCCCTCTCCGAGGGAAGCCTCCTCGATGTCTTCTTCCACGCGGGGCTGTGCCTGCCCTCCGCCGGCTTCCTGCTCCGCGGTAGGAGTGCCGTAGCCTCCCACTTCCTCTTCCGGTGTGGCATTCTGCTTGTCCATGTGAACTGTCCTTTCCCTGAGCGGTGGAACGTGTTAATGGAACACTTCGAACCTATAAGGCCCCTTGGTGGCATGTCCATGCCTTTGACGATAATAGTCAGCAAACTTAGTAAAAGGCTATTCGGGGGCTAGGATGCCGCCGCGGGTGGGATGCCATCACGGCAGGCGCCATCAGCGCGCGCGGCGTGAGCGGGCGGGCTTGAGCGGGCGCGGGCTTGAGTGCGCGCGGGCGCCAACGCGCCAACGAGGTGTCCTGCGGATCTACTTATGACGGCTGTGGAATCTCACAGCCACCCTGAGGATCCAAGCCTGTGTAATTCAGCGGGCCGGCAACGATATTCAGCGCTATGGTGGCAAACTGCGAACACTGCGCGGGCGGTGATGTGAAATATCCCCGCTGACCGGCAGCAATAGCTCCAATAATGAGCCACACCACCACCAACAACCCGATGATTGAACCGATTCGCATCTTTTTCCCAATCGCTAAGACAAGGCCCGGCAATTAGCAGCAAACCACAGATCCTGGTTTGCCATGAGAGCGCGGCCACGGACGGGATATCTCCTGCTCGCGGCCGCGCTGGTGCCGATCAATCCGTAGGATTTGTTTCGGTAGTCAGACCACGCGGGTCCGCGGTCTTCTCGTCCTTTTCTTCGGCTGGTCCGGGCGGACTGGCCGATTCGCTGGGACCGGTATCGACGGCGTCGTCCGGACTTTCCGACGAAGCATCACCTGCAGGCACTTGGCTGCTCTGGCCGGGCGTCCCCGGATCCCTGGGAATAGGGTTGCCGGGGGTGGTGGTCCCATCGCGAACTTGGGCAAAACCTGCAACTTCGCTTGGGTCTGTTGTCATACGCGCGACCGGCCTCGGCCTACTACCCAGCCAATCAGTGCCAGCACCAGCAGGATGATTCCCACCCACAGCAGGAAGCTGAGGGCCTGATTGAATCCGCCTACCAAGAGCAAGATGATCGCTATAACACCGGCGATTATTAAGAGAGTGTTCATTGAGCTACGCATCCCTTTCAATAACTGTTGTCTATTCAGGAAGGCGTCCGCTGGTACTCCATTACTGAAGCGCCACCCATGCCAACGGGCACCGATGAGAGAATTTCTTCCCTATATCGCTTACGTACCCCCACGGAATTAGTTCAAACGGACCCTCTGCCCGTGAAGGGGTACGTACATAGCATCATGATAGGCGCGCATTAGGCCGGAACGAAGTATTCAGAGAGGAAACTTAGTAGCCCTTTGTGGAGAACGCCCCCAAGGCGCGGCTGATCTCCAAAGCAGTCCCCGCCGCCGCCTCGCCGTACTCCTGGTACTTGGCCGGAACAATTCTGCTTGATGGTCCGGAAATGGAGATAGAGCCCGCCGCAACACCGCCCGTGCCCAACAAGGGAACACCGATTGATGTGATTCCTGTGCTGAGGCCTTGCTCGTTGATGGAGTACCCCCGGGCCCTGGTGTCTGCGATCATCGCCCGAAGCCGGGCAGGGTCTACTACGGTCTGGGGCGTCAAAGCTTCCAGCGGACCGGCCAGATATTCATCCACAAATGCGTCGTCGGCTGCCGAAAGGTAGGCCATCCCCGTGGAGGAAGCGTGCATGGGAAGCCTCGAACCAAGCGGCAGGAACGCCCGGAGAACGTGCGGGGTGTCCAGGCGCTCGATGATCAGCATGTATCCGCGGTCCGGCACGGCCAGGTGAACGGTCTCGGTGGTGTCCAGCTGCAGCGCGTTCAGTGGGCCCATGGCGGCGTCACGAATGACCGAACCGCTGCTTCCACGGCTCGCAACAGCAAAGGCGTGGTTGGTCAGCACCCATTTCCCGGCCTGGGATTCCGACTGAGTCACCCACCCCAATTCACCCAGTGTCCTAAGCATGCGCAGCACCGTCGCCTTGGGTACATCCACCTCGCGGCTCAGCTCGGACAGGCCTGCCGGCTGGTTGTCCGAGACAGCCTCCAATACACGAATCGCCGTGACCACGCTCTGCGTACTCATCCACACTCCTGCTTGACCGACTTCCCTCAGTGCCCTACATTACAGGCGACTTCCCAAAATGAACCAACGGTTCATCCAGTGAACCGATGAAGCAAGCGCAAGTTTTAAGGCACGAAAGGTGCACACCATGCTCAAACCACTCCGCGGGATAACCGTTATCGACCTCAGCCGTGCCCTCGCCGGCCCCTACTGCACCGCGCTCCTGGCCGACATGGGTGCCAGGATCATCAAAGTGGAAAGCGTCAACGGCGGTGACACGGCCCGCCAGTGGCCCCCGTTCCAGGACGGCCATAGCTTGTACTTCGACTCCGTTAACCGCAACAAAGTCTCCGTGTGCATCGACTTCTACTCTGAAGAGGGACGCGAAATCCTCTCAGGCTTGATCGCCGACGCGGACGTCCTGGTGGAAAACTTCAAGCCCGGCACACTGGAGAAAATGAGCTTCACTCCTGCCCGGCTGGAAGAGCTGAACCCGGCGCTCGTAGTGGGGTCCGTGACCGGATTTGGCAACACCGGTCCCCTCAAGGACGACGCCGGCCTGGACCAGGTCATCCAAGGAATGTCCGGGCTGATGTCAGTGACAGGCCCCGGACCGGGCTCGGCCTACCGCGTAGGTGTGCCCATTGTGGACATCACCTCAGGAATGATTTGTGCTTTTGGAATCGTGGCCTCGCTCATGGGTGCACGGAACGGCGAGCGTCCCAGCCGGGTGTCCACTTCCCTGTTGGAAACTGCGCTGAATTTGTCCGCTTTCCAAGGACAGAAGGCACTTAGCCTCGGCGAAGCACCCACACCGCAGGGCAACAACCACCCGGTGATCGCCCCCTACGGCATGTTCGCCACGGCCACGGAGTCCATCAATATTGCCGTGGGAAGCGACAAGCAATGGCGGGCATTTTGCGGCTTGATCGGTGTTCCCGGGGCTGTGGAGGACCCCCGGTTCATTACCGGGGCGGACAGATCAGCCAACAGGGATCAGTTATCGGAACTCATCGAAACAGCCCTCGCGGCCAAATCCGCCGCCGATTGGGTTCCGCTGATCAGCCAGGCCGGGATCCCCTGCGGACCGATTTATGACTACACGCAAGCCCTCGCCTCGGAGCAGGTTGCCGCTTTGGGACTGGTGCAACGCCGCGAGCGCCTGGACGGATCCGAGCTCCCCCTGCTGCGCGGGCCCCTCAGCTTGGATAGCGAGGCCAGCGAAATCCTCTCGCCCCCACCGCTTCTGGGCGAGCACACCGCGGATGTACTGATGGAGTTTGGAATGACGCACGACGACGTCACCCGGCTTGAGCGCGAAGGCCGCATTATGTGCGGGTCGGCAAAGATTGGAGCACAGCGATGACCACGGTTTCCGACGTCAGGGCGGGCCGTATGTCCGTCTCGATCATTAATGGCGTGGCCACCATGGAGATCTGCAACCTGGCACAGCGGAACGCCCTGACCCGGGATATGTGCTTGGAAATCCAGGAACTCATGCCACGACTGGACGCCGATCCGGATGTTGCGGTGGTGGTGCTGAGGGGTGCCGGGGACACGTTCTGCGCCGGGGCTTCCATCAGTGAACTTTCGTCGGTGCTGATGGATCCTCAACCGGACGGCACCTCCGTGGATCATCTCAGTGGGGCCGATGCAGCCATCGCTTCCCTGTCCAAGCCTTCTGTCGCTTTGGTGGATGGCGCCTGCATGGGCGGCGGCTGGCAGATCGCTTCGGCTTGCGACTTCATTATCGCCAACGAGCGTGCCGTGATCGGCTTGACCCCGGCCAAGATCGGGATTATCTACCCCCGCCCGGGCATTGAACGGCTCGTCCGGCTTGTGGGACATGCCAACGCCAAGTACATCCTCCTCAGCGGACTGACGTTCAGCGCAACCGAAGCCCGGACGCTCGGGCTGGCGGCCGACGTCGTGCCTTCCGAATTCTTTGAGGAGAAGTGCGCAGCACTTGTCAGCACGCTGCGGAGCCGCTCCCGGTTCTCCATGCACGCCATGAAAAGACTGATGGACGCCGCCCCATCGGATGTTGATCGGGAATGGGCTGAGGCTTGGTCGGCGATGCCGGACAGCCCGGATATGGGGATCGGCATCAGAGCATTCCTGAACCGCGAGCAGCCTGAGTTCACCTGGCGACCAGCGGCTGAGCCCCACCCTGGGGTGTGATCTGCACCTCAACCGGCACAAGTAGCGCCCTCCCCGCGTTGTACATGGAACGAGTTGTACAGAAGACGAAGGGAGGGCTCATGCTGATTGTTCTGACGGGAATTGACGGCTCAGGAAAAACGACGGCGGCCCGTGCCTTGGTCGATTCGGCTCGCGCTGAAGGACGAAACGCCCTGCTGCTTAGTAATCACGCTGCCCGCCGCCGACTATCGCTGTGGTCTGAACGTTTCGGTTGGCAGCTGCCACCACGCGTATTGGACGTCATTGAAACCGGCGTTCGATTGTTCAACGTGCTGGTCAATCATGCGCGGGCCCGGCAGTTTGATGGCTTGGTGGTGATGGACCGCCATCTCCACTGCCAGCTCGCACTCCGGGAAGCGTACGGCTTGCGGCGTGGGCGGCTGCTTCCGTGGCTGCTGGAAAAGCTACCCGCAGCCGACGTTCACGTTCACTTCGACGCAGATCCCACCGTTGCCCACGCGCGGGTCATGGCACGCGGCACGGACAAGGAAACAGTGGCGGATCTGCGGGCGTTCCGGGAGGCATACCGTTCGCTACCCGAGTATGAAAACTTTGTTGAGGTGGACGCCAACGGCAAACCCGGCGACGCCCTGGCCCAGCTGAACCGGGTCATCACCTCGGCCAGCAAACCCCCCGCCCGCTCTCCCAACTGAGTCGCAGCAGAGCGCGTTTTGACGGCTCAAAACGCGCTCTGCTGCTACCCAGTTGGGCAGCCCGTCACCTTCTGGCCACGTGACCACTTGACTGGTTCCCCATTCCACGACAAGTAGGCTCGCCCCATGCGCACATTTGGCAAACACTCCCATGGAAGTCACCAATGATTTCAGAGGCCCGAATCAGTCGCGGCTCTCAAAAGGTCATCGCTAGCGTGGTGGGCCTGCTCTGTTTCTTCATCATTGCAACGGCCATTCCCAGCGGAGTTCTGATGATGAGCGCAGCGCTGGTTGCGGCGATTGCGCTCCTGACAGTTTCGGTACTCCGAATAAGCGTGACCATCGAAGCGACAGGCCAGAACCTGACGGTCAAATGTCGGCCGTTCTACTCCAAGACAATTCCGCTGCAGGACATCGTTGATGCCTCCCCTGCGCCATCCAGTTCCATGATCGAAGGCTTCGGCGTCCGGTACTTGGGCCAGCGAACGTGGGGGCTGCTGGTCGGCGGTCCGGCCATCGTCCTGGAGACCCCCAGCCGCACGTGGCTCATCTCCACGCAGGACCCCGAGTCCACAGCAGCGTCCATCCTGACCCATGCTGGCAAACTGAGGGACAGATGACGGCCTATTGAGCCCTCAGTAGAGCGTTTGCTGTTACCCAGGTGGGTGCGCAGGTACGTTATTCTCTCGGCCGCATCAGCGGCGGGTTCAGTACCGCGCGGGTGGGCTGGCCCGGCGTCGGACGCGCCTCGGGGGCGAGCCTGAACAGGGCAGCCGGCCGACCGGCGTCGCCCGTTGTCATTCGTCCCGTGTCCTCCAGGAAGCCCGGCGTTCCGGTGGCTTTTCTGTGGAAGTTCCGCGGGTCAAGGCGCGTCCCCCACACTGCCTCGTACACCGCGCGGAGCTGGGCGATGGTGAATTCCTCGTCGCAGAATGCGGCGCCCAGGGGTGAGTATTCGAGTTTGGACTTTGCCCGCTCCAAGGCGTCGTCAAGGATGCGTGCGTGATCGAAGGCCAGCTCAAGCTTCCCGTCAAGGATGTCCCGCACCGGATACCACGCGGCATGTTCAGCGTCGCTGCCCGCCGACAACACCGGAAAGTCCGGTGCCAGGAGCAGGTGCGCCACAGTGAGGACGTCACCGCGGGGGTCGCGCCCCTTCGGGCCGTAACTGCCCAACTGTTCCAGGTGTCCCGGAAGATGCTCGACGCCGGTTTCCTCCGCGAGCTCCCGGCCGGCTGCCTCAAACAGTTCCTCGCCGGCGAGAACGAAACCGCCGGGGAGCGCAGGCTTGCCCTTGAAGGGTTCGATGAGGCGGGTGATGAGAAGGACGTTCAACTCGCCGTCGCGCACAGTCAGGGCGACGACGTCGACCGTCACCGGGAAGCGTTCGGGCGCTGGATGGGATGCAGGCATGCATCAATTCTAGATAGTTATCGTCATGTTGACAATAAAGCTTGGTGACTCTATTGTTTAGTTATCGTCAACTTGACGAGAAACAAACGAAAGAGGCGAACATCATGGCAATCATCAAGCGCTACCCCTGGATCAGCCACTTCCTTGGCAGCCCCACCGGTTACGTCGTACACCTCCAGAAAGGGACAGTCAGGCACCAGGGCGTGGGTCAGGCATTCTTCTTCCGCCCCGCAAACTCCGTCCTCAGCGAGGTTCCTGTGGACGATCAGGAACTGCCCACCCTCTTCCACGCCATCACCCGCGACCACCAGGACGTCAGCGTTCAGGCCAACGTAACCTACCGCTTCATTGATCCCGTGGCCGTCTCCACCCGACTCGACTTCGGGCTCCAGACCGCCGGCAAAGCACCTGCAACCGGACGCGAGCAGGTGTCCACCATCATCGGCCAGCTCTGCCAGAGCCACGCGATCGACCAGATCGCCACCACCACACTGGCCGAAGCATTGGCACGCGGAGTCAGCCAACTCCGTCTGGTGCTGACCGACGCACTCCGTGCCGACGCGAGGCTCCAGTCCACCGGCATCGAAATCCTCGGCGTGCAGGTACTGGCCATCCGACCCGAGGCCGACGTCGAACGTGCGCTGCAGACTCCAGTGCGCGAACAACTCCAAGCCGAAGCGGACCGGGCTGTGTACGAGAGGCGGGCAGTCGCCGTCGAACGCGAACGCACTATTTCCGAAAACGAGATGGCGAGCCAGATTGAACTCGCCGTCCGGCGGGAGAACTTGGTGGCCCAGGAGGGTGCCAACGCCCGCCGCGCCGCCGAAGAGAAAGCTGCCGCCGGTCTGATTGAGGCACAGGGTTCAGCTGAACGAAAAGGTATTGGCGCCGAGGCTGAAGCACACCAGATCCGGTTGGTGGGCGAAGCAGCAGCGGCCCGCGAAGCAGCAACCATGGAGGTCTACCGCGGCATGGAACAGGCCACGCTCCTCGCGTTGGCACTCAAGGATGCGGCCGGCAGCCTGCCGAACATCGGGAACCTCACCATTACCCCGGACCTGCTCAGCGGAGCACTTGCCGGACTGTTCAAGGAACCCGTCGCTACTGTAGAAGCCACCAAGTAAGGACACGTCATGGCAACCCCGCGCATCGTCATCGTCCACCGGCGGACCGAACTCCAGGAACTCCTGGACCGGCATGCCACCCGGGGCCAGGCCGAGTTTTTCCTCCGCACCCGTGGCCGCAGCATCCAGGACGTACAGGACCGGCACGACCGCCTGACTGACGCGCTGGCAACCATCAGGGCTTCCGTACCATCTGATTGGCGGCAAGCCGAGGTGGAACGCGCAGACCTCAGCCGGTTCCTGCTCACCGCCGAGGACATTATCGCCGTGGTAGGTCAGGATGGACTCGTGGCGAACGTTGCCAAGTACCTGAATGGCCAGCCGGTGATCGGCATCGATCCTGAGCCAGGCGCAAACCCGGGCGTACTGGTCCGGCACACCCCCGCAGCGGCCGCAGCACTTATGGCTAGTGGCGACGCTGCCCGCCTTCGCTGCCAAAATCTCACCACCGTGACGGCAACCCTCGACGACGGTCAGCAGCTTTCGGCGCTCAACGAGGTTTTCATCGGGCACGCCTCACACCAATCCGCCAAGTACTCCATCACCGTTCCGAGCTTCACGGTTCCAGGCGGGCAGAACGAGCGGCAGTCGTCGTCGGGCCTTATCGTTTCCACGGGCACCGGCGCCACGGGCTGGTGCGCCTCGATCGCCTTGGAACGGGGCGGGCGCGCCCTGCCTGCTCCGAGCGATCCGCGGCTTGCGTGGTTCGTCCGCGAAGCATGGCCTTCACCCGTCACCGGCGCCTCCCTGACGGAAGGTGTCCTGGAAGCCGGGGAGGTTCTTCGGATTACCGTTGCTTCCGATCAGCTGGTGGTCTTTGGCGATGGCATGGAAGATGACCGGCTGACGGCGTCGTGGGGACAGGAGATTGCGATTCAGTTAGGGCAGAGGCCTCTGCGGCTGGTGGCATGACATCCACTGACCCAGCCGATTGATAGGCATAAACTATCGGAGCCCCCACCCAGGATCCGAAGGAAACCCATGGACACGCGAAAGCTCAAGTACTTCCTCGCCGTCGTCGATCATGACGGGTTCAACCGGGCAGCCGAGCATCTCCTCATTGCGCAACCGTCGCTGTCCCAGACCATAGCCGGCCTGGAGAAGGAACTCGGCGTTCCGCTCTTCCACCGCATCGGCAGGCGGGCCGTGCTGAGCGAGGCGGGCAAGGAGTTGGTGGGACCAGCCAGGCTGGTGATGCGGGACCTGGATGCAGCACAGGCAGCCGTCCAGTCCCTGCGGGGGATCCGCAGCGGGAAGCTGGACATCATCACCATGCCCTCCCCGGGAATCGAGCCCCTGACCTCCATGATCTCGGCGTTCACGCAACGCCATCCGTCCGTTCGGCTCAATGTTGGTGCGGCTTTCACTCCGGAGGAAGTGATCGAGTCGGTGCGCAGCGGCAGCCACGAGGTAGGGCTGGCCGGTTCTTCGACGCCGGTGAAGGTACCCGGCGTCGAGGTCCTTGAACTGGAGCGGCAACCGCTCATCCTAATCGTCAATCCACGGGCGGACACGTTCCCCTCCACCCACACAGCGATCCAGCGCGAGGAACTCGGCGGCCACCGGCTGATCGCCAGCCAGCGGGGATCACTCATGCGCTGGCTCGTGGATGATGCGTTGGCCCATGGCGTGGAGGTGGAGATCGTGGTGGAAGTTGCCCACCGGACCTCCATATTGCCGCTGGTCCTGGCCGGTGTGGGGCATGCCGTGATGCCGTCGTCGTGGGCGCCCACTGCTCATAAGGCCGGGCTCCGGACCTTGCTGGTGGAACCGGTGAACTACCTGGATGTCGCGGTGCTCAGCCGGAAGGAGAACCTCACCCCTGCGGCCAAGGCCTTCCTACAGGTTGCTGCCTCCCACACCGCCAGCACTGCTGGGACCAGGGAGTGATAGGTAGTACCTATCAGCCGTATCGAAACCTGGTCTTGGACGCCGACTACCCCTCCGCCGTCTACTTGAAGAGGAAGAACAGTGTGACCCGGCTAACAGGCTCACTGCTAACAAACTCAACGAGGAGGTAGGCATGAGCGCCACCCAGAAATTCAGCATCGCATCTATCCCCGCCGACGGCGTAGGCAAGGAAGTTGTTTCCGCCGGCCGCCGCGTATTGGACGCTCTGGCTGAGAACTCCAACGGCAAGTTCGCGTTCGACTGGACCGAATTTCCGTGGGGATCGGAGTACTACGCAAAGACCGGGCTCATGATGGATCCCAAGGGCCTGGAAGCCCTGAAGGACTTTGACGCCATCTACTTTGGAGCCGTTGGCTGGGAGAACGTACCGGACCACATCAGCCTCTGGGGCCTGCGGCTGAACATCACGCAGAACTTTGACCAGTGGGCCAACATCCGCCCGGTCAAATTCCTCCCCGGCGTCCAGTCCCCACTCCGCAAGGCTGACAACACCGAACTCGACTGGGTGGTTGTCCGCGAGAACAGCGAAGGCGAATATGCCGGCCTTGGTGGTCGCAACCTGAGCGGCCGAGGCCCCGGCAACGAAGTCGCCCTTCAGACTGCGCTCTTTACCGAAAAGGGCTGCGAGCGCATCATGCGTTTCGCGTTCGACCTCGCCCGGACCCGCACCGTGAAGAAGGTTTCCTCGGTCACCAAGTCCAACGCGCAGCAGTACGGCATGGTGCTCTGGGACGAAGTCTTCAACCGCGTGGCCCTGGACTACCCGGATGTCCAGACCGAGAGCGTGCTGGTCGATGCGATGAGCGCCAAATTCATCCTCAAGCCCGAGGACCTGTCGGTGGTGGTTGCGTCCAATCTCAATGCCGATATCCTCTCGGACCTCGGTTCGGCACTGGCCGGCAGCCTGGGCCTGGCCGCCAGCGCCAACCTGAACCCGGAGCGACGCTTCCCGTCCATGTTCGAGCCGGTCCACGGCAGCGCACCGGACATCGCCGGCCAGGGCATCAGCAACCCGATCGGTGCGATCGCCAGCGCCGCGCTCATGCTGGACCACTTCGGCCTGCATGAGGAAGCCCGCCGTGTGGAGGCCGCCATCGAAGCCGCCACCGGTTCAGGCCACTTGACCCGCGACGTCGGCGGCGACGCCACTACCGAGGATGTCACCGAGGCCATCATCAAGGCACTGGTCACCACTCTCGCAACCGTCTAAAGCGCGGACTCAAACGTTCGACGGCGGCCGGCCCGCCGCCGTCGAACGTTCCCTTCAGTTTTCACTCCAGAGACATTCCACAACGAGGTAGGAATCATGGACCACAGCAGCACCCACGGCGCAGCCGCTTCCGGCACATCAGCCACTTCAGGCACCAAGGCGCCACCAAAGACCCGCTGGTACAGGCAGTTGTACTTCTGGGTATTGACCGCAATCGTTGTCGGCATCCTGGTCGGATGGCTTGCCCCCGCGGCCGGCATCGCCATGGAACCGATCGGCACCACGTTCGTGGATGCGATGAAGATGCTCATCGGACCCATTGTCTTCCTGACCATCGTGGGTGGCATCGCCAGCGTGGCCGACCTAAAGAAGGTGGGAATGACGGGCTTGAAAGCCCTGACCTACTTCCAGATCGGGACCATCTGCGCCATGCTTTTCGGCCTCGTGGCCATCAACATCTTCCGGCTCGGTGACGGCGTAAACGCAGATGCGAGCACCATCGAAACCTCCGACTCCGCAGCCAAGCTGATCGACGCCGGCCAGCACCAGGAATGGTGGCAGTTCCTCACGCACATCATCCCCGAAAGCATGGTCTCGCCCTTCGTTGAAGGCAACATCCTGCAGATCATCTTCATCGCAGTGATCTTCGGCATCGCCCTGAACGCCATGGGCAAGGTCGGTGCCCCCGTGCTGGACGGCGTCCAACGCCTCACCAGCGTGATGTTCAAAATTCTGGGCTTCATCATGAAGGCCGCCCCGCTGGGTGCCTTCGGGGCCATGGCCTACGCCGTGGGCAAATACGGGGTCTCCTCACTGACCAGCATGGGCGGACTGATCGCCCTGTTCTACGTCACCTCGATCCTGTTCGTCGTGATCGTCCTCGGCTCCGTCATGGCGTTCCTGAAGCTGAACATCTTCACCATGATCCGCCACCTCAAAGAGGAATACATGCTCATCCTGGGCACCTCCACCGCCGAGCCAGCCCTCCCCGGCCTGATGCGCAAGCTGGAGCACGCCGGCGTGAAGAAGGAGACCGTTGGCCTGGTAGTCCCCACCGGCTACAGCTTCAACCTGGACGGCGCCGCGATTTACCTCTCCCTCGCCGCCCTCTACATCGCCCAGGCCACCAACACGGACCTCACCATCGGCCAGCAACTGGGCCTCCTCGCCGTCATGCTCCTGACCTCCAAGGGCGCGGCAGGCGTTGCGGGCGGCGGGTTCATCGCCCTCACCGCAACACTGACCACCCTTGGCACCATCCCCGCGGCCGGCATCATGCTCATCTTCGGCATCGACAAGTTCATGTCCGAATGCCGCGCCTTGGTGAACTTCACCGGCAACGCCGTCGCCACGCTCTTCATCGCCTGGTGGGACCGCACCCTCGACGCCGACCGCGCCCGCCGGGTCTTCCGCGGCGAAACGGTAGATCCGTTGCCCGCCGGGGACCCCGTCCACGCTGACCGGGTCACCGACATCGACGACGACCTGATCGAGTATGGGCACCACGGGCCAAAGGACCCCTCATCTGGTGCGGGACCAGCCTCGGACCATGGACCATCGAGGCCAGCCGCCTCAGCCGACCGCCGCCCCGCCTACTCGGAGACCGTCTGAGATGACCCGCACCGTTCTCATTGCTCCCGACAAATTCAAAGGCAGCCTCACCGCCGCCGAAGTAGCCGCTGCACTGGCAGCAGGGCTCCGCTCGGCAGGGTCGGATGGTTCCGGAACGGTCCACTGTGAGCTCCTTCCCCTCGCCGACGGAGGTGACGGCAGCGTGGACGCCGCCGTCGCCTTCGGCTTCTGCCGCCACTCCGTCACCGTCACCGGCCCCACCGGGCAGTCGGTTCACGCCACCGTAGCGTTCGACGGCGTTACGGCAGTGGTGGAGGTCGCCAACACCTGTGGCCTGGCCGTCTTGCCGGGCTCCGCCCTTGCCCCACTGGATGCTTCAAGCCGTGGGTTCGGCCAAGCCGTCCGGTTCGCGTTGACGCTGGGTCCATCCCGGGTTGTGCTGGCTTTGGGCGGCAGTTCCAGCACCGACGGCGGCATGGGAATGCTCACCGCCCTGGGCCTGCAGTTCCTGGACAACTCCGGTTCTTTGCTGGAGGGCACCGGCCGCTCGCTGCCCCGCCTCCACTCGGTGACCGGCTCCCTCATCCCGGAGCTGGACGGCGTCGAACTCATCCTCGCCACAGACGTCCACAACCCCCTGCACGGGCCCACCGGCGCGGCGGCCGTTTTCGGCCCCCAGAAGGGCGCCACTCCCGCCGAGGTCTCAACACTCGACGCCGGACTGGTCCACTTCGCTTCGGTCCTCACCGACGCCGGACTCGCTGATCCCGGACTTCCCCACCACCCCGGTGCCGGAAGCGCCGGCGGCATCGGCTTCGCCTGCCTGCTCCTCGGCGCAAAGCAGGTCTCCGGCGCAGACTACTTCCTGGACCTTCTGGACTTCGACACCCGCAAAGACGCCTGCGATCTGGTCATCACCGGTGAAGGAAGCATCGATGAGCAGACGCTGGCCGGAAAGCTGCCCGCCGCCGTCGCCCGCCGTTCCCTTGGGCGGCCCATCGTCGCCGTCGCGGGACGCTCACTGCTGGCACGTGAACAATGGACCGAAATGTCCCTGACGTCCGTCTACGCACTGACCGACTACACGGACAAGGACTCCTCCAAGGACCCCGGGTTGTCGGCAGAGTTGCTGAGGGTGATTGGGCGGGAGATCAGCGAGGATGTGTTGGGGATGGCACGGGCCTGAAGGGAGCCAATTAATCCACTCGGTGTAGCATGGGTGGCTGGCCCGCCTCCTGTAGGCTCGGGCACTCCATGTCCAGACTCACTGAGGAGCCTCGTGAGCTACCCCGAGAACACTGTCCAGACGCCCGCCCCGGCCATAAAGCCTTCCGGTAAGCCCGGCCGGGACGCCCTCTGGGGATGGTTGATCGGCCTACTCTCCGGCATTCTGGGGCTCGCGCCGTGGTGGATTACAGGTGCCACGCTTCCGCTACAAAATTTGTGGGCTACGCAGGTTATGCCAGCTCAGATGCCTCCTGCCCTTCTACCCCTGAGCCAGTACGAGGCGACCACCATCGTCGCCCTGCTTACGGTCGGCGGAGCGCTTGCCGGATTGGCCGTTCGCATCTGGTCACCAACCCGCCGTCGACTCGCAATGTGGTGCGCGGCTGCCGGCGTCTTCGCGGTGCACTTCACGGCCACCGTGCAATCATTCTCCGTGTTGCACGACGGACTGGCTCCGGGAACATTGTCCAGCCTCTATTTCGGCGGCCTTCTGGCGGGCGTGATCGGCTCAGTGATTGCGTCGTTTGTGGCCATGCTGCTCATCGCGTCCCCATCCCACGTCAAAGCCACCATCGGCTTTGGCCTCATGGCCATTCCGGTCACTTCCTGGGCTGTGGTGTGGATAGCGAGCGTAGTGGGTTTCCTCAACGTTCCCACGGCGGTGCCTACTGTTGCCCGATGGGTTCCGGCCGTACTGGTTGGTTGTGCGCTGGCGTGGTGTGGCCTCCGGCCCGCCCGCCGAGCGGTTGCCTGGGCACTCAACATTCTCTTCCTGTGGCTGCTGCCAGCGCTGTTCACCGCCATCCAATCCGTCCTCGGGACCCGGGTGCTGGCCGGGGACATCCCAGAAATGTTGTCGAGGGGCCGCGAGGTGTTCATGCGCGTCCTCGGACCGGACGGAGGGGCGTTGCCCACGATTCTGCTGGCTCTTGCCATCGGATTGGTGGGCGTCGGCGTCCAGGAAATATTGTCCCGCCGGGGTTCCCGGCAGGGAGCCAGCCAGTAGAGCATCCGCCGGCGGACTCTTGGTTACCGCGGCGACGTTGTAGTCGCCTCCTGCTCTGGCTACCGGGGCAATGGAGGCAGCAGCACCCGCGTCTCACCGACGTCAAGCGTGACCTCACGGGATGAGTCCACGTCTGCGGGAGTCTTGATGACGTAGGTATGTGGGGCCATGTCGGCTGTGCAGGCCTGTGCATCATGGGTCGCGACCTCCAACTTCACGTGCTGTGAATTGAGCACCTGAATCGACGAGGGGAAAGCCGGACAGCTGGAACTGCCGCTGAGGGCGACCGCAAACTTTGCACCGGCGTCCAACCATCCGGCCGCTGGACCCAAGGAAAGGTACGGCTCCTTGGCGTGGGTATCCAGATCAGCGGTAATCGCCTCCGACGGAAGTCCGCCCCTGAAATCAGACTCGGAAATGGACGATGGTGAGGCCGCGCATCCTGCGAGTATCGCGGCCAAGCCCACAACAGTGACACCACATGATTTCCCCATAAAGCCGAGGCTACGCCGTCAACGCAATCCTGTGCGCACCGACGTCGATGTTCAGCAAAACAAAGCAGCGTTCGGGCGATACTTGACTCTGACACTGTGGAAGACGAGAGAACTGAGTCATGTTATCCATCGGAGCTTTCGCGCAGATCGGGCAGGTGACCCATCGGATGCTGCGGCATTGGGACACCGCGGGTTTGCTCGTACCAGCCCACGTTGACGAGTTCAGCGGCTACCGGTCCTATGATCCGTCTCAACTTGAGCGGCTTCACCGCATTGTTGCCCTGCGCCAGCTTGGCTTCGGCCTCAACGACATCTCGTCGATTCTTGACCAAGGCGTCGAGGCTGATCGGATCGCGGCTCTCTTGCGGATTCGCCGCGCAGAAGTTGAGCAGGAACACCGGATCGCTGCTGCAAGGCTCCTGGACGTGCAACGCCGGCTCCATCTCATCGAGAAAGAGAATCACATGTCACAGATTGAAATTATCGAAAAATCCCTGCCGGCCGTACGCTTGGCAGCCCGCCGCGCGGTCGTAGCCGAACAACCCGAGGTTGCAGGCACCGTGGGGCCCGCCTTTGACGCTGTCTCGCAGATCATCGGGGGCGAAAGTGGAACGTTGGAGACACCGGTTGCGCTCTACGAGACAGTTGAAGACGGCCTGCAAATCATCGCAGGCTATGCCTATTCGGGACCAGCCCGCGAAGGCTTCGAGATCGTTGAACTGCCCCAGGTCGAGAATGCCGTCTGTGGCGTTCACTTAGGCTCCATGGAACACATTGCGGAGAGCTGGCAGGCGCTTCATTCGGAGATCTTCGCCCGGGGGCTCGTACACTCCGGTCCGTGCCGGGAACTGTACGTCCGGGCGGTGTCAGACGATCAATCCGACTGGGTGACCGAGCTGCAGCAGCCTGTTCGCCGCGCCTGAGGCATCGCGAGGGTTTCCCACAGTTAGTGGTGGACGCGGTCCGAATGCGGAGTCCTGTTATGGACGCCGCATTCGGCAGCTCACTGGCCACCCGCAACAGGTGGCAACAATTCCGTCCGTGGTGTGGTGGCTCGAAGCACGCGTTGGACGTGCAGGCCCGCCCAATCGGGCTCAAAGGCATGGGCGCGAAGGAGCCATCGGTGGAAAACCGGACCCAAGAGCAGTTCTGCAGCTGAGTCCGGATCATCGACACCCCCTTGACGAAGCCGGTCAGCAATTGCCCTGAGTTGAGGCAGCAGCAGCCGTTCCCGATATTGGGAGGCCAGCACCTCATCAGACTGGATGGCTGCGGTGACGGCTCGCAGAAGGGGCTCCTGCGTAGAGTTGGTCAACTCTACGATCGTCGCAACGACGAGTGCTTCCAGGTCAACCGCCAGATCGCCCGAGTTGGGGACGTGGACCATGCCGTCCTCGCCGAAGCTCCGCGCCAGGAGTGCATCGAACAGAATCGCCCCGGTCGAGGGCCAGGTGCGGTACAGCGTTTGCTTGCTCACTCCGGCCCGCGCCGCCACACCTTCCATCGAAATGCTTCCGAGGCCGCCTTCCCGGACCAGGGTCAGTGCCGCCTCAAAGACCAATATTCGAGTTCGCAGACGCGCCATATTCCTAGGGTACCCGCTAAAACGAGACGGTCCGTCCAGTTATTGATATGGTGGAATCATGGCTTCACCCCAAACATGGATGATCTCTGGCGCGAACCGAGGGCTGGGACGCGCTCTGACTCTCGCTGCACTCGAAGCAGGTCATGCAGTAGTTGCTACGACACGAGGTGCTCACTCGCTGCCGGACCACCAACGCCTCCTGGTGCAGGAACTCGATGTTCGCGACCGGCGGGGCGCCTTCGCCGCCGTCGATCAGGCCGTCGCGGAATTTGGGCGGCTGGATGTGCTCGTAAACAACGCGGGATACGGCCTCATCGGTGCGGTAGAAGAAGCAACCGAGGACGAAGCACGCGCCATCCTCGACACGGACCTCCTAGGTCCACTCTGGCTTAGCCAAGCCGCGATTCCGGTCATGCGCCACCAGGGACGTGGGCACATCGTCCAGATCTCAACTGTCGGAGCCGTGGGGACCATGCCTATGCTGGGGCTCTATAACTCGGCCAAGTGGGGCCTGGAGGGATTCACCGAGGCGATGGCTGCCGAGGTGGGCCGGTTCGGCATCCGGGTCACCTTGGCCGAGCCCGGTGCGATCGATACAGACTGGGCCGGCGGCAGCATGCATTTCTGCGCTCCGCTTGCCGCCTATGACGGACTGCGAACCGAACTGTTCGGCACCGCAAGCGTACCTTGGCCGCCGTCGGAAGCCGCCGGGGGAACTTCACCAGAGGATGTGGCAGCCGTGATCCTCGCGCACGTAGGGGACGTAGATGATCCGCGACTTCGACTTCTTATTGGTGACGACGCACCGGGTCAGGTGAAGGCGGCGCTGAAACTGCGTTTCGAAGATTACGAGCGGGACGCCCGCTTCAGCGATCACTAAGCCGGAAGCGGCCTTCGGGCGCCCGTTCCTGGCGACAGCGGACGCTGCTTAGCTCTGCGACTCTCCCCGAAACCCGACGCGAAGGCTGCTCCACCGCTTCCCCGTACGAATCGAGCTGCCAATCTATCGCCAGGCGATCGCCGAACAACCGCCAAACCCAATCCCGGTCGGCTGGGTAGACCGTCCACTCCACGGAGTCGCCCACTTCGATGAGCAGATGATCTTCCGCAATTTGCCAGTCCGTGAGCCACACAAGCATGCCACCATCGTCGCAGACACCGGCAGCGTCCAGGGTGCACGATGTGGCGTCGTGTGGGGCCAGGAACGGGGGCGGGACCCCCCGCGCCGCCCGGCGCCTTACCCTCAATCCGCCCTTGAATTCAACCGTTGTCCCCAGGCAAACCCCGCGATAGGGTGACCGGACCGTCCACCACATCACCGTCTGGAACAACTCTGGGAGACACCATGACTCATGTGAGACGTCAATTGGCTGCGGTCACGGCAGCATTGGCACTGACCGCGACGAGCGGCGCGATGGCCAGCCCGGCCTTCGCCGACCCCCGCGAAACCGACAAGACAGCCACGGCCACAGGTTACGGCGGTGCCGTCAGCACGGTAGATCCGGAGGCTTCCGCAGCCGCAATCGAAGTACTACGAAAGGGCGGCAATGCTGCCGACGCCGCCGTGGCCGCAGCAGCAACCCTGGGTGTTACCGAGCCCTACAGCGCCGGCATTGGAGGCGGTGGCTACTTCGTCTTCTATGACGCGAAGACCAAGCAGGTGGGAACTATTGACGGGCGCGAGACAGCTCCGGCGGGTATCAAGCCGGACGCCTTCATCAACCCCGCGGACCCCGACGGCAAGCCCTACAAATTCACACCGGACCTGGTCACCAGCGGAGTCTCCGTGGGCGTCCCCGGCACGCCCGCCACGTGGGAGCGCGCGCTGGAACGCTGGGGAAGCATGGACTTGGGAGACGCGCTGAAACCAGCCATCAAGGTGGCAAACCGCGGTTTTGTTGTGGACCAGACCTTCCGCCAGCAAACGTTGGACAACAAACTCCGGTTCGACGCGTTCACCTCCACACGGGACCTGTTCCTGCCCGGTGGTGACGCTCCCGCCGTCGGAAGTGTCTTCAAGAACCACGACCTTGCGGCGACATACAGGCAACTGGCCAAAGAGGGCACTGACGCCTTCTACGGCGGCCCTCTCGCCGAGGAAATCGTCAAAACCGTGCAAGCCCCACCCAAGACGGCAACAACAGAGCTTCCCGTCCCCGTTGGTTCCATGATCACCAAGGACCTGGCCAACTACAAGGTGGTGGACCAGGATCCCACCAAGGTTGAGTACCGCGGCTACGACGTCTACGGCATGGCTCCTTCCAGCAGCGGCGGCACCACGGTGGGTGAGTCCCTGAACATCCTGGAAAACTACGACCTCAAGGGCATGACGCCAGTGGATGCCCTGCACCACTACTTCGAGGCCAGCTCGTTGGCCTTCGCGGACCGCGGCGCTTACGTTGGTGATCCTGCTTTCGTGAAGGTCCCCACCAGCACGCTGCTGGACGACGTCTTCGCCAAGGAACGCTCCTGCGAAATAGATCCGGCGGCGGCAGCTCCCAAGCCAGTAGCCCCCGGCAACGTAGAAACGTACGACGGCGCGTGCCCGGCTGCTGCTGCACCGCTCGCCAATGAGACGGATACAGAGAACATTTCCACCACCAACCTGACGGTCGCCGACAAGTGGGGCAACGTGGTGGAATACACGCTGACGATCGAGCAGACGGGCGGTTCGGGAATCGTTGTTCCGGGCCGGGGCTTCCTGCTGAACAACGAGCTGACTGATTTCAGCACCGTCTATGACCCCAAGGACCCCAACCGGATCGAACCGAACAAGCGGCCGCGGTCCTCGATGTCGCCCACCATCATCTTGAAGGACCAGAAGCCGTTCCTGGCACTGGGCTCCCCCGGCGGATCGACCATTATCACCACTGTGCTGCAGACCATCCTGAACCGCGTGGACTTGGGCATGACGGTTTCGGAGGCCTTGGCTGCCCCGCGGGCTGCACCCCGGAATGGTGCAACCATCAGTTCGGAGCCAGCCTTCATTGACGCGTACGGCCCTGCGCTGGAGTCGTTGGGGCACGATCTGGTTCCGGCCGGGGACGCTTTCACGTCCGCGGCTGAAATCGGGGCGGCAACCGCCGTCGAGTTCAATCCGGACGGATCTTTGACCGCGGCAGCCGAGCCCCAACGCCGTGGCGGAGGTTCAGCGATGGTGGTGAAACCGGCAAAGCCTGGAAAGTAAACCTTGGCGCAGTAGATCCATTCACGGTTGGCGGTTTTTCCTGACCTCCCGGTTGAACCTCCACAGTGTCACCAAGGACGCGGCCGCTATGAAGATCCCGGAAAGGATGGACCACCACGTTTGCTCTGAATCGGAGACGAAAACGGTCACGGCATAGGCGCCTAGGACCAATGCCAGAAAGAGCCATACCAACGGACTGCGGTTCATTGCGAATTCCTTTGTTGAAGTAGATGAAATGTCATGCCAGATCCCGCTTCAGGAACATCCCGAACGCAACCGCTGTAACCACTACAAGCCAGATCATGGCCCCTAGAAAAGAACCTGTGGCTGGTATGTGGATTGCTACGTGGTCAGCCCAGTCAGCGGCCAAGACTGGGAAGAGGAATTGTTCGGCGTTCCGTGAGGTGGCTGATAGGCGGTCAGGAAGTACCAAGCTCAACGGCACCGCGAAGAGGCTCACCATGTGGCTCCGGATGAGGGATCCCAGCGCAAAGCCCCACATCGATCCCATAGCGGCCGTGCCCGTGAAAGCCAGAACTGCATTAGGTGTAATTCCCCAAGCGCTGTCCATAAGTTCTCCGGAAACTCCGAACAGCACTCCTACGGTTGTTCCCGCAAGGAGCGCCGCCAGGACGGTGCTCACTAACCTGGCAGTGAACGCCGGTGCGCGCTGAAACAGCAAGACCCTGCGCGTGAAACAGCCCGCCCTATAGTCCGAGGTAAAGGAGAACGACCCCATCACCGCAGCCACTATGAGCATGAGCGACATGCTGGCTTGACGGAGAACAAGGTCGAACCCCGGTGATGTTTGAGATTCCAGTCGCGCCATGCCAATGAGTACGCCCACGAGCCCTGCCACCAAGAGGGCGCATAGGGCTGATCCCAGCCACAACCAGGGCCTTCTGACGTCAGAGAGAAAGGCTGACACCATCTAGAACTCCTTCCCTAGGAGAAGACGCACGGCACATAGACCTGCCGCCATGAGCCAGCCAAGGGATACAAGGAGAGCAGGAAATGGTGCCAGAAGTCCGTCGAAGGGCAGGGACGCAATTCCCGCCAAAGCTCCGGAGGGAAGCCAGCGCGCTACTTCCGGTGCACTTGCCATGAGTGGCACCTCGACGGCCAGCGGAATCAGCAGGGTGAGTATGGTGGTCGCGTAGTAGTGCCGGATGATCCAACCCAGCGAGCATCCCCACAATGAACCCATGGTCGCGGCCAGCACCACACCCGGCATCTGGTTCCAGGACTCTGCCGCCAGCAGTTTGCCCAGAACACCTGGGGGCAGTGAAAACGCCGCACTTACGCCCCAAAGCACTGTTCCTGTGGTGACCGTAGCGAGGCCAACAATCGCTGCGGCCAAGTATTTGGATATCAGCACCTGCTTCAGCCCTGACAACACCACACTGCGCCGGAGTGTTCCGTAATAGGATTCCCGGGTGACCACATAGCTTCCTGCGAACGTAGCCACGGGTGCAATGCTTGCTGAAAGAGTCCAAAATGTCCGGACGTTGTCCGCGGCGGATAGCCCTTCTGAGTTATCTGGCCAGCCCAGGAAGTTTGCAACGAACCAAGGGACCAATGCGGTAAAAGCCAGAATGCCGAGCACTGAATAACCGCTGACATACCGCAGGAGCTCTGAACGGAGTCCACCGCCCATGGAACTTACTGCCGTTCCATTCACCGATTGCCCTCCAGAATCTTGAAGTACGCGGATTCCAGGCTGCCCCCACCGAGCGCTTTGGCCTCCTTGAGGGTTCCTCGAAACAGGGTCCTTTGCCTGAGAACCACAACCTCGTCCGCAACCTGTTCCAACTCCATGAGTTGATGGCTGGAAACGAGGGCGCTCCCGCCGGATGCGGCGAATTCCCGGAGGAACCTCCGGAGCCACTGGACACCCTCAGGGTCCAGGCCGTTAGCGGGCTCATCAAGAACAAGCATCTCCGGACTGCCCACCAAGGCGGAAGCAATCCCCAGGCGTTGCCGCATTCCCAGCGAGTAGTCCCGTACCTTCTTGTTTCCTTCAGCTGCGAGATCCACCAATTCCAGTACGCGCTCCACAGTCTCCGGCTCAGCCCCCACGGCCAGCCGGCAGATCTGCAGGTGCCGGCGTCCTGTCAGCCCGGGCTCCACGTCCATTCCGTCCAGGTTCACGCCAACTTTGGTGGCGGGCCGGGGCAGTGTCCGGTAGTTACGCCCGAAGACGGTTGCACTTCCCGACGTGGCCTCCACAAGGCCGGTCAGCCCTGCGAGCGCTGTGCTCTTTCCCGCCCCGTTGGGTCCAATCAGGCCCACCACCCGCCCGGCCGGGACATCGAACGTTAGGTCTTCGACTGCAAACCGCGGGCCTCTCTTCTTACTAAACGCCTCGAAGCTGGCGTGGACAATCATGAGTGCCCTCCCTTGGATTCGGTGGTTTGCCCGGACTGCACTGGCCACAGCGGCGAGTTCATGGCCGTGTCCAGCAGCCACTCCCCCAAGCTCATCTCCCGCTGGCTTGTCACTTCAGCACGGCCAGACGAGGACAGGTTCATGCCTGATTCCAACTCGCTTGGGTAGGCAAGTACCGGCAGGTTGTTCCCGGCCAGTGCAACCGGGGCGATGGTGTCCAGCGCTGCCATGGCGTTCGACGGCGGCGGGTCACCAATGGTGGCCCGGCCCAGGTTCTCGTGGATGATCATTCCCTGGGATTGGAGTGTGACGTGATCGCCGGGTTCGAACGCGGCGCCGGAACCTTGCAGCGGTGCCACGATATTCAGTTCGCCGTTTATGTAGGTGTAGCCGGCTACGGTCACGGGTCTTACTGGAATGGAAGCCATGAGCGCTCCGGCGGCCACAGCACCCAAACCGACAACCAGAACCCGCCTCCACGCTGGGCTTCCGTTCTTGGTTGCTGCACGGAAAAAGCCGAAGACACCCTTGGCGGCCATCACCAGCAGCAGGCAAAGAACACCGAAAACAACCAGGTGCCCCGCATATCCAAGTTGCAGAAAGATGGGCACAAGCCTTTGGTAGCCGATCACCATGAAGGCAATCCCTGACAGGAAGCTTGCTAGACCGAACCAGGGCAAGAGACCTTGGTTCGGGATACAGCGCCGGGATCCAAGAACACGGGAGCTGACGACGTCGGCCAGCGCATCGATCGATTTCTTCCGGAGATGGGGAAGGTCCACGGCGGACATCAGAGCCACGTAACCGTCCAATTTGATGAAGGGAAAGAGGTTCAACACCGCCACGGCGTAGCAAATCAATCCGTAGAGAACAGCTGCGTCCTTCACTGATGACTCCGGGAGGAACACTTGCACTGCCATCACAATGCTCCCCAAGGCAACGTGCACCAAAGGACCGGCAAGGGCGACGAGCACCCGCTGCCTGCGCGAACTTAGCCGCCACCCATCGGTAACGTCGCAGAAGAAGGCAGGTGAGAGGTAGAACAGCATGATCCCGATCCGCCGCGGCGTGCCCCCAAAGTAGGTGAGCGCCATGCCATGGCCCAGTTCGTGCAGCAACGTCGACGCGAACATCGCTGCCACCACGTACAGATAGGCCTCCATAGGAAGAGGGGTAGACAGGACACGCCACATGCTGGGCCCCGCAAAAGACGCACCGATCAATCCGCTGAGCAGGAGAAGCAACGCTGTGACGGCGCCTGCAGGTCTGATCATGGCTGTGACTGCCGGGCGGAAACTCTCCAACAGCTGTGCCGGATTGAAAAGGGTGAACTGCACCGTGAAGGGCGGTCTCAACTGGACCCGTCGAGTCTCAGCCGGCCCCGCGCCGTCGTCGAAAATTCCCGTGTGCGCCAGCTGGCGCACAATCCCTTCCACGTCCGCAGGCGTCCAAAGTGGTCCCAGTAGCTGGGCGATCTGGGCCGGTTGCATGGAGCCGTCCACCGCTTTCAAGACATCGGCGACGTCGGAGGAGACCCGCGCTTTCGGCACGCCATTGATGGCGACAATCCACGGCCCGCCTTCCTGCAACGGCCGGTCGATGGAAGCTGCCGACGCGAGCTGCACCGGCCACTCGAGCCCGCCATGTACAGCCTTCCCGGGCCTGCTCATATCAACGGATGAGGCGTTGCAGGGCAGCCCGGCATCACGAACAGCTCCTTGGTCTCGTCCATGGTCAAGGGAACAGCCCCCGGGCAGATGGTCTTGCCGGCCGTCCAACCCAGCTCTTGGATAGCTCGAGGAAGCCTATGCGTGAGGTTGACCCAGTGGGTGCGAATGTTTCGTCCGGCCAGGTACTGCACCAGACCATCCACGTCGGGCATGGGCCGGCATCCAGGAAAGCTGGATGGTATGAAGGACCCAACCCACTGCCGCAATTCGGTTACCGCCGGTGCAGTCGTCCAGAAGTCAGCGCGGGAATCGTCGTCGGTCACGGGTGCATACGTCCCTGCGGTGGGCGAGCGGCCGGAATCCGAACCGGTTGGGACCCGCCCGGCAGAAGGCATGCGTGTGTGGAACAACTCCCGGATTTGGAGCCCTTCTTGAAGCGCTCCCCCCAACGCCACCACTGGGTCCGAGGCAGATTTGAGTCCCACAGCGCCGAATCCGGCTGAACCGTTTTCCTCAGTAATGATGCACACGGCGGTCAACAGCGGAGCATCGTTGCTCGGAATGAAGGCGAGGATGGGCTCAACACCGGCTGCCCGGGCAGCCACAAGGAGCAGACTAAGTCCTCTGGTTTCAGATGACTGGCGCACCATCACGGGCATGCTCTCTGCGTCGAACTTTTCCAGTGGGATCCTCTGACGCCACGCTGTAAGAAAGGCGTCGCGTTCCATGACTTCTGCGATCCCGGAGCGCTGGGCGAAGGATTCCGAGGGTCCGGACGCCGCACCGTTGGGCGAGGGATCGAAGTACCTTTCCCACGGTTTCGTCTGTCCGCATCCAGGGGAGTAATCCACAACAGGGGCGGGAACTAGCGTGGGCTCGCCAGTCAGCAAGTCGATGGCACGGTACCAAGGGAAGTCCCAGTGCAAGGCGGAGGCGCATCCCAGGCCGGCGCCGACAAAGTCAATCCTGGTGCCGGGGCTGCCGTTCCCGGCCAGCAGATACTCGGAATCTTCCGGCACGGGAACCAGGGCGAATCGTTCAACCGCTTCGCCGGCACCTCTCGTCAGAGACGCCCGCTTTGTGACATCAAAGGCCCCTACTGCAGAGGCGATCCGAGCACCCGGTGTGCTGTTGGCTAATCGCCCCACGGTTCGCCACAGCCCCACGTCATTGGGCACATAGATGGAGGCTTCAGACACCAGCCCCAGGGAAGGGTGCAGCGTCCGTACGGGATCTACGCTCATTTGCCGCAAACCCATAGCTCCACATCATTCAAACCCGGGCTTGGCGACGCTATCCGTACCGGGCGGCGCTCAATAATCTTGAGTCCTTCTGCAGCGATCTCCTCCTCGAGGAGGCTGTTGCTCAGGAAGGCGACGTCGCTTGCGTAGGCGGAGGATCTATATGTCCCGTCCAAGCCAAAACTGACATGGATCATGGTCACGTGACGCGCTCCGTTGGCAGCGTCCCGGCCTTCCGCAGTGATCAGGAACGAATCGTCCCCCAGAGCTGAAACCGTGCAGCGGCCTACACTGCCTAGTGGGGCTTGGTGGTTGTCCGCGTTCAGGACCGTCAGTAGGAATTGACCGTCCGGCGTTAAACATTCGCGCACTCTGCGGAACAGCTCCCAGCGCCCCGCCGGATCAAGGAGCGTGATGGAACTGGCACCGAGAACCACACAACCGAAACCGCCGTCGATCTCAAAGCGGGACATGTCCGCCTCCACCAGTTCAACCTTTACATCGCGGGGGTTGAAGGCTTTGGTGTCTGTCTTCTCCTTCAGCATGGCCAACATTTCCGGTGACGAATCGACTGCGGTGAGCGGACGCCCCAAGGCAAGGAGGGGTCGCGTGATCCGTCCGGATCCTGCCGCAAGTTCCAAGATAGGCCCGGAGGTTTTCCGCGCAGCGGCCAGGATCTCGGGAAGCTCGGTGAGGTCGTTGGCGGTGATCTGGTCGTAGAGTCTCGATCCCGAAACGCTATACAAATCCTCAGGAGGATCGACGTGTCCAAGGATCCGCAAAATGGCGTCGGCGGTCTCATCTGGTGCGGTGTTCATCAGCTCGTGCTCTCCGGGAGTCGGTGTGGTGGTGTGGGTGCACGCGGGTGGTGGCCAAGATGGCACCACCCGCGTGGACTTGCTTAGGTAGCGGCGAGGCCGACGACGACGCCGGCAATGATGATGACGTCACCAACGCGGATGTACCACGGTGTATCGTCCGGGGTGTCGAGGTTTTCCAGCTCTTCGATGGTCAGCTGAAGGTTCGAGGCTGCGATCATTGACTTCTCCTTTCTTAGGTCTCTGGATACGGAGCGGAGCTTGTGTAGCGGACCCCTGATTAGGTGATGCTGACGGCGATCAGGCCGATGGCAACTCCTTGGGAAACACCGATGAACCAGTTGTTGAAGTCCGGGGTATCCATCGACTCGATCTCCTGGACGGAGATGTTGAGCTGATTTTGCATTCGTTTTCACCTCCCTTCAGTGCGCGTTTTGAGTTGGCTGCGCGATCAGGTGATGGCCACCGCGATGCCCACCAATGCCAGTCCTGCCGTGATGCCCTTGATGCGTTCGTCCCAGTCGTCCGGAACGTCCATGGCCTCCAGCTCTTGGATGTTGAGGTCCAGGGCTTTGAGTGCTGTGCTGTTCATGTACTCACCTCCTTCCTCTTGTCGCTCGTAGATCACCCGGTTGGGCGGACAAGACTGTGTGTCCTCGCCGCGCTATGGAGGACGTACTGAATCTGCGCGGCGTCGATGCCGCGGAGCATGGGCAGTGATCCGCCCCAGTTTCGGATTGCAGCTTCCGTGGTTAGGTGAAGCGTTTCGCCGCCGATGTTCTCGAGTCCGGCGATACCCCACCGCCGCATCAGGTGGTTGATACCAGGAGCCGGATCCGGGTCCAGCTCAGGGACCGCATCGGTGACCACGGACCACAGTTGTTGGAGCCTCCGGCGGTCGCCCCAGGCTGCTGCACCGTTGGTGATTTCGGCCCAGATAGGCCCGATCACAGACGCTGTCGCCGTCATTTTTCTCGCCCCTGTCACGTACGCGAGCTCGTTTGCGAGGTACCAGTGCCTTGCCCCGTAGGGGTTGCGGCCCATAAGGGCCCATCCGGTGTGCGTCTCCATGCTGAGGCGGGCCGCAGTTAGGCGGAGTTCCGCCGTATCGTAAAGAGTCAGCCGCTCTCCCAACCGGACCATCCGTTGGATGAGGACATGGCCGTCGTCGTCAAAGATGCTGTGCTGGCTGCCAACCATGGTGCCCGCCACTCTCAGCAGAGCTTCAAGCAGGCCTTCGAAAACCAGATACTTGGGCAGGGTGGCCAGATGCCCGGCGTCGAGCATTGCCACGTCACCCGCCAAGTTACGCGAGGCAATCAAGCGGCGTCCGACGGCGGTGTCCAGGCACGCTACAGCGCTGACTTCAGCGCCGGTACCCACCGTGGACGGCATGAGAATGGTCTTGGGACGATCGTTGGGGTTGGTGATCGGCGGCAACACCAACAGTCCGGAGCGCTTGGCGTGGCGCTCAGCGAATATGGTCAAAGCGGGATCAGCGGTAAAGATTGCGGCGAGCTTTACCGCGTCAAGGACTGAACCGCCGCCGAGTCCCACCACCGTCTGAAGTCCGTTTTCGCGGATGAAGCGGCCCACGGTCCTCAGCGTTTCCACGGTGACGGGCTCCGCAGTCAGTTCCAGGACAGCTGAACCTTTGAGGTCACCTTCAAGGAGTTTGTCTCGGTGCACTTTGAGGTCGCGGTCGACTACCAAGCCCGTTCTGCCGCGAGTGAGGCCGCCCACGTACTTTGGTGCCGTCCCGTCGTCGGCAATGACGCAACGGGTCCTCAACCCGTGATCGGCAATCACTCGAAAACTCCGTCGCGTTCGGCACTGAGCAGGCCTGCCTTTACGGCGTCCCGGAGCTCTGCAAAGTTGTCCTCCGTGTAAGTCAGGGCAGGCAGCAGTTGGATCCGCCCAGGCCCCGGCTGGACTATGGCACCGGCTTGATGAATGTTCCTCACTACAGTCAGGACGCCGTCTGAAGAGAGCGGCATGCCGTTTTTCGCGTGAAGCTTGAGGCCGCGCATACAGCCGCGACCCGTTGAGTTACCTACTCCCGGGGTGTGTTGAAGGTCTTCAATGACTGTGTTGAGACCCTCAGCCACCTGCTTGTTCAGGGTGTGGTGGTCCAAGCGCTTCATCTCAGCGATGGTGCTGAGGATCGCGGCACATGTTGCCGGTGTTCCAGCTTGGGTTTCCCCGTGAACAAAGATGGACTCTGATGCGTCAAAGAGTTGGGTTACGCGGTGGGCTATCAAGAGGGCGGCGCAAGCGCTGGTGCCATTGGTCAGGCCCTTTGACGAGATAATAATGTCCGGCTGTTGAGGCCAGGCATCTGAGGCGAACCAGCCTTCTACCCTGCCGAAGCCGGTGGCAACCTCATCGGCGACCACAAGGTAGCCGTGGTGGTCCCGGTGTTTGATGACCTCCTCAATGAAGCCGTCCGGCACTGATTCCGCGCCTGAACCCAGGACCGGTTCCATGATGACGGCCGCGATCCTGTGCCCTTCCCTTTGCATCAGCCGGGTGAGTTCCGCGCCGTCGTCGTCGAATCTGATGTGGCGGATATTGCGCCGGTCCACGCCGTAAACTGCCTGTCCGAGTTCATCACCGCTGAGGGCTTGGCTTCCATAGGTCAGCCCGTGGTAGCTGCCACTCAGGCCAACAATGAGCTTCCTCTCGGGCTGGCCGTTCAAAACAAAGTACTGGCGGGCGAGCTTCATCGCTGCGTCATTGGCCGCACCGCCAGAGGTGGAGAACACCACTCGTTGGAAGTCATGTGCAGGCAGACTCAGGAGGGCCCTTGAAGCCTCGACCGCTTTCCGGTGGGACGTGCGGAACAGCGGAAGGTAGGAGGCGGCGTGAAGTTCCGTAGCCACGGCTTCAGCTATTTGTTGGTTTCCGTAACCGAGATTGGTGTTCCACAGGCCGCTCTTTGCGCAGATCCGTTGCTGGCCGTCCTCGAAGGTGACGTGCACGCCGTTGGCGCTGACCGCCGTGTAGCCGGCCTCGTCGAAGTCATGCTGGGTGGTTAGCGGAACCCAGAGGGGAAGTTGTGTCCGCGGGGTTGGCAGGACCGGCTCAACAGTCATCGGCCCGCACCCATGATGTCGATGCCCAGCTGTTCAAAATGCGTGACCACCGCTCTGGCGGCACTCTCAGCCACATCAGCTGAAACCTTGAGTGCGGGTGCCACCACCCTGGCGGCAACCTGGATGTCTCGCATGGTGGAGACGGCCTCAATAATGGCGGCGGCGTCCGTGCCGATCTTGAAGAGCCGGCCCGTCTTAGGGTCCAGCAGGGTGTATTCGGCAGCCCGCTTGAGGATAAAAGGAGCGTCCGCTGACGGGAGGCCGTCATTGAGAGTGGCGCCGTAGAGACTGGTGCCGAATCCGACCAGGCTTGTGGTGGCCCGGTCTTCACGGGGAATGAACTTCCAAGCATCCAAGGCGGCCAGGTAGCGCGGGATCCAGGTCCTGGCCTCAAGGGAGTCCTGAATGGCCCAGGGGTAGTAGACAGCGGCAACGGCGGACTCCGGCCTCAGAGAAACGGCCCGGACTCTGATGTCCGGAAGCGAGTCACCTACCTTGCCGATTTTGGTTCCATAGGGACCGGACCTGACGGAACCATCCCAGGTGATGTGAAGCCGCGTCAGCAACAGGGTGTCCTTCGCGGCCCCGCTCAACAACCCGCGCTCCGCCAGGACGGCGTTGACCTCAGTGAGTTGCTGGACAAAATGGCCGGAGCGGACAGCTTCTTCTGCATCGTCGAAAAAGGCTTGCCAGTCCTCCTTGGTGGTGATCCTGACTACCGTCACACCCACCAGATTGACGAACGGGATAGCCACATAGTCCTGAATCTCCAAGCTGAGGGTGCCGTCCACCAGGAGCTCTTCCCCCGCGGCGTCGAATGACCCCGATGCCGTGACGATGCCGCCGTCGGCTTTGTCGCCGTTCAGAACCAGAACCGTAGAGCCTTCGCCGGCGAGAGTCTTCGCGTAATCGGCGTGCTCGGGATTCTCTACAAAAATAACGTGACCCGGTATCCGTCCGGGTACCCCTGTGATCCACTGATCCACAGCGGCGGCAATGCTCTGTTGCTGACTCAGCTTCATTTCCCCAACCCCATAGTTGTCTTCACCGGCAGCTCCGCATTTAATCCGGGGCTGCGTTCTGAGAAGGACACTATGGGCGGGTTCAGGGCCCACAGGGCGGAAAGGCGAAACTAGGTGGTGATTTGGCCGAAATTAGGGGTCAATTTGGAGCAACTAGGTGGCGTTTTGGGATGGCCTAGGTGTGCGGAGCCAGCGTCTGATTGCATGACTTCGGGCTCGGCTTGGGAGCCGCTATGCTGGGGCCCTCGCCGATTTGGGGACGTCTGAACATGAAGAAGAAACACGGTAAAAGTGCCAACAGCTATTGGCTGACGCTGGCTGGCTGTTACGGGCTGACCATCGGCGCCGCCACCATGGCAGCGATGCCGTGGCTTTTGATTGTGGGCGGCGTTTTCATCGTCTTCCCCTTGATCGTGGGGTTCTTTTACGGCCAGATCGGCCGGAAGGTCCAGTACCACCTCGCCCCGGAAAAACCGGCGATCGTCATCACAGCCACGGCATTTGCCATCGTGGCGATGTTCCTGCGCGGCTCACCCATCGTCGCCTGGGCCGGGCCACTTCTGGGCTTTGCCACCTTCGTCGGCACGTACCTTTGCCTACGCCGTTATGGTCACTTCCATCGGAGTGCCCCCGAGTTTTCGCTCAATCAGGAAAGGGAGCACGCAGGCTGATCTCCGGCGGTCAGGCTCGCGTCATCGGTCGCCGGTTAGCATGCCTTATGGAATCCTTCACCTGGGCTAAACCCTCCACTGATCACTCGGCACGAACCAAGGTAGCCGTCCTGCTTCCCGGTTCCGGGTACCCGGTTGAGGGCCCAGTCCTCTTCTGGGTTGGTGAAATGCTGGGAGCACTGGGCTGGCATGTTCAGGCTGTCCGGTGGACTCCTGACGATTTGCCCGGTGCTGGCCCTCAAGAGTTCGCGGCGGCTGCCGCTAAGACGGCTTTCGCGGCCGCACCAGACGCCGATCAACGATTGATTGTCGCCAAGTCCTTCAGCACCCTGTGTATCCCTTGGGCCGAGGAAGAGCGCATCCCGGGTATCTGGCTGACGCCGCTGCTCACAGACGAGAGGGTCAGAAGTACTATCAGCATGTCTTCAAAGGACGATCTCTTTATCGGCGGTTCATTGGACAAGCTGTGGGACGGCGGACGTAAGTCTGAGAGTGCCGGGACGTTCTTTGAGGTGCCCGGGGCCGATCATTCCCTGCAAATCCCGGAAGACTGGCGAGCCTCCCAGCTAGCTCAAACCGAGGTGTTCGATCGGATAGAGGCGTTTGCGGCGGGGCTGCCCTCTACTACATAACTGCGCGGCCGACGCCAGTGGTTGTCCCGTCAGATGAAACCTAAACGGCCTAGAAGCTTGTACGCTTCGGCGTCCTCGCATGTTTGCATGGATAGCTGCGTCACGAACTCCAAGCTGCACGCACTCGATAGTGGGAGCATCGACGCGCCCCTGTAAGCGCATTCAGACATCTTGGGTTCGGTTTACAGGCGGACCGTCGGCGCAGCACTTCTGTGCTGATACAGCAGCGGCTCCCTTGTACGCAGGCAGATGGTACGACGTATTGGGGGATATAGGCCTATGGCGGCATGGGGGACAGCAGCCGTGGTTTTGTCGTTCGCGCGGTTTACATGAGGAAGCCAAGGGCTTCCTCGGCGGGTGTGGCTGCCGTGGCCGTGAGCCTGGCCGCGCTTCAGCTCGGTAACGGTATGGCCGTTGGGCTCATTGGAGCTGCTGGCGCAGGAATTGCGACGTGCCTGAGAGTAGGAATCGGAGCTTTGGCACTCCTTCCTGCCCTCTGGTTTGTAAGATACTCCGCTGTGGTATCCCTGCGCCGCATCGTCGGCTATGGTGTCGTTTTGGGATTGATGCAGCTTTGCTTCTATCAAGCAATTTCCCATATTTCGCTGTCTCTAGCGGTTTCCATTGAATTCATTGTCCCCTTGGTACTCGGCTGTCTGCGTACGCGCCCTCGGGCGGTCCGGCTTGCGGTTTTGGGCGCCGTGGCAGGACTTTTCCTCATTGTGGACTACGCCAGCCGACCGGATCCCGCGGGAATCCTGTGGGCCGTGGCTACCGGGATTCTGTTGAGCGTTTATATCAAGGTGGGGACGACTATGCCGACTGCGTCCCATCCGCTGGCAGTGTTATCCAAGGCTTTGTGGGTCGCGTTCCTAGTTGTTCTAGCAGGGCAGATCCTAACCCCAGTTCCTGACTTGCAGACAGCAGACCGGTGGGTGGGCCAGGCGCTTGTCGTGGCACTGCTGACCATAGCTATTCCATTTTCTCTGGAACTTTTCGCCATGAAGCGTCTTCGCGCGCTTCCCTTCGCAATGGTGTCGGCTTTGGACCCCGCGTTGGCTGCGATCGTCGGCGTACTAGGCCTTAACCAGTACTTGGACGGCCGACAGATCACGGGGCTGATCGTTCTCACCGGGTGTGCCGTACTTAGCGTCTGGACGGATGCTCGCGCCCAAACAAGCAGACAACTGAAATCTAAAAAACGAGGAGCATAAGTTGAAACCAATGAATTGCTGTGGCACCCACCTTGTCTGACTCGTTCCTCCACACGTGCCGGGACTGAGAGGGATGCGTTTGTGGCTGCTGTGGGTTCCACGTTGCGTGCCGGTGCTCCAATTCTTCAAACCCCGCATTTGTCAGTTGATAACATTTTCGCAGCGGACCGGTAGGTGATATTTCCCACCTATAGGTGGCTAATCCTTGGTGCCTCAATCGATTCATGAGTGCGTATAAATCACTTTCACATTCGCTATATTCTGGCCAATATATGGCCCGATGACCGCCTTCGGAATAGGACTCGTCGTGATGGCCATTGCAGTCGCAGTAGATCGATTTATTGGGTTGCGCCGAAGGCAACGGCTAATCGCGGGAGAGCATGAGTGAACGCACTTACGCCACCAGCCGCCCCTCCGGACGTTGACGCAAGGACATCACAGCGAGCGCGTACAGCAACCCCCGGGCCACGCCGAACAACCACGGGAACGGCAGGTCGAAGCCCAACCAGAACACCGCTTCGACAGGTAGGAGAGCCAGCCCAAGAACAAGCCCGGACCGGCGTCCCTTCCATGCGAGCCAAGCAGCGCAGGACGCCACCAAGACCACGACCAGGAATGCCATCAGCAGCGACACGAAGACCCAGCCTTCCAGGCCGTCCCACGGTCCCGCGTACATCGGGAACAGGTCCATGAACATCGGCAGATACCCGTTTTGGAGGAGGTAGATGCTGACAGGTATCGCAGGAATCCCGAACGCCGCCGCATAAATCCAGGTCAGCACGGCCGCCACACGCGCTTTCTGCATAGCCTTCCCTCGATTCGGCCCGCCCCGATCCACCGCTCAGTACAAGCAGATAGATCCAGTGTGGAACAGAGGATTCACGAGTGGAAGCCCTCTGCGCTAGGCTTCCTCGAACCAGCCCCGCGCCGGGTTGGAGACCTCGGGCGCTTCCCGGAAAACGCCGGGCTGCGCCACCCAGCCAACCCCGTTGGCGATGACCTTCTGGATCTGCGGCTGGTGGTACACCGGGTATTCCTGGTCCCCGGGGCTGAAGTAGAAGATCCGGCCCTTGCCGCGGGAGAAGGTCACGCCGGAGCGGAACACCTCGCCGCCCTCAAACGAGCTGATGAAGATCAGGTCATCGGGTTCCGGAATGTCGAACAGTTCGCCGTACATTTCCTGCTGCGGAATCACGATGGGGCTCTCAATGCCGGCTGCGATGGGGTGTGACGGCTTGACCGTCCACACGAGTTCGCGTTCGCCCTCGTTGCGCCACTTCAGCGAGCAAGTGGTCCCCAGCAGCCGGGTGAAGATCTTGGCGAAGTGCCCGGAATGGAGCACCACCAAACCCATGCCACCTAGGACGTGGCGCTGCACGCGCTCCACCACCTCGTCACTGACCTCGCCATGTGCGATGTGCCCCCACCACAGCAGCACGTCGGTCTGCTCCAGCACCTCTTCGGAGAGTCCGTGCTCGGGATCGGCGAGTGTCGCCGTCGTGATTTCCGAGTCCGGGTAGAAGCCGCGCAGCCCGGCGGCGATGGCACCGTGGATGCCTTCGGGGTACATCTCGCCGATCGTGGCAGGCTCGTTCCGTGCCTCGTGCACGGCCTCGTTCCAGACGACAATCTTCAATTTCGCATCAGACATTTCAGAGCACCACTTCACGTTGTTCGAGGGCGGATTTGTAGCAGGCATCGAGCACCAGGGCCCGGCTGAGGGCCAGTGAACCATCATGGCTTCCCCATACAGTTTCGCCGCCGCGCACGGCAGCAATGAAATCGTCGACGACGGCCTGGTGGGCTCGCCCGGGTTCGGCCACCACTTCGAAGTCGGCGTTTTCGCCGTCCTTCTCGGTGAAAACGTGGACGTCCGCGACCGGGTTCTCGGAGGCGCCGACCGAGCGCAAGTCCGCTCCGCCGTCGGTCCCGTAAACCGTGAAGTCCATCAGGTCCCGCTCGTCGCGGTACGTGGCCCATCCCGCTTCGAGGATCAGGGTCCCACCGCCTTCCAGCCGGATGAACGCGGAAGCGAAGTCTTCCACTTCAAACTTGTGGCTGGAGTTCGACGCCGTGTACCGGGCGTTCCCGCCGAGGCCGCGAGGGCCGAGTTCGGAATGGGTCGACGCCGAGACGGCCAGCACCTTGGGCTCGCCCAGGAGGTGCAGCGAGTAGTCCAGGACGTGCACGCCGATGTCGGCAAGCGGGCCGCCGCCGGCGAGTTCCGGGTTGGTGAACCAGCTGCCCAGCATCGGAATGCCCTGCCTGCGCAGCCAGGATGCCTTGGCGTAGTACGGGCGACCCAGCGTCCCGGCGTCGATCACTTCCTTCAGCGCCTGGATGTCGCCGCGGCGGCGGTGGTTAAACGCAACGTCCAAGACGCGGCCAGCCTTGCGGGCGGCGTCCACCATCTGTTGACCCTCGACGGCGTTGCGCGCCAACGGCTTTTCGCTCAGCACGTGCAGCCCTCGCTCCAGCGACGCAATGGCGATGGGTGCGTGCAGGAACGTCGGCACGGCGACGCTGACGGCGTCGAGGCCTTCGAGCTCGATCATGTCTTCCCAGCGGGCGAACGCGTGGGGAATGCTGTATTCCTCCTTCAGCTGGGCAAGAAGGTCAGCTTCCATGCCCGCGACGGCGACGATCTCGACGCCGTCGATATTGCTGTACGCCTTGAGGTGCTGCTGGCCGGCCCAACCGATGCCCACAACTCCCACTTTGAGGGTTGTGGACGGGGCCTGCTGCTGAATGCTCACGTTGTTCCTGTTCTTTCTGTGGTTACTAGGTTTTGGGGTTAGCCCTTGACGGCGCCGGCCGTCATGCCGGAGACAATTCGCTTCTGGCACACGAGCACCAGGATCACGAGCGGGACAGTGATGATCACCGACGCGGCGCTGATGGTGCCGAGGGGTTGGTCGAACTCGCTGGTGCCGCTGAAGAACGCAATCGCCACCGGCACTGGACGGGCTTCCGGCGAGGTGGTCAGCGTGACGGCCAGGAGGAATTCGTTCCAGACCGAGATGAACACCAGGATCGCCGTCGTGGCCAGGCCGGGGACAGCCAGCGGCAGGATCACCTTGCGGAAGGCGACAAACGGCGTGGCACCATCCATGTACGCGGATTCCTCCAGCTCACGCGGGATCTCCTTGAAGAACGACGTCAGCGTGTAGATCGCCAGCGGCAACGCAAACGTCAGCTTCGGGATGATGAGGCCCAGCAGAGTGTCGTACAGCCCGATCTCGCGCCAGATGGAGAACATTGGGGCCGCGATGGCAATAGCCGGGAACGTGGTGACCGAGAGGATCAGCGTCAGGATCATCGCCTTGCGGCGCATCTTCAACCGGGCCAGCGCATAGGCGGCGAAGGACGCGAACACCAGCGCCACGGTTGTAGTCACGACGGCGATAATCACCGAATTGCGCAAGGCCAGGAGGAACTCGGGGTTCTGGAAGACCACCAGATAGTTCTCGAGCGTCGGCTGACTCGGGAAGAGCTCGCCTTGGGACAGGCTCGCACCCTTCTTAAAGGAGGTGTTGACCAGCCAGTAGAACGGGATGAGCGAGAAGGCCATGACGGCCACCACGAACACCCATACCAAGGGGTGCAGTTTCGATTCCCCACGCAAGCGACGCTTCGGCGCCTTGGTGCGCGTGGCGAGTTCCGCCGTCGGGCGTTCTGCAATCAGCGTGCTCATTGTTCCTCCTTCGCGACGTCGCGGATGTTGCCGCCGGCGAAGCGGACGTAGATGACCGAGACCACCATGACGGTAAGGAAGGTCAGGATGGACAGCGCCGAGCCTTCGCCCACCAGCCGGTTTTCGCGCAGTTGCGTGTAGGCGAGCATGGACATGGATTCGGTGCCGTTGGCGCCGCGGGTGAGCACGAACGGCAGGTCGAAGACGCGGAGGGCATCCATGGTGCGGAAGATCGCGGCGAGGACGATTGCCGGGCGCAGCAGCGGCAGGGTGATGTTGACGAAGGTCTGCCATTTGCTGGCGCCGTCGAGTTCCGCGGCCTCGTACGTTTCGGCGGAGATGACCTGCAGGCCAGCCAGGATGATGAGCGCCGCGAAGGGCGTGGTCTTCCAGACGTCGGCCATGACGATCACGGCCATCGCATAGCCGTGCTCACCGAGCCAGACGACGTCGCCGCCCGGCAGCCCCAGCGTGGAAAGGACGTTGGTGACCAAGCCCATGTTGGGCTGGAACATCGTTTGCCAGGTGATGGCGCTGACCACGGTGATGATGGCGTACGGCAGCAGAACCACGGTGCGCAGGACGGCGCGGCCCTTGAACGCGAGATTGAGCAGGAGCGCCATGGCCGTGCCGAGGACGAGTTCCAGGCTGACGGAGAGGCCCGCGAAGAGGAAGGTCTGGCCGAACGCCGCCCACCATTCTTGGCTTGCGAGGGCGGTGATGTAGTTTTCCAGGCCGACGAAACGAGACAGGCCGGCGGTGCGGACGCTGTACTGGTTCAGCGAGAGCCAGATCGCGTAGCCGATGGGGACCGCCGCAACCAGCGCCATGATGACCAGCGACGGCGCGGTCATGCGGAACGCGAGCTTGCGTTCGGCGCGGTCGCGGCCGCTTGTCTTCGCTGGGCCGCGGCTTGGCGGGATTGTTTTGATGGCCATGACTAGAAGCTCGCCTTGGCGGCGGTGATTTCCTCGGCCATCTTCTGCACGGCTTCCTCAGTGGTGGCGGTGCCGGAGAGGACGGCGTAGACGTTCTTGTAGATCGCCTGCGAGATCTGCGGGTAGACCGGGGAGATCGGGCGCGGCTTGGCACCCTTCACCGAGGCGAGGAGTTCCGTGGCGAACGGCATCTTCTGGAGAACCGCCGGGTCAGAGTAGGCCGCTTCGTTGACCGGGGCCTGCGAGTAGTCCATGGCTACGTGCTTCTGCCAGTCCGGGGTGGTGGCAAAGTCGATGAACGCGACAGCCCCGGCCTGGTTGGTGGAGTGGGCCGAGATCGCCAGGTTCCAGCCGCCCAGCACGCCGGAGGCCTTGCCGCCTTCCCATGCGGGCAGCGGCGCGACCGCGAAGCTGGATGCCAGCGGTGTCGCGTTGAGCAGGCGGTAGACGTGCGGCCAATTGCGCTGGTACCCGAAGTCGCCGGACTCGTAGGCGAGGCGGGCCGGGTCTTCGTTGTAGGTGAGGACGGCGCGGTCGGCTGAACCGTTCTTGAGGCCCTCGCTCATGAAGTTCAGGACATCGCGGGTTTCCTTGGAGTCGATTGTGACGTCGCCCTGGTCGTTGAGGACTTCGCCGCCTGCGCTGTAGAGCATCTCGAGGAAGTTCACCGTGAGGCCCTCGTACTGCTTGCCCTGGTAGACGTACCCGTTGCCGGGAGCCTTGGCTGCTTCCGCGTAGAGCTGCTGCCAGGACTCGGGCTTGGCCACCTTGTCCTTCTGGTAGTAGATCAACCCGGCGTTGGTGAAGAACGGCGAGCCCCAGTACTTGTCCTGGTACTTGGTGGTTTCCACAGTGGAGGGAATGAGCCGGTCCTTGTTGGCTTCCACCAGCTTGGTCTGGTCCAGCAGCCAGCCCTGCGAGGCGAACTCGGAGGTCCAGATGACGTCCGTGACGAAGAGGTCGCACTCCGTGGACTTGCCTTCGAGCCGCTGCACGATCTGCGTGCGGGCTTCATCCGTGGTGGCGCCGATCTCGGTGTACTTGGCCGTGACCTTGCCGTTCGCCTTCGTGAACGCCTCCGCTGTGCCCTTGTAGATGCCGCTCGCGTCCTTGACGCCGCAGATGTTCACGGCACCGCTGGCATTAGCGCCCGACGCCGGATCGGCAGCTGCCGCTTGCTCGGCACCTTGGGGTGCTGCTCCCCCGCCGCACGCGCTGAGGAGGAGGGCCGCTGCTATGGCGGTTGCGGCTAGGGCTTTGCGGTTTCTGGCTTTGTTCTGGCTCTGGAGCGGGGAAGCAGGTCGGTTCAAGTCCACAAGTGGCTCCTTTGGTGGCTGTGGGCGGTGGGGTTCAGGGCGCGTTTTGGCTGTCCCGCGTTCTGAGGGTGGCTTCTTTGCCGGTGGTGCTTGCGATCCATGGAATCGATTCCAAATGTGCTCAAAGGAATCGGCCTTGCGGCCGTGGAATCGATTCCAAAGTAGTGTGACAGGGACCACTGAGGGCTGTCAACCCTCTTTATTTGGTGGAGTCTCGGATGACGAGTTCGTGCGGGAGGAAGGTTCGTCCCTTGCGATGTGAGCCCTCGACGGTCATTCGCTCCAGGAGTTCAGCGAATGCGACTCGGCCCATTTCATAGGCCGGCTGCCTCACCGTGGTCAGCTCCGGGACGCACATTTCTGCTTGGGCAGAGTCATCGAAACCGGCTACGGCGATGTTGTCGGGAACCCTAAGTCCGGCATCCGTGAGTTCCCGAACGCACCCCGCTGCGACTACGTCGGTGCCGCAGAAGACCGCGTCCGGGAGGTCTTTTGCTGTGAGAAGCTTCTTGGCCAGCGTACGGCCGGCGTGGAAGCCGAAGTTGCCATCGCCCAACAGGATCTGGTCCGACTCCAAGCCCGCCTCTTCAAGCGCCTGACGGAAGCCCTCCTCGCGGAGCCGGCCCGAACGCGCGCCTCTATGCGCGAGCATGGCCAGCTTCCTGGCACCTGTGTCGATCAGGTGTTTGGTGATGTCGTAGGCAGCCTGGCGGTCATCGATGGACACGCCGAATGCTGCTTCGGCATCGACAATTTCACAGACCTGGATGACGCTGAGTTGCTCGGCGACTGTGTTCACTTCGTCGTCCGGCATCGTCGGCGAAAAGATCACTAGGCCGTCCACGGAGCCGTTGCGCAGCATATCCACGAGTTGCTGTTCGCGGTCCAAGTCCCCGTCGGTGGCTGCGATGAGGCTGACGTAGCCGGAATCCGCCGCAGCATCCCCGACACCTCGGAAGACTTCGCTGATGACGAGAGAATCCAGGTTCTTGGCAAGGGCCAGGACGCGCATCGTGCGGTCTCTTCGGAGATCCCTTGCTGAGGCGAGGGGACGGTAGCTGAGCTCCCGGATGGCCGCGTTGACCTTCTCCTTGGCCGCCTCGCTGACAGCCGGGCTCCCGTTCAAGACGCGCGACACCGTCCCTACAGACACGCCAGCAGTCCTGGCGACGTCCTGCACTGTCGGCCGAGCCATTAGAACCTCCTAGCGCATAGTGAGACGGGCCGTTACAAGCTCCTTACGCAGGTCATCTTTCCAGTTAGTCCCCGGGTACTGCACGTAACCAACGCCCGCCAAATCAGATGGGCGTTCAACTCCGGCATTCACTACGACAATGTTTTTTCGCCCAAGGGCGCTGATGAAGTAACCGAGTTCGAGCACCACATTCTGACGTGCTCGCGGACTGGGTGGAAGCCCTGCGCTGTGATCGCCAAGGGTTTGGCCTACGTCGTCCGGGGTGAGCAGGACGATCGCATATGACGTCTTCTCTCCGTAACTCTCGAATTTCTCGATGATGGTCATGCTGGCGCCAGCCTCCTGCGCGAGGGATATTGGCATGATGCCCGTCTCCCGGTGCACGTAGACCTGGATTGAGTGCAGTGCCGGTTCATCGTGGCCGTGCACCACGAAAATACGTCGTTCCGAGGGTTGTTCTGCTGGTGAGCCCGTGGTTGTAGGGGGCGACATCGTGTCGAATCGCGGCGGGTCCCAGGCTTTCTCCGCCGGCGTCACCCAAAAGCTCTCTGGTGAGCCTGATTGAGAGAAAGTCTGCTCGATCGGTGAGACGTCGGCTCCTTGTGTGGATGTGTCTAACCACGACGGTGGAATCTCAGAAGGATCTCTGGCATCGAGGTAATCCTGAAACAGGCGCTTAGTCCGGCTGGGCGCGTGCTCAGCTGTCCACGTCGGTAAGTCGGGCATTGCGTCGGCGATTAGATCCATACGTTCGGCTTCATTGGCGTTATCGCTAACACCCTCGTCGAGAATCCGAGCAACAATTTCCCCGGCTGCGTCCGGGTAATCGTCGTCGCCGAAAGAAAGGGACCGGTACAGCCGAGGGTGTGAGGACAGAATGTCAGAAGTACCGGTCTCTCGACCGAATTGACGCCATTCCTGTTCTTGCCACCGCTCTGCGGTGTAGTAGCTGGCAGCGGCTTGCAGGGGATCGGGTCGAACCATGCTTGAATCATACGGTCCGACCTGGCTAGACAACGATTTTCGTCCAGACGACAGGATCTCGATTTGGCAGTGAAACATTCCACTACGGCGAACCGATTGAGACTAGCCCCTCACTCGTATTTATCGACTTACGGATGCCCCCTGGTAGGACGTTGTCCAGCGACTCTCACCGTGGTTTCATCTCTTGCGTCCACGGATTGGGAAGATAGTCCGCTTTTGTCGTTTGAGGTCCTGTTGATCAAGAATCAGGGACGTTAGAGCCTGCTCTGCGGCACTCATTACGCCCGAACCAAACGAATTCTCTAACCAGTCACCTCATTAACTTCGCCACGAGAGGCAAGCCACATGGTGTGCTCTCTACTTATCGCTTCCTCGGCATCGGCAACAGACTCGGACCAGTTGGCGTCCTCCGCCGCAGTTAGAGTGGCAACCTGCTTCTCGAGTTCGGCAGCAGTGAGTGCATATGCGGAGCGCAGCACAGTATGTTGCTTTAAAGCTAACCAGGCCGCTCCTGCACCGATTCCTGCAGCCAATACGCCAGCAAGATCAAGCTCCCACCCGCCAAACAATCGACCTGCGGCGAGTGTAACTGCGATTACCTCAGCAACAAGCAGGCTTCCACGCCACCATGCAGCCGCTTTCTTATTGGCTGCAGACTTCCGCGTGTACCAATCGCGCTGGGCACGTGTTCGGCCCGTAAGGTATATCTCCCGACGCTCTCCGAGGCTTAGATTTCGGACAAGTTTCATAGCCGGGGTTGGGGAACTCCCGTCACCCGAGGGCAGCGCAACGGCTGGGGAGACCTGCTTCGCAACCTGACTAATCCTGGCTCGGAATAAGTTATCGGCTTCCTTAGCTGGTAGGTCTACGAAGAAGGGGTCAGCACACACTGCGTACCTCCAGCTCAGAGTCTTAGCTGACTCCGCACCAGCACGGGCCTGGTACCAGTCACGCTCTGGTTGCTGAGACGCCAAATATAGTTCAGCACTGAAAGCTGCAATGAAACCGACAAGGGCGACCAGCGCCCATAAATCCAAGTGTCCAATGCTAAGAGAAAAGGCGCCACCTACTGCCGCGCCGATCGCGCCAATCAGCCTGACACGGTTTGCGTTCAAGGCTGCTCGTTGAGCCTTTCCAGAAGCTGCGTCGGAGGCGAGAAAGAATGCCGGAAGCTGCTCATCACTGAGGTGCGGTTTCTCAGCTTGCATTGCGCAGTCGGAGAGGGCGGCTGTTGTTGACCCAGTGATCGTGGGTCGAACGGCGCTTGTAGGCTGCATCAATCCACTCAGCTAAAGTGGCCGCATTTGATGGATATTTCATCCACCGAGCGTAGGCAAGGTCAACATCGGACGAATCAACATTGTCCGCGAGCCTGGAAGGAAGTTGGCGAGTGAGGTTCGCCACTGATGGAAGTGTTATGGCAAGGAGGCCGTTGCGCGACGATGTGGATGTATTCCGCAAGGAAGCTGCAATCTCCCAGTCAACGAAACGCCGCCCCCACGTCTCGGCTCCAACAAGCACGAGCGTGACCGAACTGTCCCGGAGGTATAGGCTCCGAATTCGCTGCTTGATGTAGTCAGCGTCGGTGCTGTTAATAACATCACCAGCCATGGATGCGCCGATGCCGCGAGAAATCAATACGTCGTGGTCGTGATCGAAGTGGTCGATGAAAGTCGATACCTCAGCTTCGTCGGCATGATGGTAGGAGACGAAGGTCTTGTGACGCGTAAATGACTTGAGGATACTCGCCATGGTGAAGGGCCTTTCCGATAGGTTGTTTCGACTCTAGCGAATCGTGATGACATTGAACGGTTCTGAGCGCAAGCTAGCCCGCTTATGAGGGCTAGTCATCAGACGAAGGAAAAGCCCCGGCTTTCTTTGACTCGGGGTCCTAGGCCGCTGTGAGCACGGTCAGGTTGATTGTTTCATATTGGATGGGCGTGAGCTCCCCGCCGTCTTTGCCTTCGTCGGCGGGAGTAGGTCCCTTCGATCCAGATTGTGGCGGCCAGTCTGAGTTCTTGTCTTGTGAGCCACCGCTTACATCCAGGATGTTCTTTTGCAGCAGCGAGAAGAACGATTCCATTGCGGCGCTGTCCGCGCCCGCACCGACCCTGCCCATCGATCCGGTGAGCTCGTGGTGACGAAGCGATTCGACGAACCGGCGTGTCCTGAACTGGGAGCCGCGGTCCGAACGCCCTACATTTCCTGCAGGTTTGCCGCCCCGTGCGGCGATTTCCAGTGCGGCCACGGCGAGCGAGGACTTCATCCGCTGTCCATCTAGGACCCGACGATCATTCCGGAATAGACGTCCTTCAACGCGCAGAGGAGAGCTTGCCTCGACGGCACACCCGGCCCATATGGCAGGAGTGGTCCGCCCCATATCGCTGGACTGGCTCGGTCACTGGATCGTTTGTCCGCACTACCCTAGAAGTCCCGCCCGGACAAGCTAGCCAAGTCATGCCGTCCAGAACCGCAATCGCAACCACCTCCGGAAAGCTGTCTTGCTGGCTGTCCTTTTGGCGCGTAGTCGCCACTTCTTACAAGGCTTCATAATTCGCCGACACGGCCCTTCACACATGGTGTGACCGATTGGCTTAGTAACCTTTTGCTCATGCCGCAAGGTGAACCCATCTGGATCTATAGCGCTGGCGATCCCGCCGATATTTTTGAGCATCTCGCACAGGAACTCAGATCTCGAGGTGTCGTGGTGACGGGACCCACTACGAACATTCCGACGCGTACGAGCGGTGTCGTTGTAGTTGCCATCAGCCGGCATTCTGGGGACTCAAAAATCAAAGTTGACGCCCTACGCCCTTTTCAGGGTCGGATCCTTCCCGTCGTCGAAGGTTTAGACGCCTCCCCCGTACTCAGCGACCTCTCCCAGCTTTACCTCGGTGAGTTAGGAGTCGAGCACGTTGCTGACCACATCATGCTTGTTTGGAGCATCGGTGGCGGTTCGCTCGCGGCTCTGACACTTCTCGAGGACAAGGCACGCCAATGGAGTGTGGCTGACAAGGCACCCAGCCACCTCCTCCGAGGAGCAGCTGTTGATGAAGCAATCCGGGTACTCAGTAAGGCTTCATCCGTAGCCACGAGGAACGTGAATCTTTATGTCAGGGCCGGCGTTGACAGACGGCAACGCAGAAACCGCCTGTTGGCATGGATCTCCGGAGTTGTCGCGGCGGCTTTGACTGCTGCATCCGGGATCGCATTGATCCAACAGCACGAGGCTGATGCGTCCCGCCTTCTGGCCAATAACAGAACTGCCGGCGCGGAAAGCGTGCGGTTGGCTGGTCTTGCCACGAGTCTTATCGGAACGGATCCAGATCTGCCGTGGTTGCTTGCGGAAGAGGCTCTCCACCAGAGCAACACTGCTGAAGCAATAGCAGCGGCCCGCCGTGTAGTTCAAAGCGCTCCGACCCATTTGAGCGTCCGTCTCCAAGCCCTTCCGCGTTTTCTGTCCACTGACCGAGAGTCGGGAACAATCGCTGTTCAGTATGTCGACGGAATCACTGAAATTCGACGTGGTGACGATGGTCGACTCATCCGTTCCATCCCTTCAAACCCGATGGACTCACCCGGCGTAGCCTTGGCACCTGGCGGAAAGCTCCTTGCCCTAGGAACGCGCTTGGTTGACAGTGGAACTGGGAACACAATCGATGAGGTAGACGGCAGTTTCTGCGGCTGGACCAACGACTCCAGAGCCGTGTTCCTAAAAAACGGCCGTTTGGGGATCCGCGATATCCCGGCAGGCGTTGTGACTCAAACACAGGTTTCCATCAACAATCCAGAGCAATTAATTTTCTCGACGGCGGCACATGTGCCGGTGGCTACGGTGCTAGACGGAAACCAGCTCTTGTCAGTGGACTTAACAACCGGAACAGCAATGGCCACAAAAACCATCGATGTTACCGGCGGTCGTGACCTCGCTACCAGCGATGACGGGACCCTGGTCTATGTTGCGCTGTCAGACGGCGCGAAGGGCTTCAAACGAACTGATGCCGGCCTAACCTCCGTGGATGTCCGTGGAAGCGGGAGCATGGTCGTGAGCACCGGCACGACTTGGGCAATTGGCGACAACGTACGTCCGACGACTCAGATTGGAATTAGTTCCGGCACAATTCTTAGCAGTTATGTGTCGCACCGTGGTCCAGTCGTTGGAATTGGCGCTTTACCGAATGGACGGACAGCAACAATTGGGGCTGACGGGTATTTGAGGCTCTGGGAATCGCCCCCATCGATCGCATATCCAAACGGCAGCGATCAGCTTCGTTCGGATTTGTTTTCGCGGGCTGCTCCCTCAAAGAGGGCGATGGACCGACCTCAAGCAGTTCTTTCGACTGATGGAACTGCCATCGTCGCATCAAATGCGTCCAATGGAACAGCCGCGATCCTTGACTCATCTGATTTCAGAAAGATCGCCGGTATGTTCGTCGGAAACAGTCCGTCCGCAACCATACCTCTGCCCGGAAAAGTCACTCTCCATTACGTGCCGGACCATGTCTTCACTGTCATCGACGTACAAAAATTACAGGTGTTGTGGCGCACCAAGGTTAGTGACTCGTTCGATCCACTAGTTGCCGCTGCTAACGATAAAGGCACCCGCGTCGGATTCGCTACGTCCACTGAGATGGTTACGATCGGAGCTGATGGTTCGTTCCACACCACATCCTTCAACTCGACGGCAACACCGGTTTGGATTGGGGTAACTGACGACTCGACGGCGACGGTCCTAAGTGATGGAAGGATTTTTCGCGACGATGCACCCAGCATTTCGTTGGCAGAGCTCGGCTCGCCGGTTGCCGCAGCTGGTGCTGCCCCTGGAGGTAGCATTTTTGCTATCGGCACTAACGGAACGCTGGCGGAAGAATCCGATGGAGAGTTGCGAAAGATCCTGCAACTCGACGCCGGGTTGGGGGCTTTTGCACTTCGAGTCTCCAACGATGGCTCGCAAGTTGCCGTCATAGGCCTGTCTGGAGGGGCAGTAGTGAATCCTGTGGATGGACATGTGCTACTAGACCTCACTCCTCAGGAAGCACGGTTTGCGGTCATCCGTGACTTGGTGATTGACGGCGGTACGGTCTGGTTGTTGAGGGCAGACGGTGGATTCCAAAAACTGAACCTCTCTACTGAAGATCAGCTGCTCCAGACCTTGGAACGGGATTCACCGCGAGAACTATCGGGCGAAGAGGCTGTTTCTCTTAAGAATACTGTGATCACCACAGGAGCTGGCTGATGGCCGACTTCGTAATCTCTTACGCATCCGTCGAGAGAAATCGTGCTCAGCAGGTTGTCGAAACCCTCCGATCAAGTGGGCACAGCGTTTGGATGGACAAGGCAACCGACGCCGGGGGACTCATCCGGGGCGGCATTCCAGGTGGACAGGAACACTGGAAGATCATCCAAGCTGCAATTGACGATGCCTCTACGTTCCTTATCCTGGAGACCGCGGCGTGGCATCAGTCGAAGTACTGCGCTGATGAGCATCAACATGCAAAGGATATGGGCAAACGTGTTGCAGCCCTAGGGGATGGGATCGAAGAAAAACCGCTTGAGGTCTTTGCCAGGGCGCCGGAGCATCAGCCCCTAGACCTCCTGCCGCAACTCTCTGAGGGCAACAACGTAGCGGCCGCCCATGCACGTTTGGTGGCAGAACTGAATTCAGGAACGTCCCCCCGAATTGGATTCGGGCGTCTACAAATAAAGGATGCGCAACTCCTGTCTATGGCTCAGCTACCACAGTTTGGCCTCGCGAAGGACAGTGAGCTTACAGCGCGAGTGGACAAGCTCCTTAAAGTCGGGCGGGGACGCCGACGATGGCTAGGTATTTCGTTGGCCGTAGTCATCGCGACGTTAGCAACGCTAAGTGTTGTGGCGTCCGTGGCGAGCCAGCAGGCTGGTGTAAGCAGCGCGGCTGCAGTTAACCGCGCCAATTACACGGCGTCTCTGCAGTTGGCGCAACAAGCGATGCAAGCACAGACGACATCTGACTCGGTCCAGTTGGCCCAGCGCGGATACGACCTCGACAATAACGACGCCACTCGAGCGGCCCTCAAGGCTGTGAACGCGAGAACCTACCGCTCAACCGTTGTTGTACCATCCGGTACAGCATCATCCGCTGCTATCTCCAACGATGGAAGATCCGCGCTAGTCATTCAGGGCTCTTCTCTCTACGTAACTGACGTGGCTGCCGGGCAGGTAACGACGCTGCCCCTCACATCAGGATCCTCACTTCCTCTCGCGATAAGTCCCGATGGACGGTTCGGTTTCTGGATTAGCACCTCGGGAGCGCTGGGCTGCATCGATGTCCCTGATCATCGGATTACGGAGTCTGTGCAGACCAAAGTCGTTGCAATTGATGTCGATGAAACAGGTGGCTTATGGTGGATTAACGCCGATGGAAGCCTTTTCCGGTCAATGGGGTGCCCGACTGAGGCTTCGCGGCCAGTCTCGAGCGGCTTCGGCTCTGTGGCGGCATTTCATATCACAGCCTCCCCCGCAAACATTTTTACGCTTACTACTAATGGTGTTGTCCACGTGAGGAAATTTGCACCTTCAGCCACAACTGCTGGTCCTCCGTCTAAGGAAATCACCGTCGGCTTGGTCCCAGCGGACAGCGATTCCTCTCGTAACACGACCACTCCTGACAGTGCATCTACGAATAGGCTTTTTCAATGCGGCGAAGTAGTTCATGTTGTCGCCGGGTTTAAGGGCCCGCTAAAGACCAGCGCCCACGTCGCATTGTCATTAGCGGGAGAACCCGTCAGTAAAAAGTTCGTCGGTACCGAGCTGAATGGCCTCGGATGCGCGCCCGACGGCAAGGCCTGGGGCGTTCCGATGTTGGACGCCAGACCGCAAGCTCTACCTAGCGGTGGTTCCGTTCCCGCCGACGGCATCGATGAACGCGACCGCTCTACTCGAGTCGTCATCGCGAACTCTGCAGACAGCAGCCACTCCATAGTTGTCCACGCCGATGGTCGAGTCGACTTACTCACCATCAAGTCAGTTCCGTGGGCTTCAGCCGTGGCTAACGCCGTCGTTGCAGTACCCATTCGTGACGGCGTTGTGACGGTGACTTCGTCGGGCCAAGCGCAACTAGTTAATAGTGCCGGCAGCTCAAGCCTCGGTAGCCTCGAGTCCGCACCGTCCCCATGGACGGTTACACATGGGGGTACCGCATACGTTGCAGCTGGCGACAGGGTCTTTGCCATCACAGTTGATGGCATAAGAGCATCGCCAAAGATGCCCGGAACTATCAGCACTATGAGAACCGCGGATCAGGGAAACTCTGTCATTGTCTCCGGATCGGGCTTCGTTGCTCAGCTCAGCCTAGATTTCTCGACCCCGGCGCAGGAGATTTCCTTGCCAAAGCTTTCAAATGGAGAATTGGTGTCCTCCGTCGTGCTGGACGAAGGCCGCCAGATCCTTGCCACTTCCTTTGGAAATGTCCTCGTGGTAGATGGTGTCGGCAACATCATTGCTCGCGCAGCCACTGGCGTCGCTGGAATTACCCATGCGAGAGTTCTTCCGGATCACACCGTCGTCGTTGTCGGTGGAAGCGGACGCATCAACAAATATACGAAGGACCTGCAACTTCTCAACTCACAGATGTTTGGACCTATGGCCGCTGACATACAAGTATCCGAAGACGGTCACACGCTGTTGGTTGCTCTCACAGGAAGTTTCTCTGTGTGGGTCGTAGACGGTGAAAACCTTCAACCCATTGCCAAAGTTGCGACCAAGGCCGACGCTCGCCTGGTCAAGATCAGCCCGGACGGTCACACCGTCGTACAACTTATTCCACCAACGGCATCTTCAGACGAGCCAGCACGCATCGTGCGGACCATCTTGTGAAAAAACTAAACACCATTTTCCGCACGAAGGGTCTGTGTGTTCATTTGAGCACTTAATTATGGAACAGAGGGCAACACGTAAGCAAAGAAGTCTCATTTTATAGCTTTAGACCTAGAAAAACCGAAGTGACGCTAGCATCCCCCGAATCTGTGCGTATTCGCTCGTTGTAGTGTATTCCGTTACTTCGTGCATCGTATTAAAACCAAGGCCAGCCGAAAAGAAGCCATACTTTCCGTTCGACTGAAAAAAGGCTGCCAAGTTGCACACCTTCGTAGTCCCCACAGGTTGCCCAGGACCCGAATACAGAGAAATGCCCAATCGCAGCGGCTTACCGTCTGGGTAGTAGGATGCGTCCGACCCCACATTCACTATCTCTGTCTTTATGGTTGTCGGCGCGGCTGATGTATCCATTCCCGGGATGTTTGCGGGCGTGGAGTCAAGGAGCTGATAGGGCTTGAGCGTTGCGCAAGGCTGAAAATCGAGTGGCGTATCGAAATTCAGTACCGCTATAGATCTGCCTGAGGAGTCGCGAACTTCGGCCCCCGTCTTGATCCGGGGGTCTGAAGGTTTCGTCACCGACCACACGGAAGGGTAGTTAAAACTAAGCCCCATCTCTGAGTCTTTGAAGGTCGCCGTATCATTCGACGATGTCGGGACAGGCAATGTCGCGGACCCGCCCGACGAACTACAGGAACTCAGCATCATTGACAGCAGGATCGCAACGCCCCCCATGCCGACAGACCGCCAAGCCATCCAGCGTGATCTCCCAGACCTCATGCCCCTCCTTTGATTTCTCACTACTGTGCAAAGACTAGTGCCAAGCCCAGCATTCCAGCGGTTGGCACGTCAGGAACCGCTTCCCGCAGAGCAGCGACCGCTCCACACACCAATCGGAGCTGCTTTTGACCGGGCAGCACCCGCATCACAACGTGGTCCGATGCCCCATCTCCGCTCGTTCCTAACAGCAAAGTCTCCCACCGTGATCGTGCAGTTTACGGTCGGCCAGTTGGCAATTTCCTGGGCGCACTTGGCATCGGTCTCCGGCGGTGCTGGCTTGCGTTGAATAGGGCAAGTTCAAACGTGGAGCCTGTCACATGGGCACCGTCCTCTCTCAGGAGACGGGCCTTCGTGCAGCGCTTGCGAAGACCGCTCCCCGGTTTCGCAAACACAGTAGGACAAGGTCGATCTGAAAACATCCATGCTCATGTCCCAACGCTAGAGGCTGTTTCTTAATGGCATAGACCACTATTTCTGTCCCTTGTTCGTCGTTTCTCGAAGTTCGGACAAGAGACGTCGTACCCCCTTGATATGGTGAACGAAAATTCAGTGAAAGGTTGGTAATGGGGCGTCGTCGGGGATTCTTCGCAGAAATGCAGCATCAGGCGCGGCTGGCTGAACAGCGGCAGCGGGCCGCAGTCCGTGAGCAGGCGGCCGCAGCCCGGCGGGCAGAGCAAGCCTTTAGGGCGGAACAACGAGCAACTGCTGCGTTCCAGCGGGCTTCAGAGGCTGAGCGGAAGCGTTTGGAGAAGGAAGCCGCAGATGCCCACGTCGCTGCCAAACAGGCTGAAGTGGAGCAACTGAACGCCGAGCTTATTGCCGTATACGACCAAGTCGATTCTCTTCTGGAAGCAACTCTCAACGTTGACGACTACGTGGATCTTGAATCACTCCGGCAGACAGCAAAGCATCCTCCTTTTGATCGGTCACTCGAGGTTCCGACGCCTCCCCCCGTTGTCCTCTTGGATCCCGAGGAGCCAATATTTCAGCCTCCTGCTCCCCCGGCTGGGTTGTTTGGCCGTAAGAAGAAGCTAGCTGAAGCGCAAGCCCAGGCTGAAGCAGAGTACGCAGCTGCCCGTGGTGCCTGGGAGGTTGAGATGAAGCGGCTGCCCGAGCGCCGTCGTCAACTCGCGGAACGTCATGCGGCAGCCGAGACGAGACGGCAAGAGCAACTTGCGCAAGCGCGCAAGGTCTACGAGGCCGAGTGCGCCGCTCGCGAAACAGAAGTCGCCGAACACAACGCCTCCCTGGATCAGTTGATCGCGGGCTTGGGTTATGGCGTCGTCGACGCAGTGCAGGAGTACGTTGGAATCGTGCTCGCGAACTCCGTGTACCCCGAAGCTTTCGAGGTGGAGCACGAATCCGAATTCGATCCTGCGACTGCTGAGCTTGCCTTGCGAACGCTCGTACCGGGCCCGGACAGTGTCCCAACGATCAAGTCCTACAAGTACGTCAAAGCATCGGATGAAATCACGCCGGTTGCTTTGTCTCAGAAGGACTCAAAGGACCGGTATTCCGGCGCTGTGCACCAAGTCGCGTTGCGTACACTGCACGAGGTCTTTGAAGCGGACCGGCGCGGTTTGATCCAGAGCATCTCTCTGGAAGTGGGAACGAATACCATCAACCCGGCGACTGGCCGCGACACCTACATTCCGTTCGTTGCTGTAGCTGTCCCACGCGACGCCTTCGCCGACATTGATCTTTCAGCCGTCGTACCGTCCGCCACTCTTGAGCATCTTGGGGCTTCAGTCTCGAAGAATCCGCTCGGTCTGGTTCCAGCCAATGTCTCTGGAGTGCGTACTTCCTGATGTCGGCTGAGCAAACAATGATTTTCAATCCCCCGCCCGGGTGGCCCAAGCCCCCGCTCTCGTGGCGCCCTCCTGCCGGGTGGACGCCCGATCCAACATGGCCGGCCCCACCCGAGGGCTGGCAATTATGGCTACCCGCCAACACTGACGGGGATGACCTAACTCAAACGCCGCCAGCGGCGGTCGACAGGCAAGACCAACCGGTCGTTAGCACCTCCGGCGGTCAGTCTTCAGAATCAGCCAGGATCGAGTTCCTCGAGGCAGAAAACAGCCTCTTGAAGCAACGTCTTGAACAGACCCCGACTGCCGCAGCGTCGTATGTTGAACTCAACGACGGACTGGTACTTCAAGAGGTCGGCATCTACCGCTACCATCACCCACTCGAGAACGCAGCCTCCTACCGTGACCGGCTAAGTGAGATCGAAACACGCATCGCCGACCTGGTACGGGCCGGTGGCGCCATCATCAAGTCCAACATGTTCACCTTTGACAACTCCTTGGCCAAGGGCAGACGGATGACCGAGGACTTGGCAAAGCTCATGCTCAGGGCATACAACGCCGAAGCAGACAGCAGCATCAGGTCACTCAAACTCGGCAACGTCATAACCGCCAAACGGCGTCTGGAAGCGTCACGAGTGGCCATCGCCAAGCTGGGCGCACTAATGGAAATGTACATCAGCGATGAATTCCATGACCTCCGACTCGAAGAGATTGAGCTTACAGCCGACTGGCTGATGAAGAAGCAGGAAGAAAAAGAAGCGCAACGTGAAGAGCGCGCCCGCCTACGCGAAGAACAACGCGTCGAAAGGGAACTCGCCGAGGAACGCTCTCGACTGGACAAAGAACGTTCACACCTCCTCAATGCCCTTGCTGCCCTCGGCGCCTCCGGCCAACACGACGAAGAACTTGAACAGCGTCTTAGAGAAGTCGACGAGGCCATCGCCCAGAACGACTTCCGTGCGGCCAATATTAGGGCCGGGTACATCTACGTGATCTCAAACCGAGGAGCCTTCGGCGAGGGGGTCGTGAAGATCGGTCTCACACGCAGGCTGGAGCCAGAACAACGCGTAGCCGAACTCAGTGGTGCATCCGTCCCCTTCCGATTCGACATCCACACCCTGTACTTCTCCGAAGATGCCGTCACTCTTGAGAACGAACTCCACAAACACTTCGCCGCCCGCGCCCTGAACCAGTCCAATCTCCGAAAAGAGTTCTTCTTCGCTACACCAGCCGAGGTACGCGATGTCCTGGAGCATAAGATCGGCAACCTGCTCGAATTCACAGAACATGCCGACTCAACCGAATACTTCCAGTCTGTCGGTTACTGGCCCCAGCGAGGCAATAACCAACTCACCGAACAGAGCTGAGTGCTATCCCTATGGCCAGCGCAGCACTTTCAAAGGGCCTATAACGACGCATCTGTCGTGTAAAAGCCGGGGCACCTCAGCAGATGGACCAGCGCGACGGACCTTGAACAGGGCTGGCGGTTCGAGCTTCTTGACGAAGTGCATCGTAGGCCGATCCCCGGGGCAAGGCAAGGCTCACCAGTCCCGTGCGGCCTCTACTCCCGACAAAAGGGCCAGCCGCTCGGCCGCGAGGGAACGACCCAACTCCAATTCAGACTCAGCCATGACCTTGTCGAGCGCATCGAACAATTCCCCGCGCTCCTCTGTCTCAATGAATGGGGACCGTCCGTCGAGGCGATTGAAGGCGCTGGCGTAATCACGCCCAACGTCCTCCAATCGTCCCACGGTGGACTCGTCGGACTCCCCTGAGAGCGCTGCGAGCACCTCGCTTCGTGTTTTCTTGAATTGCGCCACAGCTTTCTTGAACCGACCAGAACTAATGTGCTCGCGTCCGTCCCAGTCACGAAGCGGGTTTTCAAGATTCTCTTGAACCCATTCAGGCTTGCGTGCCTTGGTGATGCTGACACTTGTGCCGTTGGCCGCCTCAGACCGCCACCGACTCCGCATCGCAGAGGCGAATTCATGAGGGACGCTGTCTAGGTAGAGGTACTCGAGGTTGGGAACTTCGATAGGAAGCAAGCATTCGGCCTTCGTTATGCCGAACAGGTCGGAGATGAAGAGGTCCTGGAGCCGGCCGAGCCTGTTAAGCATTCCAGCGTTTGTGACCTGTCCGAGATTGCCTCCGAGAGTCAGTCTCTTCAGGTTGGGAAACGTAGACGCTATCCGAAGACAGTCCACTTCGGACAACCCAGTTGCCTTCAGGCTGCGCACATCATTTTGAACGGGCGCTCCCTCGGCGAGGGCACAGTCCAGGTCTGCGGGGGTCATTACAAGTTCCCCTGGTTCGTTCCACTCACGTTCGCCCCTGTCCCAAGCGCGTTGCCGGGCCAGCTGATAACCCACTCTCCAGCTGTTGGTGTAGCTATTCGACGGTTGGTCGTGAATCAGCGGCAGACTGCCAAAGACGCGAAAGCTTCGAGGAAGCACCTAGTCGCAATTGACGTAGGACAATCGGCCATTCCACGAATTGTGCGTCAGTACAAGAGGCTCAATGACGTCCAAGTCATCGGTTGATGATGGCTCCGGACCTGACCAATCCAGGTTAAGGACACCCACCTTTTTCCAACTTGGATCGATACTCGTGACTTGGGCCCCCACCCACTCACCGACGAGATCATTCGGACCAACGACGATGTCTCCGACGCCCAGCGGACGTGGCGGGACGGCTGAAGTTCTTCTGACACGATGGCAATCCTACGGACCACCCAGGCACGCAGGAAGTAAGGCTAATCAGCGCTTTCCCTCCCTGATCGTCGGCCTGAAATCCCGCGAAGGTATTTTGCACGACTGGAGCAACGACCCGCCATGCAAAGCGGCGACACACCTCAGCTAGGCCACACTTGGTATCCCAAACCCCCACCTGCCCACCCACCCCCTTGACTCCCATCCCCACCTTCCCTAAACTTTTCATAAAGCAGAATCTAAATTCCACAAAGCGGAAACTGAGGCCAAGCACCAAGGCCCAGTCGAAGCACAGAGGAAGATAGATCAAAGCCCCTCCTCGGAAGGACCTACGATGACGTACACAGTGAACTGCTCCATCCTCCTGACGGAGCTGCCCTTGCTCGAGCGCCCCGCCGCCGCGAAGGCAGCCGGTTTTGACGCCGTCGAGTTCTGGTGGCCCTTCGAAACCTCCGTCCCCACCGACGCGCAAGTAACCGAGTTTGAAACAGCCATCAAGGACGCCGGCGTTCAGCTCACGGGCTTGAACTTCAACGCCGGCAACATGCCCGGCGGCGACCGCGGCCTGGTTTCCTGGAAGGGACGTTGCTCGGAGTTCAAGGACAACATCGACGTCGTAGCCGGCATCGGTGAGCGCCTCGGTTGCAAGGCCTTCAACGCCCTCTACGGCAACCGCCAGGACGAGTTCACCCCTGAAGAGCAGGACGAACTCGCGGCAAAGAACCTCGCCGCAGCAGCAGAAGGCGTCGCCCGCATCGGCGGCACCGTCCTCCTCGAACCGGTCAGCGGCGCACCCAAGTACCCGCTCCTCACCGCCGAAGACGCACTCAAGGTCATCGCCCGCGTCAAGGCAGAATCCGGCGCTCAGAACATCAAACTCCTCGCCGACTTCTACCACCTGGCAGTCAACGGCGACGACGTCGAATCTGTCATCGAGAACCACGCCAAGGACTTCGGCCACATCCAGATCGCCGACAACCCCGGCCGCGGCGCTCCCGGAACCGGCACGCTCCCCCTCGGCGAATGGATCGCCCGCAGCCGCGAACTCGGCTACGAGGGCTACATCGGTTTGGAATACAAGGAACCGCAGGAGACGGCATTTAGCTGGGCCATCCGCCAGCGCGCCAACGCCAACTAAGCACCCAGCTCAACAAGCACACCTGAGCTAAATAGACTTTCAGAAAGCGAACCACAATGAGCAACGTTGCAGTCATCGGACTCGGAATCATGGGCCTCCCCATGGCCATCAACCTCGTCAAGGCCGGCCACACGGTCACCGGATTCAACCGCAGCCAGGACAAGATCGACAAGCTCGTCTCCGAAGGCGGCCAGGGTGCCACGAGCATCGCTGACGCCGTCAAGGACGCCGACGTCGTCATCACCATGGTCCCGGACTCCCCCGATGTTGAGGGTGTTGTTAGCGGCAAGGACGGCGTCTTCGCCAACGCGAAGAAGGGCACCCTCTGGATCGACGCATCCAGCATCCGCCCGGACGTCGCCAAGCGCCTCTCCGAAGACGCAGTAGCAGCCGGCATCCGCCCGCTCGACGCTCCCGTATCCGGTGGCGAGCAGGGCGCCATCGACGCCGTCCTGTCCATCATGGTCGGCGGCGAAGCAGCAGACTTCGAGGCAGCACAGGATGTCCTCAACGCAGTGGGCAAGACCATCGTCCACGTCGGCCCGTCCGGCTCCGGCCAGACCGTCAAGGCAGCAAACCAGCTGATCGTAGCCGTCAACATTCAGGTCCTCGGCGAGGCCATCGCCTTCCTCGAGGCCTACGGCGTAGACACCGACGCAGCACTGAAGGTCCTGGGCGGCGGCTTGGCCGGCTCCAAGGTCCTCGACCAGAAGGGTCAGAAGATGCTCGACCGCAACTTCGACCCCGGCTTCCGCTTGGCCCTCCACCACAAGGACCTCGGCATCGTCACCTCCGCAGCCCGCGAAGCCAACGTCGCTGTCCCGCTCGGCGCAGTTGTCGCCCAGCTCGTCGCCGCAACCGTCAACCAGGGCGACGGCGGCCTCGACCACTCGGGCCTCTTCAAGCAGGTCCTCCAGCTCAGCGGCCGGAAGTAAGGCACTAAGCACCTAAGAGTTTGTGTACAGATAACGCCCGGAAAACACCTTCTAAAGGGCGTTATCTGTACACAAACTCGCTTCAGCACACCCAAAAATAGACTTCAAGGAGTACACCATGGCAAAGATGCGCACCGTTGATGCGGCCGTAGCCATCCTGGAAAAGGAAGGCGCAACCGAAGCTTTCGGTCTGCCCGGCGCAGCGATCAACCCCTTCTACTCAGCAATGCGTGCCCACGGCGGCATCCGCCACACGCTGGCCCGCCACGTTGAAGGCGCCAGCCACATGGCCGACGGCTACAGCCGCGCAGCTGATGGCAACATCGGCATCTGCATCGGCACGTCGGGCCCTGCTGGCACGGACATGATCACCGGGCTGTACGCGGCCCAGGCTGATTCCATCCCCATGCTTTGCATCACCGGCCAGGCTCCGGTAGCCAAGCTGCACAAGGAAGACTTCCAGGCTGTGGACATCGAGTCCATCGCCAAGCCGTTGACCAAGTTCGCCATGACCATCCTGGAGCCGGGCCAGGTTCCCGGTGCGTTCCAGAAGGCCTTCCAGCTGATGCGTTCGGGTCGTCCGGGCCCGGTCCTGCTGGACCTGCCCATCGATGTTCAGATGGCCGAGATCGAGTTCGACATCGACGCCTACGAGCCCCTGCCCATTGAGAAGCCCAAGGCTTCCCGCAAGCAGCTGGAAAAGGCACTGGACCTGCTGACCGCATCCCAGCACCCGCTGATCGTTGCCGGTGGCGGCATCATCAACGCAGGTGCTTCGGCCCAGCTGGTTGAGCTGGCCGAGATCCTGAACGTTCCGGTGATCCCCACCCTGATGGGCTGGGGCGCCATCCCGGACGACCACCAGCTGATGGCTGGCATGGTTGGCCTGCAGACCTCGCACCGCTACGGCAACGAGACGTTCCTGCAGAGCGACTTCGTGATCGGCATCGGCAACCGTTGGGCCAATCGTCACACCGGCGGCCTGGACACCTACACGGCCGGCCGTAAGTTCGTGCACATCGACATTGAGCCGACGCAGATCGGTCGCGTTTTCTCGCCGGACTTGGGCATTGCGTCCGACGCCGGTGCGGCGCTGGACGGTCTGTTGGAGCTGGCTCGCGAACGCCAGGCTGCCAACACCCTGCCGGACTACTCGGGTTGGGTTGCCGAGTGCCAGGAGCGTAAGGGCTCCCTGCACCGCAAGACCAACTTCGACAACGTGCCGATTAAGCCGCAGCGCGTGTACCAGGAGATGAACAAGGCCTTCGGCCGCGACACCACCTACGTGTCCACCATTGGCCTGTCGCAGATCGCCGGCGCCCAGATGCTGCACGTGTTCGGTGCCCGCAAGTGGATCAACGCAGGCCAGGCAGGCCCGCTGGGTTGGACCGCTCCCGCAGCCTTGGGCGTTGTTCGTGGAACCCCGGACGCCACCGTTGTTGCACTGTCCGGTGACTACGACTTCCAGTTCATGATCGAGGAACTGGCCGTAGGCGCACAGTTCAACCTGCCGTACATCCACGTTGTGGTGAACAACAGCTACCTGGGCCTGATCCGTCAGAGCCAGCGCGGCTTCAACATGGAACAGAACGTTTCCCTGGCCTTCGAGAACATCAACAGCCCGGAGACCAACGGCTACGGCGTGGACCACATCAAGGTTGCCGAGGGCTTGGGCGTCAAGGCCATCCGCGTTGAGGACCCGAACGATCTGCCTGCCGCTTTCGATAAGGCCAAGGCACTGATGGGCGAGTTCAAGGTTCCCGTGGTTGTTGAAGTGATCCTGGAAAAGATCACCAACATCTCCATGGGCGTTGAGATCAACGGCGTGAACGAGTTCGAAGAGTTGGCAGAGACCGCGGCGGACGCACCCACCGCGATCCTGACCAAAGCGTAAGCGTCTGCCGGCACAACAACAGTAAGGAGGCACCGGAATGCGTGTTGTCATCGCCCCGGACAAATTCAAGGGCTCACTGTCCGCGCCCGACGTCGCCAAGCACCTGGCAACAGGACTGCTGGCGGGGTTCGGCCAAGGCATTGAAGCAACACGCATTCCGGTGGCCGACGGCGGCGAAGGAACCATCGACGCCGCCATCGGCTCCGGCTTCACCCGCCGGACCACCACCGTCACTGGCCCGCTCGGCGAGCCAGTGAAGGCCGACTTCGCGGTGCGGGATCAGGAAGCTGTCATCGAAATGGCGGCGGCTTCCGGTCTCGCCCTCCTCCCGGACGGCCCCACGTCCCAGACGGCCAAAACCGCAACCAGCATCGGCACGGGTGAACTCATCCGCGCCGCGCTGGACCTCGGCTGCCGCAAGATCATCCTGGGTGTCGGCGGCAGCGCCAACACCGACGCCGGCGCAGGAGTCCTGCAGGGCCTCGGCGCCGTCTTCCTGGACGGGAACGGCAACGAGCTTCCGGGCGGCGGTGCAACTCTCGCCGAAATCGAGACCATCGACTTCTCCAACTTCGACGTCCGCGTCGAAGCAACGGAGTTCGTGTTGGCGTCCGACGTCGACAATCCCCTTTTGGGGGCCAGCGGAGCCCCAGCCATCTTCGGTCCGCAGAAGGGCGCGACGCCGGACGACGTCACCTCGCTGGATGCGGCACTGAGCCACTTCGTTGACGTCCTCGCAGCCACCACCGGACAACAGGCCAAGTTCGCTGCCAAGGCAGAAGGCGCTGGAGCGGCAGGCGGCGTTGGCTACATTGCCATCGCGGCACTGAAGGCAGAGCGGCGGCCGGGCATCGACGTCGTGCTTGAATTCACGGAGCTGGAAGAACGCCTGAAGGGCGCCGATCTGGTGATCACCGGAGAAGGCAGCCTGGACGAGCAAAGCCTGCTCGGCAAGACCCCCATGGGCGTCTCCCGCGCGGCGCAGAGGAACGGGGTTCCCGTGATCGCAGTGTGCGGCCGGAGTACCCTGAGCCGGGAACAACTCACGGATGCCGGCTTCCACACGGTCCACGCACTGACCGATCTGGAAAAAGATGTCCAAAAATGTATCGCAGAAGCAGGTCCGTTGCTTGAACAATTAGGTAAGCACATAGGCGTGTACCTGGCGGAACGGACCGAAAACAAGGAGTACCTCAATGTCTGAAGCAATCGGCGCCTATGACCTCGTTATCCGGGGCCAGCGCATCCTCACCACCGCAGGCATCGCAGCCCGCGAAGTTGGCATCCGCGATGGCGTCATCGTCGCGATCGAACCCCTCGGCAACGGCCTGACCGGCAACGAGGTCATCGAACTCGCAGACGACGAAACGCTCCTCCCCGGATTGGTGGACACCCACGTCCACGTCAACGAGCCCGGCCGCACCGAGTGGGAAGGCTTCGCCTCCGCCACGCGTGCCGCAGCTGCCGGTGGCGTGACCACCATCATCGACATGCCGCTGAACAGCATCCCGCCCACCACCACCGTGGACGGCCTGGAGCAGAAGCGCGTGGTCGCCAAGGACCAGGCATTCGTGGACGTCGGATTCTGGGGCGGTGCCATCCCGGGCAACAAGGCCGACCTCCGCCCGCTGCACGACGAAGGCGTCTTCGGCTTCAAGTGCTTCCTCCTGCACTCCGGCGTGGACGAGTTCCCCCACCTCGATGCAGACGAGATGGAAGAGGACATGGCTGAGCTCAAGTCCTTCGACTCCCTCATGATCGTGCACGCCGAGGACTCCCACGCTATTGACCGCGCCCCGCACCCCGGCGGCGACCACTACGAAACCTTCCTCGCTTCCCGCCCCCGCGGTGCCGAGAACAAGGCAATCGCCGAGGTCATCGAACGCGCACGCTGGACCGGCGCCCGCGCCCACATCCTGCACCTCTCCTCCTCGGACGCGCTGCCCATGATCGCCTCAGCCAAGCGCGACGGCGTCAACCTCACCGTTGAGACGTGCCCGCACTACCTGACGCTCATGGCCGAAGAAATCCCCGACGGCGCCACGGCGTACAAGTGCTGCCCGCCCATCCGCGAGGCCTCCAACCGCGAGCTCCTCTGGAAGGGCCTGCAGGACGGCACCATCGACTGCATCGTCTCGGACCACTCCCCCTCCACACTGGACCTGAAGGACCTGGAGAACGGCGACTTCGCTGTTGCATGGGGCGGCGTTTCCTCGCTGCAGCTTGGCCTGTCCCTGATCTGGACCGAAGCGCGCCACCGCGGCATCCCGCTGGAACAGGTGGTCTCCTGGATGGCTGAGAAGCCCGCTGCCTTGGCCCGCCTGCACAACAAGGGCCAGCTCGCACTGGGCTACGACGCCGACTTCTCCATCTTCGCCCCGGACGAAGCCTTCGTTGTCGACGTCACCAAGCTCAAGCACAAGAACCCGATCACGCCGTACGACGGCCGTCCCCTGGCCGGCGTCGTCCGCAAGACTTACCTGCGCGGCACCCCCATTGACGGCCAGAACCCCGGCGGCAAGCTGCTCCGCCGCGGCAACGTTTAGGTCAACCGTCATGGCAGTCAATGCCTACGGGCCACCGCCGTCGCGAGGACCCGCAGCACGCGGCTCCTCCGCGCGGCGGCCTGGCGTGAACGCGCGCGGCATGGCCGCGCACGGCCTGGCCCTTTGGGTCAACCCGGCCGAGGGCGACGAGATCGATCCTGAAGTTTGGGAACGGGCGGCACGCCTTGTGCTGGCCCGTGCCATGAAACTTGCCCCGGAGGCGGAAGTCCGCATCTGGCCCGCCACCGGGGCAGAGCACTCCGGCGTCGGCGACACTTCCTGGGGCGGCACTCCGCAGGAAGCCGCCGACGCCGGTACCAACGATTCGCTGTCACTCGCCGATGCCCTCGCGGACGCCCGTTCGGACGCCCGCGCTGCCGGAAATTCCTCCTCATCCGGACAATTCACCAGCGCACGCGAGGGTGATTTGTCCGGAAGAGGGGGACGCACCGAAACCGGAAGAGGGGGTCAGACCGAAACGGGCGGCAGCACCGCCGTCGAGCCCGTAACGTTGGCGAGCCGCCGCAGCCAACTTGCGGTAGACCTCGCCGCTGAAGTAGTGCTGCTGGACGGCGAGCCGGTTGCCTTTACTGGCATGGAATACAAGCTGCTCCGCTACCTGGTGGTGAACTGCTCGCGCGCCATTTCACGTGAAGAATTGCAACGCTTCCTGGAGTCATTTGACCTCCCCGGCGCGGCATTTCGCTCGATCGACGTTTATGTTGGAAGGGTGCGGCGGAAGCTCGGCTCCGCCCGACACACCGTCGCCACCGTCCGTGGTGGCGGCTACCAGTTCGTGCCAGGCCCCTATGCCACAGTGCGCGGACCTGCGGAATACAGCATCTAAGTTCGCTGTTCTGTCCTGTAGACAATCCGTTTTTTGAATGATGAATGCCGGCTGTTTGCCGGTGAAACGTAAAGGATCGCCATGACCCAGAAACTCCTCGTCGGAACGCAAGCACCTGATTTCGCGCTTCTCGACGCCGACGGCACTAAGGTCTCGCTGTCCGATTACCGCGGACGCAACGTCATTGTGTACTTCTACCCGAAGGCAGCCACCCCCGGTTGCACCACCGAAGCTTGCGATTTCCGCGACAACCTCGCCAGCCTGCAGGGCAAAGGCTACGACGTCATCGGGATCTCCCCCGACGCCCCGGAGGCACTGTCCAAGTTCACGGGTGACTTTGCGCTGACCTTCCCGCTGCTCTCCGACGAAGACCACAAGGTTGCCCTGGCATATGGCGCCTGGGGCGAGAAGCTGGTTGACGGCGAAATCCACGAAGGCCTGGTCCGCTCCACCGTCGTGGTGGACGGCGAAGGCACCGTGAAGCTCACCCAGTACCAGGTTGCCGCCCAGGGCCACGTCCAGGCGCTCAAGGAAGAGCTGGGCGTCTAACCCTCTCTCACATCCCGCGTGCTTGAGCGAATCCCTCTCTCACATAACTGCACAAATCGTGTAACGCCCGCCCACTTTTGTGAGCGGGCGTTTCATGTGTCGTGACTAAACGTGACAAATACCCAGCAGCATTAGTTAATGGAGCCATGGTCTCTCCCACGCCCGTGCGCCACGCTGTCGTTGTCGAAGACGACGCTGACATTCGCGGACTTCTTGTTCTCGTCCTGGAGCAGCTCGACTTCGTGGTGACAGAGGCACCTGACGGTCTCTCCGGCGTCGAGGCTGTCCGCAGAACCAACGCCGAATTGGTGACGCTGGACATCAACCTTCCGGACATCGATGGCATGGAAGTCTGCCGCCGACTCCGCGAATTCTCGGACGCATACATCCTGATGCTCACGGCCCGTGCCGATGAGATTGACCGGCTCAACGGCCTGGACACAGGCGCCGACGACTACATCAACAAGCCTTTCAGCCCCAAGGAACTCCAGGCCCGTATCCGCGCCTTGTTCCGCCGGGCCCGCACGCCTGCCGCACCCGCCGAGGACCAGCGCCAAACGGACGAGCTCGCCCGCGCAGCGGTGGTGCAGCAGAGCCTCTTGCCGCGCGAAACGGTCCGTCTCAAGGGCTACGACGTCGCAGGCGCCTTCCGCCCTTCGCGCAGCGTGGGCGGGGACTTCTACGACTGGTACCAGACCCGCGACGGCATGCACCTCACCTTCGCCGACGCCATGGGCAAAGGAATGGGAGCCGCCCTCATCGCAGCAACGGTCCGTGCAGTGATGCGCTCGGTAGCTGACACCCCGGCCATTGACGCCGCGTTTGGCTCAGCCAGCGCCACCATCACTTCTGACTTGGACCAGTCGGGGTCCTTCGTCACCATGTTCCACGCGCGGCTGGACAGCGCCAGCGGGACAATGAGCTACATCGACGCCGGTCACGGCCTCGCGCTGCACGTTCCTGTTGAGGGGGCGGCTCGCCGCTTGGTTTCTGCGGGTCCGCCTGTGGGGATCCTGGACGACCAACTGTGGCCGGCTTCGGAGCTGCAACTGGAGCCGGGCGATTCCTTGGTGATCGTCAGCGATGGAGTGCTGGACGCACACGATTCCCTGGAGGAGTTCCAACGGAACGTGGAGAAAGTGGCGCGCACCGGGCCTACGTCGGACGACGTGTGCGCCGCCCTGCTGGAGTTGGCACCGGCGTCAACCGCTGAAGATGACGTAACTGCCGTCGTCGTACGCCGAAAACCACACGCAGAACTGTAGAGAACAAAAGGGGGGATTTGTGACACGTTTCTGGACTCGGCTGATCGTTCTTCTCACAGTCATTTTGGGCGTCAACTATGTTGCGTGGCGCTGGATGGCCTCGCTGAACTGGGACGCGTGGTGGATCGCGGTCCCGCTGGTGCTGGCCGAGACATACAGCCTGATCGACGTGATGCTGTTCGGCCTGACGGTGTGGAACATCAAGTTCCGCAAGCCACCGCCTCCGGCCCCCGAGACTGCCACAGTGGACGTTTTCATCACCACCTACAACGAGCCCCTTGACCTGGTGATGACCACCGCCCTGGCCGCCAAGGACATTCGCTGGCCCCACAGCACCTGGATTCTCGACGACGGCAACCGCCCGGAGATGCGCGAACTCGCCGAGTCGAACGGGATCGGTTACGTGACGCGAACCGCCGATTGGACCCCGGACATGCCGCGGCACGCCAAGGCGGGCAACCTGAACAACGCGCTGATGCTCACCTCGGGCGAGTACCTGTTGATCCTCGACGCCGACCAGATCCCCGAGCCGGACATCCTGGACAAGACGCTGGGCTACTTCAACGACGACAAAGTGGCACTGGTCCAGACCCCGCAATACTTCATCAACGTCCCCGCCGACGATCCCCTGGGCAGCCAGGCACCCCTGTTCTACGGACCCATCCAGCAGGGCAAGGACGGGTGGAACGCCGCGTTCTTCTGCGGCTCCAACGCGATCCTCCGCCGTGAAGCCCTCATGCAACTGGGCCTGGTGGGCTACGTCAAAGCCACGGAGAAGAGTATCCGGCGTGCCCTCGCTGCATCCCGGACCGCCATCAAGAAGGCCCGGCGGTCGCCCGAGGCGGAGAACCCGTTGGTGGAGCAGATGCTCAACGAGGTTGAGGCTGCTACGGAATCCGCCCAGAAAGAACTCGAAGCCGGGGCATCCCTCAGCGAAATCACCTACCGGGTCCGCCGCCAAGTGGATGACGCTGTGCGCACCCTCGTGGCCGCCGACTTCTCCGCACTCCAATCCGACCTCGAAGAGATCGCGGCCATGGAACTGGCCCACGTGGGCGAGTCCGGTGTGACCACCGTGGCGAGTGACGCCGTCGACCGCATGTCCGGACGCGACTGGTCCCCCTTGGGTGCGCTCGAATCCGTACACGCCGTCCTTGACGCCATCTCAGTGGAACGCACCGACGAAGCCCAGCCGATCATGCCGCTGGCCACCATCTCAGTCACGGAGGACATGGCCACCGCCATGCGCCTGCACGGCCTGGGGTGGAAGAGCGTGTACCACCACGAAATCCTGGCCAACGGCCTGGCGCCCGAGGACCTCAAAACCATGCTCACCCAGCGCCTCCGTTGGGCCCAAGGCACCATGCAGGTGCTGCTCCGCGAGAATCCGCTGGTGCAACGCCGGCTCACGTGGGGCCAGAGGCTGATGTACTTCTCCACCATGTGGAGCTACCTGAGCGGATTCGCGGCCGTGGTGTATTTCGCCGCGCCCATCATCTACCTGACGCTCGGCATCCTCCCGGTGAGCAGCCTCAGCTACGACTTCTTCATCCGCTTCATCCCGTTCATGGTGGTCAACCAACTCTTGTTCCTTGTGGCCGGGCACGGGATTCCCACTTGGCGCGGGCAGCAGTACAGCCTCGCGCTGTTTCCCACATGGATCAAGGCCTGCACGACGGCGGCACGGAACGTTTGGTTCGGACGTCCCCTCGGGTTCGCGGTCACCCCCAAGGCCCGCCAGAGCGGTGGACCCAGTTGGAGCCTCATCCGTCCCCAGATAATTGTGGCGGTGCTGCTTGCCATAGCGCTGGTAGTTGGCCTTATCCGGCTTCTTGCCGGAATGTCCGAGCCCTTGGGCACACTGGTAAACGTGGCATGGGTTGCGTTCGACCTTGTGGTCCTGAGCGTTCTGGTCAAGGCAGTTTTGTACAAGGGTTTTGAGCCTGAAGATGTTGGGCCGGAGCGCCCCGAGGAGAGGAATGCAGATGCAGTTTAGCTACGAGGTCAAAGACTCCTACGCGGAGGTGAAGAGCGTGGGCCGGCTGAACATGGTTGCTGCGCCCAAGCTGCGCGAAGTAGTGAACGAGGTTGTGGCCGGTGGGTCCAGCCGTGTTGTGGTGAACCTGGCCGAGACCGACTTCATGGATTCCTCCGGGCTCGGCGCCCTGATCGGCTGCCTCAAAGCCGCCCGACAAGCCGGCGGGGACCTCCGGATCGCCGGCGTTCAGCCACAGGTCAAGATGGTCCTGGAACTGACCAACATGGACAGGGTACTCACGGCCTACCCTTCAGCCGAGGAGGCGTTCGGCGATGACTGAAGTCATTGCCCGCCGGGGCTTCCACGGGCCGTCCAATGAGGAGGCTATCGATGCCATACACAACGAGCTGGACGCCCTCTGGGACGACGCCTCCTTCGTGCCGGACATGGACCGGATGACGTTCGCTACGGCCGTGATCGAGGCCGCTGCGAACATCGTGCAGCATGCGGAGCCGGTGGCAGAGAAGCCCGTGGAGATCGACGTCGACATCAGCGTCCAGCCCTCCCGGCTGATTGCCCGGGTCAGCGCCCACAACGCCCGGGAGCCCTTCGCGGATGACATGCAGGCGTCCATGCCGGATGCGGAGGCGGAGTCCGGGCGCGGGTTGGCGCTCATCGAAGCCTTGGTGACCACAGTGACCTTCGAACGCCAGGACGGCACCAACACCTGGATCCTGACCCGCAACACCTGACCCTCTCTCACATCCCACCCGCTTGAGCCGAACCCTCTCTCACATCCCACCCGCTTGAGCCGACCCCTGAAGGGCAACGGGTTGTTCTACCCATAGCCAAGCGCAACGCAGCGTGACAGCATTCGGTGAGATCCGCCGTCGAGCACTTATTGAAACCGGGGAAGAAATGAACCGCCGCATTCACTGCAAACCTTGGGCGCTGGTTGCTGCCCTGGCGGTGGTGACCGTTACTGCTGGCTGCAGCAACACCCCTAACGACCCAAAACGGGAACCCAGCAACGCTCCGGCCGTAACTGTGGAGCCCGCGCCCGTGGCCGAAAGCGCCGCCAGGTACAACGCACTGACCGCTGACCTCATTGCAGCCTTGGAAGCGAAGATGCCGGCCATCACCTGGACCGTGGATGATCCGGCAAGGATGAGCCGCACCCAAGACGGCAGGTGCATGCTCTCGCCGCGAAGCATGAAAAGCAGCGCAGACATCGTGGAGCCCTCCAAGAACTTTGAGGACGTCTTCGCCGCAGCCGATCCCGTCCTGGAAAAGCACGGATTCCCTGCCTTCGACGGCACAGATCCAGTCCCGGGCGGCTGGGTGGTCACGCGCAGCACGAATGGCTCCGGGGCCACGGTGACCATCGAATCCAAGAGCCCGGCGTACCTGCGAATATCGGTTCCGGTTCAGTCCGAGAACTGCGATTCCAACGAAATTCCTCAGGGGGACAGATAAAATGGCGGGATTCTACGGTGCTGATATTGCCCAATTGCGGGCACTCGCCAAAACGATGTCGAGGCAGTCCGAACGGATGACCTCGCTGTCCATGGAACTGGGCAACCTCATCAGCAACGCGCCGTGGGATGGTCGCGACGCCGTGATGTTCCGCACCGCTTGGGACTCCGAGCACCGTCCCATGCTGAGGAAAATCTCCAGCGAGTTGCAGAATCAAGCCACTGAACTGACGCGCAACGCCGACGAGCAGGACAAATCCAGCTCGGGGTCCTCTGGTGCGGATCACTCCGGGCGGGGAGATTCGAACCCTCCCGGCGACCCCGGCCCGCTGGACCCGGACAAACCCGACGTCGATGTGCCCGGCGATGTGCGCAATGACCCTGATGCGGGGGACCCCAGCGATATCAATCAAGGACAGATTGGCGACTGCTGGCTGTTGGCAGGAATCGGTTCGGTGGCCCAGGTGCTGGAGCGCGAAGGCAAACTCGACGAATTCCTCGAAGAACACATGCGTCCAGTGGGCGACCCGCCCACACACTGGGTGGTCACCCTCTACGAGGACGGCGAACCCGTGGAGGTCACTGTGGAGGCCAAGTCGGTTGACGGCGGAGTCCGCGGCGCCGACGGCGAACCCAACTGGCTCTCCATCTACGAACGCGCGGCAGCCGAGCACCGCGGCGGGTCCTATGACGACATCGACGGCGGCTTCAGCAACGAAGCCATGGAGTTGATGACCGGACAGTCCGCCGACAAGGACGAAGAGCTGAACTTCGATGACATTGAGGACAAACTCGCGGACGGCCAGGCCATCTCAGTTGGCACCGAGGACGTCAAGGACGACGACTTCGACTGGGTCTGGGAGTCCGACGAAGTCAACCGAACCGACGTCGTGCCCAACCATGCGTACGTTGTGGTTGATGTGAAAACCAACGACGACGGTGAGAAAGTCATCGTCCTGGCCAACCCGTGGGGCCCCTCCGGCGGTTACATGGAAGGCGACGACGACCTCAAGTCCGGCACGCTGGAACTGACCGAGGACGAGTACAAGGAAAACTTTGACTCCGTATACTCCGTGGACGTGAAGTAAGGATGGCCGTGGAACAGCTGGTAACAGTCAAGCAAGGCATGCAGCCCACCTTCGACGGCGTCAAAGTGGGAGTAGTCAAGATCGGGGTAGCTGATGGTGCTCCCGCTATCCAATTCTGGATCCGGACCGCCGAACAGCAACGCAAGCAGGCCTTCCGGGAGGGCCAGTCGGTCACCCTTCCGGGTGCTGGCCTGCTGACGGTCACGTCGATCCAACCCGCGGAAGGAACCACCGCCGCATCGGCGACCTTAACGTACGACGCCGGTAACGTCACCGATTGAGCGTCGGCGCCGGACGGGGTGAGAGAGCGATCCGGTTAAACGCCCGGGATGTGAGAGAGGATCAGGCTTTGGCGAGGGCCTCTTTCAGCGCGCCGAGCACCAGGGTCACGGAGGCGCTGTTGGCGTTCGGGCCCATCATGCCGATGCGCCACACAGTGTCCGCGAACTCCCCCACACCCGAGCCGATTTCCATACTGAAGTTCTCTAAAAGGTAAGCGCGGACGGCGGCCGAGTTGACGCCGTCGGGCACTTTGACGGTGGTGAGGCTCGGCAACCGGGAACCCTCGGCGGCGAACAGTTCCAGCCCCATGTCCTGCAGCCCATCCTGCAAAGCAGTACCAGCCGCCCGGTGCCGGGCCTGGACAACATCCAGCCCCTCGGCGAGGATGCGGTCCAGCGCGGCTTCGAGGCCCGCGATCATGGTGACCGGCGCGGTGTGGTGGTAGGTCCGTGCGCCGCTGGCCGCGCCGACGTACCCGCCGAGCAGCCCAATGTCCAAGTACCAGGAGCGCGGGTCCTTGATGCGACGGTCGAAAGCAAGGTCAGACACCGTGAAGGGAGACAAGCCCGGCGGCACACCGAGGCACTTCTGGGTGCCGGCATATCCGACGTCGATCCCCCAGTCGTCTGCCCGGAGCTCCAAACCGCCGATGGAGGTGACGGCGTCGGTGATCAGCAGGGCATCCCCTTTGCCGGCACCCAATGCGGCGATGTCGGAGAGCACCCCCACCGACGTCTCGGCATGGACGGCAGCGATCACCTTTGGGTTAGGGTGCGCCGAGAGAACCCGCTCGGCATCCACGGGCTGACCCCATTCGTGATCAACCCGGACCACTGTGGCCCCACAGCGTCGCGCAACTTCGCACATCCGCACCCCAAAAAGTCCGTTGACAGCGATCACTGCCACGTCGCCGTCGGACACTGTGTTCACGAAGGCCGCTTCCATGCCGCCGGAACCGGTGGCGCTCAACGGAAGCGTCCGCGCGTTGGCCGTACCCCAGACGGTGCGGAGGCCCTCGCAGGTGCGGTCCAGCCGCTCGATGAACACGGGATCGAGGTGGCCCAGCACGGGGTAGGCCAGGGCGGCAATGGCTTCGGGGTAGCAATTGCTCGGGCCGGGACCAAACAGGAACCTGGACGTCAGAATCTCGGGCATGTGCGAACTCCTTCAGTTGCTTGAGGTCATTCTGCCCCACCCAACGTTGCGGGGCCCGCTCTGCACGCTAAAACGCCCCCATAGCGCGCAGAGTGGGCCTCGCAACGTTCTGGGAGAGGGCTATAACCGATCCTCCAAGGCCTAACTGCTAAGGTTACTCACCAATACTGAGGCCGCCACGGATAGGGGACGAGAGTGACGACTGAAGGAAAAGCCGGAGGAAACGAGGCGCCCGAGCAAGGCGTCACGGGCGAAGTCAGCCAGGACCGGTTCGTCGCCGGCCAGGACCTGACGCGCTGGAAATCCCCTGCTGGACGGATATTGGCCGGAGGCGCTGAGAAGGTCACCTCCCTGCTGGGCCCCTACGCAGCACTGATCATCACCCTTGTTGCTGGACTTGCCGTTGCCTTGTCCCTGGCATTGGTGTTTGGTGAGGTCTATGAGTCCGTGACGGAGGCGGACGGCGTTGCCGGGCTGGATGATCCCGTGCTGGCAGCAGCCAAGAGCGTGCGCTCCCCCGCCTTGGACGTGGCTGCCACGGCATATACGAACATTGGCGGAACGGTAGGCATGCCCCTCATCGCCGTGGGCATCATGATATTCCTCGCCACCAAACGGAGGTCGTGGACTCCTGTGATCCTGATGCTCGCAGCGGGGCTGGGTTCTCTGGTCATCACCCTCCTGGGCAAGCCCATCTTCGGCCGCAGCCGCCCGGACATCGTCGACGCAATTCCACCCTACGAGCACTCGGCATCATTCCCCAGCGGCCATTCGCTCAACTCGATTGTGATTGCCGGAATCGTGGCTTACTTGATCATCCTGAGGCTCAAGACCACCAAAGCGAGGGTTATCACCGTGCTGGTCGCGTCGGTGTTCGCCTTCACCATGGGCCTGAGTCGGGTTTACCTGGGCCACCACTGGCTGACGGATGTCTTGGCGGCGTGGGCTATTGGCATCGCTTGGCTGGCACTGGTCATCACGGCGCATCGCCTCTACCTCACAGCGCGAACTCGGCGTCACAGCGCTGTAGCCTCTTGACACCGACCCGCCAACTCGGCTTAACTGAATTACGTATGCTGAAATAACAGTTCCATGATGCGGAAGCTTGAAGCACGGGCTTCCTCCTGCACCAGCAGGGGTTCCGCATAGCCCACACCATGGATGCCAGCATTTTGCATGAGGATGACACAAGCATGGAGCTTGCAGTATTCAACAGTGTTGACCGGGACCAGGCCATCAGGACCCTCACCCCCTGCCTGGATATCAGCCGTTGGGTGGAGACCATCGTGGACGCGCGCCCCTACCCCAGCGTCGACGAACTGCTGGGGCAGGCCCAGCGTGCCGCCGAGCCATTCACAGCGGCCGAGGTGGAGTCCGCCATGGCGCACCACCCCCGAATCGGCGAACGCCCCAAAGCCCAGACCACCGAGGCGGCCATGTCGCGTTCGGAGCAGGCAGGAGTTGATCCCGGCGACAATCACACAACAGCCGCACTCGCCGAGGGCAACCGGGCGTACGAGGAGAAGTTCGGCAGGGTCTTCCTGATTCGTGCTGCCGGTCGCAGCGCCGAGGAAATCCTCAGCACCCTGCAGGAACGCATCACCCACACCCCTGAAGAAGAAGACACGATCGTGGCTGGCCAGTTGCGGGAGATCGCACTGCTGCGCCTCTCCGGACTGATCAGCGAAGGAGCCAAGGCATGAGCGTTTCACAAGTAACGACCCATATTCTCGACACCGGTTCCGGACGCCCGGCGGCGGGTGTCGCCGTCGTACTCTACGTCCGCGAAGGTGACGACTGGACCCTGGTGGCGAAGGGCGAAACCGACGCCGACGGCCGCATCAAAACGCTCGGCCCGGAACGGATTCCGGGCGGCGCCTACCGCCTGAACTTCGCCACGGGTGCTTACTACGAAGGCCTGGGCACGGAAACATTCTTCCCGGAAGTGGACTTGAACTTCACAGTCTCCGACGCCGGCGAGCACTACCACGTGCCCCTGCTGCTGAGCCCGTTCGCGTTCTCCACATACCGCGGCAGCTAACCCCAGGAGTTTGTGTACAGATAATGCCCCTAAGGAGTCTCCTTAGGGGCATTATCGGTACACAAACGCGGAACGGTACGCTTGAAGGCATGGCTTCAGAGGACACCACCCCCAACTCCGCCCGACGCGAGATCACGGTTCGCCGGGCACCCAAGTTTGTACCCTTCATGATTTTGGGGGCCGTGGTTGGTGCGATCGTGGCCGCAATTATCGCCTATGGCCGCCAGGCCGATCCCGCTTTCGACGCCGGCACAGTGTTCGGCTTCTTCCTGATCGTCTGCGCGGGCGGCGGCGTCATCCTCTTCTCGATTCTCGCCTTGATCCTGGACCGCATTAGCGTCAAGCGCACCCAGCGCGCCGTGGTTGAGCCCGTTCCGGACTCGGTTCCGGATGAAGGGCCAGAGCACGACGACGGCCGCTGAGTCAGGCGCTTGACCCGCCTCTTCGGAGGCTCGTCGGATGTGAGACACACCGCATTTTCTTGGGAACACGCCAGTTCGCGGGGTCACATAGCCCGCGGGGGAACGTACCACGCCTACATCATGAGACAATCGACCAGTGGCACGTGGCGACGGAAAACTTTCTCATGATCTTCTCCCCGGCGAAAAAGGCCCTCAGGACGCTTGTGGCGTCTTTGGGGTTTGGGCTCCCGGTGAAGAAGTAGCAAAACTCACCTATTACGGGCTGTATGCGCTGCAGCACCGCGGACAAGAATCGGCTGGTATTGCTACCAGTGACGGCAAGCGCATCAATGTCTATAAGGACATGGGCCTTGTGTCCCAGGTCTTCGATGAGACAACCCTGAACACCCTGACCGGGCACCTGGCCGTTGGCCACTGCCGGTACTCCACCACCGGTGCAAGCCACTGGGCCAATGCGCAGCCCACCCTGGGCGCTACCGCAACAGGCACTGTTGCCCTGGCCCACAACGGCAACCTGACCAACACCGCTGAACTCCGGGAAATGATCCTGGAGCGCAACGACGGCCAGCTGACTGGTGAAATGAAGCAGGGCAACACCTCGGACACCGCACTGGTGACCGCTCTCCTTGAGGGCGAAGAGGGAAAGACCCTGGAGCAGACCGCACTGGAGCTGCTGCCCAAGATCAAGGGTGGCTTCTGCTTCGTCTTCATGGATGAAGGAACCCTCTACGCAGCCCGCGATACGTACGGCATCCGCCCGCTGTGTCTGGGCCGCCTGGAGCGCGGCTGGGTTGTCGCCTCTGAGCAAGCCGGCTTGGCTACTGTTGGCGCCAGCTTCATCCGTGAGATCGAGCCCGGCGAATTCATTGCCATCGACGAGGACGGCGTCCGTTCGCAGCGCTTCGCCGAGGCAACTCCCGCCGGCTGCGTCTTCGAATACGTTTACCTTGCCCGCCCGGATGCTGCCATTGCCGGCCGCTCCGTGTATGAGGCCCGCGTGGAGATGGGCCGCCAGTTGGCCCGCGAGAACACTCACGAGGCTGACCTGGTCATTCCGGTTCCCGAGTCCGGTACCCCCGCGGCTGTTGGTTACGCTGAGCAGTCCGGCATCCCGTTCGCGCACGGCTTCGTCAAGAACGCGTACGTGGGCCGCACCTTCATCCAGCCCTCGCAGACGCTGCGCCAGCTGGGTATCCGCCTGAAGCTCAACGCCCTGGAATCCGTGATCCGTGGCAAGCGCATTGTTGTAGTTGATGACTCGATCGTCCGCGGCAACACGCAGCGTGCCATCGTTCGGATGCTCCGTGAAGCCGGTGCTGCTGCAGTCCACGTCAAGATCTCCTCACCCCCGGTTCAGTGGCCTTGCTTCTATGGCATCGACTTCGCCTCCCGCGCGGAACTCATTGCCAACGGCGCCACCATCGAGGAGATCTCCCAGGCTATCGGCGCTGACTCGCTGGCCTACATCTCCGAGGACGGCATGATCGGCGCTACCCAGCAGCCGCGCGAACGCCTCTGCACGGCCTGTTTCACCGGGAAGTACCCCATCGAACTGCCGCACGCGGACAAGTTGGGCAAGAACCTGCTGGAGCGCACCGATCTTGGTGGCCTGGAACCGGCCGCCCAGACCGAGTCAGTGGACGATACCGAGGACCCTGCCGACAAGCCGGGTGCCACGGGTTGCGATCCCGGACCTGACGCTGAATTCGAAAACCTGCTTACCGACGCTGATCGTTTGACCGACGCCGACAAGAAAGAGTCTGTATGAGCTCCGCAACACCCGCCGCTGAGAACAACTCCGGTATCACCTACGCCTCCGCGGGTGTCGACGTCGAAGCGGGAGACCGCGCCGTCGAACTCATGAAGGGCGCCATCAAGGCGACCCACAACACCTCGGTGATTGGCGGCGTCGGCGGTTTCGCTGGCCTGTACGACGTCTCAAAGCTGCTGACCTACAAGAAGCCGCTGCTGGCAACGTCCACTGACGGTGTTGGCACCAAGGTGGCCATTGCCCAGGCCATGGACATTCACGACACCATCGGTTTCGACCTGGTGGGCATGGTGGTGGACGACATCGTTGTGGTGGGTGCTGAGCCGCTCTACATGACCGACTACATCGCCTGCGGCAAGGTTGTCCCGGAGCGCATCGCTGACATTGTCCGCGGTATCGCTGCTGCTTGCTCCGTAGCTGGGACCGCCCTGGTGGGTGGCGAAACCGCTGAGCACCCGGGCCTCCTGGGTGAGCACGAATACGATGTGGCAGGTGCCGCTACCGGCATCGTGGAGGCCGACGCCCTGCTGGGCCCGGACCGTGTCCGCGCCGGCGACGTGGTGCTCGGCATGGCCTCCTCCGGCCTGCACTCCAACGGTTACTCCCTGGTCCGCCGCGTCATCAACCACGCCGGTTGGGCCCTGGACCGCCAGGTGTCCGAACTCGGACGCACCTTGGGCGAAGAACTCCTGGAGCCCACCCGCGTTTACGCAGCCGACTGCCTGGACCTGGCCCGCGCCTTCCCGGTGCACTCGGCCAACGCTGTTCACGGCTTCAGCCACGTCACAGGTGGTGGCCTGGCAGCCAACCTCGCACGCGTCCTCCCGCAGGGCATGGTGGCCACGGTTGACCGCAACACCTGGGAACTGCCCGCCATCTTCAAGCTGGTTTCCGAGCTGGGCAACGTCCCGCTGGCCGACCTGGAGCGCACGCTGAACCTTGGCGTGGGCATGGTTGCCATTGTTTCGGCCGAAGCAGCAGACGCCGCAGTGGCCCGCCTCAACGACCGCGGCCTGCCGTCCTGGGTGATGGGTACCGTATCTGCTGACAGCGACTCGATCGACAAGACCGGCCCGGACTACGTCCAGGGTGCCAAGGGCGTCGACGGCGGCGCTGTCCGTTTGGTGAACGCCTACGCCTAAGCACGTTATGGCTTTGTAAAGAGAGCGGCCGGGCAGTGTGCCCGGCCGCTCTTTTGCTCTTCCTAGACCTGAATCAGGCTCAGAACCCCGCCTTGCGGATCCCGGATGGTAGCGAGGGAGCCCGTCTCAGGCTTGTCTTCCGGCTCCACCAGAAGCTCTCCCCCGGCTTCCACGGCCGCCTCAGCTGCTGCGCGCAGATCCGCTACTCCAAAGTAAATCTGCCAGCCGGCGTCATCGCCCTCATCGGCAGGAACAACGCCGGCCACTTCGTCACCGTTGACCATCAACGTGCTGTAGCTGCCGCCGTCGTCCTGGGGATATTCAGTGACTTCGTGCCTGAAAAGCTGCTGGAAAAACGCGACGGCGGCCTGCGGCTCAGGCGTCAATAGTTCAGCCCACGCCAACGCCCCTGGCTCGTTGAACAAATGACTACCTGTGTGGGTTCCGGCTTGCCAGATCCCGGTGGTCCCACCGCCCGGAGGTTCAATGAACGCCAGGACTCCCGTGTCCGCAACGGGCTCGGGACCGAACTGAAGCTTGCCACCAGCGTGGACCGCGTCCTCGGCAATCTCGTCGGTGTCAGTGGCCGATAAATAGATGTTCCACTGGCCACGCGTGCCAGCGGCCTCCTGCCTCGGATTTTGCGGCGCAATGACGGCCACCAGCTGATCCTTGACGAACGCCTGCGCATAGCTGCGGCCGTCCGGGGTGGGCAGGTCCTTGAAGGTCCAGCCGAACACCTGCCCGTAGAAGGTCTTGGCTGCCGCGACGTCCCTCGTCTGAAGGTCGGCCCAGCACGGCTCACCACTGGCGTAATGCTTGCGGGAGCTCATGCCGTCAAACCTGTCATGATGCTGAACGCTGCGCCCGCAGGGTCCATGAGAACTGCCATTCGTCCAACTCCCGCTACGTCGAAGGCCGGGGCGATCACGTGGCTCCCCAGCTCAACGGCCTGCTCCACCGTGGCGTCAATATCCACCACGTTGAAGTACGTCATCCAGAACGGGGACAGCCCCTCAATGGGCAGCTTGAGCGCACCGGCAATTCGTCTCCCACTCACCAGCAGGCTGGTGTACTCCTGCAGCTCACCGGCTGGCCCGGTTTCGCTGCTGCACCCGGTCACAGCTTCGTAGAAGGCTACGGCTTTGGGGACATCATTTGTCTGCAGTTCATTCCAAATCATGGCTCCCGGCTCATTGACCAGACCCGACCCGGGATGGCTGCCGGCTTCCCAGAAACCAATCTGAGCACCGGTGGGATCTGTGGCGAAGAACATACGGCCGCTGCCGTTAGGAACCGAATCCGGAGGAGAAAGAAGGGTTCCGCCAGCTGCCTCTACTCTCCGGGCTGCCTCGTCCGCGGAATCAACGGCAAGGTAATTTGCCCAATATGAGGGCATTCCCTCTGGAGCATCAGGCTGCTGCTGCATCATTCCGGCGACGTAGCGATTTTGGAGTTTGGCCATGTAATAGGTCATGCCATTTCCGGCATCCATGGCGTCCAACTCCCAGCCGAAGAGGTCTCCGTAAAACGCCTTGGAGACATCAATATCGGTGGAGGACAGGTCCACCCAACACGGTGTTCCCTGCTGATAATTCTGGACCTCCGGCATGGATTACCCTTTCAACGCGCCCGGACTCCAGCCTACGCAAAAAAGGACCCCCAGGGTACGCCAATGATCGGCGTGGCCTGAGGGACCTTTTTAAAAGAAATACGGCATTCAAAAATGCGCGATGACCGTAATGTACGACGGCGGTCCGCAACTCAGCGCCAAAGGCACCTGTTGGTTGCGACAGCTATCCGATCCGACGGGTGTCTACCTCGTCGTCGTCATCTTCCGCGTACTTATCCTCGTAGGCCGAATAGTCCGGCTCCGGGGGATCGTCGGGGAAGTGGCTCTTTACACGACTGGACGGACCCGTGAGCTCCCGCTCAAGTGCCGAATAGTCAGTGTTCGGGGAGTAGTACTTAATATCCCGAGCCTGCTTGGTAGCTTTTGCCTTTTGACGGCCGCGCCCCATGGCGTGACCCCCTTTTGTACTTGGACCGGAGGTGGTCACCTTGGCTATCGGTGAGGCCCCGGAATGTTTGGTCAATTTGTCGTATGTCTAGATTACATGCTTTCGAGGGTGCCTGCGCGCCACCGGGAGCCCGCGCCCGGGCCGACTACAGTCGAAACCACGCCGATGCACCTCCAAGAGAGGCGAAAATTGGGTAGAGTCGGCCTCAATGCGGCTCCACAGCAGGAAGGCACACCCCGGAATATGAGCCAGGACAACACTTCACCCCGCGATGGTTCACCACGCGATCAAGGCGAGGATGGAGTACCTTCCGCGCCCCAAACGCCGCCGTCACCAAGCCAACAACCGCCAGCAGCTCCTTGGGCGCCGCCGTCAGGCCTTCAACCGGATCCCGCCCCTGAGCTTGACCCGGATTTTGTGCCCAACCCGGCAGAGCAGCCCGACCCCGCGCTGCCACCCACGGATGCAGACTCAGGCAAAGACGGCGCCGCACCCATTTACGCGGGCTCACAGCCTTACCAGGGCCAGCAGCCGGGCTCACAGGCTTACCAGGGCCAGCAGCCGTACGCACAGCCGTCCTATTCAGGCCAGCAGCCGTATACCAGCGAGCAACCTTACCCAGGACAACAATGGCCGGCCCCGGATGGGCAGCCGGAACCTCACGGAGACCCCATCAAGCGCCAACGTTTGGTGATCGGCGGGATCGTCGTGGGCGTTCTCATACTTATTGGTGTTGTCATCTGGGTTTTGCTCAACCTGCTGGGGACGCGCCCTGAAGCGGCCGTGTCTACGCCCAGCGCAGCCCCCACAGCCGGGCCGCTCCCCCGCGACGCAGAGGCCAAGGACTTCCAAGTGGGCGACTGCTTCTCAGACTTTGATGCCAACTCTTCAAAAGCCAGAACCGTTGCCTGCGACACGGAGCACTCCGCCCAACTGGGTGCCGTCTTTAGCTACGCGGCTGATGAGTCCTTCCCGGGAACCAACGCCCTGAGGGACAAAGGACGCGAGGTTTGCAAGGACGTGAAGCTCAACGAGGCGGCCGACAACTACGTACTGCTCCAGCAGAACGTCTACCCGAGCACCACTAGTTGGGATCGGGGCGACCGCCGCGTTGATTGCTTCATCGTGGTGGATTCAGGCAACACCATCAAGGAAGATCTCCTCAAGAAGTAGCCCGCTATCCCTGCTTCCTGCGGACCGTGAGGCCCGTACCGGCGGGAGTGCCGCCGTCGGGACCTGTCAGCGCTTCAAAGCCTTCCACGGTGAGTTCGTTCAGGTCAGCGGCGGTGTCCACCAGCACGGTGTCGCCGTCGCTGATTTCGCCTGCAAGGATCTCCTTGGCGAGGCGGTCGCCGATCTCCCGTTGGACCAGCCTGCGCAGCGGGCGTGCACCGTAGGCGGGGTCGAAGCCGGACATGGCCAGCCACGCACGTGCGCCATCGGAGACTTCCAGGCTCAGGCGGCGCTCACGGAGCCGGTTGCCCAACTCGGCCACATGCAGCTCAACAATCCGGGCCAGTTCCTCCACGGACAGCGGATCAAACAGCACGATCTCGTCCAGGCGGTTCAGGAACTCCGGCTTGAAGGATGCCTGGACCACAGCCATGACAGCTTCACGTTTCGCCTTGGCATCCATGGTCGGGTCCACCAGGAACTGGCTGCCGGAGTTGGACGTCAGCACCAGGATGGTGTTGCGGAAGTCCACGGTGCGGCCTTGGCCGTCGGTGAGGCGTCCGTCGTCGAGGACCTGCAGGAGGATGTCGAAAACTTCCGGGTGGGCCTTTTCCACCTCGTCCAGCAGCACTACGGAGTACGGCCTGCGGCGGACAGCCTCGGTCAGCTGGCCACCTTCCTCGTAGCCGACATATCCCGGAGGGGCACCCACCAGGCGCGCCACCGAGTGCTTTTCGCTGTACTCGGACATGTCGATCCGGATCATGGCGCGTTCGTCGTCAAAGAGGAAGTCCGCGAGTGCCTTGGCCAGCTCGGTCTTACCTACGCCAGTGGGCCCAAGGAACAGGAAGGAACCTGTAGGACGGTTGGGGTCGCTGATGCCAGCACGGGCACGGCGCACGGCGTCGGACACAGCTTGGACGGCTTTGGTCTGTCCGATGAGTCGCTTGCCGAGTTCCTCTTCCATGTGCAGCAGTTTCTGCGACTCACCTTGGAGCATGCGACCGGCCGGGATCCCCGTCCACGCCGAAATGACTTCAGCGATGTCGTCCGCAGTCACGTCCTCGGCAACCATCAGTTCAGGTTTTGAATCGCTCCGGGCCGACTCCTCCTCAGCAGCGGCGCTCAGCTCCCGTTCGAGGGCAGGCAGCTCTCCGTAAAGGATCCGCGACGCCGACTCGAGGTCGCCCTCGCGTTGGGCCTTGTCCGCTACGGAACGCAGTTCGTCGATCTTCGCTTTGAGATCGCCAACCCGGTTGAGCCCGGCTTTCTCGGCTTCCCAGCGCGCGTTCAAGGCACTCAGTTCCTCGTTCTTATCGGCCTTGTCCGCACGGAGCGCTGCCAACCGTTCCACCGAGGCAGGGTCCGTCTCACCTTGGAGGGCCAGCTCTTCCATGGTCAAACGGTCCACGGCACGGCGGAGTTGGTCGATTTCTTCCGGCGCGGAGTCAATCTCCATGCGGAGCCTGGACGCGGCCTCATCAACGAGGTCAATTGCTTTGTCCGGAAGCTGGCGGCCGGAGATGTACCGGTTGGACAGAGTCGCCGCGGCCACAAGGGCGGAGTCAGCAATTGCTACCTTGTGGTGTGCCTCGTAGCGTTCCTTCAGGCCGCGGAGGATACCGATGGTGTCCTCAACACTGGGCTCGCCCACGTAGACCTGCTGGAAGCGGCGCTCCAGCGCAGGGTCCTTTTCGATGTTTTCGCGGTACTCGTCCAAAGTAGTGGCACCGATGAGGCGCAGCTCGCCGCGGGCCAGCATGGGCTTGAGCATGTTGCCGGCATCCATGGCGCTCTCACCTGTGGCGCCAGCCCCCACCACCGTGTGGATCTCATCAATGAACGTGACGATCTGACCGTTGGAGTTCTTGATTTCCTCAAGGACAGCCTTGAGTCGTTCCTCGAACTCGCCGCGGTATTTGGCGCCGGCCACCATGGAGGCCAGGTCCAAGGCGATGAGGGTCTTGCCACGCAGGCTTTCCGGCACGTCTCCGGCCACCATGCGCTGGGCTAGTCCTTCGACGACGGCCGTCTTGCCAACGCCCGGCTCACCAATCAGCACGGGGTTGTTCTTGGTGCGGCGGCTCAACACCTGGACGACGCGTCGGATCTCGCTGTCACGCCCGATGACGGGATCCAGCTTGCCGGAACGGGCCACAGCAGTGAGGTCCGTGCCGAACTTCTCCAAGGCCTGGAAGGTGTTCTCCGGATCGGGCGAGTTCACATTCCTGTCGCCACGGACACCCGGCAAGGCGGCGAGCAGCGCCTCATGGGAGGCACCGGCGTCGCGCATTAGCTTCCCGACGGCGTCACTTCCGGCCGAGAGCCCCAGCAGTAAGTGCTCGGTGGACACGAAGGAGTCACCGAGTTTGTCGGCCTCAGCTTGGGCCGCCTGGATGGCCTGCATGGACTGGCGGGACAACTGCGCCTGCTGGACCGAACTACCCGAGGAGGAGGGAAGCGCTTTGATGGCCGAGCTGGCCTGTACGCTCACTGCATCAGGGTCTGCACCGGTAGCACGCAGCAGTGCCACAGCGACGCCCTCGCGCTGGTCCATGAGGGCCTTCAGCAGGTGGGCGGGCTCGAGCTGCGGGTTGCCCGCAGTCGAGGCGTTCATGGCGGCCGCAGAAAGGGCCTCCTGGCTTTTGGTGGTGAATTTGACGTCCAAAGAGTGCTCCCTTTCTGGAGTTGAACCAATACTTTCAAAGTTGAGTCTACTACGCTCAACTTTAATTTTGGCCCACTGTGTTCCATGTTTGCCCACGGCGAAACCAGTGTCCAGAGTCCGCGGGAATCGTGTGGGTAGGCTGGGGCCATGGAGACCATTTCAACCGCGGCCGAACTTGAAGAACTCATCGGATTGCCCCTCGATCGCGTGCGCCAAAAGGTGCGCACAGTCCTCAGCGATTTCGACCGCCAGTGGCTGGCAGCCAGCCCCTTCTGCGTGATCTCGACGACGGACGCGCAGGGTCGCGTGGATGCCTCACCCAAGGGCGATCCCGCGGGCTTCATCCAGGTCCTGGACGAGCACACCATCGCCATCCCGGAGCGGCCCGGCAACAAGCTGGTGTTCGGCTTCCACAACATCCTGGAAAACCCGAACGTCGGCATCCTTTCCGTCGTCCCGGGCCGCACCGACACCCTCCGGATCAATGGGACCGCAAAGATTGTCCGCGATGCCGACTTCTTCGATCTCATGGTGGTCAAAGAACACCGGCCGCGCGCCGCCGTCGTGGTTTCGGTGGAGGAAGTGTTCACGCACTGCGGCAAGGCGTTCATGCGCAGCGGTCTGTGGCAGCCCGAAACCTGGGATGCCGACGGCCTGCCGAGCATCGCGGCGCTCGCAAAGACTTACACCCAGCCCGAAACTCCCTTGGAAGAGCTCGAGACCTACTACGGGCCGTCCTACGCCGAGAGGATGTACCGGGAATAATCCTTGGGCTTAGGCCGGGTAGACGGACACCAGCGCGGACTTCACCACGAACCGCACCTCCATGCCCGGCGCAAGGCCCAGGTCAGCGGACGCTGCCGGAGTGATGTCGGCGGACAAAGCCGGGACGGGATCTCCGGTCCTCGCGCGAACCCGGATCTGATCACCATGCGGTTCAAGGTCAGAGATGACCACGGGAAAAGAGTTGCGCGGGCTTCCGTGCACCTCACCCAAAAAGACGGAAACACTCGACGGCGGGAACGCGGCCACGCCTGCCTGGCCGGGCAGAGGTAACCAGTCAGGATCGTGCTGGCCAGCGAAAACCCGGCCATCCGGCGTCGTGATTCCTTCCTCGGTGATGATCCCGGTGACGAGGTTCAGCCCTGCGAGTCCGGCGGCGAAGTGGCTTCGTGGCCGTTCAAGCACTTGGCGCGTGGGCCCTTCTTCGGTGATGCAGCCACCCTCCACCACCACCACGCGGTCGGCCAGCATGTAGGCGTCCAGGACATCGTGCGTGACAACAATGGCCTTGCGATCCCTGAGGACCCGCTTGAGCACACGGCGCAGCAACGGGGCAGCATGGATGTCCAGCGCGGCCATCGGTTCGTCAAGCAGCAGGAGTTCGGGATCGGCGGCCAAGGCCCGGGCAACCGCCACCCGCTGAGCCTGCCCACCAGACAGCTGGGCAGGCTTGCGGTCAGCCAACGGGAGGGCGTCCACCTCAGCAAGCCAGTGGCGCGCAGTTTCCCTGGCCGCTGCCTTCGAAATGCCGGAGCTGCGCGGCCCAAAAGCCACGTTGTCCAGGGCGGTCAAATGCGGAAACAGCAACGCTTCCTGGGCCAAAAGCGCAGTCCCGCGAAGGTGCGGCGGGCTCCACAGGCGGGTTCCGCCGTCGAGCCTGAAGAGCTCCCTATCCCCGATGCGTGCCGAACCGGTGTCCGGCCGCAGCAATCCGGCAATGACCCCCAGCAGCGTCGACTTGCCCGCGCCGTTGGGTCCCAGGACGGCCACGGTTTCGCCATCTTTAAGGCTGAGGGACATCTCGAAATTTCTGGAGTGGAGGCTGGCTTGCAGTTCAAAAGTCATGGCTGCACCTCCACGTGACTATTGTTTCGTCGGCGACCGTAGCTCAGCCCAACCACCGCCACTGCCACCGCCACCAGCACCAAGGAAAGTGCGACGGCGGCATCGGCGTCGGTCTCGCGCTGCAAGTAGATTTCCAACGGCAAGGTGCGGGTAATCCCTTCGAGGCTGCCGGCGAAGGTCAAGGTAGCGCCGAACTCGCCCAAACTGCGAGCGAATGACAACACTGCTCCGGACGCAAGCCCGGGCAAAACCAGCGGCAGCGTAACCCGACGAAGAACGGTGGTGGGCCGTGCGCCCAAGGTAGCCGCGACGGCCTCGTACTTACTTCCAGCTGAACGGAGCGCGCCTTCCAGGCTGACCACCAGGAACGGCAAAGCCACGAACGTTTGAGCCAGTACAACTGCGGTAGTGGAAAAGGCGATCTGGATTCCCACCAGCTCCAGGGATTTGCCGAGGAGACCCTGCCGGCCGAAGGTGTACAGGAGCGCAATGCCCCCCACCACCGGTGGCAGTACCAGCGGCAAGAGGACGAACGCCCTCAGTAACCGCTGGCCCGGAAAATCGCCACGCGCCAGGACCAACGCCAAAGGTACACCCAGCACGATGCACAGAACGGTGCTGGCTGCCGAGGTCCGCAGGCTCAGGCCAAGCGCGGCCAGCGAGGACTCGGAGGTAATGAGCGGGATGAACTGTGGCCAGTTCACCCGCAACACCATCGCCGCCAAGGGAAGCACCATCAAAAGTCCGCCCCCGGCCGCGACCACATAAATCCAGCGCGGGACGCCGTGGTAGCCGCTATGCCTGATCATTCCCCGTGGCCTCCGCTACGGCGTTCCGAAGCCGGCATCCCTGAGGACCTTCTTGCCTGCTTCACTGGTGATGTTTGCGATGAAGGCGGCTGCGAGTTCCTTGTTCTTACTAGTGCCAACCGTGGCAATCGGGTAAGTGTTGACGGCCTCGCCCGATTCCGGGAATGCTATGCCCTTGACCTTGTCGCCGGCGCCCCTGACGTCTGTGACATACACCAAGCCAGCGTCAGCCTCTCCCGAGGTGACTTTGCCCAGGACATCGGTCACTGACGATTCCTCGCTCACCGGGCTCAACGTTGTTCCCGCGGCCTTTTCAACGGCCTCCGTTGCAGCGCCGCAGGGAACCTGGCTGGCGCAGGTCACCACTTTGACGCCAGGCTTGGCAAGGTCCGCAAAAGAAGAGATCGACGCCGGATTGCCGGGCGGGACGGCGATCTCCAGGACGTTGGTGGCGAAGTTGGTTGCGGTGCCCTCCACAAGGTCCTGGTCGGCGAGCTTGGTCATGTTCCTTGTATCGGCCGAAGCGAAAATATCCGCGGGAGCGCCTTGGGTAATCTGCGTGACCAGATCTGAGGAGCCCGCAAAGCTGAGAGTCACTTTGGTGCCCGGGTGCTGAACTTCGAAGTCCTTGGCCAACTGGGTGAAGGTGGTTTTCAGGGATGCCGCAGCGAAAACGGTGATCTCTCCGGACATGGACGACCCCGGGTTGGCCGAGCCTGTGGACGGACGTGTGGTGCCCGAGGCGCAGGCCGCCAAGCTTGCCGCGACCGCACCTGCAACCAGAAGTGCGGCAAGAGGCTTGCGGAGGATGCTCATATGACGCTCTTTCCCTGCGGTGTTTCGATGATGACTGTGGTGGCCTTCACCACGGCCGTGGCCACCGAGCCAAGTTCAAGGCCGAGCTCGCGGACGGCTTCGCTGCTCATCAGCGACACCACGCGGAACGGGCCACATTGAAGCTCAACCTGGGCCATCACTTTGTCCGCGGTGATGCCAGTGACCAAGCCGACGAAGCGGTTACGTGCTGAGCTTGCCGCGCGGGAAGGATCATCAGGGAGATGGGACTGCCCGCGGGCAAGGGTGGCCAGTTCCAGTCCATCCACCGCGAGCCGCCCGGCTGAGTCCTTGAGCGCAGTGAGAGTTCCATTTTCCGTCCAGCGCCTCACGGTGTCGTCGCTGACACCTAGGAAACGCGCGGCTTCGGAAATTCGTATGTGCGGCATAAATGCATCATAGTGCCGTATTTGCGGATCTGAGGCACCTGATGATCCGCAAACAAAAGATGACCGCGGACAGCGGGCCGCCCGTTGGCTGCACCCTTTTCCGTCGCCCCCACCCTTTTGCATTCTTGGCGCGCCCGATGCCGCCCGACGCTCCCGTAACCTCTGGTGCGCATGGCGGAAAGTGGTGCGCCGCCGTCGTCGTACTTCTTTGCGTTACCCATGGTCCACGGGGACCGGCCGCCGTACCCTGTTCTAGGGGAGAGTTTCATATCCGAAGGAACGTCCCATGGAATGGATTCGGCCGGACAGCCCGGACTACGACGACGCCCGAAAACTCTTCAATGCGATGATCGACCGCAGGCCGGCTGTCATCGCTAAATGCTCGGATTCCGGCGAGGTTGCCGAAGCGCTGCGCTATGCGCACAACCATAATCTGGACGTCGCTGTGCGCTCGGGCGGGCACTCGGTGGCCGGCATGTCCACCAACGACGACGGCTTGGTCATTGACGTCCGCCCCATGAAGTCCATCAGCGTGGACCCCGATGCCAAGACCGCCACGGCCGGCGCTGGACTCACGTGGGGCGAGTTCGACCGCGCAACCCAGCAGTACGGGCTGGCCGTGACGGGCGGACGCGCCTCTACCACGGGAGTCTCGGGCTTCACACTTGGCGGTGGTTCCGGATGGCTGGAGCGCTCATACGGATTCGCGTGCGACAACCTGCTCTCGGTAGACCTCGTCACAGCCTCCGGCGATCGCGTGACCGCCAGCCGGGACGAGAATCCGGAGCTGTTCTGGGCCCTCCACGGAGGCGGCGGAAACTTTGGCGTGGCTACGTCCTTGACGTTCCAGCTCCACGACCTCGGACCTTCGGTGGTGGCCGGCCTCATGCTGTTCCCCGGGGACGACGCACCGGATCTGTCGCGCGCCTACCGGCAGATTGCTTTGGAGGCACCCGACGCCGTGGGGACAGCACTGGTGTACCTCACCGCCCCGCCGGAAGAGTTCGTCCCCGAAGAGATGGTGGGCAAGCTCGCCGTCGGGATGGCATACATCTACGCGGGCGATCTTGAGGCCGGCGAGGAGCATGCAAAGCCGTTCAAGGACCTCGGCCCCTCGGTGGACCTGGTTTCACCCATGGGATACGCGGACTTCCAATGCATGATCGATGACCCTCCGGACCTCTACAACTACTGGAGCGCCGACTACCACGACGAACTGTCCGATGCTGCCCTGGACCTCCTGGTGGACTCGGCACAGCGCCTTCCAGGCCCGCACTCGCAGCAGCTGGTGGCTCGTTGGGGCGGAGCCGTGGGCGGACCGGCTGCCGCGAACACACCATTGCAACACCGCGGAGCCTCGTGGGTCAGCCACCCGTTCGGCCTGTCCGAGACCCGTGAGGGCGGGCAGGAAGCCAAGGCTTGGGTCAAACAGTTCCGGCAGGACATCGCTCCCCACACCACGGGCGGCGTATGGCTGAACTTCATTGGTGACGAGGGTCAAGACCGGATCATGGCGGCCTACGGCGAACAGAACTACCGCCGGCTGTCCTTGGTGAAGGGCGAGTTCGACCCCGACAACGTGTTCCGCGGCAACCAGAACATCCTGCCGGCCGAGCGCTGAGTTTCCTGCACTCCTTCCCAGTTGCCGTGATCAGCGCGGGCAGTGAAGCCTGTACTTCCGGGACGGTAGCACGGCGGTAGACGTCCCGATGGCCGGCAACTGGGAAGGATCGTCCGGGACTACACTTTGGCCATGGCCATCTACGTGGATCCGCCCTTGTGGCCAGCGCATGGAACCGTTTTTTCACACCTGGTTTCGGACACGTCGCTGGAAGAGCTGCACTCGTTCGCAGCCTCCGCCGGCGTTCCCGAACGAGCCTTCGACGGAGACCACTACGACGTCCCCGAACGACGATACGACGACCTCGTATCCGCGGGCGCCATCCCTGTGGAGGCCCGCATCCTGGTCCGCAAACTCATAGCCAGCGGACTCCGCATCCCCGCTCGTGAACGGAGCAAGGCCTTGACTATACCTTTGATGGAACGATGGAACAGCACCTATCCCGGCCACGAGGAGCTGGGCCTTGAGTTGCTGGAACGCTGGGGAGAGAACCGCAGGAAGTACCACAGCCGGACACATCTCCTGGCAGTCCTTGAGGCCTTGGATGTACTGGCCCAACCGGACCAGCCTGCCCGGACCGTCTTGCTGGCAGCGTGGTTCCACGATGCCGTCTATGAAGGGGTCGCAGGGCAGGACGAAGAAGAGTCCGCACGCTTGGCAGAGGACCGGCTCACGTCCACTGGTTTGCCTCCCCACGAGGTGACCGAGGTGGCACGCTTGGTCCGACTCACCGCCACACACAGTCCAAAGACAGGCGACTACGCGGGTGCAATGTTGTGCGACGCAGACCTCTCGGTGCTCGGCAGCGACCAGCAGTCCTATGCCCGCTATCGTGCCGCCGTCCGCGAAGACTACGCCCACGTCAGTGACGACGACTTCGCGAAGGGGCGCGCCGCCGTCGTACGTGACCTCCTAAGGCTGGATCCCCTGTTCCACAGCGAACGCGCCAAGGCACTCTGGTTGACGGCCGCGCGACGGAACCTCACCGGCGAACTCGGGTGAGCGGTTCGCTCGACGCCCCGCGCGAGTTCCGCGCTTCAGCCGTGCGCGAGGAGTTCCAGTCCTACCACCGCCAAGCCCAGGAGGAACTCCGCGCCGAGCACAATCACCTTCTTCCACCAAGACATCTTCACCCGTCGAACCGCCAGATAGCCGATGAGGACCAGGGCAGTAATCAGGGCGACGGTTGATGCGCGCAATGAGGTTTCGACGCTCCACCGGCCCATGGCAGCCACCGCGATAAAGATCAATGGGAGAACAATCGCCCCGAAGGCGCCGAAGCTGGTCCGCGCCATATGCGCCAGCTCAGAACGGCTGGGGGTCTTCGCATGCACGGCCAGGTGCGAGACGAAGTCGGCCACGAACACCGCCAGCAATGTTCCCACCACTGTGATGGCAAGCGTCGAAGCGGCTTCCCCTGGAGTGAGTGTCTCCGCGTGCGACTGCAGGGCGAGGACAACCGCCAGCCCGGTGAAGGTCACATAGACCCGCTCCTTAAGTGCTTCGGCTCGGTGCTGGGCGCTGGGCTGGGCTTTGGTGGTCACCCGCCAAGATTACTCACAACGTTTCTGGTGGTCTTTGCGGCCGGGGCTACCATGGAGGTGTGACCTCCTACCTCCTGGATTCCCCCAAACTCCCGCTGGCTGTACCCGACGTCGAACACGTCCTGGCTGTCCGCGGCGTGGGCGGCTACCGCCAGTACCGCATCCCGGCCCTCGCCGTCAGTACTCGGGGAACCGTGCTGGCTGCCTACGACGGCCGACCCAACTTGGACGACCTCCCCAATCCCATAGATCTTCTCCTGCGCCGCAGCTACGACAACGGAGTTACCTGGGAGCCTCAGCAGCTTGTGCGCACGGGCTCGGGGCTCCACGGCTTCGGCGATCCAAGCTTGCTGGTCGACACGGAAACCGGGCGGATTTTCATGTTCCACGCCGCAGGCACGCATGCGGGCTTCTTCGAAGCCGTCACCGGCTTGGAGCCCGAGGACGAGGTGCAGCATGCGGACGTCAGCTTCTCAGACGACGACGGCGACACCTGGCAACACCGCCGGCTCACCGGACAGCTCAAGCACGGTGCCGTCACTGGCCTGTTCGCCGCGGCTGGTCAGGGAATCCAGATACACACCGGCCCTTTTGCAGGCCGGCTGGTGCAACAGTATGTGCTGTTGGCAGACGGAGCCATCATGGCGGCGTCCGCATACAGCGACGACCACGGCGGGACCTGGTCCCTCGGAGACATGATCGGAACCGGTCCCGGCGGCATTGGGCCCAACGAAAACAAGGTTGTGTGCTTGGACGATGGCCGGCTGCTCCTGCATTCGCGGGCAACGCCGTGCAGGTTGTCTGCTGTGTCCGAGGACGGCGGTCAGACATGGAGCCCGCTGCAGGCCATCCCGGAACTACCCGACCCCAGTGACAACGGCTCCGTGGCGCGTTTCGACGGCCTTCCCAGTGTTGATTCCCACGCGACACCTGCGACGTCCAAGTGGCTGATCGCCAGCAACAATCAGGACCCTCATCTTCGTCGGAAGACGGTCCTGAGCCTCTCCCCCGACGACGGCGCCACCTGGCCGGCCAAGCTGTTGCTGTGCGAGGACAGTTCCGCTTACTCGACGGTTACGCGGCTGCCAAATGGAAACATCGGGGTGCTGTACGAGCGGCACGGCTACCGCGAGATCGTGTTCGCGTCGATCCCTGCCGGGCAACTGACGAGGCAGCTTCACCGAGCTGCAGCGGTTCAGGACTCTTCGGACACTGCGGGGCTCGTCTTCGACATGGAGCTGCGGTCCATCACTCCGGGCAGGCCCGCGGAATGGCAAAACGCGGGTGACTACCACGTGATTCCGGCCAACAGCGACGGCGAATGGGACGTGCAGACTTGGAAGGAAATCGGCCAAGGCTACGCCGGTAACCAGGTCCTTGGCACCCGCGAAGCCCAAGACCTCAACTACGGCCCCATCATCGCTGGCTACAAGGCCGGGGACATCTTGGCTTTCACCGGACGCATCCGCAACCGCGGCACCGAGCCGGCTGCCGGCGTCGTGCTTCTCGGACCGCACAACAACCCCGACAATTTCCCGCCAACGGACCTGCAACCCGGCGAACACGCGCTGTACTTCACCCCGACGTACACCATCACGGAGACCGATCTGGCCCGGAAAACGCTGGACCTCACTTTCACGGCAGAGGCCGACGCCGGAAGGGTGCGTTCGGAGCGCACCTTCCGGTTCGACCTACTCACCGGCGCAGTGGTTGCGTCTTAGCGGTAAGTGCTGCTTAGCGGTAGGTGCTGACGAACGGCTGGCTGGTGGGCACAATCTGCTTACCGAGGGGCATCAGCGATACCGGGATCAGTTTCAGGTTGGCGATGGCTAGCGGGATTCCGATGATGGTGATGGCCATGGCAACTGCCGTGACCACGTGACCGATCGCAATCCAGATACCTGCAACCAGAAGCCAAATCACGTTGCCCAAGAGCGCAAACACCCCGGAACCGCCCGGCTTCTCAACCACCATTTGGCCGAAGGGCCACAGGCAGTAAGCACCGATCCGGAACGAAGCGATGCCCCACGGGATAGTGACGATGAGTACGCAGCAAATGATGCCTGCCGCGAAGTAACCCAAGGCCAGCCAGAACCCACCGAAGACAAGCCAGATGATGTTAAGGAGCGTTTTCATAGTCTTCATTCTCCCCTGCAGGCCCGACAAAAAGCCTAGGGGTCTGCCCTGAATCTTCCCTGACTTCCAGCGGCGCCCAGTGGCGCGCGTACTCCTGTGTCACGCCACAGGGCATCGACTCAGCCGGCCAGGACGCCGTCCAACTTGTCGAACGAGGTAGCCCAGCCGTCGCGGGTCATCTCTACCCACTCCTCGGACGCAAACGGCCCCTGGGTGAGATTCATCCGGGTGCGTCCGTTGAGGTCCTCGAATTCGAGGTGCATTTCCTCGTACTCGTGATCAGCGTCGGGAGCAGCTTTGGCCTGCGCTACCAAGAGAGCCGGACTGTTGAGCTCGGTGATGGTGGCCTCGATGGGCGCCGATTGCTCGCCGTCCTCATCCGACCACACCATGACTACCTGCCAAACGCCGCCAACCCGGGGCTCAACGATGATCTGATCGCGGGGAGCATCCACTTCCACGGGCCCGAACCACTGGGTGAGTTTGTCCGGCTCCATCCAGGCTTCAAAAACCTTCTCGCGCGGAGCATCGAATTCGCGGCTCATGGTCAGGGTGTACTGTTCCGTGCTCATTGCGTGACTCCTGGCTTCCGTGGGTTCGAAGTTTCGAGGTTAATCGTGCTCTTGGAAGTGAGTCTAGGGGGTGCCCGCGACAGGCAGACCCTCTCTCACTAAATCGCGGGTTTCCACCGATCCTCTCTCACTAAATCGCGGGTTTCCACCGATCCTCTCTCACTAAATCGCGGGTTTCCACCGATCTGCGGTCGTCAAGTTTTTGAGACAGGTCTCGTTGTTGTTTTTGGTTAGGCGGCCAGGGGTTGCTGGGCGCGGGTTTGGTAGTTGGTGTGGGCTTTGGCTGGTGGTATGCCGCCGGCTCGGCGGTT
>NZ_JAAOXO010000007.1:0-211190 GCF_011605365.1 Paenarthrobacter sp. MSM-2-10-13 | reverse complement strand
TGAACGATCCGAGGACAACACCAGCTGCACAGCTTCCTCACGGAAAGCCGCATCATATTTTCTTCTAGGACCAGTCATTCTGAAGTCGATCTCCCATCAACCTGTCTCAGAAAACCATACGGCCGCAATCCTTCTCACATCACCACCAGGAAGAACGGGAAGTGCGAGAGCGTCAGCGAAAAGCCAACGGGAAGTGAGAGAGCGTCAGCGAAAAGCCAACGAGAAGTGAGAGAGCGTCAGGCCTTGGCTGCTTCGACGAAAGCGCGGATCTTGGCCAGGTCCTTCACACCGCGGGATTCCTCGACGCCGGAAGACACGTCCACTCCCCATGCGCCGGCTGCGGCGGCGGCGAAAGCTACGTTTCCGGATTCGAGACCGCCGGCAAGGAGCCACTCGCGCCCATCGAGCTCTTTTGCGCGCACGGAGGCGTAGTCCCACGACTCCCCTGAGCCGGGAACAGCGGCATCGATCAGGAAAATGTCCTCGCCCAGATCAGCGAACTCATCCTGCGAGGCACTCATGGTGACGGCCCGGATGAGGCGCATCCCGGCGTCGTGCACCGTTGTAACGTCGTCGGCTGTCCGGTGACCGTGCAGTTGCACCCAGTCGAGGCCGGCGGCGCGTGCCGTCGCCACCGCATCAGCGGCGTCCTCGTGCCGGAAAACACCCACAGCATGAACACCTTCAGGCACCAGCGGCAGCAAAATGCGCACCTGATCCGGGCTGACTTCGCGGGGGCTGGCCGTGAGAACGAAACCAACCGCGTCCGCACCGGAGTCCACCGCTTCACGCACGGATTCGGGCGTGCTCAAACCGCACACTTTGACGAACATTCCCGTGCCTCCAGCCGTCATCAGAACGTTTTCCACATATGACGTTATCAAGCCGCATTGCCAACGCAGAAGCGGCGTCCACCACTAGGCTGGTCGAATGGAGATTATCCGCTTTGCCGACGTCCGTCCCGAACCTTGGCGCAACGGGGGCGGGGTGACGCGCGAACTCGCCAGCCATCCGAAGGCCGCCTCCGCACAGGATGGCACCTGGGATTGGCGCGTCAGCATCGCGGACGTTTCCAAGGCTGGGGAATTTTCTGTGTTTCCTGGCATGGAGCGGGTCATCACCATCATCGACGGCGAATTGCTGCTCCTCACGGTGGACGGCTCGGAGCATCCGTTGGAGAAGTACCGTCCGTTCCGTTTCTCGGGCGAGGCTGCATCCTCGGCCACCCTTCCGACCGGCGACATCCGGGATTTGAACGTCATCGCACGCGAAGGTGCTTTCAAGGGCTACACCTCCATTGTGGAGATCTCCAAGAAACGCGCGCACCCGGTCTTCGAGGGCCAGCTGGCCGTCCTGCTTGAGGGTAAGGCCACGGTGGCGCCCGGGGCCGCTGTTGAGGAACCAGACGCTGTGGAGGACGGATCCGACGGCGACGGTGCGGCACCCAGCGTCAGTGAACCAGTCGAGCTCTCCCGATACGACGCCGTGGTTGGCTCGGATACCCGCAGCCCTGAAATCTCAGGCCGGGGTTTCGTGGCAGTCATCTCGATCGATCATGTGGACCCGTCGCACGCCTGAGCTGGTGACGTTAACCACCAGAGGTGGCCACCCCGCATGGGAGTTGCTAGCCTGAAATGAAGGTTCCCCTCCGGAACCTCCGGACGACGGTTCAGTACCCGGCACGCGACAAGACTGGCCAAAGGAAAACGTCATGTCGTGGATAATTCTGATTCTCTCCGGAGCACTCGAAGCCGTGTGGGCTGCGGCTCTTCACCGTTCCAAAGGCTTCCGCAAACCTGTCCCCACCGTTGTATTCCTGGTGTCCGTTGTAGCCAGCATGGCCGGACTCGCCATTGCGATGCAATCCATTCCCACCGGCACGGCTTATGCAGTGTGGGTTGGCGTGGGCGTGGTCCTGACCGCCACATACGCCATGGTCACCAAAGTTGAACGCGCGACGACGGCCCGGCTGCTTTTGCTTGCGGGCATCGGCGCATGTGTCATCGGCCTAAAGGTGGTGGCGTAGCCATGACTGAGAACACTGGAAACACTAAGAACACCAGCAACGGAATCTTCTGGATCATCCTCTTGGCTTCAGCTCTGCTGGAAGCCGTATGGGCAACCGCTTTGGGCCTGTCCAACGGCTTTACGCAACTCACGCCAACGGTGGTTTTCGCCGTCACTGCCGTCCTCAGCATGCTGGGGCTGGGCATTGCCGTCAAACGTATCCCCCTCGGCACTGCCTATGCAGTGTGGGTGGGTGTTGGTGCGGCACTGACCGTTGGCTGGGCCATGATCACGGGTGTGGAAACCGCGAGTCCGTTGAAGCTCCTGTTCATCGCGGGAATCGTGGGCTGTGCTGCCGGACTGAAGGCCTTGCCCGCGGAGAAGCCTGTAGCAAAGGCCGAGTAGCAAGCACTCCCCGCGTTCCTTCCCCTACCCCCGCAAGCCCCCGTGGCCGCGCGCCCGCTGCCTCATGCCCTCTCTAGCCCCGGCCCTCCCGCCCCGGCCCTCCATTTCGATGGTTCCCTGCGAAACGTGCCGTGCGCCCGGCACTTCTAGCAGGGAACCCCCGAAATGGCCGGCAAGGAGGTGCGCAGGGCAGGGAGGTGCGCAGCGCGCGGGTAAGCGCAGGAGTCGGACCCCAGCAGGAATACCCTTAGCGTTCGTGGAGTTCACGCCATCAAAGGGCACTCTGGAACACCTACGCGTATTGGAGAAGTTCATGACGGCAGTTCAACTCGGCGATGGCCTCACTGCAAGCCAACTCGGCTTCGGCGGAATGGCCCTGACCCCGGTGTACGGCGGAATCGAGCCTGATGAAGGGCTCAAAACGCTGCGGCACGCGGTGGACGCCGGCATTACGTTCATCGACACCGCAGATGTTTACGGCGCGGGCAGCAACGAGGAACTCGTAGGCAGGCTCTTGAAGGAGCGCCGCGACGAGATCCAGGTGGCCACAAAGTTTGGAATTGAGGGCAACCCCGCGGACGGGTACACGGGAGTCCGCGGGGATGCGCCTTACATCAGGCAGGCGGCGGAAGCGAGCCTCCGCCGTCTGGGCACTGACGTGATTGACCTCTACTACATGCACCGCCGTGACCTCCGCGTTCCGATAGTGGAAACCGTGGAGGCCATGGCGGAGCTGGTCCGTGAGGGCAAGGTCCGGCACCTCGGTTTGTCTGAAGTGACAGCCGAGGAGCTCAGGCAAGCCAACGCCGTCCATCCCATTGCCGCGGTCCAGAGTGAATGGTCAATCTGGAGCAGGGATGTTGAGCTCAACGTTGTTCCTGCAGCCAAGGAACTTGGCGTTGGGTTCGTGCCTTATTCGCCGCTTGGCCGCGGTTTCCTTACGGGAACCGTTAGCGCGAGCGACCTTGGGGAGAATGACTTCCGCCATAAGATCCCCCGTTTTGGTGATGAGGCACTTGATGCGAACCAGGCCGTCGTGGCTGCGGTTCGCGAGGTAGCCAGCGGGCTGGATGCAACTCCGGCCCAGGTAGCCCTGGCTTGGCTGTTCACCCAAGGTCAGCGCCTCGGGATTTCGGTGGTTCCCATCCCCGGCACGCGCAAGACGCACCGGATCGACGAGAACCTGGGGGCACTGTCCCTGCAACTGGGGACAGCACATCTTGAGGTACTCGACCAAGCAGCGGCCGCCGTCGTGGGTTCACGATCCGCCGACCCCAACTGGGTGTCACAGGGCCGCGAAGCCAAGAACGTAGGCTGAACGAATGGATTCACTTATTCACTCACTGCGTGACGTCACTATCCGCAGCATTTCTGTCAGCGAGATGAACAACAATGTGTACCTGTTGACCTCAAAGTCCACGGGTGCGCAGTTGTTGATCGACGCCGCCGATAACCTTCCGGCCATTCAGCAGCTTCTGCAGGACGCCGCCGCGGATGCTGCCGTGACGCCGAAACTCGCAAGGATTGCCACCACCCACCAGCACTGGGACCACGTCCGTGCGCTGCCTGAGTTGGTCGCCGTCACCAGCGCAAGCACCTCAGCTGGAGCAGACGACGCCGATGCGTTGCCGGTTCCGGTGGATGTCCGCCTTGGTCACGGCGACGTTGAGCGGTTTGACGATGTTGAGCTCACGGCGGTCCACCTGCGTGGACACACCCCGGGCTCGATCGCTTTCGTTTACCAGGATCCGGACGGGCCGGCCCACATTTTCAGTGGCGACTCGTTGTTTCCGGGTGGCGTCGGCAACACACAGAACGATTCCGCACGCTTCACTTCTCTGTTGAACGACGTGCAGGAGCGACTGTTCGACGCTTATCCGGACGAAACCCTGGTTCACCCGGGCCATGGATTGCCCACGACACTGGGTGCCGAGCGGCCACACCTTGAGGAGTGGCGCGCCCGAGGCTGGTGACTTGTGGGGCCTGCTCTGCGTCCTAAACCCAAGGAATAGCGCGCAGAGCGGGCCTCACAACGCGGCGGCCTTAACTTGCGGGGCCTGCTCTGCGTCCTAAACCCAAGGAATAGCGCGCAGAGCGGGCCTCACAACGCGAGACCTAGCGGCCGCGACGCTCGTTGGACGCGGGAGCTGATGCACGACGCGGGCCGCTGCGTGCCGGACGACCTGCGCCGGAACCACCACGACCGGAGTTGCCGGAAGCACCTGAACCGTAGGATCCGCCGGACGTCGCGCCCGTAGCGGAGGACCATACGGCCTTGTTCCCGCCCGTACGCGTCGAGGTGGTGGATGCCGTGCGCGGAGCCGAAGCTGAACGCTGGCCGGTAGCCGGACGGCCGCTGCGGCCGTTCTGGCCCTGCGAGCCGGGAACGTCGTTGCGGTGAGTAGCGCCGGCCTTGCCGCGACCGCGCGGGCTGCGTGCGACGTCGTCGTTCATTGCTGCGCGGCGATCTGCACGGTTGGTGTCCGTACGAACCGGCTCAGCCCCAACCTTGCCGCGACCGTTCCGACCACCGCGGCCACCAGCGGTGGGAGCCGCCTGCGTGGAGCGGCGTGCGCGCTTGCGCTGGGCGTTGGCGCCAGTTGATGTGCCGCCACCCTGCTGGGTTTTAGCCGCGAGAAGAGCCGCACGGGTACGGGGATCAACCTTGTCCGCGATGTCGCCAACCAGATCGGCAACCAACGGTGAGTTGGCCGTGACCCGCTCGAAGGAAACGTCAACGCCGGCAGCCTTCATGAGCTTCTTGACGTCGCTCTGCTGCTCGGGGAGCGTCAGAGTAACCACGGTGCCATCGGAACCGGCGCGGGCCGTACGGCCGGAGCGGTGCAGGTAGGCCTTGTGCTCTGTGGGCGGGTCCACGTGGATGACGAGTTCGACGTCGTCAACGTGCACGCCGCGGGCTGCGACGTCGGTGGCCACCAGGACGCGGACGTCACCGTTGGAGAACTCGGCAAGGTTGCGGTCGCGGGCGTTCTGCGACAGGTTGCCGTGAAGGTCGACGGCGGGGATGCCGGCATCCGTAAGGGTCTTCGCGAGCTTGCGGGCGTGGTGCTTGGTCCGCATGAAGAGGACGCGGCGGCCGGCGCCGGAGGCCAGTTCAACAATGAGCTGCTTCTTGACGGTCTGGTCATTGACCACCAGGACGTGGTGTTCCATGGTGGTGACAGCGGCCTGGGGATCGTCCACGGAGTGCGTCAGCGGGTTGGAGAGGTAACGGTTGACCAGCTTGTCAACACCGTTGTCCAACGTCGCGGAGAAGAGCAGGCGCTGACCCTGGGTGGGGGTCATGTCCATGAGCTTCTTGACTACCGGGAGGAAGCCGAGGTCAGCCATGTGGTCTGCCTCGTCCAGCACGGTGACCTCAACGGCTTCGAGGGTCAGGATGCGCTGGCGGATCAGATCTTCGAGGCGGCCCGGGCAGGCGATGACGATGTCGACGCCGGCGCGCAGCGCCTTTTCCTGGCGTGCCTGGGAGATGCCGCCGTAGATGACCGTGGTGTTGAGGCCCATGGCCTTGGCCAGCGGCTCGATGGTGGCGTTGATCTGGGTTGCCAGTTCACGGGTGGGTGCAAGGACCAGGCCCATGGGGCGGCCGGGCTTGCGGAAGTGCTTTGCTTCGCGCTCGGCCAAGCGGGCCACGAGCGGGATGGCGAAGGCAATGGTCTTACCGGAACCGGTGCGGCCACGGCCCAGGACGTCGCGGCCTGCGAGCGTATCCGGGAGGGTCTTGACCTGGATGGGGAATGCCTCTTCGATGCCATCTGCGGCGAGGGATTCAGCAATGGGCTTGGGCGTGCCAAGGGCAGCAAAAGTAGTCATAAACTTCATGTCTTTCGGGCGGTGTCCAGGTGCGGACATCGGCCCCCGACGCCGGTTGGGCCAGGGGTTCGCCGAGGAAAAGTCAGGTGGTCTACCGATTCGCTTTAGCAGCGGTGGCCGGGACCAAATAGAACGCGTTCATCGACGCAGGATGTGCCTCTCACATGAAAAATGCCCCGCCGCGTAGCCTTTCCGGCCACCTGCTTCAGGGCGTCACCGCACATCAAGTGTTCCTAGCTTAGCAGTGATTCCACGGCGGGCCCGCATCGGGGCTGTTCAGGCTCGCGTTGCGGGGCCTTTGCATGGCTCACGGCCCCCAAACCATGCAGAGTAGGCCTCACAACGCACGCCCTCCGCGTTGCGAGGCCCGCTTTGCACCCTTCACGGCTCGCATAGTGCGCAGAGCAGGCCTCACAACACACGCCCTCCCGTTGCGAGGCCCGCTTTGCATGGCTCACGGCCCCCAAACCATGCAGAGCAGGCCTCACAACGGGTCAGGAGTGGCGCGTGAGCTCCGGTTCGGCGTCACGAGGCACGGGCGCGGCAGAGCGGGCGGCAACCCTGGGTGCAATGACCACCCCGACGACGGCGATCACTGCGGTAAGCGCAAAGACCGCAGCGAACGGGCTGGCCGCAAAAGCCTCGAAAACGAGCCCCGTTGCCGCAAGGGACAGTGCGCCACCGAGCGAATCGGAGATGGACATGGCTGCGCTGTTGAAGCCCTGGTTTTCCTCTGTGGACAGTGCCAACGTCATCACCGAGAGCCGCGGGTACATCAGCCCCATGCCGCCACCGGCCAGGATCCACCCGGCAATGGCCACGGCCGCGGGCAGGCTGAAGGCCGCGGTCACCAGGGTGGAGATCACGGCAATAAGTACCAAGGCAGCGCCGATCTTGACGGCGAGGGCATCCGCCAGCCGCGAACCCAACCGCCCCTGAATGGCCGACGCCCCGGCCCATGCCAACGCGGCACCAGTCAGCGTCAGCCCGGCGAAGGTGGGGGTGAATGCGTAGCGCTCAGTCAGCAAATACGGCAAATACACCTCGGCCCCGAAGAACGCCGCCGATGCCAAACCGCGCACCAGGATCACACTGGGCAGGCCGCGCCGGGCAGTGAGGGTTCCCCGCGGAACCAACGGGCGGACAGCCACCAGAGCAAGGACAAGAGCGACGACGGCAATCGCCCCACCCACGCCCGGAACCTCTGCGGACAGGTTCAGTCCGAGGACGGCGGCGGCTGCGAGCGCCGCCCACCCCATCCGGCCGAAGGCCCAGGGGACAGGCTCCTCGGGAGGCCGCGTATCCATCCCGCGCACTGCCGGAACCACCATCAGCAGCGCAGGAATGACCAGGCCCACAACCCCGAGGAACACCCAGTGCCAACTGCTGAGCTGGGCCACCACACCCGCAGCAAAGGGACCAATCAGGGACGGCACCACCCAGGAGGCGGCGAAGGCGGCAAAGATCTTAGGGTGCAGTACAGGCGGGTATACGCGGGCCACCAGGACGTAGAGGGCCACGGTCATTGCGCCGCCACCAAGCCCCTGGACCAAGCGTCCGAGCACCAGCATTTCCATGGTTCCGGCCATTCCGGCGATCAACAGGCCAGCCACGAACAATGCTACGGAGGAGTACAGCGGCGCCGCCGGACCACGACGATCCGACCAGTTACCCGCGGCCACCATGCCCATCACGCCCGTAGCAAGCGGGCCCGCGAAGGCCAGCGCGTAGAGGCTGGCTCCGTCCAGGTCGCGGCTGACGAGCGGCATGATGGTGGTCACCGCGAGGGACTCGAACGCGCTCAGGAACACGAGTGCGCACGCCCCCACGGTGGCCAGCAGGTATGGGCGGCGCAGTATCCCGGCCGTTGAGGTGTCAGAGGTCATGGACGCCAGCCTAGAACCTCAACTAATGTTGAGGTCAATCCACCGCCCCGCCGAGAAAGCGAAACCATGCAACAAGCCACAACGCACCGGCCCCTCACTATCGGTGAGTTGTCCGAGCGGAGTGGAGTGTCAGCGTCGGCCCTTCATTTTTACGAGCGGAACGGGCTCATCGAAGCAGACCGGACGGCCGGCAACCAACGGCGCTACCGCCGCGAAACGCTGCGGCGGGTCGCGTTCATCAAGACCTCCCAACGGGTGGGCCTGCCCCTGAAGGACATCCGCGAGGCGCTGGATTCCCTGCCTGACGGCCGGACACCCACCAAACGCGACTGGGCCAGGCTCTCCCAGCGGTGGCGCGAGGAACTGGACCAGCGCATCGCAGCCCTCCAGCACCTTCGCAATGACCTGGACGGGTGCATCGGCTGCGGCTGCTTGAGCCTGAAGTCGTGCACGCTGCAGAATCCGTCGGACGAGCTCGGAGCCTCCGGTGCGGGCGCGCAGCGTTGGACTTTGCCGGAATAGCAACAGGCATTGCCTTTGAGCGCAACGTCGCGGCACGCTTGGGTAATGACTGAACAAACGCACGACGCCGGCACTCACCACCACGGTCAGCACACCCATGAAGGGGCGCAGCACACCCATGATGGCTCTCAGCAGGGCGGCCTGAACCTCCACGAGGACGCTGACAATGCCGTGGACATGTGGGACGGCATGTACCGGGAACGCGCCAAGATTTGGAGCGGGAACCCCAACCCGCAGCTGGTTGCCGAGGTCATTGGACTGAAGCCGGGGAAGGCGCTGGATCTGGGCTCCGGGGAAGGCGGCGACGCTATCTGGTTGGCACAGCAGGGCTGGACTGTCACCGCGTTGGACGTGTCCGCCGTCGCGCTTGAACGGGCAGCAGCCCATGCAGCGGAGACCGATCACGCGGACCGGATCACGTGGCAGCAGCAGGACCTCACCGAGTGGGAGCCGGAGCCGGTGTTTGATTTGGTCTCGGCACAGTTCCTGCACTCCCCCTTGTTGCCGTGGCGGGACTCGGCGTCAAAGGCGGCGGCCGCCGTCGCACCCGGTGGCACCTTGCTGATCGTGGGTCATCACCCGCACGGGCTCCCTCCATGGAGTCACCATCACGAGTCCGGCATGTTCTTCACGCCGGAGCAGTTGGCGGGTGCCCTGCGGCTGGATCGCGAGCCGTGGTTTGTTGAGGTCCTCACGGACAGGGCGCGGACTATTGAAGGACCTAACGGTGAGTCCGGCACCACGTTGGACACAGTCCTGAGAGCAAGGAAGCACGCCTAAACACCGGCGCGTCTAAATACCGGACGGAAGTAGCTCACCGTAGGGTGGCACCACTGTTCCGGTGGCGGTGGAGTCCGGGTTCAGCATCCAGCCGACGCGCTTGGCCGTGTTCAGCATGACCACGCTCTCCACCAGTTCGATGCCCGGGATCCGCTGCTGGATGGTGAGCTCCATTTCCATGACATCGGCCAGGGATCGCAGCCACATGATCATGGTGAAGTTGGTGCGTCCTGTGGTGGATGCGGAGAACCGGACGTTGCGGATGGCCCTGAGTTCCGTGGCAGCGGACTCGTGCTGGCCGGCGGGAACGTTCGCGAACCATTGCACGGTGATGGGAAATCCGGAGAACTGCTGGGCAATTTCGCAGCGGAAGGACAACATCCTGCTGGCCAGCACACGACCAAGCTGCCGTTGAACCGTTGCTGGATTCCGGCCCAGGGCCCGGGCAATCTCCGCCGCTGTGGCGCGGCCGTCGCGAGCCAGGAACGGGATGAGAGCCAAGTGGGTGTCCGGTAGTGGGGCCACCGTGGCGTCGTACGGGTTTGCTGATTCGGGTCCGGCGAGCGCCTTGAGCGCTTGTTGTTCCGCTTTGCTGAGGACGTTGAGCCGCCACGCGTAGCCGCTGGTATGAATCCGCGTACAGAGAGCTGTGTGGTACTTGGTGAGTCCTCGAATTTCCTTGAGCCTGGGCACTACCTGAGTGCTGAATTGCCCCAGGTCCTGGGTGATCACCGTCAGCATGAGGTCACGGTTGCTGGCAGCTTCTTCCACGGTGATCACCTCGGGAAGCTGAGCGACGGCCGAGGTAACGTCCGGCCTGAGGTGCATTTCGCAGTCGATGTCCACCATGGCCAGACACATATCTTTTGGATCGCCCATCAGGTGCGCGGTGGTCCAAGCTGCGCCTGACGCCCGCATGCGCTCCCACCGGGACGAAAGGGTGGTGGCGTGGACGCCGAGGACGTCGCCGGCGTCGGACCAACTGATCCGGGGCGATATCTGCAAGGCGTTGATGAGTCGAAGATCTTCTTCACTGAGCTCCATGAGCTAATTGTCCCAGATGTCTGCATGAATCCTGCGGCTTGGGTAGAGAATATGCATATTTCCAGATGTTTCACAGCATGTGAATCACATCACCCCAGAATGGCATAAGGAACCTATCCCCGAGCACCACAGGAGAACTCATGACCATTGCTTCCGAAGCCAAGGAACTGCGGGACGACATCGTCCGCCTCCGCCACGACCTCCACCGCGAACCGGAGATTGGGCTGCAGCTCCCCCGCACGCAGGAGAAGGTACTCAAGGCGCTGGACGGACTTCCGTATGAGATCACCCTCGGCAAGGAGACGACGTCGGTCACTGCGGTTCTGCGCGGCGGTGCAGCTCACGCTTCAGCCGAGAAGCCGGTGGTGCTGTTGCGCGCAGACATGGATGGACTCCCTGTGCAGGAGAGGACCGGCGTGGACTACACCTCCCGTGTGGACAACGCGATGCACGCTTGCGGCCATGACCTCCACACCTCCATGCTCGCTGGCGCGGCCACCCTCCTCGCGGAGCATCGCGATCAGCTGGCCGGCGATGTCATCCTCATGTTCCAGCCCGGCGAAGAAGGCTTTGACGGTGCGAGCTACATGATCAAGGAAGGCGTTTTGGATGCTGCCGGTCGTCGCGCCGACACCGCCTACGGAATGCACGTGTTCTCCGCGCTCGAACCGCATGGCCAATTCGTCACCAAGCCCGGCGTCATGCTCAGCTCCTCCGACGGACTCGTTGTCACCGTGCTTGGCGCGGGCGGCCACGGCTCCGCCCCCCACTCCGCCAAGGACCCCGTCACCGCCGCTGCCGAGATGGTCACCGCACTCCAGGTCATGGTCACGCGCCAGTTCAACATGTTCGATCCCGTAGTCCTGACCGTCGGCGTCCTGCATGCAGGAACCAAGCGCAACGTCATCCCCGAGACCGCCCGCATCGAAGCCACCATCAGGACCTTCTCCGAAGAGTCCCGCCGCAAGATGATGGAAGCAGTACCCAGGCTTCTGCATGGCATCGCGGCAGCCCACGGTTTGGAGGCAGACGTGCACTACCAAGAGGAATACCCCCTCACCATCAACGACGAGGACCAAACCACCACCGCGGAGAAGGTCATCGCCGGAATGTTCGGCGAATCCCGCCACACCCGCATGGCAACTCCCCTGAGCGGTTCCGAGGACTTCTCCCGCGTCCTCGCCGAAGTCCCGGGCACCTTTGTGGGGCTCAGCGCCGTTGCCCCCGGCGCCGACCACACGACGTCGCCGTTCAACCACTCGCCGTACGCACTGTTCGACGACGGCGTCCTCACCGACGGCGCGGCGCTGTATGCCGAACTTGCCGTATCCCGCATCGCTGCCCTCGCCGGCAACTAACTCCCTGCCCGCCTGATCTTGGAGAACCACATGAGCACCACCGTAGGAACGTCCCCCGACGTCAAGGTCCACAAATCCCACATGCGCACGCTGGTTGGCACCGGCATCTGCAACGCCGTTGAATGGTACGACTGGGCAATCTACGCCACGTTCTCGCCGTTCATCGCGAGTGCTCTCTTCAGCCAAGCCGACCCCACCTCAGCCGTGCTGTCCACCTTGGCGATCTTCGCCGTCGGGTTCGTTGCCCGTCCGTTCGGTGGGTTCGTGTTCGGCTGGATCGGCGACAGGATTGGCCGCAAGACATCCATGACTGTGGCTGTGGCATTGGGCGCGGTGGGCAGCCTCCTCATCGGCATCGCCCCAACGTTCGCTGCTGTTGGAGCCTTCGCTTCGGTGACGCTTCTGGTGGCCCGGCTCATCCAGGGCCTGGCGCACGGTGGCGAGTTGCCGTCGTCGCAAACGTATTTGTCCGAGATGGCGCCCAAGGAACACCGCGGCTTCTGGGCCACCCTCATCTACACCTCCGGCACTGCCGGCATCCTCGCCGGAACGCTGCTGGGCGCTATCCTCACCGCGACCCTCAGCAAGGACGATATGAGCGCCTGGGGTTGGCGTATCCCGTTCCTGATCGGTGGCGCACTGGGCATCTACGCTCTGTTCATGCGGGCCAAGATGAAGGAAACCGAGGCTTTTGAGGCTGAGACTCCCAACGAGAAGCGCTTGCCCATCTGGCCGCAGATCGTGAAGTACCGCAAGCAGGCGATGCAGGTCATCGGCCTCACTGTTGGCCTGACCGTTGTGTACTACATCTGGGGCGTGGTGGCACCGAGCTACGCTGCAACCTCCCTGAAGATGGACCGCGGAGAGGCGCTCTGGGCAGGTGTGATCGCCAACGTGGTGTTCATTGCCGCCCTGCCGTTCTGGGGCAAACTGTCCGATCGCATCGGCCGTAAACCGGTGATCATCGCTTCCTCCGCAGGTGCCGCGCTCATGCACTTCCCCATGACGTGGCTCCTCAAAGACTCACCCTGGCAGCTGGCAGTGTCCATGTCCGTGATGCTGTTCTTCATCGCCGGCAGCGCTGCGATCGTCCCGGCCGTCTACGCAGAGCTCTTCCCCACGCACATCCGCACCATCGGCGTCGGCGTCCCGTACTCCATCTGCGTTGCCGTGTTCGGTGGCACGGCTCCGTACCTGCAGACGTGGCTCGGCACCATCGGGCAAGCTCAACTGTTCAACGTGTACGCCGTGCTCCTGCTTCTGGTGGGCATCGCGTTTGCCTTCTCCATCCCGGAGACCAAGGGCAAGGACCTCACCGTCTAGCTGCTCCGGCTTTCGTTGCGAGGCCCGCTCTGCGCTCTTCCCAGGGCTTCTGGGATGCAGAGTGGGCCTCACAACGTTAAACGAAACGGTCGCGGCCGGCCCGGTATCCGAAGAAGGCCGCCAGGGAACCGACCACCAGGAACAGGATTCCGGCGGCCGCGAACCCTCCTGTGGCTTGGTGCAGCTGGCCCACCATCAACGTGCCAAGGGAACCCACTCCGTAGCCGACGCCCTGCATCATTCCGGACAGGTGCGCGGCAGTGTGGGCGTCGCGGGTGCGGACCATGATCATAGTGAGGGCCACAGCGGTCAACGACCCCTGGCCCAGGCCGTTGAGTCCGGTCCAGATCCAGATGAGTTCCGTGGGGCCAAAGATCGTGAGCGCAAAACCGCCGCCGGTCATCAGAGCCACCACCATGTTGATGATCCGCTGGTCCTTGAAACGCGTAGCCAGCGCAGGGGCAAACAGTGAGCCCAGCATCTGAAGCACAATCGACACCGACACGATCAGCCCCGCCGTTCCCCCGTCGATCCCCCGGTCGCGGAGTATGGGCGCCATCCACGCAAATACGCTGAACGACATCATGGCCTGCAGCACCATGAACAGGGTCACCTGCCACGCCACGGCTGACCGCCACACGTTCACGCCGCCGTGGACTGCCTGGTGCTTCACGGAAGGTTGCCGGATTGCCAGCGGCAGGAAGAGCAAAAGCACGACGGCGGCAGGCACCGCCCAGAACCACAGAGCCGAGGTCCAGTGGCCGGTTGCCGTAAACACCGGATACGTGAAGCCCGCTCCAAGGGCGGCCGAAGCGCAGATCGCCGTCGTGTAGAGGCCGCCCATCAGGCCAAGCCGGTGTGGGAAATCCCTTTTGACGACGCCGGGAAGAAGGACATTGCACAAGGCGATTGCAGCACCGCAGGCGGCGGTTCCGGCGAGGAGTGCGGGGAGGTGTCCGGCGCCGGGGATCTCCAGGGGCCTGATCACCAGCCCCGCGGTAAGCAGAGCCATGGCCCCGAGGAGCACCCGTTCTGCGCCGAACCTGCGGGCCAGAATGGGGGCGAGCGGGGCGAAGACGCCCAGCAACGTCACCGGCACGGTGGTGAGGACCACCAGCGACCAGCCCGGCAGACCGGCGTCGGAGGTTATTTCCGGCAGGACGGCGGAGAAGCTGGAGAAGACCGTCCGCAGGTTTAGACCGATCAGGACCAGGCAGATGCCCAGGTAAACCAGGCCCCTCTTGCCTCGGAGCTGGGTGGGATCGGGTGCCGGCTCTTCGTCGATCTCCGCGTCCACCGCGATCTCAGGGAGGACAGACTTCTCTGGGTAGCCGGGGGTCTTGGAGGAGGTCACCCGCCCTATTCTGTCAGCCAGTGATTCCTAAGCCCCCAGCTGGCAGTCATTGCCCGGGATGTGACCGGATCTCAGGCAACAATTTCCTGTCCGTGCCAGCCGTCGTCGTCGCGGGTGAACTGCCAGCGGATGTGGGCATCGCCCGACAGGTCCAACCAGTCCAGATCCGTCATGTCGATTCTGATCCAGGCAAAACGCTCCATGGCCGTCTCAACATCACCCGGGCCATCAACACGCTCATCCGGGCAGGGAGTCCCCGGAACCAGCCGGGACGCATAAAGGTGCCGGCTGTTCGGGCTGAACCGCTCCCATGCCCGGCGTCGTTCCTTCTCATCGTCGACCACCGCAGCGTCACCTCTGATGCGCAGCTGAACCCCGCGCTCGTCGTCGTACAAGGTCAGTGCCACCCGTGGCTGGTGGCCAATCTCCGAGACCTTACGGGACAAGGAGTTGGTGGCCACCATGACCCGGTAAGCGGCGCGGTCCACCTCCCGGATGATGACCGCACGTACCCGCGCTCCTCCGTCCGTTCCCGTGGTGCCCAGGAAACCGAGCGTAAAAGGGGTGCGCCCTTTGGTGGCCGCCACCAGAGATCCCAGAACCCGCTCCAGCGTCTCCTCGCTTGTATTCATTGCCCGAGACAGCGGGGAGAAACAACCCGCGTGGTGCTGGCAGGATTGTTGACCAAGGCGGCAGCGGGCCGGACAGGGCGTAGCTGAAGGTTTCCACCGCAGTTCGGGCAAGACCGATGAGGGAACCGGTCAACACAGTCCGGGCACCACGTGCACTCAAACGTACAAATGTAGGCCTCTCCAGAGGGCGGGATGTCACGGTTGCAGCATTCACAGTTCGGGCGGATCTCAAGCATCAGGCAACTCTACCCACAGGGTCACAACTCTCCCTGCCACGGCCGTGGACCGGCGCTGATCGTCTGATCCGGAACGCAGAGGAGACTCGCATCCGAACCCAAGTATTCTGGAAGTGATGAGTGAAACCCCAGATTCCCCGCGACCCGTCACGCCCGGCACCCAGGCCTCCTTCGGAACCTACGGTGGCCGCCCGGTCAGCTTCGTGCGCCGTGGCACCCGTTTGCAGGGCCGCAGGCAGGCCGCGTGGGAAGAGCACGCCGAGCGCTGGGCCATTCAGGTGCCGCGCCACGTAGCCAATACGTCCGTTCACCCTGATTACACCTTCGACGCCGAGGCAGTCTTTGGACGCAAGGCACCCCTGATCGTGGAGATCGGGTCCGGCCTGGGTGACGCCGTGGTTCACGCCGCGGAGCAGAACCCGGACAAGGACTTCCTTGCCGTAGAGGTCTACACGCCGGGGCTGGCCAACACCATCATCAAGATCAACAGCCGCGGGCTGACCAACGTGCGCGTGGTGGAAGCCAACGCTCCCGAGGTCCTGGAGTCGATGCTCCCGGAGGGGTCGGTCAGCGAGCTTTGGGTGTTCTTCCCGGATCCGTGGCACAAGGCCCGGCACCACAAGCGCCGGCTCATCCAGCCTGCTTTCGCTTCCGTAGCTGCCAAGGCACTGGTCACGGGCGGCTACTGGCGCATCGCTACCGACTGGTCCAACTACGCAGTCCACGTTCGCGAAGTGCTGGCAGGGTCCACAGAGTTCGAGAATATGCACGAAGGCGAGCGCAGCGGCGAAGAGAGCCCGTTGACGCAGGTGTGGCAATCCGGCGTCGAATCTGTGGTGGGCGGTGCACCGGTCAGGGAAGGTCGCGCGCCCGTTAGCACCGAGCACACCGGACCGAACGAGGGCGTGGATGTTGAAGGCGGCTGGGCTCCCCGGTTCGATGGCCGGATCCGGACAAGCTTCGAGAACAAAGCCCACGAGGCCGGGCGCATGATCTTTGACCTCACCTACCGCAAAATCTAACCGCAGGACTTTGGGGGAATCATGAGCTATCAGCCACCGATCGAGTACTACCAGCAACCGCAACGTTCCGGGAACCGGGGGCTGGGCGCCGGGATCACGAGCATCGTCGCAGCCGTGCTCTCGCCGATCGCGGCAGTAGTCAGCATTCCGTTGGGCATTGCAGCCATTGCTTCATCAATTAGCCGATACAACCAAGGCAACGACGCTTGGTGGTTTGGTGCGCTCATCCTGGCGGGTGTCGCGGTCCTACTGGCCCTGGTTGCTGTGGTGACCGGGCTGATCGCCGTCTTTCGTGCCGGCCGCATGAACGCAGGACGCATCACGGGCATCATCGGATTGGCCATCATGGCGGTCAACATCTTTGGCATTGTCCTCATGGTGTTCCTGGTGCTCGGCTCAGGTCAGGGGTTCTAAATGCCGCAGGTACGCGCCGAGCGGTTCATTCGGTTGGATCCGGAAATGGCCTTCGCACTGTCCCAGACCACCGGTGAGTTCAGGCTCAAATGGGATCCGTTCATCTCAGCCCAGGCTTTTCTGGACGGAGCCACGGCAGCCGGTAAAGGCGTCCGGACGCGGACCGTCTCGCGCATGGGCCTGAAAATGGTCAGCGAATACGTCTCTTACACACCTCCACGGAATGTTGGTATGACCATGGTTTCCGGGCCTTGGTTCTTTGAGAACTTCGGAGGCGGTTGGCGGTTCACCCCGGACGGCGACGGCACACGGGCAGTCTGGAAGTACACCTTTTCCTGCCGCCCCGCATTCCTGAAGCCCGTAGCCGAGAGGATCGGCAGCTGGGTGCTCGGCCGGGAAATTGAGCGTCGGATCGAGGCATTCGCCCGGGCCTGCGAAGACCAAACTTTGGTGGCCGAGCTCCGCACCCAGGCCAACGAGGTTACGGACCGGTAAGGCTCACGGCACCGAAATCGAGGCCACCGTTTTCTGGGCTTCGTCGCGAAGCTCAACACCGGCGATGCCAGCCAACTGCACCGGTGTGGCACCTGTGATCTTGATCCGGCCGCTGGCTGTGGCCGTCCATCCGCAGGTACGTTCCTCGGCACCGTCCCGGCCCTTCACCCACAGGTAGAGAGTGCCCTCCAGCGGCATGGACCGGCCCTCCACCTCGAGCTCGGTCCCCCAGTTCTTCTTCACCATGCCCACGGTCAACTGCAGCCCGTCGTCTGACTGAACCGAATAGCTGGCGTCCGGTTTCGGCGGCTGATTCAGCAGCGGCCCGGCGAGAAAACCAACCGCAAGGCAGGCAGCGGCGACGGCGCCCACCAAGGCCGCCCACCGGCGTCGTGATTTGCGTCTGCGGACCGACAAGTCAACCAGGACCTTCTCTGGAAGCACCTCGGGTTTCGGTTCCAATGGCGAGAGTGCGTTCGCGCCACCGGCGACAGTCAGGGCCACAGCGTCGGCTGCGGGAACGGCGTCAAGCAATGCGGGCACGCTCTCCAGTTGCTCCAACTCCTGGCGGCATTGAGCGCATGCGGCGAGGTGGTCTTCAAACAAGCGCGCCTCCTGTGGCTCGAGGCCACCCAGCAGGTAGGCACCCAGCAAGTGGTGGACGGAGTTGCCGTTCATCGTTCCACCCCCATCTCATCAAGGATTGTTCGGAGAGCTTTCACGGCGTAGAAAGCCCGGGATTTCACGGTTCCAGCCGGGATGTTCAGCTGCAATGCTGCCTCGGTGACGGTGAACCGCTGGTAGTGCAGGGCCACCAAAACCTGGCGGTGTTCGTGGCTGAGCCGGATCAGCGCCTCCTCCATGAGGACCCTGTTCAGGAGTTCATCAACGCGTTCCGTCGCAGGATGGTCCGGGAGGTCTTGTTCGCCTGCCTCGGAGGGCCGGCGCTGCGCCTTCCTGTAGTTGTCGATGATCACGTTGCGCGCCGTCCGGAACAGGTAGCTGCGCAAACTCCCCGTGATCTGCGGGGCATGCTGCCACACCTTGAGGATGGTTTCCTGCACGACGTCATCGGCCTGGTGGGTGTCCGAGGTGCAACTCAGTACGAAGCGTTTGAGGGCGGTGCCGTGCTCGCGGTAGATCGCAGCCACCACATCCTCGTCCAACGGCATAGCCACCTCCTTCTCTCCGCTGCCCCTTCGCTTATACGACGATGCATGCAAGGAAAAGGTTCAGCTTCATGAACCATTCTTCCCCCAACGGCGTCGTAACCGGCCAGGGCTACCGTGGGACGCGAGGTCGCGGGAAGCCTGCCACGTCACCGGAAGGTTCCGTGTGAACACGCAGGATTCCCGCGAACTGGTGGTACGGCCCATCACCCGAGTGCACGAAGGATGCGATCTTTGAAAGCACGCTCTTGAAACAAGTCCTTCCACTCGACCCGGATAAACCGCCACCCCTCCTCGACGAGCGCCTTTTCCCGACGCCGCTCTTGGAAGATGACCTCATCCGTTGGTCTGTAATCGAAGTATTTGGTGCGCCCGTCGAACTCCAGCGCCAGTTTTTACTCTTCCCAAGCGAAGTCCATGCGGTGACGGCCCAGGCGGGACTGGACCTCAAACTGCGGCTGTGGAGGCTTGATGCGCAGCCGCTGCATCAACTCACGGGTCAACGTCTCGCCAGCAGACTCGGCGCGCGGATCCGCGTTGTCCAAGGCCTTGCGCAGCGTGCGGACACCGCGCTTTCCGGCCGAAACTGCCGCCAGCTGGGAAAGTACCCTGCGGTCTGCGCCCACACGCAATCCATGGTCCATGATCACCAGCGCTTTCGGATAACTCAGCATCCTGGCGCAGTCAGACATCGTGCGCTCAAGCGTAGTCACCCGCAAACCCTGAACCACCACAACATGGTCTTCGGTAAAGCTTTGCGTGTGTCCTCTAACGTCCTTCCCCCAACGGTCAGAGGAAGGCCTGGACGGGTGGATGAAATGAACCCTGTCATCAACACCCCATACGAACAGGCCGTGGAGTCGTGCCGCCGACAAATGGCTATAGACGAAACCACCTGTTGACGACGTCAGCGTTCCATGAGCATGTGCCAGGATGCGCTCCAAAGCCTGCCGCCTGGGGCCCAAGGCTTTCCATGTGTCACTCAGGATGTAGCAGCCATATCTCAAGCGAAACAGTTCGCCGGAGTCCACCAAGGCCTTGATATTTCGACTGTTGAGACCGAAACGGAGTAACTCGTCTGTTCTCCACATGTGGCCCCGCGAAGGTAGTGCCGAGGCCGCCGGGGTGTCACCTTTGCGCGTTGAAGGTGTGTTCATCGGTTCAGCTTGGCCATCGTGAACCGAGTTCCGGAACGGGCATTTCCGGCTATGTGGAAAGCGCCGCGCCGAAACTCCGGGAATGCGGTGAATTCGCTGGAGGCCTCCGCACGAAGACGCGAGCTTCCCGCGAACTCGGAGGTCCATGCCCACAAATGGGTCCGCTAGACTGCAGGCTACTCAGTGGGGAGAGGACATGACACAGGACATCAGCAGCAAAAAGACGCCAACCTTGACGTTCCTGGGGGTGCAGGAACTCGCGTGGACTTTGGGGCTCGTGGCCATGATCATCAATGCCACTGAGCGTGGCCTGGACTGGATCTGGGTGGGCCTGTTGGTCTGCTGGCAGGCATCCATTGTGTGGGGCTTCCTTAAGTTCCGCCAAGCCAGACCACGCTAGAGCGCCGAATTCGCCGGAAACGCGTCGAGACCGCCGGAACGCTACGGCGATTCCGCAGCGTTCCGGCGATCTCGGCAGAGAAGGCTTAGGCGTCGGCGAACTCCTCGGACTCTTCAAACTCCACGGCCGCGATGATCTCCTTGGTCTCCGGGTGGATCATGAAGGCCTCGTCGTCGTCTTCCACCATGATGTAGTCGCCGTGGTCGGTGGAGAAATGCCAGGCGAGGGTCTTCACGCCGTCGTGCTCGTAGTTGGGATCGCCCATGGTGATCTTTTCCAGGGCGTAGCCGGCAACGTCACACAGTTCGCGGATGATGACCTCGAACTCGGGTGCGTTGGCCAGGGCTTCTTCGTCGGCTTCGGCTTGGCGCTCGGCGAGGTCCGGGATCTGGGCCACACGATGTGCGATGTGCTCTTCGATTTCTTCGTCGGAGAGAACCAGCAGCCCCGACTGATCGCGGAGGAACGCACCGTTGAGCTCGGTGATGTCCTCTTCTTCCAGCAACGCCTCAAACTCGCCGTCCAGCTCGTCCAAGGTGACCACGGAAGCCGGCGGAGTTTCGGACTCGTCCAGCTCGCCGTCAAGGTAGGCCTCGGCTTCGTCCTCGGTCAGTGCGTCAAAGGCAGCCGCGGTCCGGTTGAACAACTCAAGGTGGCGGACGGCGCCCATTTCCTCAAGCCCTGACCGCACAAAAGCGTCCACTTCTTCACGCTCCGGTGCTGTGAAGACGTATTGGGCGAAGCCGCCGGCCAACGCCTGGGTGAGGTAGAAATCCACAAAGTAGCTGTTGAGCGCAGCGGTGGCAATTTCGTCGCTGTTGAGGAGCTCTTGGTACATGTGGTTCACCACGTTGACATTGGAATCCACCACATCCGCGTTGCCGGCTTCGAAGCTGGTCTTGTTCAGGACAACGGGGTACTCGTTGGTAGTCAAGGGAAATCCTCACTGCTGAAAGCTGATGGTGCTCCGGACACTTTCAACGTACGCGCGGGAGCGGCGCGGCAATCGAGGATGAGGTTAACGGAGGGCGAAGTTTGGGAGCCGTTTTCTGCTGACTAAGATTGAACAGATATCCTCCTGCCGAAAGTAGCCCTGCGCATGCCGTCCCACACAGACGAAAACTGGGAACTGGCCATTCAGACTCCTGCCATCACGGACCGCTCGCTCGCGGCCGGACTGGCCTATGCCATGGGCAGCCGCGTGAACGGGATTTCTTTCGACGCGGCCACAGGCCTCCTGATGGGCAAGGTTCGCGGTACCGGTCCGCAGCCGTATTCGACGTCGGCAAAACTGGTTCGCAAGCCCAGCGGCTGGAGCTGCACTGTGGGTATTTGCAGCTGCCCGGTCCGTAAGGACTGCAAGCATGTGGCCGCATTGCTCTTCACGGCGGAGGACCACCCCACCATCCGCGCCCAGCTTCTCTCCCAGGCCCCCGGCATTCAAACCTCACGGGTTGGCTCGGGCCAGCAGGGCGGGTCGGCACGTCCTGCTTGGGAACAAGCCCTCAACAGGCTGATCACCAAGCCCGGCACAGCGCCCAGCGCGGCGGGTATCCAGTTGGCACTTCAGTTCGAGATTGAGGAGCCGGCGGCCCACTTCTCCTACACGGGCCGACGCGATCCCATGCGCAGTGTCCGCCAGCTCAAAGCGCGCCCGGTCATGATGGGTGCCAAGGGCAAATGGATCCGCGGCGACGTCTCCTGGAACAACCTCAGCTACGTTAGCTTCCGGCGCGAATTCAACGAGGTCCACGTCGAATGGCTTCAGACTTTCCTGGCTGCGCACGGTTCAAGCAACGGCCGGCAGCAACCCTCCGGCGCCATGTGGCTGAGCCTGAACGATTTTGCCGCCAAAAACCTCTGGACCCTCCTCGCCGAGGCAACCAAAGCCGGCATCCCACTCATCCATTCCGCTGGTAGCGAGCCCGTTCGCGTCGAGACGCAACCCGCCGTCGTCGGCCTCAGTTTGGCGCGCCTGGCCACCGATTCGGACACCGCACAGCACGAAGCGCCCGACGGCGGCCTGCAGCTTGCGCCGTCAGTCACCCTGGGCGGGGAAGCCGTGGATCCCGGATCCGTGGGTTTCCTGGGCAAACCGGCCAACGGAATCTTCTTCACGCACTCCGGGGAAACCCTGCCCGGCGTGCCCCAGCAGAAGAACCTCATCACCCTTGCGCCCATCGAGGGTGGCATCAGTGATGAGTTGCTGGAATTCGTCATGGACGGAGACACACTTCAGATCCCGGCGGAAGACGAAAGCCGGTTCCTGACCTCGTTCTACCCGAAGCTGCGGCAGTCCACGCCCGTGCAGGCTGCGGATGAATCGGTGGAGCTGCCCACGCTGGCTGTGCCCACCCTGTCCCTGCTGGCCAACTACGGAACGGACCACAAGGTCCGGCTGCACTGGGAGTGGCACTACAAATCGGGCACCCTCGTCACCGCCCAGCCGTTGTGGCGGCACCCGGACGATCGCGGCTACCGCGATGACCTTGAAGAAGCCCGGATTCTGGAGTCGCTGGGGAGGCCGTGGGACGTGGTGCCCGCACTGGCCGAATCGGCGACGGGCGGCTGGGGTGCGCCCCGAATAGCTGCCTCCGCTGAGCTCAGTGGCCTGGACACACTGGCGTTCACCGAAGAGGTGCTGCCAGCGCTTCAGGAACTGCCCGACGTCGTGGTCGAAACCTCCGGCGACATCGCCGATTACCGTGAGGCCGCCGAAGCACCCGTGGTGTCCATTTCCACCAAGGAAACGGCAAGCGGCGACTGGTTCGACCTCGGAATCGTGATCACCCTCGAAGGCGAACCCGTCTCTTTCGCCGCAGTCTTCTCCGCGCTCGCCGCCGGAATGAGCCGCATGCTGCTGCCCAGCGGTGCCTACTTCTCGCTGGACCTTCCGGAGTTGCACCAGCTCCGCGCGCTGATCGACGAAGCCCGGTCCCTGCAGGACAACCCGGACAACAAGGACGGCACCCTGCAGATCAGCCGCTTCCAGGCCGGCCTCTGGGACGAGCTGGCGCAGTTGGGAATCGTGGACGAACAGGCCGCCGCGTGGCGCGAAGCCGTTGGCGGGCTGCTCGACGACGGCGTGACCGGACTTCCCCTCCCGGCGGGACTTAACGCCGATCTTCGTCCGTATCAGCTTGAAGGCTTCAACTGGCTCAGCTTCCTGTACAAGCACAGCCTGGGCGGCGTGCTGGCTGACGACATGGGCCTGGGTAAGACCGTGCAGGCCATTGCTCTGATCTGCGCGGCGAAGGACCTGGCCGCGGAAACTGCTGCTGCCGCTCAGGGTGACTCTGTTGAGGTGACTCCCCGGGCCCCGTTCCTGGTGGTTGCGCCAACCAGCGTGGTGAGCAACTGGGCGGCTGAAGCGCAGCGTTTTGCCCCGGGCCTGGTGGTGCGTACCGTCGGTGAAACCTTCGCCAAGAGCGGCCTGTCCCCTGCCGAAGCGTTGGCGGGTGCCGACGTCGTTATTACTTCCTATGCCCTGTTCCGCATTGACTACGATGCCTACGCCTCCTTCCAATGGGCGGGGCTGATGCTCGATGAGGCGCAGTTTGTGAAGAACCACCAGTCCAAGGCCTACCAGTGCGCTCGCAAGCTGCCGGCGCGGTTCAAGCTGGCGATCACGGGCACGCCCCTGGAGAACAACCTCATGGAGTTCTGGGCGCTGACCTCCATTGTGGCGCCGGGACTGTTCCCGAGCCCCAAACGGTTCGCGGAGAACTACCAAAAGCCGGTGGAAAAGAACGGCGACTCCGCCCAGCTGGGCAAGCTCCGGCGTCGTGTGCGTCCGCTCATGATGCGCCGCACCAAAGAGCAAGTCATCAAGGACCTGCCGCCCAAGCAGGAGCAGATCCTTGAAGTGGTGCTGAACCCGCGGCACCAGAAGGTTTACCAGACGCACCTGCAGCGCGAACGGCAGAAGATCCTGGGCTTGATTGATGATGTGAACAAGAACCGGTTCACTATCTTCCAGTCGTTGACGTTGCTGCGTCAGCTCAGTCTGGATGCCTCGTTGGTGGATTCCTCGTTGTCCGGTGTTCGATCCTCCAAACTGGACGTGCTGTTCGAGCAGCTGGAAGACCTCATTTCCGAGGGTCACCGCGCCCTGATCTTCAGCCAGTTCACCGGGTTCCTAGGCAAGGTCCGCGAACGGCTGGACGACGAAGGCGTGGAGTACTGCTACCTCGACGGCTCCACCCGCAACCGTGGTGATGTTGTCAGCGAGTTCAAGAACGGTGCCGCTCCGGTGTTCCTGATATCGCTGAAGGCAGGTGGATTCGGGCTCAACCTGACCGAGGCAGATTACGTGTTCCTGCTGGACCCCTGGTGGAACCCTGCGTCCGAAGCCCAGGCCGTGGACCGCACCCACCGCATTGGGCAGGCCAGGAACGTGATGGTCTACCGGCTGGTGGCCAAGGACACCATCGAGGAGAAGGTCATGGCGTTGAAGGCCAAGAAATCACAGCTGTTCGCGGACGTGATGGAAGGCGATGCCTTGGCCGGTGGCTCCTTGACGGCGGACGACCTGGCGGCGCTGTTCGCGGAGTAGTTGGTTTTTGTACAGTTGATGCCCCTAAGGCCACCCCATAAGCGCGTTATCTGTACAAAAACTCAGCAGGGGTTCAGTCGTCCAGCCTCACACCCCGCAGCAGGAGCATGGTTCCGCCCACGGCAACGGCGGATGCCAGGAACACGCCCGCCGCACCGAGGCCTACCGCCACCACGCCGATTGCGCTGGGCAGCACCACTTGTCCAATCCTGTTTCCAGCCAACCGCAGGGCTAGCGCCCGCCCGCGTTGGCCTTCGGGCGCTTGGGCCGAGAGCCAGGACATGGTCAGTGGCTGACCGATTCCGAGCCCTAAGCCGAGGAATGCCATGACGATGAACAGCAACCACTCCGGCATCGGAATGGCTGCGACACCCAGGGCAACGGTGGAGATGGCCAGGCTCAGGACCAGCAGCTTCATCCGGCCCAGTTTGCGGGACATGCTGCCCAGACCCAGCCGGGAAACCATGGAAAACAGGGCGCGAACAGTCAGCATGAGGCCCACGGTTGCTGCGGTCAGGCCCCGTTCAGCACCGAGTGCCGGCAGATAGACAACGGTCAGATCCACTACTGCCAGGACAGTGGCGCTGGTTGCCAGAGCACGGACGACGCCGGGAGTCCTGAGAAGTGCGACCGCACTGCCCTTTGGTCCGCCCTTGGCGGTGCGCCTCCCTTTGCTGACGTTTGACGAAATCACGAACGTAGTCAGGAACAGCACCAAGCTCATGGCCGTGGCGAGCACGAAGATGGCCTGCGTATTCGGCCGAACGGACGCGCCGCCCACCACGGAAATGGCCAACGGCCCCAATGCCTGGCCCAGCGATGCGGCGAAGGTCAGATATCCGAAGGCAGAGTCCAGGCGCGAGGACGCAGCGTTGTTCGCCACCACCGCTTGCTGCCCCACCACGCAGGCCAGTTGCCCCGCACCCAGAAGCGCTGTCCCGGCCACGAGCGCCGGAACCGAGGACCCCCAGAACAACAGAAACGCAGAACAGCCCAGCACGACGGCGGCCCCGATGGCCATGAGCCTGCGCTCACCGAGGCGGTCCACCAGTCCGCCGATGGGCAAGGCAAGCAGCAGGGGAAACACCGCGTAGCTCGCAGCAAGAAGACCCAAAGCGAACCCTGGAACGTCCAACTCAAGCGCGCGGTACGTGGTGGCGGGCCGGACCAGGAACGTCACGGCCTGGATGAGCGCGGAGTGGAAGAGGAGTGCCGTGGAGGAACGCCGTCCAAGTTCGCCGATCATTCGACGCCGATCATTCGACCACCAGGCCGGTGCTTGAGATGACGCGCAAAGTCTCATCACGTGCGCCGATCACGTGATCGAAGGCAATCTTTGCGGCCTTTTCCGGATCCTTGGATGCAATGGCCTCGACCAGGAGCCGGTGATTGGCGAGAGCTTCATCGCGGCGTTCGGGAGCGTTGTTGGTGAAGTATCTGTAGCGTTCAACCTGACTGCTGATCTGCCCATGGAAGCGCTGGGCCCAGGAGTTTCCGGCGATCCTGGCGATGGCTGCGTGGAGGGCCACCCCGTACTTCATGGCTTCATCGGCGAACTCCACCATCGCGGCATTGCGGGCCACGATTCCCCGAAGCTCTTCAAGGTCCGCGGCACTGGCGTTGGCGCACGCTTCCCGAGCCATCAGCGACTCCAGGGCGGCACGGACGTCGTACAGCTCGGAAATCGCCCTCCTTTCCAGCGTCGGAACAACAACTCCCCCGGTGGCCTGCTGCTCGAGCAGGCTCTCAGAAATAAGCCGCCGGATGGCTTCCCGCAGTGGCGTTCGGCTGACTTGGAGGGCCGCGGCCATGGCGGGCTCGTAGATTCGCGCACCAGGTTTGAGTTCCAAACTGAGGATCTGGCGTTTCAGCTCGCCGTAGACGACGTGTGCCCCTGTGTTTCGTGGTTGTGGATCCGCCATATATCGCTGCCTCGGCTCAGAAGTGTACTTGTATACATCTATACACCCAGCTTGGAGGGCCTCGCAAGGGGTTACACCTGCGACCACTTCTGACTGACCACGAACGAGCCTGTTCGAATGCCTTGTTGTGGCCCCAAGAGCCTCATAGTCTCGGCTTGCCCGGGCTTCCCGCAAACCGGGCAGCACCCGTTGAAACCCCAAAGATGAGGTCCACCCATGGCGTTTACCGCTCGAAGAATCCGAAGGCCTGTGGCAGTGCTGGCGGCAGCCGTTACTGCAGCGGCCGGCCTTGCGCTCAGCCCGGCAACTGCACCGCAAGCACACGCAGCCGACGCAACCGCCGTCACCATCACTCCCAACCCGGCAAGCCGTAGCGAGGCCTTCGAAGGTTGGGGCACCAGCCTGGTGTGGTTCGCGAACGCGACGGCGGGATACTCCCCGGAGTTGCGTGAGGAGTTGTACCAAAAGGTCTTCGGCGAGGACGGCCTGAACCTCAACATTGCCCGCTATAACGTGGGCGGCGGCAACGCATCGGACGTCAAGGATTACCTCAACGACGGCAGCGCTGTGGAGGGATGGTGGAAGCCGGTGACCCAAGCGCAACCCGGCCAGCCGGCGTCGAACCTCTACAAACCTGACGGCAGCGTGGACGCAACGCAAGCCAACAAGCTCGCCTTCCTCAATGCCTGGAACCCGGACGATCCCGCTTCCTACAACCCCGACGCCGATCAAAACCAGCGCTGGTGGGTGGAGCGCCTCGCCGCAGACCAGCAAATCACCCACTGGGAAGCCTTCAGCAACTCCCCGCCCTGGTTCATGACCAAGAGCGGCTACGTGTCCGGCCAGGTGAACACCGCCAAGGGCGAGAATCTGCTGCCCGAAGCGGAGGCCAAGTTCGCCGCCTACATGAGGAACGCCGTCGAGCTCCTCGAAAAAGGCAGCGGCATCACCGTGGACACCATCGATCCATTCAATGAGCCAAACTCCGGCTACTGGGGCACGGACATCAACGCTGCCACCGGCAAGCCGCCCACCACCTACACGCAAAAGCAAGAGGGGGCTCTGATCTACCCTGCTGCCCAGGACCGCGTGACCAAACTGTTGTCAGCCGAGCTCGAAAAAGGCACCACGGACGCCGTGATCGCCGCGATGGACGAGACGGATCCCAGCAAGTTCATGACCAACTGGAACGGTTACAGCCAGGAGGCCAAGGACGCCGTTGCGCAGCTCAACGTCCACACCTACGGCACCAATGATCGCCGCCGGGTCCGGGACCTCGCCAGCTCCACGGACAAGCCACTGTGGATGAGTGAGGTGGGTGGCTTCTGGACGGGAAACCCGGCGCTGGGCGATTCCACCAGCGGCTGGGACGGCTCCAACATCACCAACGGATTGGGCATCGCAGGCCGCATGGTCAACGACCTCCGCGAACTTGAGCCCGACGCCTGGGTGTTCTGGCAGCCCGTGGAGGACACGTACAAGCAAGAGAAGGCCGACAAAGGCTGGGGCTCTATCTACGTGGACTTCGACTGCAACTACGAGGGCCGCGAAGGATTCTCCAACCGCCGCATCAACGATGGCGCCACCCTGGACAACGCCAAATGCAAGGTATTGACCAACCAGAAGTACAACACCACCCGGAACTTCACGCACTACATCCGGCCCGGCGACTTCCTCATCCAAAATGACAACGCCAAGACCGCCAGCGCCCTCCGCGCCGACGGCAACGGCGCCACACTGGTCCACTTCAATGACACCCCGACGCCGGAAAAGGTCACCATAGACCTCAGCCGCTTCGGTGCAATCGCACCCGGCGCAAAGGTCACTCCCGTGGTCACCACCAAGTCGCCGCTGGATGACATTGAGAAGAACGCCCTGGTGAAGGGTACGCCGGTGGCCGTGGACACCGCGGCTAAGTCCGCCACGCTCGAGGTTCCTGCCGCATCAGTGGTGACGTTCGTCGTCGACGGCGTCAGTGGAGTTTCAGAGGATGCCACGCCTGTGCAGGACGGCCACAGCTACCACCTCAGCGGTGAGGCGAGCGGCAAGTACCTGACCGGGCGTGCTAACGGAACAGCGTCGATCGAGGAGCTGGGTATGGACGCTGCCGGCGTGGCACCGCAGATGTGGACGTTCAACGCAGTTGGCGGGAATGACTTCGCCAACGATCGCCGCTGGGTTGTTTCCAGCGCAGACGGACGGGTCCTTACAGGCAACGGTGGAGTGCTGAATGGCAGCCAAAGCGGTGCTGCTTCCCTGGCTTCCATGACTCTTGAGCAAGCCAAGGCCACTCCTTCTGCACAGTGGATTGTGACCACGGAGAACGGCAAGCAGTGGTCCCTGGTGAACGCCGGGGCGGCGATTGCCCTGCAGGTTTCCGGCAACCAGACTGCCGCAGGGGCATCCGTGGCACTGGCATCATCCACCGGAACCACAGCCACCGCATCGGCCAACCCTCATCAGGCGTGGGCTTTCACGGACATCGCGGACTTGAAGCTCCTGGGTGTCTCGCCCGTTGAAATGAGCACACCCGTGGGTACGGCACCTGCCCTGCCCGCAACTGTCACCCCCGTTTACGAGGACGGTCCCGGCAAACCACTGGCTGTTACGTGGACACCCGTGGATCCCGCCTCCTGGCAAAAGGCCGGCAAAGTCACCGTGTACGGCTCCGGAGTGGACCCCTACGGCCAAACGTTCGAGGCCGTCTTGACCGTCACGGTCGGCTCCTACATCGCAACGGATCCGACTTCAGTGACCGTTGGGGTTGGATCGTCGTTGGCTTCCGCGCAAGCTGCGGCGCCGGCCACAGTTCCTGGCCAGATAGCGGACGGCCCAGCCCGAAACACGCTCGCGGTGACCTGGGACTGGTCCTCAGTCTCTGAATCCTCACTGCAAACTCCGGGCACCGTTACCGTACAGGGAATCGCCAACGGACTCCCGGCAACACTGACCGTGATCGTGGTTGACCGTGTGCCCGTCGCCAACATCTGCAAGGACGACCCCACCACCACGGCCACCGCAAGCTACACCGAAGGCTCCTACATCGCCAAGAACACCTGCGATGCCAACGGCTCCACGCGGTGGTCCAACTGGGTGAGCGGTGGCCGTGCCGGTGACAGCCTGAGCTACTCCTTCAGCCGCGACTACACCGTTTCCTCAGTGACCGTGACGTCCGCGGAAAAGGCAGCACAGAGCCTCAAGGTCCAGTACCAGGACGCCTCTGGAGCTTGGAAGGACACCTCCGCGGGAACCATCACAGGACTCTCCATCTCTTCACCGACTACCGTCCGTTTCGATCCCGTCACCACACGCGGGATCAGGGTTTCGTTCGTGACCACGGCGTCTTATACGAAGATCGCTGAAGTAGCTATCGCCGGTACCCGCTTGGCCCACGCCGGGCTTGCCGATCTTGGCCGACTCCTCGTGAACCAGTCCTCAGTTGTGGGGTTCGCCCCGGCGACCACCGACTACCGGGCGCTGACGACGTCGGCGACTCCCGCCGTCGTCGGCTACCCGCTGGACACGAACGCCAAGGTGACAGTTCAGCAGCCCACCGCGGAGAATCCGACGGCGGTAGTCACCGTGACAGCGCCGGACGGCTCCACGAAGGAGTACCGAGTGACGGTGTCCACGGGCAAGGACGCGTGCAAGAACGATGGCTGGAAGACGAGCCCGCAGCCCGTGTTCACGAACCAGGGGCAGTGCGTGAGCAGCTTCGCGGCTGGGAAATAAGAAAATTCTGAGCTAGTGAGGCCCCTTGGGATTCTGATCCTGAGGGGCCTCACTGTGCCTTCACACAAGTGGGATGCAGACGGGCAAATGAACAGCTACGTGTCCTTTACTGTTATTTAAAGGCTAAAATAACAGTAAAGGACACCCTACTAGGCTTTGGAGCACCTCTTGGCAGCTTGGCCGGCGCATGGAAACAAGGTCATGCCCTGGAAATCGTCAGGTCGTCCCCCACGGGAGGACCGCTTGTTCACCGAAGTCGAAGTTTCACTTCCCCCCAAAATTGCGGGGCTTTGGTTCGAACCCAGCCGGGAAACGATCGTGGCACTCGAAGAGGCCGCTGTTGCCGTCGCATCGTTGGACGTGTCGGCGGGTTCTCGCATGGCTGCCATCAGCGGCTTTCTGCTGCGAAGCGAAGCGGTCTCCTCTTCAAAGATCGAACACGTCGACGCCAATCGAAACGACTACGCCCGTGCCATGATCGGGCTGAAGGCCACCGATCAAGCGAGATCCATGGTCGCAGCAGCGGAGGCCGTGCAGAGCATGATCAGCGATGCGGGGGACACTGGCGAGGTCCGTGTGGAGGCTCTGCTTAAGGCCCATAAGGCCCTGATGAAAGATGACCCAATGGACGGGCACAACGCTGGTTCATTCCGGGATGTGCAAAATTGGATCGGCGGAAGTGACTATTCACCTCGAGGAGCCATCCACGTTCCCCCTCCCCCGGCGCTGGTACCCGAACTCATGGACGACCTCATGGCATTCTGTGCCCGGAAGGACATCCCCATCGTGGCGCAGGCGGCCATTGCCCATGCCCACTTCGAGTCCATCCACCCTTTTACCGACGGTAATGGCCGCATAGGACGTGCTCTGATCGGTTCAATTTCACGTCGTAGAAGACTGACCAAGAACACGGTCACTCCCATAGCCTCTGCGATGGTAGCGGACGTGGAGACCTACTTTTCCTTACTCAACAATTACCGCAACGGTGACGTGGATCCATTCGTCCTCTATCTGGCAAAGTCAGCGATGCGTGCTTCCCAAGCCGCCAGTGAATCGGTCGCGGCTCTCGATGAGCTCCCGGCATTGTGGACCGACTTGCTCCGCCCCAGGAAAAACTCTGCGGAAGCAAAGCTCATCCCTTGGCTGCTGGAACAGCCCGTTTTCGAAGCGCACCGGGCAGCATACATCGCTGGTGTTGAGGAAACGTCCATATACAAAACCCTGAACCGAATGACCGAAGCCGGTGTACTGTCCCTCGTCTCGCAATCGCAGCGGAATCGCGCTTGGGCAGCGATGGAAGTCTTGGATGAGGTAGATCGACTGAACAGGCGGTTGGCCGCCAAAGCCGTCTAAGCTTTCAGCTCCGCGCCCAGCGGTACGGCGTCGTCGTCGAGACCTTGAGCAGTCCCGAACGCTCGAGGATTGGTCGAGAGAATTCCGTGGAGTCGCTGTGGATGAGGGTCTTTTCCATCTCCAGTGCGGCCTGAGCGCGGCGGGCCGTCAATGCCCGGTAGATCCCCTTGCCGCGCCACTCTGCTCTGGTGGCACCACCCCAGATCCCGGCGAAGGCTGTGCCGGGCACTGGCTCCAAGCGTCCTGCGCTGACGATCTGATCGTCAGCCTCCGCCACCCACAACTGCATCCCGTCATCCAGCGAGAGCCGGTGCAGCAGGGCATCCGCCATCTCGTCTGAGACCGGCTCGCCGAAGACCTCGTCCTGCATGGCGCTCATGGCCCGAACGTCGGCTTCATCCGTCACCTCCCGGAGGGCCACACCGTGGGGAAGTGCCACAGCTGTGCTCAAAGCCCGGGCCTCGCCGATCATGATGGATTCCGGCTCATCCTCCGTGAAGCCGTTGGCGATGAGGGCTTCGTGGAGGCCGGGTGCGTGGTCATGCCCGCGGGTCTTCCACTCCACCTTGGTGATGTCCGGCTGGCCCTCGAAGTGGGAAACCGCCGCTTCCACAAGGCCGCGGATACCCTGCTCATCCGCGCCGGCCAGGTCCTGGTAGGTGATGAAACCACGGCCGCCCAGGAACTTCACCAAGCGGAGCGGGCCAAGTTCTTTGACCGCCACAGCGCTTGGAGTCTCGGCGTCGGTGCGCAGTTGCTGATCGTAGGCAGCGAGAAGCCGTGCTTTGGTGTCGGAATCCGTCATCCCGCGAGCCTACTGCAGCCCGGGAGGAACCCAATTCGATGGCTTGCTGCGCACTGTGCCGTGCGCACGGCACGTTCGGCAGCTAGGCATCGAATCGGGCAAGCAGATCACCGGCGAGGCGCTTGCCGTCCGGGAATTCGAAGTGTCCATCGGCATACGTGACACTTGCATCCGGCGAAGCACCTCCTTCGCCGGCGAGGATCACGACGGCGGCGTAGTCGCCGTCGTGCGCGGTGCCCGAGGTTCCCAACCATGGAATGGTGAGTTCCGAACCCATCGGGTGGGTGCCGGGGCGGACGAACGTGCCTGACGAGTCCAGGCCCACCCCGAAACCTGGGACCGCACGCACCACGCTGACCACGGACGAAGCAGCATCCACCGGCCAGCCGCCTATCCGGAGGGAGCCACCCGAATCCCCAGCACCGGAAACACGTACCAGTCGAAGCTCCACGGCCCCGCGCGTCACCGAAACCACCGTCACCGACGGCCCAGGAGTCGCAGTGCCGGCGACGCCGCTGCCGTGATCCGGACCGGCGTCGGGATCGGGTTCAATCCAATGAGCCGTGAACCGGGACGCCCCCATCTGGAAACCGCCTTCGGAGAACGAGGCGAGGTGCTCAAAACCCGTCCGATGCGTCAGTCGGCCTGAGGAATCAACAAACGTCACTGCGTTGTCCACGGACTCCGGTACCAAGTCAGGGAACGTGTGCGTCGAATAGCCAAGCCGTGCGTAGAGGGGCGAATCAGCCACCACGGCTCCAACAACAGCGTGATCCGTGGCATGGTTCCGGATCCGGACCACACCGTCGGCACGAGTTCCATCAACCTGCCAGCCCGGAGCCGCGATCAGCCGCTGAGTGTCAGCAACTTCAACGGGCAAGGGCTCTTCAACGAAAGTCCACACCCGGTGATCGGCGGGCATTGCCAATCCGAGCATCCCCTTCGCCGCCCAATACGGCGAGCCAAATCCGGAGTAGGCCTGCTTCATCCCAGCGAATTCCCCGTGCCAACCAATGGACAGAAGCCCGTCCTCGGTGATCGATCCATGCCGGGCAAAGTAGTCGAGCATTCCTGAAGCAGCTCGCCGGGAAACACCCGGAGCCAAACGCGTGTGCCCGGACAACTCCCCTACCCAGAATGGCGCCGCGGCAGCGAACCGGTAGATCAAGCTCCGGCCCTGGATGAGCGGTGCTCCGTTGGCGCCAACAAGGTAGGCGGCGTCGTCCAGGAAGTCAGCCAGCCGGTCGCCGTCGAGCGTTTTCCGCGCGGTAACCCGGGGATCAGAAGGCGCCATCAACGCCCAGAGCTGCGGATACACCTGAAAGGCCCAGCCGACGTAATGGTCGTAGGCGCGCTCTGGCCCGTCCGCGAACCAGCCACCGCCCCGGTACAGCGAATCGTGGATGGCGAGTCCGGCGTCGATGTCCTCGTCCGAATACCGGCCACCAACCGAAGCCAGGAAGGTCTCCACCACAATCTGGAACCACACCCAATTGATAGGCGGATACTCCTCACCGATCACGGTCTCGAACCAGGCAATGAGCTGTTCCTGTACGCGCTCCGGCAATTTGTCCCACAGGACGTCGCGGGTCAGCGCCAAGCCAACAGCCAACGACGCCGCCTCAACCTTCGCCTGCCCCAGCTCACTTGGCGTCGGCCAGCGGTCAGGGTTCGCTGGGTTGGTCCCGGCGTCGAGGCCGGCGGCATACCACTCGGCGATCCAGCCTGTGTTGGCTGGATCGCCGGCAATCCGGAACGAGGCCAAAAGGAACGTCCGGGCGAAGGCTTCCAACGAATCACTCCGTGGGCCGTACCGGCTGTTGGCCCCGGGAAGGTGGATATTGGCGTGGTCCTCGGTCCCAAAACGGTGGGCGGAACGGAGGAGGTGATCCGCATACGCGCACCAGTGCTCGCGGGTCAGGCCGGTGAGAGGGGAAAGCTTGTGGTCAAGAGGGGGCAAAAGCATCAGAGCGAATCCTCCAGCACAACTCCGGCGAGCCCCCGCGGCGCCCCCAATGACGAATCGCGGACTATCAACTCAGGGTTCAGGTCGATCCGGTGCACAGGGCGCATCCTTCCTTCGGCCAGGCGTGCGGCCATCAACTGCACAGCCACCTTGCCCACGTAGCTCTTGGGTGGCCGAACCGCGGAGATCGCGGGCTCGGCAAGGTAGGCAACTTCGTCGTCGTATCCCACGATAGCCATGCTGCCGGGCACATCCACGCCGCGGTCCACGCAGTGCTGCACGAACGCCACGGCCTGGGTATCCGAGTGCACCAGCATGGCCGTTGTTCCCGTGGATCGGCAGAGCTCCAAGACCCGATCAAAGTGCTTGGCCCGGTCACCGTTGTCCAGCTTGGCCGAGTCCTCATGGATGGACTTTTCCAGCGGAATCTTCAGGGCAGCCAAGGCCTGCTTCCACCCGCGGACCACGTGGGGACTGGTGGGGCTCGTGGAATCAGTGAGGCAGCCGATCATCCGGTGGCCCTCCTGCCACAAGTGCCGCACGGCCATCCCGGCACCGAAAGAGTGATCCGTGGCCACCCACTCGAGGCGGTGTGAGGGAATCTCCGATGGCGCCCGACGTTCAGCCATGATCACCGGGATGGGCAGGGCGTTCAGCCAGCGGAGCAGCTCCTTGCCATGTTCACCACCCATATCCGGGGCCACGATCAAGCCGTCAATGTTCTGCGTATCAAGGAGCGCCTGGACCTGGCGGCGGTTATCTGCGGCATCGTAAGCCGAGCCGCGCACCAGGATACGGAGATTTTGCACCTCGGCCTCCCCGCGTGCCCCCGAAATCACCTGCGGCCAGTAGTAGTCCAATGACGGGACCACCATGCCGATGGAGTAACTGTGCGCCGATGGCCGCCCCACGGCCGCCGATCGATCCAACGGGCTGGGCAGCGTTGCACCGCCGTGAACACGCGACACCAGGCCTTCGTCGGCGAGCGTGTTCACGTCGCGCCGAATGGTCAGCTCGCTGACGCCCAGCTTCGCGGCGATGTCGCGCACTGTGATGGCCCCGTGGGCACGCAGCTCCTCCATGAGCCGCTCACGACGTTGCAGCGAAAACAGCGATTTTCCGCCCACTTCGGGGGTCTGTTCGGAACTCAAGATGTTGCCTCCACTGTGAGGGTGAATGCGCCGGAAGCGCGATTTTCGGCCGGCATGCGGAAACGGAGCCGGGTCAGTTTTGCGCCCCAGATCTCGCTGAGGAGCGGATCGTCCAGGAGCCATTCATCCACCAGTACGACGGCGGTGGCCGGCTTCCATCGCAAGCGCAATCCCACGGGGCTACTGACTGTCGGAATTCCGACAGAGGTGATGGTCGCGGTCGCGTCTGTACCGACGCGGACGGCGCCGGCAAGCAGATAGGTGATGTCGACGTCGGGCGTTCCTTCGGGCGGAGTCGCTGCGAGGTTCCAGCGGTCATCAATGACCACGTTGCCCAACTCGCGGTTCATCAGCGAGGTGCGAATCCACTGCTCGGCGTGGTCCAGCCCGTAAGCAGCTCCGAGTCCGAGGGCGAGGGCCGGTTCCTCCGGGGTGGGCTCCTGCACAACGGTTGCCGCAAACGAGGGCCCTGTCCCCTGCTCCAGCCCGAACGGCGCGGGCACGCTATGCCAGGCGCTCTGCATGGCCCGAATCTGATACCGATCAGGTCCGAACGTTTGGGCGGTGTACGTGGGCTGGCCGGCGTCCACCAACAAGGGCACGCCGTCCACGGCGACCACCACGGAGCCAACATCCCGGTGGTTGTGGTGTTCACCGTTGTGCCCGCCCTTGGCCGCTAGGGTCAGCCCGGCGGAGGAGCCCGGGGTTTGCCGCGCCACCATGATCTGGACTGACGGCAGGTACGTCCCCCAGCCAGGTCGCAGCTGAGCGCGTTTTGAGGGCTCAAAACGCGCTGTGCTGCTACTTAGTTGGGTGAGGACGCGGCCCAGGCCGGCGGCTGCTTGAGGTTCAGGCTCGACGGCGGCAAAGGTTGCGGCATGCGCGGCGGCCTCGGAATCCCCAAGCCTCACAGCCCAACGGTGCAGCATGCCCCACGGCAGTCCTTCGTGGGCGCGAGCCGGGCCGTCGGCGACGTTAAGGAACCAACGGTGCCCCAAGTGCATCCGGCGCGGGAAAGCAACCAGTGCACGGATTACGGGAAGGTCCGGGTTCAGGACACCGTTGCTGGCCTCCTCCAACACTGCAAGGCCCTCAAGTGCACGGCCTGCACCGTTCCACCAATAGGCGAACCCTTCGTCGATGGCGCCGTCTGCCGGGATGGAGGCGAGGAAGCGATCCAACCCCTCGATGCAGCGGGCAACGACCCTCGCCTGCAACTGCGGATCGTCCACCAGCACCAGCGCTGCCACAAGTATGTTCGAGTGGATCCACGGGTTCCAGTTGTGGACATCGCCGTCCAACCCAAGCCAGTGCCAGTCGAGACGGTCCAGAAACGGGCGGATGACTCGCTCGTTAGCCTCCTCGCGAAGACGTTTCCGCAACCCGGGGGCCCGTTCATCAAGCTGAGCACCCACGACGTGGTCAAGCCACGCCAGCTGCGCCACCACTTCCCCTGCACCCAGGTCCAGGTACGGGCGGGAACGGTCCGGAACAACGTCGCCGTTGCGTGTAAACACGTCATCGTGGGCAGCCCAGCTCCATGAGCTCTGTTCGCAGAGGAGGTAGGCGCCGTCGATCACCTCGTCGAGCCAGTCACTGCCGGGTCCGTCATTGACCAAGACCATCACGACGGCGCGGGTCAGGCGCTGCTGTCGGCTCGCCACGAGTCCCTCGTACGCCGTGCGGTTCCCGTCGCGGAAGTAGCGCGAATAGTGCGAAACGAGCGGCTGCGGCCAGGGGCTCCCCTTCTCGGCATCCGCTTGGGTGCGGAGCTCGGACAGGGAGTTGTCAGCAGCGAGCTGCCATCCGCCGTCGGACGCCTGACGCACGGTGAGGCGATCACGGGAGCCGCGGAGTGTCTCTTCCAGAGCCGGTGCGCCTGCAGCTGCGCCCCAAGCATTCAGCAGGGGCGTCAGGGGTGGCGCTTGAACGGCAGCGATGCCGGTAGCCATAGGAATTCTTCTCCCGTTTGTTCGAGTTTGAACGTTTCAGATCAAGCTCGATTGAGTTGAATGAAATGTCTTGTTTATGAGTATGTACTGATTATTAGATGTGATGCAACACATAAATCACGGTCGAACAGACCGCCGATAGATTCGAAGGGAGGATCCCCTCAATGTCGCTCAAGCCCCAGGCACTGCTGGTCATGAATAGCGGAACCTTTGCTGACCAGTTCGACTCCACACGACTGGAGCGGCTGGCAAAAATGGTGGATCTCGGCGACCAGCCGTGGACGGATACGTTGGACGCACCGGAGCTGACGGGTCGTTTGGAAGAGGTGGAAATCCTCCTCACCAGCTGGGGAGTTCCGCAGCTCAACGCCGAGCGTTTGGAGCGCATGCCCAAACTCCGGGCAGTTTTCCACTGTGCAGGAACGGTGCGCAGCTTTGTCAGCGAGGAACTCTGGGATCGCGGCATCACCGTCACCAACGGCGCCGACGCCAATGCAATCCCCGTAGCCGAGTTCACGTTCGCTTCCATAGTCCTGGCAGGCAAGAAAGCACACGTCCTGGCCAACGACGCCCGCATGTACCGGGACGACTGGAGCTACATCGGCGACCGCGGGGAGCTGGGGAACATCGGCCGGGTCATCGGCGTCATCGGGTTCTCCCGTATTGGCCGCCGGGTGGTCCAGCTGGTTCAGCAGCTCCAGGACGTCACCTGCCTGGTGAGCGATCCTTATGCAGATCCGCTTGAAGTTGCGGCAGCAGGCGGCACGCTGGTCAGCCTTCAGGAACTCCTGCCAGTGTCCGATGTCGTCACCATTCATGCGCCCGCACTTCCGGAAACCCGCAACATGATCAGCACCGCGGAGCTGCAGTCCATGAAGGACCATGCGACGCTTATCAACACCGCCCGCGGTTCGCTCGTTGACACTGAAGCCCTCGAGAAAGAATGCGCCACCGGACGTATCACCGCCCTGTTGGATGTCACGGAACCCGAGCCACTGCCCGCAAATTCCACCCTGTACAGTCTCCCCAACGTGATCCTCACCCCGCACATCGCAGGTTCGCTGGGGACCGAAACCAGGCGGATGTCCGATGCCGCACTGGATGACCTTGAACGGTACCTCGCCGGCAAGGACCTCCTGGCCCAAGTGGTCCACGCGGACCTCGGCCTCAGCGCCTAGCTTCCTCAAGAACACCTCGGCACTAAAACAAAGCCGCACCTACGGCAAACTTAAGAACCAGTACTAAAGGAGAACGCAATGAAGCGCACAACCCTCGCCGCAATCGCCCTTGCGGTGACTGCAGGGCTCGGACTCACCGGCTGTGCCGGCGCTGCCGGTCCCGCCGAACCGCAGGCGGCCGAAGGCAAGACCCGGCTGACCGTCTCGGTGTGGAACTACGAGGGCACCCCGGAGTTCAAGGCCCTCTTTGACAGCTACGAGGCCGCCAACCCCAACGTTGACATTGAACCCGTGGACATCCTGGCCGATGACTACCCCCAGAAAGTCACCACCATGCTTGCCGGCGGCGACACCACTGACGTCCTCACCATGAAGAACGTCATTGACTACTCCCGCTACGCCAACAACGGCCAGCTTCAGGAGATCAACAGCGTGGTGGACAAGCTGGGCAAGGACAACCTGGCCGGCACGGATGCCTTCAACATTGACGGAAAGTACTACGCAGCTCCCTACCGCCAGGACTTCTGGCTCCTGTACTACAACAAGGATCTGTTCAAGGCTGCCGGAATTGAAGATCCCAAGGATCTGACATGGGAGAAGTACACGGAGATCGCCAAGAAGCTCTCCACCGAGGCTGGCGGCAAGAAGACCTACGGCACCTACCACCACATCTGGCGTTCAACGGTCCAGGCCATCGCGGCAGCACAGAACGGCGCTGACCAGAACAGCGGTGACTACGGCTTCATGCAGGACCAGTACAACACCGCACTGGACCTGCAGAAGTCCGGCGCCACCTTGGACTTCGGCACCGCCAAGAGCCAGAAGACCAGCTACCGCACCATGTTCGAGTCAGGCCAGGCAGCCATGATGCCCATGGGTACCTGGTACATCGCCGGCATCCTGCAGGCCAAGAAGGACGGCAAGACCAACGTCAACTGGGGCTTGGCTCCCATGCCGCAGAAGAACGACGACGGCAAGGTCACCACGTTCGGTTCGCCCACGGCCTTCGCCGTGAACAAGAACGCCACGCACTCCGATGAAGCCAAGAAGTTCATCGAGTGGGCAGCAGGCGAAGAAGGCGCCAAGGCGATCTCAAAGATCGGCGTAGTTCCGGCGCTGCAGAACGACTCCATCACCGCTGAGTACTTCAAGCTCGATGGCATGCCCACGGATGAGCTGTCCAAGAAGGCCTTCACGCCGGACACCACCGAGCTGGAAATGCCTGTCAGCGACAAGTCGGCCGCCACGGACAAGATCCTCAACCAGGAACATGATCTGATCATGGTGGGCGAGCGCTCCGTCACTGATGGCATCGCCGAGATGGGCAAGCGCGTCACGAGCGAAGTTCTGGGCAAGTAGCTCCCAGTAACACTCCCCCGGTCCTGGTGCTGCGTCCGTCAGGCGCAGCACCAGCACCGGATCTGAACTCTCCGGATCCTGAAATGGAGGAACGCCCCCGCCCCGGGAGCGGTCATCATGACTACAGAAACAATCACCCAGGCACCTGCCCCCGTGCAGAGCCGCGGCAACAGGAAGCAAGCCAGGCGCAACACGCTGATCGGCTGGACGTTCATCCTTCCGAACTTCCTTGGCTTCCTGGCCTTCACCCTCATTCCAGTCGTGGCCGCATTCGCGCTCTCCTTCATGGAATGGACCTCGTTCAGCGCTCCAAAATGGATTGGCCTGGCCAACTTTGAGCGCATGTTCGCGTCCGACTCCTTCTGGATCGCGCTGCGAAACACTGTTGTTTACGCCTTGGGGCACGTCCCGCTGACCATGGCCCTGGCACTGCTACTGGCCATGCTGCTGAACCGTAAGCTCAAGGGCATCGGCTTCTTCCGGGTGGCCATCTTCTTCCCGTACATCACCTCTTTGGTTGCTGTCGCCGTCGTGTGGAACATGCTTTTCAGCCCGGACAGCGGCCCCATCAACCAGTTCCTTGGCGCAATCGGCATCGCCAACCCGCCGGGCTGGACCTCCAGTTCGGACTGGGCCATGCCGGCTGTGATCATCACCAGTGTGTGGCGCGATATGGGCTACTACATGGTGCTGTACTTGGCCGGCCTGCAGGCGATCCCCACCGAGCTGTACGAAGCCGCCGAAGTTGACGGTGCCAGCGCCTGGCAGCGTTTCTGGAACGTCACCATCCCGTCCCTGCGTCCCACCACGTTCTTTGTGGTGGTCATGCTGACGGTCTCCAGCTTCAAGGTGTTCGACCTCATTGTGGTCATGACCAACGGTGGCCCGGGCCGCTCCACCACGGTGCTGTCCCAGCTGATCTACCAGGAAGGCATTGGCGAGGGTAAGTTCGGCTACTCTTCGGCCATCTCGCTGGTCCTGTTCATCATCGTGCTGACGGTTACCGTCCTGCAGTTCAAGATCCAACAGCGGAGGGAACGCTGATGACCAACATGGCCGAAGACCTCAAAGCCACTCATGTGACAGACGCATCGCCGCTGCCGAACGGCGCACCCACTGCGGAAGACCGCCGTCGTACTGACCGCAAGCGGTCCCCGCGGGAGCAAAAGAAGCGGACCGCGAACGTCATTATTTACGGCGTGCTGCTGGTCCTGGTGGTGGCACTCATGGTGCCATTCATCTGGATGCTCTCCTCCTCGCTAAAGGAGAACAACCAGGTCCTCACAGTCCCCATCCAGTGGATCCCGCAGGAGTTCGTGTGGAGCAACTACACGGACATCTGGACCCGCATTCCCATGATGGGATACCTGCAGAACTCGCTCTACCTTGCAGTGATCATCACGTGCCTCCAGGTCCTGACGGGTTCCCTGGCTGCCTACGGTTTCTCCAAGGTCCGTTTCCCGGGCCGCGACGTGTTGTTCCTTGCCTACATCGGCACCATCGCCGTTCCGTGGCAGGCCTACATGGTGCCGCAGTACATCATGATGCAGAACCTGGGCCTCACCAACAGCTTCAACGCCTTGATCCTGCTGCAGGCGTTCGGTGCGTTCGGCGTATTCCTGATGCGCCAGTACTACATGACCATCCCGGATGAGCTCTGCGAGGCTGCCCGGATCGATGGCCTGAGCGAGTATGGCATCTGGGCGCGGGTGATCCTGCCACTGTCCAAGCCAGCCCTGGCCAGCCTGGCGCTGCTGACGTTCGTGAACACGTGGAACGACTACATGGGACCGTTCATCTACCTCACGTCCAACCGCCTCTGGACCGTCCAGCTGGGCCTGCGGTCCTTCGTGGGCCAGTTCGACGCCGAATACGCCATGATCATGACCGGCTCGGTGATCTCCGTGATCCCCATCCTGATCATCTTCCTGATCGGCCAGCGCTACTTCATCCAGGGCATCGCCACCAGCGGGATGAAAGGATGAGTGTTGTGGGTGGAACAAAACGGCGCGGCCTGGCAGGACGAATCCCCAGCCCGGGGTTCGAGGCTTTTGGCAGCATCTTCGGTTTCATCTACACCTTCCTTGCCGGGAATGTGCTGATGGCGGTGGCCAATGCCCCGTTGGTACTTTCCTTGTCACTGGTTGCAGATCCGGCGGCGGCCTGGCCCTTCTTCCTGGCTCTCTCCGTCACCGTCGCACCGTCGCTCGCCGGCATCTTCGCCGCCTTCAAGGCCTTGAACGACGACGGCGGTGCGGTCAAGCCGGTTGCCGCTTTCCTTCGGGGATACAAACGCAGTTTCGGCAAGGCCGCGCTGTTGGGCGTCGGGGCGGTGGGCCTCCTGATGTTCCTCGGCGTGGACCTGGCCGTCGTCCAGAACCAGGCCATCCCCGGCGCCGCAGTTTTGGTGCCTCTGATCGTCGTAGCAGCCGCCGTGACGGTGAGCCTCACCGTCACGGCGATTGCCGGCGTCGTGCTGTTGCCCGATGCGAAGCTCAAGAGCGTGCTGAAGGCCTCGCTGTATCTGGTGGTGCAGCGCTGGTACCTCAGCGCCGCCATGCTGATCCTGCTGGGAATCATCGTGTCCGCTGCCGTGCTACAGCCCGTTCTCGGCGTTGCCCTGGCACCGGCGCCGCTGCTGTTCGTGATCTGGAGCAATGCGTCGTTCGCTTTCCATGCCGTTCTCCGTTCGGCCTGATTTTTAGGATTTTTAGTTGCAGACCTTCGCAATCGGCCGTCAGGATTTCCTCCTGAACGATCAGCCTTTCCGTATCCTGTCCGGAGCCATCCACTACTTCCGGGTCCATCCGGACCAGTGGGCGGACCGGATTGAGAAGGCCCGGCTGATGGGTCTGAACACCATCGAAACCTATGTGCCCTGGAATGAGCATTCCCCCGTTCCCGGCGCTTTTGTGTGCGACGGTGGGCTGGATCTTGGCCGGTTCCTGGACCTGGTGGCCGACGCCGGGATGCAGGCCATCGTGCGGCCCGGCCCGTATATCTGCGCCGAATGGGACAACGGTGGACTCCCTGCCTGGCTCTTCACCGATCCCACCGTGGGAGTGCGCAGCAGCGAAGCCGGCTACCTTGCCGCCGTTTCCTCCTACATGGAGTCCGTGCTGGAGATTGTGGTGCCGCGGCAAATCACCCAGGGCGGGCCCGTGATCATGTTCCAGATCGAGAACGAGTACGGCGCTTACGGCAGCGACAAGGCCTACCTGCAGCACTTGGTTGACCTGTCCAAACGGTTGGGTGTTGATGTTCCGCTGTTCACCTGCGACCAACCATTCGGGACCATGATCGAGGACGGCTCACTGCCCGAACTCCACAAGACAGGAACGTTTGGATCACGCGCGGATGAGCGGCTGGCGTTCCTGCGGGAGCGTCAGCCTACCGGCCCTCTGATGTGCGCAGAGTTCTGGAACGGCTGGTTCGACAACTGGGGCACCCACCACCACACCACCGACGCCGCTGCTTCCGCCGCCGAACTGGATGCACTGCTGACCGCCGGGGCTTCGGTGAACATCTACATGTTCCACGGCGGAACCAACTTCGGGTTCAGCAACGGGGCAAACGACAAGGGTATTTACGAGCCCACCATCACCTCGTACGATTACGACGCTCCGCTCTCCGAGGACGGACAACCCACGGCCAAGTACTTCGCGTTCCGGGACGTCATTGCCAAGCACTTCCCGGTTCCTTCCGAGGTGCCGCATCGGCGGACGCCTGTTCCGGAATCCTCTGTCCTGTCCGTCACGTCCTCCGTCCCGCTGCTCTCCGTTCCGACCACTGCCCAACTGGTCCCCGGGCCGGTACCGCCGGTGGAAGTGACCGGCCAATACCGGGGCTTCTACCTGTACGAGGCATCGCTGCCTTCCGGCGGAGTGCTGTCCTTCTCGGGAATACGGGACCGGGCACAGTTCTTCCTGGATGGCGTGCCCGTGGGCGTCCTGAGCCGGGAATTGGGCGAACGCGCTGTTGTCATCCCGGGCGGCGGCCGTCTGCAGGTTCTTCTGGAGGACCAGGGCCGGGTGAACTACGGCCAACGGATCGGCGAGGCCAAGGGCTTGATCGGTCCCGCGATGCTGAACGGTGTGGAGATTATCGACTGGGAAGTGGGCGCTGTTGATGTGAACTCGCTGGAGGCCTACCGGTCCGCAGCGGTTACTCTTCCCCGCGGTTCCGCATCTGCCGGGGTGGCTGGGCCATCTGTTTCGTTCGCGACCTTCGACGCCGACGGCCCCGGCGACCGTTTCCTCCGCCTGGACGGCTGGACCAAGGGCAACGCCTTCATCAATGGCTTCAACCTCGGACGGTACTGGAGCCGCGGGCCCCAGCGCACGCTCTATGTTCCCGGTCCGCTGATCCGCGAAGGTGCCAACGAGCTCGCCATCCTGGAACTCCACGGAAGCGCCACACGCCAGGTGAGTTTCGCCGTCGGGCCTGACCTGGGCCCCGAAGAAAAGTAACCCTCTCTCACATCCCACCTGCTTGAACCCAACCGTCTCTCACATCCCACGCCCTTCCCGGCAACCCTCTCTCGCTCTTCTCAGAGGAGTGATAGAGCGTCGCGCCATAACGGCTACGAAGTGAGAGACGGTTCCGGTTTAAGGGCCAGAATGTGAGAGATGGTTGGGACGCGAAAGGGACCGGTCCTTCAACCGGTCCCTCTCGTGTTCAGCACGTCTGTGTGTTCAGCGCGCGGGCGTCATTAGCCGCGGCAGAGCTCGCCGTACTTGGTGCCGGCTTCCTGGTAGGCCTGGCCGAGCTCGCCAAGCTTCGCCTCGTCCGGGGTTTCCTTGGACTGCTCATCCATGTACTCCAGGATGGCGGTGACAACCGGCTTCATTTCGTCCGATGCAACGACTTCGATGGGCCGGATGGCGTTGGCCACGCGGTTGGTGGCGGTCTTGCTAGCGTTTTGGGGAATGCCGGATGCGGCGACGCCCACGCGGTCACACGTTTCCGCGGTAGTCAGCTGCTGCTGGGCGGAACAGGCGGATGCCGAGGCGATGAGCCCGGCAGCGATCAGGACAGTGGTGAGTTTCTTCATGATTCCCTCAGTGGTCGACGTCCCTTTGATTGTAATCAGTGCCGGGGCCCGTCCACGCATCGGCGCCAGGCCGCTTGCCCGCGCTCCTTCCCAGTTAGACCCCCGGTCGGGCAGCAAACTAGGTCGACTCACCGGTGTCGGAGCCTATCTACGGTGACAGCGGGAAAGCAACCGGGCAGGAGCGCAGGGCTGGCGGCGAAACTACAGCGCCGGCGTGCGCGGTGGCACGGTCCGACGAGAACCTGTTGCTTCAAAGGCGGCAGCCAGGGTCAGCAGTGCTGTGTCATCGTAGGCGCGGCCCGCGAACGTGAGGCCCACGGGCATGCCAATGTCTGCCATGGTTCCCATCGGCACAGTGACCGTGGGGATGCCGAGATGCCGCGGGACGAGGTTTCCGTTGGCCACCCAGACGCCGTTGCGCCAGCCGAGGTCGGCCGAAGCAGGGTTGACGTCCATGTCAGCGGGTCCCACGTCAGCGACGGCCGGGAACAGGACGGCGTCTAATCCGAGGCCGTCCATCCACTCCTCCAAGTCCACCCGTCGGGTCTCCTCCAAGCCACGCACCCCGTTTTCCAGCTCGGGGATCTCGGTCAGCTGGTTGTAGCCGTGCTCGCGAACGTGTCCCGGATACTCAGCAATGTCGTCGTCGAACCCGGTGTAGCGGTCCGGCAGGGCGCATTCAGGGTGCGGGAAAATCCTGGAACCGTCCACCTCAGCAAGGCCGCTTAGTGCGGGGTCGCCGTTTGCACGCAGAAAGTCGTCCCACGCCCAGGCTGACAGGTCCACGATTTCACGCTTGAGGTATCCAGGGGTGACAAGGCCCCGCGTGGCGATGGTGGGTGCGCCCGGACGGTCCCCTTCATAGTTGGAGACCACCGGGAAGTCCACCAGAACAACCTCGGCCCCGGCTGCTTCAAGGTCCTGTTTGGCGGCCTCCCACAGATCAATCACGGAAGCCCTCGTCTGGATGCGCTGCCCGGTCGGCCCGCCGATGCCCGGCTGCGCACTGGTCCCGGCGTCCGGATCTGCGTTGACGTACATGCGCGGCACTCCAAGGCGCTTGCCCCGCAGAGCCGACCGTCCGCCGTCGAGCGTTTCCGAAGCCAGCGCCGTGTATGACTCCGGCCGCACCTCTGAAGCTTTGGGTATCTGAACCCAGGGCTGCGCCCGCCAGAAGTCGCCGCGGGTCTCGGCGTCGTCGGCCACAATGACGTCCAGCAGCTCGAGCATGTCGGCCATGCTGCGGGTGTGCGGGACCACGACGTCCATGGTGGGGACCAACGGCCAATTGCCCCGTACGGAGATGACGCCGCGGGAGGGCGTGTAGGCGCACAGAGCATTGTTCGACGCCGGTGCGCGGCCACTTGACCAGGTTTCCTCACCAAGGCCGAAGGCAGCGAAACTGGCCGCCGTCGCGGTCCCGGAACCGTTGGAGGAACCGGAGCCGAACGCCGCAGTGAGGAAGCCGGCGTTATACGGGCTTTCGGCGCGACCGTACACGCCGCGCTGCATGCCGCCGTTGGCCATGGGCGGCATGTTGGTCAGCCCGATCAGCACCGCACCGGCATCGCGGAGCCGCTCGATGGTGAAGGCGTCGCGCTGCGCAATCAGGTGCTCGAAGGCGGGCGAACCCGCCGCCGCGGTGAGCCCTTTGGCCAGGTAGCTATCCTTGGCGGTGTAGGGGATGCCATCCAGTGGCCCACGCAGCGCGCCCTCCGTCCGGCGTTCGTCCGAGGCCCGGGCGTCCGCCAAAGCATCGGGGTTCATGACCACCAGTGCGTTGAGTCTGATGCCGTTGTGATCGTAGGCCTCGATGCGGTCAAGGTACGCCTGGGTCAGTTCCTCACTGGTCACCTCCCCTGTTTCCAGGGCCTCGCGCAGCTCTGCGATGGAGGCCTCAACGACGTCGAATGGAGCCGTCACGCTGCACCTCCTGCAAGTTTGGGCTGCTGCTGCGTGATGCAGTGGATGCCGCCGCCGCGGGCGAGGATGGGCCGGGCATCCACCGTGACAACACGGCGGCCGGGGTAGGCCTCGGCCAGGATTTCAGCGGCGAGGGAGTCGGCATGTTCTTCCCCGTATCCACAAGCGATGACCCCGCCGTTGACCACCAAGTGGTTGACGTAGCTCCAGTCCACAAAGCCGTCTTCGTCGCGCAGCGTTTCCGGCGCCGGCAGCGGCACGATCTCGAACGGCTTGCCCGCCGCATCTGTTTGCGTTTCAAGGAATGCCCGAAGTGTGCGGCTGACCTCGTAGTCCGGGTGCTCCGGGTTGGTCTGGGAATGCAGCAGGATTTGGCCGGGTGCGGGCAGCGTGGCCACCATGTCGATGTGGCCTCGCGTGCCCAGGTCCTCGTAGTCGCGGGTCAGTCCGCGGGGTACCCAAATGACCTTGGTGGCGCCGATGGTGCGGGCCAGTTCGGCTTCAACTGCTGCCTTGTTGGCGTAAGGGTTCCGGTTTGGATCCAACTGGACTGTTTCTGTTACCAGCACCGTTCCTTTGCCGTCTACGTGGATGGCACCGCCTTCATTGACCAGCAAAGAGCTGACAAGTTCGGCACCGGACTTCTCCGCAACGAAACGGCCCATTCCGGCGCTCTTCTGCCATTCGGACCATGCCGGAGCACCCCAGCCGTTGAAGATCCAGTCCACGGCGCCAAGCACGCCGGGGCGTTCGTCGTCCAGCACAAAGGTGGGTCCGACGTCGCGCATCCAGAACTCATCCAGCGGCGCCTCGATCTGTTCGATGCCGTTACCCAGCATCCGGGCGGCGCGCTCGCGTTCGCTGGGGTCCACCACCATGGTGACCGGCTCGAATTCGGCTACAGCATGGGCGACGGCGGTCCAGGCCCCGTAGGCCTCTTCGGCAGAGGCGGCGTCGTCGCCAAGCGTCAGGCCGGTGCGGGGGAACGCCATCCAAGTGCGCTCATGCAGTGCGGTTTCGGCCGGCATTCTCCAAGCCATGGGTGACTCCTTCGTCTTCAGACATTCTCTTGTTGATCGCATGATCAACAATGCAGAAAACCTAATCTAGACTGGTCTGTAATGTCAAGCACTCAACAGAAGCGCGCAGTCCGTAAGTCACCGGCTGAGCGCGCCGCAGAAATCACCGAAGCCGCCCGCGAGATCGCACTCGAGGCAGGCCTCACGGCGCTCACGCTGCGCAACGTCGCCGCGCGAATTGGCGTTGCTTCCGGTCTGGTGGCGCACTATCAGCCCACTATGGATGCCCTCGTTTCGAACACCTTCGCCACCATCGTGGCAGCGGAAACACAAGAAGTCGCCGCACTGCTGAGCCAGTGCCCAGGACCATCCGAACGTCTGGCCCTGCTGGTGGACACCCTCCTGGACAACAGCAGGCTCGACGTCACCGCAATCTGGGTGGAAGCCTGGACCTTGGGGCGCCGCAATGAAACCCTTGCCGCCGCCGTCCGTGGGCAGATGGATGCCTGGCAGAAGGTCTTCCAGGACGTGGTGGAGGACGGGAACGCCACAGGAGTGTTCAACGTTTCCGACGCCGCCGCCGTCGCCTGGCAAATCCTCGGCATGGTTGATGGCCTGAACGCGCAGGCCTTGGTCCGATGGGACGGCGTCAACGACCGCGGCACGCACCTTGCACGCGCCGTCGAGGGAATGGTGGGCGCCGCCCGAGGTTCGCTGGTGCCCAAACCGGGAGCGTAGGCCGCCCCACCCGGGGCCGCCTTCGGGAGCCAGTCCTGCCCTGCCCTAGGCTTGGGAGCATGGCGATCATTCACAAGGCAACCCTGTCCCCGTCCAAGCTCGAACTCATCGCTGACTACCTACCGAAGCAGCCCTGGTTCATCCAGGACGGCACCCCGGAGCTCATCGGCGCCTACCGCTTTGACGATCCCACCGGCGAGGTGGGGCTCGAAACACACGTGGTCGCGGCCGGCGAGCGCATCTACCAGGTGCCGCTCAGCTACCGCGGCTACGAGCTTGCCGGCGCCGAGGAGTGGCTCATCGGCACCATGGACCACTCGGTCCTGGGAAAGCGCTGGGTGTACGACGCCTGCGCTGATCCCGTATACGTCAAAGTCCTGGCCACCGCCATCCTGACCGGCCAGAACGAGGCCGAGCTCATCGTCGACGGCGAGCCCGAGCCCCGGCCCAGCTCTGTCACGGTGAAAGGCAGCGGAAAGCTCGACGGCGGCGCTCCCACCTTGAGTGCCTCGGCGCCGGTATCCGGCAGCGGCGTGACCATCATTGATGCGGGTGCCCTGCGGTTGAAAGTTACCCGGGTTCTGGATGTAGCCGCAGATGCTTCGGCCAGCACCGCAGCGGCCCAGGAGCTTCACGGGGAGTTGATTCTCAACGGACAGTGGGCCGGACTGGAGGAGCCGGTGGAGCTGGCCTCGGTAGTGCGGACCTAATCACCCGGATGCTTCGCGCCGCTCCTTCCCGGTTGCCCTGCCTCGCCGCCTGTAAGCCACGGCGTGTCGGCCCCCAGGCCCGCGTTATGTGCGGGGTGGCACTGGGGAACTGGGAAGGAGCGCGCGCCGGGGGGCATCTGTTGATCACAGGTGCTCAAGCGTAGGCTGGCAAGCAGGTCGTCTAACCACGTGAGGGGCTCAGCATGTACAAAGCGCAAAGCATCATTCCCGCCGCCCAGGATCTTGCCCGGGAATGGGTAACGCATGCGACAGAGGGCACATCCGCGCAAACAGACGCAGTGGTGAGGTGGGCTTTGGCCCGGATCAACCACGCCGACGTGCCGTCTGTGGTCCAGGGTGTGATGCTCACTCTGACCGGCAACAAAAAGGCCGCCAAGGAAGCTAAACGCACTGCCGCCAAGGCAGTAAAGAAGGCCACCCGAGCGCTCAGCCGGAAGACCACGCAGCGCAGCTCCGGCCGTGCAGTATGGTTCACCGCCATTGCTGCTGCCGTCGTGGGAGCGGGCGCAGTGTTTGCTTGGCGCATGATGATGCCTCCGGGCGAACCCGAGCCTGTCCAGCGGCCGGAAACCCCGGTCCAGCCGCCGGTCCCACCGGTTCCCTAGGTAACGTCTTCCCGGAAGGTCTCCCCCGAACGTCGTCCCTAGCCGCCGCTCCCCATCGCACCGGCAGGGTGGTGCGGGGCGACTCAGGTGCCGAACCTGCTAAGGTGCCGCGTGGTCGTCGTGCCGTCCGAACAGTCTCCGTAGCGATGTCCCGGTCACGAGCCAATAGGCTCCGCCACTGGCCAGCAGGAACCCCGCGACGCCCAGGATGACCAGCTGGGTGACGATCCCGGCGATCACCATGATGAAGCCGACCAGAACGGCCAGGCTGCCAAGAACGTTGCGCGCCAGAGCGCCACGTGGGCGACCGGACTTCAGCTCATAGGCGAGGCCGGGATCCGTTGAAGCGAGATCCCGCTCCAGCTCTTCCAAGCTCCTGCGTTCTTCATCCGACAACGACATCGGAATTCCTCACCACACGAGCAGGGCCGCCGAGGCTGCGTCAATGCTCAGAACACCCGCACGAGCGCTGCTTGCCGTGCTATGCCTTCATTATCTTCCCGTTGAGGTGTTCTAGCCATATGGCGGTCCCCCTTCATCACCGGCGGCAGGTCCAGGTATCGACTTACCAAAGGTTCTAAGCATGCTTACGATGGATGGGCAGGATTCAGACGCACCACCAGCATGGAACCCCCACCGCCGACTGGAAAGTTGAACTCCCCATGGCACGACGAAGCGCTAGAAAAGCACAGAGCATCACTGAAGCGGTTCCTGGGCGCCGCGGACCTCGAAAGGCCATTTGGCTTATTGCCGCGGGCCTCGTCGCTGGCATAGCTGGCGGAGTTTTCGGCTTCCGCATGCTGGTACCGTCCAGCGAATCTGAGCCGGCCAAGACACCGCGGCGTCAACCGGAGGAGATTCTGGTCAGGGAGGAGCCCGTGGAAATCTCCACCAGGATGCGCCCGGGCGAATGGACCGAGGAGTCCCTGCAGGAGCACCTTGAGGATTACAAGCAGCAGATCCGGGACATGGGAGCCAAAGAGTCGCAGATCGTGGTGGACGTAGAGCGGACCGAAGCCGGCGCTGCCCGGGTAGTGGTCAGTTGGGACCGAAGCCGGCGCTGCCCGGGTAGTGGTCAGTTGGGACCGCAGCCGGGCGTAGCCCGAGCTAGTCCCCCGACCGCGGCCGCCACACCACTACGGCCTGCGACCGCGCTCGTGGACGCTGCCCGCGGGCCAAGCTAACGACGTCGCCCGCGGCACCTGCCGCGAAGATCCGCGCATCCACGGGTGAGCGGCGGCGCGACAACTCCTCGGTCAGCTCAGTAACCCGGTACTGCAAGGCAGCAACCTGGTTTTCGAGGTCGAGGATGCGTTTGATGCCCTCGAGCGAGACGCCGGACTGCGAGAGGCGCTGGACCTCCCGCAGTTTATTGACGTCGTTCTGCGAATAGCGGCGGGACTTGCCGGGAGCGCGGCTGGGCGAAACGATGCCCAAACGGTCGTACTGGCGCAACGTCTGCGGATGCATATCGGCAAGCTCCGCAGCCACGGAGATGACAAAGATCGGCTGGTTGACGTCGATTGCCATGACCGCCTCCTTACAACCGGGCCTTCGCGGCCAAGTCGCTGCGCGGGTTGGCATCAGTGGTGGCCGCCGCGAAAGCCTTCACGGCTTCCTCTGCTTCTTTGTTGAGGTTCTGCGGGACCGCGACGTCGATTGTCACCAGCAGGTCGCCGGTGGACTTGGACGTCTTCACGCCACGACCTTTCACCCGGAGGGTACGGCCCGACGGAGTCCCGGCCGGAACGCGCACCTTGACGGTGTCGCCGTCGAGCGTTGGAACTTCAATGGTGGCGCCGAGCGCCGCCTCCGCAAACGTGACGGGCACGTGGATGCGGATGTTGTCGCCGTCGCGGTGGAAAAAGTCGTGAGGCTTGACGCTCACCGTGATGATGAGGTCGCCGTTGCCGGCAGGGCCAGCGTTGCCCTTGCCACGCTGGCGGACCTTCTGCCCGTCCTTGATGCCGGCGGGGATCTTGACGTCGATCACGTTGCCGTTGCTCTCACGCAGGCTCACCGTGGTGCCCTTGATGGATCCGGCAAAGGAGATGGACGTTGTAGCCGTCCGGTCCGCGCCCTTCTGCGGAGCCCGTTGGAACCCGGTGGGGCCGGCGCCTCCAAACCCACCACCAAACAGGTCAGCGAACTCCGGAGGGATGCCACCGCCCGCAGGCTGACGGGCACCAGGCCCACCGCCAAACAGGCCGCCGAACAGGTCCTCAAACCCACCGTTAGCTCCGGCACCACCACGCCCGGCGCCAGCACCCGGGGCAAACCGGGCACCGCCCATGGCACGGATGGCATCGTACTGCTGACGGTCCTCAGGATTGGACAACACCGAGTACGCCTCGGAGATGTCCTTGAACTTCTTCTCCGCAGCAGCATCCCCAGAGTTCGTATCAGGGTGATGCTCCCGCGCTAGCTTGCGGTAGGCCTTCTTAATATCCGCATCGGACGCATCCTTGGCAATACCAAGGATCGCGTAAAAATCCTTTTCAACCCAGTCCTGGCTGGCCAAGAGCGTTTCCTTTCAAATCAATAAACAAGCACCTGCGTCCACCCACCTTAGGCGAGCCGACCGCCGGAGCGGAGCGAGACAAGGGGCCCGGGAGTGGCTTCGGGCCTACCGGAGCGTGGCGGCTAAGTCCGTAGGACTAAAGCCGCCACGCGTAGGGGCGGGGCCCCTTGTCTCGCTTCGCGGTGGGACTAAGCGGGAACCGCGACGATCACTTGGGCTGCACGCAGGACCCGCTCACCTGAGCGGTATCCGGAGCGCAGCACCTGGCTGACCGTGTCAACCTCGATGTCTTCGCCGGGCTGCTGGATGAGTGCCTCGTGGATGGTGGGGTCGAATTCGACTCCGGTATCCGCGATGCGTTCCAGCCCGTACGTCTTCAGCGCGTTCTCCAGTTTGGTGGCGATGGCGGCGAAGGGGCCGTCTTCGAGGTCACCGTGCTGGCGGGCGGCGTCGACGTCGTCCAGCACCGGGAGCAGTGAGTTCAGGACGCCGATGACGGCCATCTCTCCTGCTACGGCGCGGTCGCGTTCGACGCGCTTGCGGTAGTTGACGTACTCAGCCTGGAGGCGGAGGAGGTCGTTGCGGAGCTCCGCTGCCTGGGCTTCAGCCGCGGCACCGGAGGCTACCGATTCCTCGGCCGGCACCTCTACCCCGTTGAGGATTTCCTCAGCCTGGGAGAGGGCGTCGCCGTCTGTAGGAGCGGCGTTGCCTTCGGTGGGAGCCGCAGCTTCGCTATCGGGGTGACGGGCTGCCCCGGTCTCCGGGTCAACCTTGCGGTTGTCCCGGATAACGGGCTTGCGCGGCTCGCCGCTTTCTGAGTGCTCTGCTTCGTTGCCGTGGTGAGGCATGGCTACTTCTTCGCTTCGTCTTCGTCGATGATTTCGGCGTCGACGATATCCTCGTCGGCAGCCTTGTCACCGGCAGGAGCGCCTTCTGCACCGGCACCCGGAGCGTCAGCTGCGGAGGCCTGGGAGTAGATGGCTTCGCCGAGCTTGGTCTGTGAGGCCTGGAGCTTCTCGAACGCAGTCTTCACGGCGGCGTCGTCGGTGCCTTCCAACGCGGACTTGAGGGCGTCGACGTCGGCCTTGACCTCGGTCTTGACTTCCTCGGGAAGCTTGTCGTCGTTGTCGGCGATCAGCTTGTCCACTGAGTAAGCAAGCTGCTCTGCGGAGTTACGGGTGTCCGTAGCTTCGCGGCGTGCCTTGTCCTCTGCAGCGTGCTCTTCGGCTTCACGGACCATGCGGTCGATGTCGTCCTTGGACAGTGCCGTGCCACCGGTGATGGTCATGGACTGTTCCTTGCCCGTGCCCTTGTCCTTGGCGGACACGTGGACGATGCCGTTGGCGTCGATGTCGAAGGTGACCTCAACCTGCGGAACGCCACGAGGTGCCGGGGCGATGCCGGTCAGTTCGAACGTGCCCAGCGGCTTGTTGTCGCGGGTGAATTCACGTTCGCCCTGGAAGACCTGGATGGCCACGGACGGCTGGTTGTCGTCAGCGGTGGTGAAGGTCTCCGAACGCTTGGTGGGGATAGCGGTGTTGCGCTCGATGAGGTGCGTCATGACGCCACCCTTGGTTTCGATGCCGAGGGACAGCGGGGTGACGTCGATGAGGAGGACGTCCTTGCGCTCGCCCTTCAGGACACCGGCCTGGAGTGCGGCACCAACGGCCACGACTTCGTCCGGGTTGACGCCCTTGTTGGGCTCCTTGCCGCCGGCGAGTTCCTTGACGAGCTCGGAGACGGCAGGCATACGGGTGGAGCCACCGACGAGCACGATGTGGTCGATGTCGGAAACCTTGATGCCGGCTTCAGCGATGACGTCCTGGAACGGCTTCTTGGTGCGGTCCAGCAGGTCCTTGGTGAGGTCCTGGAACTTGGCACGGGTCAGCTGCTCGTCCAGGTGGACCGGGCCGTCGGGGGTGACGGACAGGTACTGGAGGGAGATGTTGGTGCTGGTGGAGGAGGACAGTTCCTTCTTGGCCTGCTCTGCAGCTTCACGCAAACGCTGGAGGGCGATCTTGTCCTTGGAGAGGTCGATGCCCTTGACCTTGAGCTGGCTCAGGAGCCACTCGACAACGCGGTTGTCCCAGTCGTCGCCACCGAGGCGGTTGTCACCGGCGGTTGCGCGGACCTGGATGGTGGAGAAGTTGTCTTCGTCCTTGCCAACCTCGAGGAGGGAGACGTCGAAGGTTCCGCCACCGAGGTCGAAGACCAGGATGAGTTCGTCTTCCTTGCCCTTGTCCAGGCCGTAGGCCAGTGCAGCAGCGGTGGGCTCGTTGACAATACGGAGGACGTTGAGGCCTGCGATTTCGCCGGCTTCCTTGGTGGACTGGCGCTCGGCGTCGTTGAAGTAGGCCGGAACGGTGATCACAGCGTCGGTGACCTTTTCACCCAGGTAGCTCTCGGCGTCGTTCTTGAGCTTCATGAGGATACGCGCGGAGATTTCCTGCGGCGTGTACTTCTTGTCATCGACGGCGACGTTCCAGTCGGTGCCCATGTGGCGCTTGACGGAAGCGATGGTGCGGTCGATGTTGTTGACGGCCTGGCGCTTGGCGATTTCGCCGACCAGGACTTCGCCGGACTTGGAGAACGCAACGACGGACGGCGTGGTGCGGCCGCCTTCTGCGTTGGCGATAACGGTGGGCTCGCCACCTTCGAGAACAGAGACCACGGAGTTGGTGGTTCCGAGGTCGATACCTACTGCACGTGACATATCTTGTTTCCTTTCAATGGCCGATGTTGGAGATTGCACCTGACAGCGGTCCGCTGGGCGGTCTACGTGCCGGAAGCCTGCTCAACAATCGGCTAGTTGAGCGTTCTGCACTCAACTGTACTCAGCCTCGGAAAGATGTCAATCCAAAGTTGAGTGACGTACGCTCAACTTTGGATCTCGGGAACAGAAAACCACCGGAATTACGGGGCTGCAGAGCTGGTTTCGCCCACGGTGAACTGGCAAACTGGCCCGATGGAGATCACTGGATACGTGCCTCCGGACGAGTTCTGGGAGATGAACGACCGGTTGGATCAAGAGGTCCGCGACGGCGTGCACCTTCTCCCGCTGTTCTGCCTAGAGGGCTGGGACGTGCCCGTCATGCTGGGATCCTGGCAACTCGATGGCAGCGAGGCCGGGGTGGCGCACGGCAACGCCTTTTCACCAACGGGCCCGCTGGTGGAAGTGATCACTACAAACCAGGATCCACACGACGTTGCCAGAAACCGTTGGCGCGCCTCGGCCGGAATACCGCACAACCTTGAAGAGCTACAACGACAGGACGCCGCCTTCAACGCCCTCGTCAACGAGCGGCTCACCATCACTGTGGCAGGCAGGCCCGTACATTTCACGCTCTGGCGCGGAGCGAAATCGTGGCTCGCCGCCGGGACATTCGGCGGCTTCGGCATAGTGATCAACGCCCAACGCAACCCCACCCCACCGGAAGCCGTCCGCCTGAGCCGGGTGTCCGACGTCGAACCCTTGCTTCAGGCCCGGCGCGCGACACTCAAGGCGATACGCGGCGAAGCCTAGCCACCTCAGCAGGAGCGTCAAGCGGTTCCGGCTTGTACACCCATGCCACCAGCACCACGGAGATAATCATCAGCAGGAACCATGCCAGGAGCTTGTCAATGGAGACCGCCTGCCAGCCCTCAAGCTGGTTCGGATACAGCCACGCGCGGGACCACGTGCCAATGTTCTCCGCGAACCAAATGAACAGCGCCACCAGCAGGAACGAGACCAGGATGGGCATACGGAAGCGACGCCGGAACACCCGGAAGTGCATCACGCACCGTCCGTAGACAAGCACGACGGCGGCCAGCAGCACCCAGCGCGCGTCAAAGATGTAGTGGTGCGAGAAGAAGTTGATGTAGATCGCAGCCGCAACCAGGGCGGTGATCCAACGGCGTGGGTACCGGTCGAAGCGGAGGTCGAACAGCCGGAACACCCGCACCATATAGGACCCCACGGCGGCATACATGAAGCCGCTGAACAGTGGAACGGCCCCGATCCGGAGGAAGCCCTCGGCCTCGTACGCCCAGGATCCGACGTCCGTCTTGAACAGCTCCATCACCGTCCCCACCACATGGAATAGCAGAATGACCCGCAATTCCCGCAACGTCTCCAGCCTGAAAGAGATCATCAGAACTTGGATAACGACGGCGGCAAGGGTCAGGAAATCGTTGCGGGCAAGCGCCGCGTTGTCCGGGTACCAAAGCCGGGCAGCGATGATCACCGCGAGCAAAGCCGCCCCGAACACACACGCCCACGCCTGCTTCAGCCCGAACACCACAAACTCAGTCAGCCCGGCCCGCACACGGCCACCGCGAGTGCGGTCAAGGTAGCGGTGCGCAAGGGCGTCGATAGACTCTTCCACCGACGTGGAGTTACGCATGTGGCACCGCGGAATCCACCACAAGCTGGCCCAAATAATGGTCGCGGGGCCAGTGCCGGATCCGCTGGGGCAAGCGCGGATACACGCGACCCACCATCCGCATGGTCCGCTCGAAGCGCCGCGCCTGGCTTTCGCCCCAGGTGAAGCCGAATCCCTCACGCACGTGATCCGGCAACAGGCCGGCCGTGAGGAACCGCGCCAACGGCATGGCCAGACGCAACAGCCGCGGTCCTCCAGCCGGGTAGAGAAGGTCCCTGGCTACCTTGAGCGCCTTGTCATCCGGGCGAAGTCCGCGCACCTGGGATTCCCAGTACCTTGCAAAGGCTGCCCGGTCAGCCGGCCATTTATCCGCCGGAAGCTGCAGGGCTGTCCCGATCCGCGCATACTCGCGGTAGATACGGTCGGCGGTATCGTCGTCGAGCATTCCATGGACCTGCTGATAGACGGTGACGGCGGTGTCGTAGAGGGTGGCGACCACCCAGAGTTGGGAGTCGGCGTCGAAAGCGCTGTAGCCGTGTGAAGCACCATCGGGTCCGCGGCGGACCGGGGCATGGGCTCGGTTGACGGCGCGGCGAACGGCCTTCAGCTGTTCCTCCGAGCCGTAAACCACCGCATACACGTAGGTCATGGTGGCGCGGAGCCGATCCATGGGGCGCTCCGCGAAATTGCTGTGCTCGGCCACGCCGTGGCCCACTTTGGGGTCGGCGATCTGCAGGAGAATTGCGCGGCCCGCCCCGGCCAGGAGGACACCCTCCGCACCAATGTCAGCCAGTCCACGAACCATCTGAATACTGTAGCGCCCTAGCCTTGGAGCCCCACGACGCCCTGAAGCACGCCCAGCTGATGCTCAAAAAGCTCGTCGCGGGCCTTGAAAGTCTCCGGCCCGTACTGCCCAAAAACCTCGAAGCTGATGGCCCCGAACACCGACGTCCACACCAGAACACCACGCGCTAACGACGCGTCTGGTGCCGCGAGATTCATTTCGGCGCGAATGGCCGACAGGTCTTCGGCCAACGCCGGGGGAATCACGACGGCGGGAGTCACCTCAGTGGCCAGGGCACCTGCCCGGTAGGCGGCATCAAAGATCCCGACGAGACGGACGATGACGCGTGTTCCCGGAACGGTGGTGCGCTCCCCCGGTGCCTGATACCCAGGGACGGGGCTGCCGAAAAGCAGGGCGTAGCGGGCGGGCTCTCGGAGCGCCCACGACCGGACGGCAGTGCCAAGCGCCCGGAATTGCCCGGCGAAGTCGTTGTCGGGAACGGCCTCCACGGCTGCCTCCACATGGTCGCCCAGCTCGTTGTACGCGTCGATGAGCAGGAGGGTGAGGAGCTCGTCGCGGCTCTCCACGTAGCGATACACGGCCGAGGACACGACGCCGAGGTCCCTGGCTACCGCGCGAAGGGACAGGGCTGCCGCGCCGTGGAGGGCCAGATGCTGACGGCCCAGCCGGATGATGTCGGCGATGGTTTGTGCACGTGCCCGCTCCCTGGGAGTAGTCGGCTTGGCCTTGGTTGCAGCTGAAGTCATGCCCATAGCTTGCCACAAAGGAGAGCGGCGTCAACAAACAAGAGCAGTGCTCTTGACTTCACGCCAAAGGACAGTCATTCTGGATTCAGAGAGCACTGCTCTTGCTTTGCACCTCACCTACACAAAGAAAGAGGACCATCATGTACGTCGTCACAGGAGCAGGACCGGTGGGCCACACCATCGCCGAACAACTCGCAGGGCTGGGGCACCCGGTACGCGTACTGACGCGCTCGGGCAGCGGCCCGGACCACCCACTGGTGGAGAAGATGCGCGTAGATGCATCCGATCCTGAACAGCTCAAGGAAGCCGTCGCGGGATCAGCGGCCATCTTCCACTGCATCCACGGATCGGCGTACAGCGCTGCAGCTTGGGCCGCGGAACTCCCCCGGGCCGAACAAGCGGTGATGGACGCAGCCGCAGCCGCGGGCGCCGTCGTCGTATTTCCCGAAAGCCTGTACTCGTACAGTGAGCCCGCACGCATCATGACCGAATCGAGCCCCCGCGAAGCTGCGGGCGGAAAACGTGGCATCCGAACGGCGCTGTTGAAGGCGCGGCGGGCGCATGCGGCCAACACCGTGAGCGTAGTGGCCGGCGATTTCTTTGGACCGCGCGTGAAGATGGCACATGCCGGCGAGCGCATGGTCACGCCAATACTGGCGGGCAAACGGCTGCAGTTCATTGGCAGCGCCAGCCAGCCGCATTCCTTCACCTATGTGCCGGATCTTGCTGCGGCCATGATCGCCGCCGCAGGGAAGCCCGCACTCTGGAACAGCGTGCTGCATGCACCCACCGGCGCGGCCGTGACCCAGCGGGACATCGCAGTAGCACATGCCCAAGCGGCTGGTCTGACGGAACCAAAGGTGAGCGCTGTTCCCGGCTGGGTGCTGCGGGCCGCCGGACTGGTCTCGACCGATATGCGCGAATTGGCTGAGTTGCTGTACCAGTTTGAGCGCCCATTCGTGATGGATTCCTCCGAAAGCCAGCGGATACTGGACCTGGACCCGACTCCCCTGCCGGAGGCCGCTGCCGCGACCATGGCGTGGTGGCGCGGGGCGGACCAGCGCAGTTCTTAACGAGTTCTTAAAACCCGCGGCGGAGAATCCAAGAAACGAGTCGTCCTGTCGAGGGGTTCCATGTTTCCGCATTCCGCGCCGCATCCCGTGCGCTTCAACCCCCTGCCCGCACCCAAGCACTGGCTGATCATCGGGCTGGTACTTGCGGCCGCCGTTGTCTTGACGGGGTGGGCGATTCAGGTGGTCCCTGGCCTGACCTTGGCTGAACTGGCGGTGGACGATGACTTCAGCCGCCATCACACACCCGTGCTGACCGGGCTGGCCCTGGTGTTGAACGCGCTTTTCGGTCCGGTGGCGGGAACGCTGATCGTGATCGCTGTCAGTTTGTATCTGGCACTGATCCGACGTTCTCCGCAGAATGCAGCGCTCTTTTCCCTTACGGTGGCGTGTGGATGGCTGACGTGCCAATTGTTCAAGGTGGTTACCGGCCGGATCAGGCCGGATCCTGCCTTGCTGTTCGATCCCCTGGTGCCGGAGCCCGTGTCCAACAGCTTCCCCAGCGGCCACACGTCCTTGGCCGTCGCGCTCACACTGGCGACGTTCCTTCTGGTTCGTGAAACACGGTGGGCGAAACCGGTCCTCTGGGCAGGGACGGTCATGGCCGTGGTGGTCGCTTGGTCCCGGGTGTACATCGGCGCCCATTATCCGTTGGACGTTGTTGCCTCGTTCCCGGCAACGATCGCGGCGGTCCTGATCATGGCCGGAACCTGGAACCGCTTTGCACCAGCTGTCATGGCCGCGATTCATTCCCGGGCCACGTCCCCACGCTCTCCCAAATGAAAGAGACTCTATGGAAGCCCTTGCCTTGGTGCCTGCACTGAACCCTACCGAGCTCCTCCCCCTCCTGGACCCGGCCAGCCTTCTGCAGGGATTGGGACCCGCGACCCTCGGGGTGGTGGCCCTGATGATCTTCATTGAATCAGGTGTTCTGTTCCCCTTCCTGCCCGGTGACTCCTTGCTCTTCACTGCCGGGCTCCTTCACCAGCAACTGAACCTGACACTTCCTGTGCTGATAACAGTGGTGACTGTGGCCGCCATCGCGGGTGATCAGGTGGGCTATCTGCTGGGGCGCCGCTTCGGACGCCGATGGTTCTCCGACGACGCCAGGGTCCTGAAAACGTCCCATCTGGCAAAGGCCGAAGACTTCTTCCGACGCCGGGGCGGGCCCGCGCTGATCCTCGCCCGTTTCGTGCCGGTGGTGCGCACCTTCGCGCCCCTCAGTGCCGGCATCGCCCGGTATCACTACAAGTCCTTTGCCCTCTGGAACATCACTGGGGCGATCCTTTGGGCGAGCTCCGTTACGCTCCTTGGCTCCTGGTTGGGCCATTTCGAGATCATCGCAAAGAACATCGACGTCATAGCCGTGGTGATGGTGCTGGCCTCCGTGCTGCCGTGGGGTATCGAATACCTCAAACGCAGGCGTAGCCGCGCGGCGGAGTCCTCCTCCGCGCAAGAATAGATCCGTGACCACTGACTCCAAGCTGTCCGTCCTGCTGGTGGAAGACGATCCTGCCCTGGGGCCACTGATCGCGGAGCTCCTTGAGCCCGACTATCAGGTGCACATCGCCGTCGACGGCCATGAAGGCTTGAGCCAGGCCCTGGTGGGAACGTGGGATGCGATGGTGATTGACCGGGGGCTTCCGGGCCTGGATGGCATCGCGCTGATCGCCGCGCTACGTTCCAAGGGGATCGCCACCCCAATCCTCATCCTCACCGCCATTGGTTCTGTGGACGAGAAGGTTCGGGGGCTCGACGCCGGCGCGAACGACTACATGACCAAGCCCTTCGACGCCATGGAATTGGGGGCACGCCTGAGGGCTTTGACCCGCAGCTACCACCAGGCACCCCGGATCACCGTCATCGGCGACTGGGAACTGGACTCCACCACCAGATCCATGCGCTCCATTCACGGGTTCCTTGCCTCGTTGACCGCGACCGAATCGGAGTTGCTGTCGGTTCTTGCTGCCGAGCCGGACCGGGTGTTCACCAGGGAGGAGCTGATTGTCGCCACCGATAGCCAAGGTGACCTGCCCGGAGTCATCGACACCCATGTTCACCACCTTCGCCGAAAAGTCGCCCGATCGGTCATCCGGACCGTCCACGGTGTGGGTTACCAGATAGGCGAAGCCCATGACTGATCAGTCCATGGCCCCGGCCCAGGATCAGGCAATCCTTCGCAAGGCCTCCTTGAAGATCGCGCTACGAATCAGTGCAGTCTGCGCCCTGCTGGTCCTATGCCTCCTGACCGCGGCCACCATGTACCTGCTGAGCCAGGCCGGCAATCCGGAACCAACCGAACCTGGGGCCGTCTATGCCTATCTCGACACCAAAGACCTGATCAAAGCCATGGTCATCGCCGGGGCAGCGGGCATCCTGCTGGCGGGCGGTGTTGGCTGGCTCAGCGCGCGCAGTGCCATCCGCCCCCTCGGCGAAGCCCTGATCCTGCAACGACGTTTCATCCAGGACGCCAGCCATGAAATGCGGACGCCCTTGGCCATCCTTGATGCCCGCATCCAAGTGGCACAACGCAGCACCGCTCCGGAATCGCCCGTCGGCCGGCAACTGACACGGATCCGGGACGACACAGCCGCCCTCACCGGAATAGTCAACGAACTCCTCGAATCCGCTACCGGCACGCTCCAAGAACCCGCCGCCACGGCAACGAATATCCCCGACATCACACAGGAGGTCGTGGACAGCCTCCAGCAATTGGCCGCGGACCGGGGCATCACCCTGCACTGTTCGAGCACTGGGCACCCCCGGGCCATGATCACCCCGCAGCGACTTCACCGCGCCATCCTCGGTTTGGCCGAGAACGCACTCGTCCACACGCCAGCGGGCGGCCTCATCACGGTTGCCAGCACCGTGGCCGCTAACCAGGCGGTCATCACTGTCACTGATACCGGCCACGGTATTACAGGTATCGACCAGGACCGGATCTTCGACCGTTTCGCCAGGACACCCGACCCCCATCCCGGCCAACAGCAGCGTAGCTTCGGGATCGGACTGTCCCTGGTCCGCGATATAGCCGTCGCCGCGGGCGGCTCCGCGGACGTCGCATACACCGGCCCGGAAGGCACCTGCATGCGGATTACGCTGCCCCTGGCGGGGAATTGACGGTGGCGGGCGCCCACCGTAAGAACCAGAAAACAGAAGCGTTCGACGGCGGGTGCGCACCCGCCGTCGAACGCTTCTGTTGGAAGATGACCGGCTACGACTGGCTGATATCAATGCCCGTAACGGGGTCGCCGGCGCGGTCGTAGGCGAGCAGGATGGCGCCATTGGGGAATGCCTGGGGTGGCTGGGCCAATCGGAAGGCTGCGGGCACGCCTGCACCGTCCGGGAACAACCGCTTACCCGTTCCGAACGTCAGTGGGTACAGGTACAGGTTGAGCCGGTCCACAAGGTCGGCTTCGAGGAGCGAGCGTGCCAGGACGCCGCTGCCTATGACGTGGACGTCATTGAACCGCTCCTTCACCGCAGCCACCTCCTTCACATCCGTCAGGGCCGTCGTTTCCTCCCACCTGGGTTCGGTCAGGGTCCGCGATACGACGAACTTGGGCAGTGCGTTCAAGGTGTCGCCAATGTGGTCGCTTTGCTTTGGCCAGTAGCCCGCGAAGATGTCGTAGGTCCTGCGTCCCAGGAGGAGCGCGTCCATGCGGTCAATCCCGGCGACGATCGCGGCACCGGCTTCTTCGTCTGAATACGCCGCCTGCCAGCCGCCGAACGTGAAGCCGTCGGAAGTGTCCTCGTCGGGTCCACCCGGTGCTTGGTAGACGCCGTCGAGGGTGAGGAAAAGGTCAACAGAAAGAGTGCCCATAGTGTGTTCCTTCGGTGAAAGTCCGAGCTGCCCTTGGATGCGGGCCATCCTAGTCCCGCCGGGCGGCAAGCGGGAGGGCGTTCGGAATCAGGGTCCGCCGACCGGCCACCAACCCTCGCGCACACGGAGCAATGGGACTATTGTGGCGCGCATGGCCCAGGCAACCTCGCCAGCACGTGCGTGGATCGGGACGATCGTCTTCGCCGCGGAGGTCGCCTTCGTGAAGGGCTACGAGGAACCAACCCTCACCAGGACATAAGGTGGGCAGTACTTGGATTACCGGCAAAATGTCCCGGGATGGTGGCCCCGGCTCACCCCGTGGCGGCCAACGGAGGTGTGATTGGCATGGAGAAGGATCTTCAAGGGGCCGCCGTCCGGCAGACGGTGTCATCGACGCAGGGCCTGAGCACTGCCGAGGTCGCCGAGAGGGTGGCCGCGGGGCAAACCAACGCGTTCGTCCAAGACACCAGCCGCAGCGTCTGGAGCATCGTCCGCGCCAACGTGCTCACCCTGTTCAACGGCATCATCCTGGCCTGCTTCATTGTCCTGTTCGCGATCGGCCGCTGGCAGGATGCCCTCTTCGGTTTCAGCGCCATCGCCAACGCCGTCATCGGCAGCGTCCAGGAGTACCGGGCCAAGCGGGCTTTGGACCGACTGGCCTTGCTGAACGCCCCGCATGCCCGGGTAATGCGTGATGGATCAGAGGCAGAGATCTCCTTGGACGATGTCGTACTGGACGACACCCTTGTCCTGAGGGCCGGGGACCAGGTGCCGGCGGACGGTTTGGTGTCTGGATCACGCGGACTCCAAGTGGACGAATCCATGCTGACAGGCGAATCCGATGCGGTGGAGAAGGAAATCGGGGATCGCGTGTTGTCCGGCTCTGTGGTGGTCGCCGGTGAAGGCTCAGCGGTGGTGGATCGGGTGGGCGCAGATTCCTTCGCCAACTCGCTCGCCGCGGAAGCCAAACGATTCTCCCTTGTAGCGTCGGAGCTCCGTTCCTCGATCGACCGCGTCCTGAAATGGGTCACCTGGTTCGTCGGTCCCGTGGCGTTATTGGTTCTGAACGCACAGATGATTGCCCAGGGCGGGTGGGCAGAGGCCTCGGCAAGTGGAGCGTGGCGGGACGCAGCGACGGCGACTATTGCCGCCGTCGTCGCCATGGTCCCCCTGGGGCTGGTGCTGATGACCAGCATCACCTTCGCTGTGGGGGCGGTAAAGCTGGCCCGCCAGCAGGTGCTGGTGCAGGAGCTGCCCGCGGTGGAAGGACTTGCCCGGGTGGATATCATTTGCCTCGACAAGACCGGGACACTCACCCAGGGCGACATCGTTTTCGACGACGCGCACCCGCTCACCGCCCGTCCTGGTTGGGAGTCGGTGCTGTCCTGGTATGGCGTGCAGAAAGATGCGAACGCAACGGCCCGCAGCCTCGCCGGCCACTTCAACGAGCCAGCTAGCCTCCCACTTGACCGGGTGCCCTTCTCGTCCGCCCGCAAATGGAGCGCGGTGATTTTCGAGGACGGGATGTGGATCCTGGGCGGCCCGGAAATGGTGTTCCCGGACCGCGACTCCAGCGATCCCGTGAAGCGGCAACTTGCCACCCAAGCCGCAGAACTCGCCACAACCGGCCGGCGCACGCTGGTCCTTGCCCACGGCACACCCACCGACGACGAGACTGTTCCGCCAGATGCTGTCCCAGTGGTCCTCCTGACGTTCAAGGAGAATATCCGTCCCGACGCTGCGGAGACACTCACGTATTTCGCAGCACAAGATGTAGATGTCCGGATCATTTCCGGTGACAACCCACAAACGGTGGCCGCGATCGCCCGGGAAGTGGGGCTGGATGCACCTCACGGCTTTGATGCCCGCGAATTGCCCGACGACGACCACGATTTGCTGGAAGTCATCAACAACAACGTGGTCTTTGGCCGGGTGACTCCAGACCAGAAGAAAAGGATCGTCGTTGCGCTGAAGGGTGCGGGCCGCACGGTTGCCATGACCGGCGACGGCGTCAACGATGCCTTGGCCATCAAGGAAGCCGACATCGGTGTGGCCATGAATTCCGGTGCCGCCGCCACCAAAGCGGTGGCCCGGCTGGTGCTCCTTGACGGCAAGTTCTCGCACCTGCCCAGCGTGGTTGCCGAGGGCCGTCAGGTCATTGCCAACATTGAGCGCGTCTCCATGCTGTTCCTGACTAAAACCGCGTACGCCACCTTCCTTGCCATCGCGTTCGGAATCCTGCTGCTACCGTTCCCGTTCCTTCCGCGTCAGCTGAGCGTGACTGACGGCCTGACCATCGGCATTCCTGCCTTCTTCCTGGCGCTGCTGCCCAATGCTCAGCGCTACGTTCCCGGTTTCCTGCGGCGCTCACTCACTTTCGCCGTCCCTGCGGGAGTCTCCGTAACTTTGGGGCTGGCCTCCTACGCCCGGCTTGCCGCGAACATGCAAATTCCGGAAGGGGAGATCCGGACCGGGTCCACACTCATCCTGGCGATCATCGGCATCTGGATTCTGGTGGTGCTCTCGCGTCCCGTCACCCGTTTCAAGGGCATGGTCATCGGCGCCATGATGATCGGGCTGGTACTCGTGTATTCGGTGCCGATTGCCCGTGACTTCCTGCAATTCACGGATCCGACGCTGCCCACGGCAGTACTGATCCTGGGAACATCCGTTGCCTGCATCGCACTGATCGAGGTTGTCCGCTTCGTTCACCGCCGTGTTGCCTACCGGGATGCCCAGGAAGCACTACATCAGCGCGTCTCGAAGTAGCGGCGTCCCCGGCCTGCCCACAGCGGCACCAGCACAGCCACCGTTGCGGTGGATTGTGAGATCACAGCGGACCAATCTCCGTCCGCGGCAATGATGAGGTCCAGCACGGCAAAAGCCAGTCCGAGCAGCATGACTGCTGTGGCGCCGCGACGGGCTGCTTCGCTTCCCCGCGCAACTCCGGACGCCAGCCCGATCACCAACAAGCCGAACAGGATCATGCCTGCACCCAGCAGCGTGATGGGCAAAGCAATGCCGCCGGATTGGGCTTCCGGGGTGTAGCGCAGGAAAATTGTCAGGATTCCCAAGACGATTTGCGCGATGCCGCCGATGTACATCAGCACCACTGAGAACGTCACCACTCCGGGCCGCTGACGGCTCTCCCCCGTAGTCATGAACTGAGCATAGACGAGCCCTCCTCCACCCCAACCCGGAGTTACACTTTTTGTCACACAATTAACCACTCATTCACGTCTCCCTTGAATCCAGTCAACCCGGGCTTCCTAGGCTCGGTCGTATGGAAAACATCTCCCGCCGATCCCTCATCACCGCCGGCCTCGGGGCCGGACTCGTCGCCGCCCTGCCTGGCACCGCCGTCGCCAGTCCCGCCGTAGCGGTTTCAACAGCGGACGACGCCGGTCTCCGCACCCATCCGTTCACACTTGGCATCGCATCAGGCGAACCGTGGCCCGACGGCTTTGTGATCTGGACCCGGCTGGCAGTGAACCCCGTGGCTAAAGATGGCTTGGGCGGCATGCCCTCCCGCAACGTCGCCGTCGCCTGGGAAGTCGCAGAAGATCCGGCGATGCGCCGGGTAGTAGCCCGCGGCGTCGAACATGCCAGAATCGAAACCGCCCACTCGGTGCACGTAGAACTCAAAGGTCTCCGACCCGGCCGGGAGTACTTCTACCGCTTCCGGACAGGACGGCACCTGAGTGAAGTTGGCCGCACCCTGACAAGCCCCGCACCCGGCGAGACCCCTGCTGCGCTGGCCATGGCATTCGCCAGCTGCGCACAGTACGAGCACGGCTACTTCACCGCGTACAAGCGGCTGGCCGAAGACCATCCGGACCTGGTGCTGCACCTCGGCGACTACCTCTACGAGTACAAAAAGGACAGCTACGTGATCGGCGGCGGCAACCCCCGTGATCATGAGGGCCCGGAGACAGTCAGTCTGGCGGGTTACCGCCAGCGGCACGCCCAATACAAGGCCGATGCCGATCTGCAGGCTGCGCACGCAATCGCGCCTTGGCTGGTGGTGTGGGATGACCACGAGGTGGACAACAACTGGGCGGACGAGATCCCCGAGAACAGCGACCCCGGCCAGCTCAACGACACCACGGAGCACTTCCGGCAGCGCCGCTCCGCAGCCTTCCAGGCGTACTACGAAAACATGCCGCTGCGCGCGTCATCGGTTCCGGCTGGATACGACATGAAGATCTACCGCACCATCCAGTGGGGCCAGCTGGCCAACTTCCACATGATGGACACCCGCCAGTACCGGGACGACCAGCTCGCCGGGGACGGCTGGAAGAAGAACGTCGCCGAGCGCCTGGATGAAAACCGCACCATCACCGGCGCTGAGCAGGAAAAGTGGCTGCTGGACGGATTCAAGAACTCCACGCAACGCTGGGACATCCTGGGCCAGCAGGTCTTCTTCGCCGAACGGGACCGCGACAAGGCGCCGAACATCGACGACGTCTCCATGGACGGCTGGGACGGCTATGCCGCTTCCCGCCGCAGGATCACCCAAGGCTGGTTGGACGCCAAGGTGCGCAACGCCGTCGTACTCACCGGCGACGTTCACCGCCACTGGGCCACCAACCTCAAAGTGGACTACAAAGACCCTGCGGCAGCGGTGGTGGGAACAGAACTGGTGTGCTCGTCCATTACCTCCACGGGTGACGGCACAGGATCCACCACCGACCCCACCATGGCCTGGAACCCGCACCTGAAGTTCTACAACGACAACCGCGGCTACGTGAACACGCGCATCACCAAGGACGCCATGACCGCGGACTTCCGTGTACTGGACTATGTCACCACGCCGGGCGGCCCGGTCAGCACCAAGAAGTCATTTACCATCAACGATCGCGTCCCCGGCCTCTCCTGAATTTTTGTACAGATAATGCCCTCCTGCGGCGGCTTTAGGGGCATTATCTGTACAAAAACCCGGGCATGCGCCGTGCGCTACGGGCATCTCCGGGAGTAGCCTTGTTCCAGTTGAATTAGTGGATCTCCGTCCGGCTGGGGTTCTTCCGTGGGCCATGTGCAATCGTCGCTGTCCGACCTCCTGGGGGTACTTTCCAACGCCGTCGCCCCTCAACACGTAAGGTTCGACGACGGGTCCCCCACCGCCGTCGTTCCGCCACCCGACGCTCCGGTCACCGTACGCGCCGTAACCCTCAACAGGGTTGGGCGGTCACGCCGCGACGGCCCGGCACTGGATCTGGAGCTGAAGGTGGCCGTTGAATGCCACGGCCCTGAGCAGTTGGACAACATGGAGCAACTGCTTCTGGCTGTGGAACTCCATGGCCAGTACTCAGTGGTGTCCAACGGCGAGTTCCGGCCTGCGGAGTATGACGGCGCAATCGGGCAAGGGCTGGGTTTTCTGGTCTGCATCCCTGTATCCCTCCGCTTCGAGGAACCGTCGGATCCGCCCGCACAGGCGGCAGTGGGCAACGCGGCTGCCGGACGCCGCATCCGGGGACGACTGGTGGATGGCCACAACAAGGGCATCTCCGACGCCTACATCCACGCGCATTCATCGGCTACTGCCGCCGTCAGTGACGCGACCGGGCACTTTGAGGTCCTGGCTTCAGCGGACGATATTCAGCACTTCGCTGTTGCTGTGGACGGCACTGAACGGGAAGTTTCGGCAAGCACCCGGCGCCTTCCCGTGGTCTTACGCTGGGTCTGATTCCCGAACAGTTTGCTCACCCGGGCCGCTGCCATGAAAAGATCAACCATGCGTCCGATGCAGCACTCCAGCAAACTTCAGAATGTCCGCTACGAACTCCGTGGGCCCATCCTCCAAGCGGCCAAGGCCATGGAGGCCGAGGGGCACCGCATTCTCAAAATGAATCTGGGTGACACGGCACCGTTTGGACTGGAGGCACCGGAGTCTGTTGTGGTGGATATGATCCATCACCTTCGCGGCGCACAGGGTTACAGCGACTCCAAGGGCATTTTCTCCGCCCGCACCGCCATCTCGCAGTACTACCAGACGCGCGGACTGATGACGATCGGCGTCGAAGATGTCTTTGTTGGCAACGGCGTCAGCGAGCTCATCTCCATGACCCTGCAGGCGTTCATGGAGAACGGCGACGAAATCCTCATCCCGGCGCCCGATTACCCTCTGTGGACCGCAGCGGTGACCCTGACTGGCGGAAACCCGGTGCACTATTTGTGCGATGAGGAGGAGAACTGGTGGCCGGACATGGCCGATGTCGAAGCCAAGATCACCCCGCGCACCAAGGGCATTGTGATCATCAACCCGAACAACCCCACCGGCGCCGTCTACCCCCGGCACATTCTGGAACAGTTCGCGGACCTGGCCCGTAAGCATGACCTCGTTCTGTTCTCGGATGAGATTTACGAGAAGATCCGCTACGTCGATGCCCCCCATATTCACACGGCCTCGGTTGCGGAGGACGTCTGCGTCTTGACCTTCAGCGGGTTGTCCAAGGCGTATCGCATGCCCGGATACCGGGCAGGTTGGGTTGCTGTTACCGGCCCCCGAACGGCAACCGCTGCTTACCGGGAGTCCTTGGAACTGCTGGCCTCGTTGCGGTTGTGTGCCAACGTTCCGGCCCAGCACGCAATCCAGACCTGCCTGGGTGGGTACCAAAGCATCGAAGCGCTCATCCGTCCTGGCGGAAGGCTCCGCGACCAGCGGGACCTGGCGTGGAAGCTCCTCACCGCGATCCCGGGCGTCAGTTGCGTTCCCGCAGCGGGTGCCATGTATCTGTTCCCGCGCCTTGACCCGGAGATCTATCCCATTGCCTCGGATGAGAAGTTCGTCCTCCAGCTCCTGCAGGAACAGAAAATCCTGGTCTCGCACGGAACGGCCTTCAATTGGCCCACGCCGGACCATTTCAGGTTTGTGATCCTGCCGGCTACGGAGGACATTGAGGAAGCGGTGCGCCGGATCGACCATTTCCTCGCCGCGTACCGGAACCGCCCCGCGGACTCACCCAAGTAGGTCGCATTCGTGCGCGTTTTGAGCGCTCAAAACGCGCTCTGCTGCTACTTAGTTGGGTGCCCGCGAGCAGTTAGAGGGCAGGGTCAATCATGGTCATGCCAGCGGGGTTGGCTTGGTCGAACCCGGGCAACAGTGCAGCGGCGTCTTCCAAGCCAATGGTGCGTTCGATCAGCAGCTGTGGCTGGAGCGCGCCCTGTTCAATGAGCGCCATCATGCCCGGATAGTCCACGGCGGCCATACCGTGACTGCCCAAGAGGTCCAACTCCCAGCCGATCACCCGCGCCATGGGTACTTGCGGGTTACCGTCGACTGACGGCAGCAAACCGATCTGGACGTGCCGGCCCCGCCTGCGAAGGCTCAAGATCGCGTCGGCACAGGTCTGTTCACTTCCGACGGCGTCCACCGCCACGTGGCTGCCTCCGCCGGAGAGGGCGTTGACTGCGGCCGGGATGTCCGCACCATCAGCGAGCACAGTATGGTCGGCACCCAATCGCTCGGCAACAGCCAGGGCCTGGGGGTTCCGGTCCACGGCAATGACCTTTGCTCCCATGGCCTTAGCGATCATCACAGCGCTCAGCCCTACGCCGCCGGCGCCCACCACGGTCACCCACTCGCCGGCCTTCACCTGGGCACGGGCTGCCAGCGCACGGTATGCCGTGGCGAAGCGGCAGCCGAGGCTTGCCGCCGTCGTGAACTCAACACCGTCAGGAATGGCAACCAAGTTGCTGTCCGCAGCGTGCAGGGCCACAAACTCGGCGAACGATCCCCAGTGGGTGAAGCCGGGCTGCTGTTGGTCCGGGCACACCTGCGCCTCGCCGGCCAGGCACCATTCGCAGGTTCCGCACCCGCAGACGAAAGGGACGGTGACGCGGTCGCCCACCTTCCAGCGCTGAACGCCTTCGCCGACGGCGTCGATCACACCGGCGAGCTCATGGCCAGGCACATGGGGCATGGCGATGTCATCGTGGCCGGCCCAGGCATGCCAGTCGCTGCGGCACATGCCTGTTGCCAACACTCTCACCACCACACCTCCCGCGGGAGCCTGGGGTTTGGCGACTTCCCTCACGTCGGGCTGGGTCCGGACCTCATCAAAAACTACTGCGCGCACTGACCGACTCTAACAATTGGCCACCGCTGTCACACTTTCGGCGCCCACCATGCCCCGCATCAACATCGGCCGCAGCAACAAGACCTGGCCCCTTTGGCCCTTCTTTGGTTCTCCGGCATGGTCCTCGACCCCGAAAACCGGGCTTTGCTCCAGCAAAGATGGGCCACTTCGGCGGCAGGTGTGGGTCAGCCTGCCACCCGACGCCTCAGGCGCGCCACCAGCGTGGCGGCGAGTAACGCCGTCGTGATTTCCAGCCCGATCACCAGCAACAATCCGGCCGCGCCGGAGGTATCAACAGCGTTCGACGTCGGCCTGCCGCCATGGATGTGTCCGGCACCTCCCGCTCCAAGCAGCAGGACGGCATGGAGTCCCACCATTGCCAATGCGGAGATGGTCACTTGATGGAGTGCGCCCACCCGGCTGTGGCGCCATATGTGGACCGTGCAGGGGACGCAGACGGCGGCCAACGCGATCATGAGGATGCCCAGCCAGACGTCGTGGTGTCCCGAGGCTGCGAGCCAGAGGTGCACCAGGCACGAGACTGCCGTGAGCGCTGCGCAGATCCGGGGGTGCAGGACGGGCCCGGCTGACCGGACCCGTCCCGCCGTCGTGGTCATTGTGTGTCCCGGAGCGGTTCTAGTGGCAGTGCCCGGCGGGCTGGCTGTGATCTTCTGATTCGGCTGCCGCGCCTGTGCTGTGGCAGCTCGAACCCGAGGCGCTGGCCGGCACGTCCAGAACCGGGCTGCGGTCAAAGAAGCCTTCCGGCCGGAGTTTGAAGCCGACGGTATCCACGGGCATGATGGGCCAGTCCTCGACGCGCGGGAAATGCGTGAGGCCGAAGGTGTGCCAGAGGACGATGTCCTGACCGTCGATGTCGCGGTCCTGGGCAATGTAAGCCGGCAAGCCGGCGCCGCCGGAGTGTTGATTCACGAAGTCGCCCGTGGGGTAGCGTTCCTCGTCGGCGTAGCGGGTGACCCACACGTCCTTGGTGGCGAACGCTGCGCGCTTGGCGATGGACGAACCGGGATCGGCCAGCAGCGTGGGCTGGTTCTGGGCATGGAGTTTGTAGCCGACCGGCTCACCCAGACGGTTTTTTGATTCCGGGTTGGAGATGATCCAGGTGCGGCCTGCACGGGCGTCGGCTTCCCGGACGCCTTCGGATTCTTTGGTCAGGAGTGTGCGCTTGCGGGAGAACGCGTTGCCGCGCTCGTTGCCTGCGCCCATGGCCTGGCGGACTACGTCTTCTTCTTCCACGCGGTTGGTGAAGCCGTCAATGGCCATGTCCAGGCGCGCGCTGAAGAGGTGCTGGTGGAAGGGGGCACCGAGGCCCGGGGCGAGTTGGGAGATGTTGTCCGAGCCGCCTTCCGGGAACGCGCTGGTGAAGACGACGCCGGTGGCCTTGGCTTCGAATTCGATGGTGCCGTCCAAGTAGAGGTACCAGTAGAAGCCGTAGTCGTAGTTGCCGATAGTGGTGAAGAAGGAGATCACCAGGCGGCGGTTGCGGCGGGTGTAATTGATGCCGGTCCACAGGTCTGAGTGCTTGGAGAGGATGCCCCAGTCTTCCTCGTGCATGCAGATGCCGTTGCGGATTTCGCGGGGGTTGCCGAAGGCGTCGCTGATGACAGGGCTGAGGTAGGTGATGTCGCCCAGGCAGTCGCAGCCCAGTTCCAAAGAGTTGGCGTACTGGCCCACCAGGTACTCGCCGGTGTCGAAGTAGTTCTGCCAGGACCTGATGGGCGAAGGATCGCCGTAGGGAACCACCATCTCGGCGATGGAGGCGCGGTTGATGATCTGCCTTTTGCGGTCCCCGTCCTGGAAAGCCAGGTTGTGGAGGACAACTCCTTCGCGGACATCGAAGCCGACGTCCACGCTCCACTTTTCCCATTCGACGTGGTTGCCACCTGTGACGGTGAAACTGGGGCCCTCCGGCTGGGTGATGCTGATGGGTTTCTGGGTTTCGCGGAGCGGTCCAGTCAGTTCAGGATCCGTGTAGTTTCCGTGCTCTGCAGGGATCGGCATGACGCCAAGGTCGATCACCTGGGTGACTTCCTTGTTGACCACGTCCACGTAGGCTACGAGTCCATCCACGGGGTGCGCCCAAGCGCTGTCCTCCGGGAAGTCCTGCACGAACGCGAGCCCGCGGAGGATGCGCCGGCCCCTTTCATCTTCATATTCAAAGACGCCGGCGGACAGCGGAGCAACACGGACTTTGGTGACGTCCAGGTCCCGGGCATCGAGGGCGGCGAGCCACCGCTCATCGGTGGCGAGGAGTGTCTCCACCACTTCGAATTCCTCCTCCAGGACAGGGAGTTCGCCGGAGACCTTGGTGTCGAGCTCTATGGAGGAGAGGATCTCGCCGCGGGTCACGGAGACGAGGACGTCAGTGGGGGCGCCTCCGGAGATGTCGTGGAGGAAGACGCGGAAACGGCGGTCCTGCTCTGACTGGCCTCGGGCCGGGTCCACCAGTCCCAGATAGGCGATGCGCTTCTCGGCGCCTAGGTGTCCGGCGGCCTGCAGGATTCCCTGGACCTCAGAGATCTCGGCGCCCGTTGCCAGGGCGTACTGCGTTTCCACAATGGCGACGGCGTCTGTTGCTGTCTCAGATGATGTAAGCGTCATGGCTGCCTCTTGTCCGGGACCTGGAACGGTCAGGATTTATTTTCTATAGGTGTAGAGAATAACCAAAACGTAAGATGGGTCACAAGACCTGTCCAGCCTTTATTTTTTCGGGAGCCCGCCCAGTGCCAAAGATTGTTGACCACGATCAACGACGCCTCGAACTAGTGGACGCGACTTGGCGGATCATCGCGAGGCTGGGCATGGAAGGTGCAACCATGCGCGAAATCGCTGAGGAAGCAGGCTTCGCCAACGGCGCCCTCAAGCCCTACTTCCCCACCAAGGACCTCCTGCTGACGTCGGCGTTCGCGCACGTCTTCAACCGCACCAACCAGCGCATCGCCACCATGACGGATGGACTCTCAGGAGTGGCGGCCCTCCGCGCGTTCTGCGCCGAAGTCCTGCCGCTGGATGAAGAACGCGTCAACGAAGCCCGCATCGTGATTCCGTTCTGGCAGAAGGCGCTGAACGACGCTGACATGGCAGCACTCCACAGCGATTCCATGAGCCAGTGGCACGCCACCATCACGGCTCATTGCGCAGCAGCCCGGGCGGCCGGTGAGATCAGCACCCCTATCGGGGACGCCGCCGTCGCCGACCACCTGCTCAACATGATGCTCGGCGCACAGATCGTGGTGGCATTGTCCCCGGCTGAACATTTTTCGCAGGATCTTGCGGGGCAGTTGGATGACTATCTGGCGCTACTCGCGGCGTAGCTAGCTGGTCGCGCCGGAAGCCACGACTCCAACACCCAGCCCGGCGATCACACCGCTACTGACACGCTCGACGACGGTACTCACCTTGGGACGCTTGAGCCACCTCATCGCCTTGAACGCGACGACGGCGATCATCGACAGATAGGCGAAGGCGATGACAGCCACCACTACACCCAGGATGAGGGAGGTTCCCATGGTGTCGCCACCGTGCGGGATGAACTGCGGGACCACAGCCAAGTAGAACAGGCCCACCTTCGGGTTGAGCAGCGTAGACAGCGCCCCCGCCCCCATGGCCGAAAGCCGACTGTAAGGGAGGGGCGCGTCCGCGCTTGTTCCGTCGGCGCCGGCTTTGGCTGCCTTGCGGGATTTGATGAATGACGAAACGCCCAAATACAGCAAGTACAAGCCGCCCGCGATCTTGACCCAGCGGAACAGTTCCGCGGATTGCTCAAGGATGGCGGCTAGGCCCACTCCCACCAATGCAGCCCAGGCTATGGCGCCAACCGCAGACCCTGCCGCCGCAGCAATGCCCGCACTGGGACGGTTCAACGCGATGCGCAGGACAAGGAATGTGTCCGGCCCTGGCGTCACGGAAAGGACGAGGCATAGGCCGGCAAAGGCAGCGAGGGAAGCAAGAGTCACAAGCTCGATTATCAGGCACAGACCCCGCTTCGGAAAGCGTTCGCTTCCGGTCAAGGGCTGTTCGTGCATAGACAAGGTTTACGCACGTGGCTCCCACCACACTGGAAACATCGCCGCGTGCCTCACTGGCCGCCAAGAATTACTACATGAGCGGAGTACCAATGGAGACTTACGACGCCCTGCTGGCCTCGATCACCCCGGCCCCCGGCCAGAACAGCCGCACCATTTTTGACCCGGCGACGGGCGAGGCCGTCGGCGAAGCACCGGTTCACACTGTCGAGGACCTCGAATCCGCCATCACCGCGGCCGCCGCTGCCCAACCCGCGTGGGCTGCTCTGGGCCACGACGCCCGGTCCGCCGCGCTCATGAAAGCCGCCGACGCCGTCGAACGTTCCGCCGAAGAACTTGCCCAGCTCCTCTCCCGCGAGCAAGGCAAGCCGCTGAACGGCCCGAACGCGCGCTTCGAAGTCGGCGCCTGCGCAGCGTGGCTCCGCGCCACGGCCGCCACCCCGTTGGACCCCGAAACCGTAGTGGACGACGGCGAAACCCGCGCCGAACTGCACTACCGGCCCATCGGCGTCGTAGGTGCCATCGGCCCGTGGAACTGGCCCATGATGATCACCGTCTGGCAGATCGCCCCGGCCCTGCGCATGGGCAACGCCGTAGTGGTCAAGCCCTCGGAATACACTCCCTTGTCCGTGCTGGCACTGGCTTCGATCATCAACGAAGAGCTGCCCGAAGGCCTGCTGTCCGTTGTCTCTGGCGGGCGCGATGTCGGCGAAGCGCTGGCCTCGCACGATGCCATTGGCAAGGTCATGTTCACCGGCTCCACCGCCACAGGCAAGGCGATCATCCGCTCGTCCGCTGACACCGTCAAGCGGCTCACACTGGAACTTGGTGGCAACGACGCCGGCATCGTCCTGCCGGACTCGGACCCCAAAGCCATCGCCGAAGGCCTGTTCTGGGGTGCGTTCATCAACACAGGCCAGACATGCGCCTCCCTTAAGCGCCTGTACGTCCACGAATCCCAGTACGAGGCCGTCTGCAACGAGCTCACCGCTGTTGCTGCTGCGATGCCCATGGGTGTTGGGCTCGATGAGAACAACGTCCTTGGCCCGCTGCAAAACCGGCAGCAATTCGACATCGTCGCCCGGCTGGTGGAGGCCGCCCGTGACTCCGGCGCGCGTATCCTGGTGGGCGGAAACCCCGACGCCGACGCACCCGGCAACTTCTACCCCACCACCCTGGTGGCCGACATCGACAACGACAACCCGCTGGTGGCCGAGGAACAATTCGGACCCGCCCTGCCGATCATCAAATACAGCACCGTTGACGAGGCAGTCGCCAAAGCGAACGCGCTCGACGTCGGCTTGGGCGCCTCAGTCTGGTCCTCCGACTTGGGTGCCGCACGGGAAGTGGCTTCACGAATCCAGGCCGGCACCGTGTGGATCAACAAGCACGGCGCCGTGGACCCCCGCGTCCCGTTCGGCGGTGCCAAGCAGTCCGGCTACGGCCTGGAGTTCGGCGCCGAAGGCCTCAAGGCCCTGGGCGTCCCGCAGGTCATCAACGGCTAACCTTCCACCCAACTGAGTCGCAGCAGAGCGCGTTTTGAGCACCCAAAACGCACTCTGCTGCTACATAGATTGGGTCTTAGGGTGTCCAGTCACAGGGTGGACGCGGTTGGGAGGCCGGGCGCTCTGCATGTAACCATGAGCATCATGGCCCAGAAAATTGCGTACCAAGGTGAGCCCGGAGCCAACTCGGATCTCGCGTGCAAGGAAATGTTCCCCGACCTCCAAAGCGTTCCATGTGCGAGCTTTGAGGACGCATTTGAGCTGGTGTCCACTGGCGAAGTGGATCTGGCCATGATCCCGATCGAAAACTCCATTGCCGGGCGTGTGGCCGATATCCACGTCCTTCTCCCCCAGTCCAAGCTGCAGATCGTCGGCGAGTACTTCTTGCCCATCCGCTTCGACCTTTTGGGAATCCCGGGCAGCACCATTGAAGGCGCCACGGAGGTCCACAGCCACATTCACGCCTTGGGGCAGTGCCGCAGGATCATCCGGGAAGCCGGCCTCAAGCCCGTCATCGCTGGTGACACCGCAGGCTCAGCCCGCGAAGTCCGGGACTGGAACGATCCCCGGAAACTGTCCCTCGCTCCGCCGCTCGCCGCTGGCCTCTACGGGCTTGAGGTGTTGGCCTCCGGTGTGGAGGACGATCCCACCAACACCACACGCTTTGTTGTTCTGGCCCGTGAACGCGAGCTTCCCACCAAGGAAGAACTGCCCGGTCCAGCGATCACCAGTTTTGTTTTCCGAGTCCGAAACGTTCCGTCGGCCCTTTATAAGGCACTAGGCGGTTTTGCGACCAACGGCCTCAACATGACGCGGCTGGAAAGCTACATGGTGGGCGACGAATTCGCCGCCACCATGTTCCTTTCCGATGTCGAGGGGCACCCTGCGGATGCTCGTCTCCGCCGTGCACTGGAGGAACTCGAGTTCTTCACCACCGAGGTTCGGGTCCTTGGTGTTTACGCCGCCGATGGTTACCGCGAACGGAACACCGTCAGCGCCTAGTCCAGGTTGGCCCCGGAACGGCCGTGAGCCAATCCCGTGGGGATGCCAATGAGCACCGGTTCCGGAGCGGAGCAGCAACCGCCGGACTGCTCGCCCTCCGAGGACTGAACTGCGGCAGGCACGTCGCAGCTGGTACCGGCGTCGGATGAGCAGACACCGGTTTCGGGTAGCTCCAGGTGCACCGTGTCAGCCGCCGCCTGATCCCCGCCCAGCGCGGCAGCCACGGAACGGACCTGCTCGTAGCCGGTGGCCAACAGGAAGGTGGGTGCACGGCCGTACGACTTCATGCCCACGATGTAGAAGTCTTTCTCCGGGTGGGCGAGAACCTTCGCGCCGTGCGGCGGGACAGTGCCGCAGGAGTGGAACTCGGGATCGATCAGCGGGCCCAGTTCCGTAGGGGCTTCAACAGCAGGGTCCAGGTTCAGGCGCAGTTCCCGGAGCATGTCCAGATCGGGGCGGAAGCCGGTACAAGGCACGACGACGTCCGTCACCACACTGCGACCGTCACCGGAGGTTACGGTCACGCCGTTCTCCGAATCGACCAGCGAGTTGATGCCGAAGCTTGTGTGCAGTTCGATCGTGCCGGCATCCACCAGACGGCGAAGCCGGGAGCCGAGCTGTCCGCGTGCGGGCAGGCCGTCGGCATCACCGCCGCCGTAGACCTTCTCCGGGGATGCACCGCGGATGGCCCAGAGAATGCGTGTTTCGGGCTCTGTCCTGGCCAGTTCCGCGAGGTTGATCAGCGTGTTCGCTGCGGAGTGGCCTGCTCCGACCACCAAGGCACGTCGGCCAGCGAACGATGCCCGATCGCGTCCGGAAACATCGGGAAGGGGTGAGGAGATCCGGTCTGATGCGCGGACCTCACCGATAGCAGGTAACCCTGACGTACCAAGGGGATTGCGGGTGGACCAGGTGCCGGAGGCGTCGATGACAGCCGACACGGTGTAGTCGCGCACCTCCCCATCAGCGTGTTCCACTCGGACCATAAACGGGGTGGTGTCGCGGTCGCGCACGTGGGTTTTATCGAGGCCGGCGCGGGTAACCGCGGTGACGCGTGCGCCGGTCTGCAAACGGGAGGCAAGGGCCGGGTGTGCTGCCAACGGACTGAGGTACTTATCAACAAGTTCGCCGCCGTAGGGCAGGGCGGTCAGCCGAGGCGACTCCCAGCCCGTGGGCTCCAGCAACCGAACTGCCGCTGCGTCGAGGTTGAATCGCCACGGGGAGAACAACCGTATGTGCCGCCACTGCTCAATCGCTGAACCCGCTGACGGCCCGGCCTCGAAGATTATCGGTTCCAGACCCCGCTCCAGCAGGTGGGCCGCTGCAGCCAAGCCGATGGGGCCGGCGCCGATCACGGCGACAGGAAGGTTCTCAACCATGGGTAACTCATACCTCCGTTGGGTAAAGCTCAGAAGTGGGTGGGCTCTTCGACCAGTGCTGTTGCAATGCTGTCGGCGTCGTCCAGGGCAGCGAGGTAACGCTCAGCGTCGAGGGCGGCAGCGCATCCTGTGCCCGCCGCAGTGATGGCCTGGCGATAGCGGTGATCCACGGCGTCGCCACACGCGAACACACCGGTGAGGTTGGTCATGGTGGTTGGCGAGGCCACCTTGATGTAGCCCTCGGCGTCGAGGTCCACTTGTCCCTCCACCAGTTCTGTTCGCGGCAGATGACCGATGGCTACGAAGATTCCTGTGGCGGCCTGCTCTCGGGTTTCACCGGTACGCGTGTCCTTGAGCGTCACTCCCGTGACCTTCGTGTCTCCATGGATGGCCGTGATAGCCGAGTTCCAAGCGAAGGTGATCTTGGGATTGTCCTTGGCACGCTGCGCCATGATCCGGGATGCCCGCAGCTCACCCTTCCGGACCACTACCGTGACGGACTTCCCAAAGCGCGTCAGGAACGTCGCTTCCTCCATGGCGGAGTCACCACCACCAACAACGATGATGTCTTGCTCACGGAAGAAGAAGCCGTCGCATGTGGCGCACCAGGATACTCCGTGGCCGCTGAGCTTCTTTTCCTCCGGAAGACCGAGCTCCTTATACGCCGAGCCCGTAGCGAGAATGACGGCAGGTGCCTCGTGGGTCTCACCGGCTCCGGTGACTACGCGCTTGAGGTGAGCCTTGAGATCAACCTCAGTGGCGTCGTCGAACACTATCCGGGCCCCGAACTTTTCCGCTTGCTCCTGGAGTCCATCCATGAGTTCGGGTCCCTGAATACCGCCAGGGAAGCCGGGGAAGTTTTCCACTTCGGTGGTGTTCATGAGGGCGCCGCCGGCGGTGACGGAACCTGCCAGCACCAGGGGATTCAAGCCGGCTCGGGCCGCGTAGATCGCCGCTGTGTAGCCAGCAGGGCCGGACCCGATAATGATGAGTTGTTCGTTGCTCACGGGAGTTGCTCCTGGTAGTCGGGGTTACTTGGCCGCGGGGATCAGTGACGCGATAAGGCCTTCGATGCGGGTCTTGATATCGTCGCGGATCGGCCGGACCGCGTCCACACCTTGCCCGGCGGGGTCCTCAAGAACCCAGTCCTCGTAGCGCTTGCCGGGGAAGTACGGGCACTCGTCTCCGCAGCCCATGGTGATCACGACGTCTGATTCTTTGACGGCTTCAGTGGTGAGGACTTTGGGGATCTCGGCCGACATGTCGATACCAAGCTCAGACATGGCTTCCACCGCGGCGGGGTTCACCTTGTCTGCGGGCTGCGAGCCGGCTGAACGGACCTCAATGGCACCCTTGGAAAGGGTGGTGAGAAAAGCTGCGGCCATCTGCGAGCGCCCTGCGTTGTGAACGCAGACGAACAGAACGGACGGCTTCTTAGCGGTTTCGGTGCTCACGGTGTTCTCCTGTGTCAGTTGGGTCTGGTCGGGATCGATCCGCACCAATGCCGCGATGTGTCATATCGATAATCATCGATGCATTGAGTATCGGTCCATAGATTGATGATTGTCAATATATTGAGGGCTGCAGAGCTAGGCGGCACGCAGCCGGGGGGCGAGATCGTGGACTCGGCGTGAAATGTCGGCGAACGCGTCCTCAAACGCTTGCTCGCTATCAAGTCGCACCGGATCCGGAATGGACCAGTGAATGCCCTGGAGCCCCGGCAGCTCCTCGTGGGCGTTATCGCAGACGGTGATCACCAGATCTTCGGCACCCGCCACGTGGTCGATCAAGCGGGGCTTGACGCCCCCAAGGTCCAAGCCGTGGCGGCGGGCAACATCCACGGCACCGGGTGCCACATGTTCGGCCGGATGCGTTCCCGCCGAAACCGCTGGGATGTCACTAGCCGTTCGCCACAGAGCGGTAGCCAGTTGCGAGCGGGCGCTATTGCGGGTGCACACAAATAAGACGCGCCGCGCCCCGTGCTCGCGGCCGGGAGTGAGGCCTTCCAGAGCGCCGGGCGCCAGACGAACATAGCTTCGGCGCTTGTCAGCCTCGGAACGATGCCGCACCGCCAGCCCCGCGAGTTCCATGGATCGCAGATGGTGCGACAGCAGATTCGCCGGCATCCCCAATTCCGATTGCAGCTCCGTGGGCGACAGGTCCCCCAAGGTGAGCAGGTCTACGATGCGGAGCCGCGCAGGGTCACTCAGGGCCGCGTACTTGGCGGCTCTCTCCAGAAGAGCTGCCCTCTCCAGAGGGCTTGAGCTTTGATCAATATTCATTGATTCAATTTTGACTGAACTACTTTCATCAGTCAAGCTGTCTTCATGACTTCTTCCCCGACCGCCCTCTGGCGGCGCGCCTTCGCCGAAGCACTGGGTACCTGCCTGCTGGTAGCCATAGTCGTCGGCTCCGGCATCGCGGCCCAGCAGCTCTCCCCGCATGACGTCGGCCTGCAGTTACTGCAGAACAGCACCGCCACCGTGCTCGGGCTGACCGTCCTCATATTGGCCTTTGGCCCCATCAGTGGCGCGCACTTCAATCCGGCGGTGTCACTGGTGGACTGGGTTCTGGCCAGGCGAACCGGCAGCGGGCTGTCGCTAGGGGAATTAGGCGCGTACATTGCGTCGCAGACTGCGGGCGCCATCTGCGGCAGCGTGCTGGCGAACGCCATGTTTGACGTGGGTACGTCAATCTCCAGCAAGGAGCGCACAACTCCGGGCCACCTGTTGGGCGAAATCGTGGCCACGGCCGGACTTATTCTGCTGATTTTCTCCCTCGCCGCAACCAAACGTGGCTTCTTGGCAGCCCCAGCTGTTGGCGCCTACATTGGGGCGGCTTATTGGTTCACTTCCTCGACGTCCTTCGCGAACCCCGCAGTCACGGTAGGACGGGTCTTCAGCGACACCTTCGCAGGGATCGCACCCGCCTCCGCGCCTGGATTTGTTCTGGCGCAGTTGGTTGGCGCTGCCATAGGACTGGGACTTCTGGCGATGCTGTTCCCCACGGAATCGCGCGCACCAGAGGACGTCGTAGTACCGCACCCAGCGGACAAGCACGCATGACCCACCCTTACACTCGGGGGTAATGCCCAAGTAAAGGACATTGATAGCCGTCAATGTAGGCGCATAATGGGTTCATGACCGCCTTACCGATACTGCAAGCCGCCTCGGAGCAAGACTGCTGCGAAGCAACGGGCCACCCTGCCCTGAATGCGGACGAAGCCAAGCGGAAGGCAACGGTTTTCAAAGCCCTCGCAGACCCTAACCGGCTGCGGCTTCTGTCCATGGTCAAGGCTGAACCGTCAGGAGAATCCTGCGTCTGCGACCTCACTGAGCCACTGGGCCTGGGACAGCCGACGGTGTCGCACCACCTGAAGATCCTTGTGGATGCAGGCTTGCTTCACCGGGAGAAGCGCGGCACGTGGGCGTATTACTCCATGGTCCCGGGCGCATTGGACAATGTAGCCGGAACCCTGGCCGCGCTGTGACGGTAGCGCTGAGGGCTATGGAGCCCAAAGACTGGCGGGCAGTCAGGGAGATCTTCCAGGAAGGAATCGACACCGGCTACGCCACTTTCGAAACAAATGCCCCCGAATGGGCTGCCTTCAACAACTCCAGGCTTCCGGACCACCGGCTGGTAGCGGTCAATGAGACGGGCGTGATCCTCGGCTGGACCGCAGTCTCACCGGTTTCCTCGCGTCCGGCCTACGCCGGCGTCGTTGAGCATTCCATCTACGTTGCGGGCGCTGCACGCGGCCACGGCGTTGGGAAACTCCTTCTGCAGGCCCTGGCTGCTTCCACCGAGGCGCAGGGAATCTGGACCATCCAGTCCAGCATTTTCCCGGAGAACGAGGCCAGCCTTCGACTCCATCAAGCCAATGGGTTTGCCATTGTCGGGCGGCGGAACCGTATTGCTCGCGTGAGCACCGGACCCGCCGCCGGACAATGGCGCGACACCCTGCTGCTAGAGCGCCGCTCGCCCGTCATTGACTGACGCTTACCGCCCCACCGACGCCTGCTCCTCCTCACGAGGACCCACAACGTCCGTGGAAGACTCACGCGCAAGCTTGCTCGGCCACCAGATCTTGCTGCCGATGTCGTAAGCCAGCGCGGGCACCAGCAGGGATCGGACCAGCACCGTGTCCAGTAGCACGCCGAATGCCACGATGAAGGCGAGCTGGACCAGGAACATGATGGGAATGACACCGAGGGCTGCGAACGTGGCCGCCAGGACCACGCCGGCAGAGGTGATCACACCACCGGTGACGGCCAGTCCGCGCAGGATGCCCGGACGTGTCCCATGTTTCAAGGATTCTTCCCGGACCCGACTCATGAGGAAGATGTTGTAGTCCACGCCGAGGGCCACCAGGAACACGAAACCGAACAACGGCACAGTGGCGTCGGCACCGGAGAAGCCGAACACTCCGTTGAAGACCCAAGCAGAAACTCCCATAGCGGCGCCGTAGGAGAGCACCACGGACAGCACCAGCAGCACCGGCGCCACCACCGAGCGCAGCAGGAGCATCAGGATGAAGAGGATGACCACCAGCACGATCGGGATGATGACCACCAGGTCGCGCTGGGCTGTGGTGTTGGTATCCAGCGCAGTTGCTGTCACGCCGCCCACCAATGCTGCGGAATCAACCTCGCGAACAGCCACACGCAACGACTTCACGGCCTCTTCAGCCTCAATCGAGTCTGCCGCCGAGTTCAACGTGGCATTGATGAGGACCCTGCCGTCGCGAACTGCCGGCTCAGCAGGAGCGCCGGGGGCACCGGTGATGGGAACATTTCCGTCAGCCAGCAGGTAGGCGTCACCCACGCCGTCGGCTGCTTTGACCTTGTCCAGGACCTGCTGCGCGGAACCTTGTGAGGCGACCACGACGGCGGGGCTGCCGCTACCGGCGTCGAAGTGGCGCGCCAGCGCTTCCTGCCCGTCCACGGCGTCGGACGCGGAAAGTATGACATCCGTTTGCGGAACCCCGTTGGCCTTCAACTGCAACAAGCCTGTGGAAGCGACCAGGAGGAGAAGGACCGAAGCCACCCACACAACCCGCGGGCGCTTGGAGACCAGACGACCCGTGGCGCGCCACAGACCCTTTTGCCCCTCAAGGCCGGTGACAATCTCCGGTTCGCGTTCGTCGTCGGGCAGCAGCTTGGGCCGGAAGGGCCAGAAAGCCGAACGGCCCAGCAACGCCATGAGCGCGGGCAGCAGCGTGAGCGCAGCGAACAAGGAGCAAAGAATACCTGCGGCGGCTACAGGTCCCAGCGCCTTGTTGGAATTCAGATCGGAGAACAGCAGGCAGAGCAGCGCAATGATGACAGTGGCCCCGGAAGCGAGGATGGGCTCGAAGGAGGCCTTCCATGCCGTGATCACCGCTTGGGTGCGGTTGGCGGTGTGCGTGAGCGCCTCCCGGAACCGCGCCACGAACAGCAGCGCGTAGTCCGTCGCGGCGCCAATGACCAGAATGGACAGGATGCCTTGGCTCTGGCCGTTCAACTGAATCCAGCCGGCCTTCGCCATTCCAAACACCAGAAGGATCGCGGCGCACAGGGCAAACACGGAGGTGAGCAGCACTGCGATTGGCAGCACCACCGAGCGGTAGACCAGCAGCAGGATTACGAACACGGCACCCAGGGCAACCAGCAGCAGGATGCCATCAATTCCACCAAAAGCGTTGACGAGGTCGGCGGTCAGGCCTGCCGGACCAGTGACAAATGCCTTCATGCCGTCCGGCGCGCCGGGCTGCACGACGTCACGCAGCTCCTGGACTTTCTCCCGCAGCTCATCCGAGGACGCCATGGGGACAACGAACTGAACTGCCTTGCCGTCTTGCGACGGGATGGGCCCGACGACGGCGCTCCCCAGCTTGAGCGCCTCAATGTCGGCTTTCAGCTGGGCTGCTTCGCCCAGCTGCGCGGGGGTGAAGGAAGCGTCACTCTCGATGATGACAATTGCCGGGATCTCTTCGGAGTCCCGGAATTTGGCCTGCCAGTCAGCGGCTTCCGTGGCTTCGGCGCCAGCGGGAAGGAAGGAAGCTTGGTCGTTGGATGAGACCTCTTCCAGTCGGCCGAACGTGGGGCCGCCGATTCCTGCGATGCCCAGCCAGGTGATGACCAGCACCACTGGTATCAGCCAGCGCAGCCAGAACGGTATCTTCTGCGAGTTCATGAGTCCTTCTTTTGGTGGGAGTGCTTGAGGGCTTTATTCCATCATAGATTATCTCTATGATGGAACTATTCCAAGACCTCATTACTATGAATGCCGGAATCCCTTATGGCTGGGAGTAATATCCGGAAGGCAGTAATCACATGACAACGCTGGCAGGAGGGCGGACATGTCGAACCCCACAGACCCGCGCCCCGGCGAGGGGCGCCCCGAGAACGCGGCTCCCCAAGAACTTGTGCGGCTCCTCCAGGACTTCACCCTCGAGGCCAACCACTATGTAGACGCCGCAGGCGGCCGGAACGACATGCACCGCACGGACCTCAACGCGCTGGCCGTCATTATGCGCCACTCCGCAGCGGGCAAGGTAGTCACCCCGGGTGTTCTCCGCGCCGAACTCCGGCTCAGCTCCCCTGCCACTACCGCATTGGTTGATCGCCTGCACGCCTCCGGACATGTGGTGCGCGAACGACTCGGGACGGACCGCCGGCAGGTCCAGTTGCAGATGACCCCCAAGGCGTACCAGGACGGAAGCGCCATGTTCATGCCGCTCGCCATACGCATGGGTAAGGCAATGGCCGCTTACAGCCCTTCGGAGCTGGCGCTGGTGACCCGGTTCATGACTGACATGGTGGAGGCCACCCTCGCCGCCCGCGAAGAAGCGGCCCAATCCGAACCCAACTGAGTCGCATTTGTGCGCGTTTTGAGGGTCCAAAACGCGCAAAATGCGACCCAGTTGGGTAGCGTTTCCCTATGAACGCGCAGCAGCCTGAAGATGTCTATACCCACGGGCACCACGAGTCGGTTGTCCGGGCCCACGCCTCACGGACGGTCGAGAATTCGGCCGCGTTTGTGATTCCCCATCTCACCCCCGGAACGTCAGTTCTCGACGTCGGGTGCGGACCCGGCAGCATCACCTGCGACTTCGCGGGGCTGGTTGCGCCCGGGCAAGTGATCGGCTTGGACCGGTCCGCCGACATCGTGGCACAGGCCACCGAACTGGCAACCGAGCGCGGCGTGGACAACGTGACCTTCCAGACCGGCAACATCTACGATCTCGACTTTGAGGACGAGTCCTTCGACCTCGTTCACGCACACCAGGTCCTCCAGCACCTGACAGACCCCGTCGCCGCCCTCCGTGAAATGCGCCGGGTGGCGAAACCCGGTGCCATAGTTGCGGTCCGCGACGCCGATTTCCACGGCATGAGCTGGTACCCGGAAGTCCCCGAGCTGGACGACTGGATGGAGCTCTACCAGAAGATCGCCCGCCGCAACGGAGCAGAACCCGACGCCGGCCGTCGCCTTGTTTCGTGGGCCCAGCAAGCAGGATTCACTCAGGTAGCGCCCACCAGCAGCAACTGGCTCTACGCCACCGCCCAACAACGCGCGTGGCAGTCCCGGGTCTGGAGCGAACGGGTGCTGCACTCAGCGTTCGCCGAGCAAGCCTTGGAGTACGGTTTCGCCAACGAGGCCGACCTCGCCCGGATTGCTGCAGGCTGGCACCGCTGGGGAGCCTCCGACGACGGCTTCTTCCTCATTCCCAACGGCGAGGTGATCGCTCGGGCATAATCTCCGGAGAAAGTTTGCCGAACCATGTAGAAAAGCCCGCCGCAGTTCCGACCCATGAGTGAAAGCACCTACAAAGGGCGCCCCTCACAAGGAGTTTGAGATGAAATACATGATCATGATGTTCGGTTCTGCCGAGGGCATGATGGAGACCGCTGACCCTGCATGGATTCAGGAAATGATCGGATTCATGATCCAGATCGACAAGGACCTGACCGAATCCGGTGAGATGGTGTTCAACGCGGGCCTCGCCGATGGCAGCACCGCGAAGCTCGTCAAGCAGACCCCCGACGGCGTCATCACCACCGACGGACCCTATGCCGAATCCAAGGAGTCGCTTGTTGGGTATTGGGTGGTCGATGTTGCCAGCGAAGAACGCGCGGTGGAGATCTGTTCCAGCATTGTGAAGTACGCGCAGGTAGTCGAACTCCGCGCAGTTCAGGAAGCGCCGCCGGAGGTCTAACTGGGCTCCCCGCCGGACGCACGAATCGAGGACCTGCTGCGCACTCTGGCGCCGCAGGTCCTCGGCGTGCTGGCACGGACACACGGCCAGTTCGATGCCTGCGAGGATGCCGTCCAGGAGGCACTCCTTGAGGCCTCACTGCAGTGGCCTTCCGGACTCCCGGACAACCCGAAGGCATGGCTGATGGCTGTCGCGTCACGCCGGCTGGTTGATAACTGGCGAAGCGAAAGCGCCCGCCGCGCCCGCGAGGAACGTGTTGCGGCCATGGACGCCGACTTCCACTACAGCTCAGTTTCGGAAGCCGACGACACCCTCACCCTGATGTTCCTCTGCTGCCACCCCGCGTTGACCGCACCATCGCAACTCGCCCTAACGCTCCGGGCAGTTGGAGGACTCACGACGGCGGAAATCGCCTCAGCTTTCCTGGTCCCCGAAGCGACCATGGGTCAGCGCATCAGCCGTGCGAAACAGGGGATCCAGAAGGCAGGAGCCACGTTCACCATGCCGCCGCCTTCCGAGCGCAAGGCAAGGCTCGGCGTCGTACTTCACGTGCTGTACCTGATCTTCAACGAAGGCTACGCGGCCAGCTCGGGTCCGTCGCTGCAGCGTGAGGAACTCACCACTGAAGCCATCCGGGTGACGCGCCTGCTCGTTGCCATTGCGCCGCGAGAGCTGGAGGCGACTGGCCTGCTGGCACTGATGCTGCTCACCGATTCCCGACGCTCAGCCCGTGCGTTGGCGGACGGAACGCCTGTGCCGTTGGCGGAGCAGGACCGGCGCCTCTGGAACCGGGACCAGATCGAGGAAGGCATCACTCTGCTGTCCGCCGTGCTGGGTCGCGGTGCCGCGGGGCCCTATCAGCTCCAAGCGGCCATCGCTGCCGTTCATGCAGAGGCCGCCTCCAGCGATCAGACCGACTGGCCTCAAATTCTGGCGCTGTACACAGTGCTTGAAGCGGTGGCACCCAGCCCCGTGGTCACGCTGAATCGCGCGGTTGCCGTGGCCATGGTGCATGGTCCGGCCGCCAGGCTTGAACTGCTGGCGGGACTGGATACGGCGCTGGGCCGCACACACCGTTTGGACGCCGTGCGGGGCCACCTGCTGGAGATGTCCGGCGCCTATGTGGAGGCCCGCGCAGCGTACCTCTTGGCGGCCAAGAAGACCGGAAGCCTGCCCGAACGAAAGTACCTCATGGAAAAAGTCGCGCGGATGGACCAGCAGTAACCCCATATAGTCGGAACCATGGAACAACGCATACTTGGCAAGACCGGCCGGTCCGTCTCCACCGTCGGACTGGGAACGTGGCAACTGGGAGCCGATTGGGGTTCCGTCACCGAAGAGGACGCCTTTGCCGTCCTTGAAACCTCGGTGGAAGGCGGCGTCAATTTCTTCGACACCGCAGACGTCTACGGCGACGGGAGGAGCGAGCAGTTCATCGGCCGCTTCCTCCGCGCCAACCCGGACACGGACATCACGGTTGCCACCAAGATGGGCCGCCGCGTGGATCAGGTCCCCGAAAATTACACCTTGGAGAACTTCCGGGCGTGGACCGACCGCTCCCGGCGCAACCTGCAGCAGGACACCTTGGACCTCGTTCAACTGCACTGCCCTCCCACGTCCGTCTACAGCAGCGACGAAATCTACGACGCACTGGACACCCTCGTCAGCGAAGGGGCCATCCGCAACTACGGCGTCAGCGTTGAGCGCACCGATGAGGCCCTCGAAGCCATCAAGCGCGGGAATACTGCATCCGTGCAGATCATCCTCAACGCCTTCCGCCTCAAGCCCTTGGATGAGGTTCTGCCCGCAGCCAAGGAAGCGGGCGTAGGCATTATTGCGAGGGTGCCGCTGGCGTCCGGTTTGCTGTCCGGGAAGTACACGCCGGACACCGAGTTCCCTGAAAACGATCACCGCAATTACAACCGCGACGGGTCTTCCTTCGACGTCGGCGAGACGTTCTCAGGCGTCGATTTCGCAACCGGCGTCAAGGCCGCGCAGGAGTTCAGCGGATTAGTGCCCGACGGCGTCAGCACCGCCCAAGCGGCCCTCGCCTGGGTCATCGCGCAGGACGGTGTCACCTCGGTCATTCCCGGTGCACGATCCGCTTCGCAGGCAGCGGCAAATGCCGAGGCAGGTGGCCTGCAGTCTGTAGGCGCCGGGCTCACGGACGGGGTCCAGGACATCTACGACCGTTACTTCCGCGCAGCGATCCACCCGCGCTGGTAGCTGCCGGGCCGCCGTCGGGCGTTAACGTTCGACGGCGTCACCAGCCGCCGCGCGTCGGCGTATGTCCCTTTCGGGCTTCTTCAGGCATCGGCATCTCTGCCCGCAATCCGAGGAGCCGGATGGGACGGTCCGGCTCGATTTTTCCGCTGAGCTCCAAGGCCTGCGCAAGGACTTCCCCGCGGTCGAAAGTCTCGGGAATCTTCCTGGCGTAGGTCTTGGTGACGAACGGTGCGTAGCGGACTTTCAGGGTCAGCCCGATCACAGGGCGTCCCTCCGCCGCGACGTCTTCCAGGACGCGGGCGGTCAGTTCCTTGATGGCGTCGCTGATCTGGGCGGGCGCGGTGAGGTCCTGTTGGAAGGTGGTCTCGCGGCCATGTGCCCGGGCCACCCACGGAGTGTCATCCACTTCGCTGGAACCCTCACCGCGTCCCAACTGCGCGTACCAGGGGCCCATCTTCGGACCGAATTCCGGGACGAGATCCTGGGGATTGCACGCGGCGAGCTCAGCCACCGTGGTGATGTGGTGCTTTGCCAGCCGTTGGGACACTTTGCTTCCAATGCCCCACAATTCCTTGGTGGGCTTGTCGCCCATGACGTCCAGCCAGTTCTCCTTGGTCAGCCGAAAGATGCCTGCCGGTTTGCCGAAATCCGTGGCGTTCTTGGCACGGACCAACGTGTCGCCGATGCCTACGCTGCAGTGCAGCTGCGTTTGCTCCAGGACGGCGGCCTGGATCTGCTTGGCGTAGGCGTCCGGATCCTCCGTTTGGATGCCCACAAAAGCCTCGTCCCAGCCGAGCACTTGAACCGTGGCTCCCGGCTGCGCGCGCAGCGTGGTCATCACCACGTCCGAGGCCGCCAAGTACGCCTCCTGATCAACCGGCAGGATGATGGCGTCGGGAACTTTCCGGGCTGCGATCCTGAGGGGCATCCCGGAACCGACGCCGAACGCCCTGGCTTCATAGGACGCGGTGGACACCACAGCCCGCTCCGTGGGGTCCCCCCGGCCTCCTACGATGATCGGTTTGCCCGCGAGCTCGGGCCGCCGGAGCATCTCTACAGCGGCAATGAACTGGTCCAGATCGACGTGCAGCACCCACGGGATTCCGCTCACGGCACCAGTTTGCCCTAAGCCGCGGCTTGGGCTGTAGCTTCCTGACCCACTTTGAGGTTTGGGAGCGCCATAATCAACCCATTCCGGGTGCATTCCGTGGTCAGCGCAGCCAAACAGGGTCAGGAAGCAACGCGTCCAAACCACCCACTTCACGGGCATAAGCTGAGATGTGCAGTTTTCACTCTGGCTGGCCCTGGTTGGCGCCGGCACCCTGATCAGTTTCACTCCCGGCGCCGGTGCCATTTTCACCATGAGCAACTCGCTCAATTCCGGCTTCCGACGCTCCATCTGGGGCATCCTTGGTCAACAGGTGGCCTTGGTCATCCACATTGTGATCGTCGCTCTGGGCGTTGGCGTGCTGGTGTCCAACTCGCCGGTGATCTTCAATGTGATCCGCTACGCCGGCGCCGCATACCTGGTGTACCTGGGCATCCGGCAGTTCCTGCACAAGCCGGACCTGGACAAGGAAGAGGTTGAGGACAAGAAGAACGAGTCCGCCCTGTCCATGTTCCAACGCGGCATCTGGGTGAACCTGCTGAACCCTAAAGCCATTGTGTTCTTTCTGGCCTTCATGCCCCAGTTCATTAGGCCAAACGAACCCCTGCTTCAGCAGTATGTGGTGCTCTCTGCCACGGTGATTGTCATTGACATCATGGTGATGTGGTTCTTCTTCGCCCTCGCAGCCCGGTCCTTCCAAAGATTCACCCATGACCAAAAGGGCCAGAAAGTCCTCAACCGCGTCTTTGGCTGCTTGTTCGTGTTGGTCGGCATCCTGCTGGCAGTTATCCACTAGCCACGGCGCGTCGTAGCAAAACGCGGTGCTACCGTCGAAGCCATGGAATCCGATTGGATCGAACACCGACGAGCTGACGATGGCGAGCACGTGGGCTGGATGAAGCCGGTAGACGATGGATTCGTTGCCATTGACCTTCTGGGACGCCCCAGGACGGAGACGGTGGACTGGTTGAGCGCCGAGGAAACTCTTGATGAACTCGGGCTGCGCTACCTGGCCGACCCTCACGAATTACTGCTCGACGACGGCGGTTGGCTTCGCGTGCGGATCGCCGAGGTTACGCCCTCCGCTGTCCGCGTGAAAAAGGAAGACTGGGGCGATATGACTGCGCCGCAGATTTACTTCACGGTGTCGCTACCCATCACGGAGGACCAGCTTCGCCCGCTGTCACCTAACCAAGAGACGTAGATCCGCGCACCACCAATGAGCTTTCGAGCGTCACATGTGGCTCTGCCAGTGGTAGGCCTTCCATGAGTCCCCGCAGTTGTTCCCCGGCCTTGCGCCCCAGCGGTGTGGCCGGCAAGTGGACGGTGGTGAGGCTGGGGTTGCTGGTGACTGAGTACGGCAGGTCGTCGAAGCCCGCCACGGCCAACTCCTCAGGAATCCGGACACCCTCAACGCGGGCTTCCTGCAGCACGCCATAGGCATGCGTATCAGTACCGCAAACGACGGCGGTAACTCCCTCACGCTGCCACTCCGGCCAGGCCTCGGCGAACGCGGCAGCGGCAGCACCGACGTCGATCGGGGTGCTGATGACATGCCCGTCGGCCACTAAAAGCCCACAGGCTGCAGCCTCCGCCAAGAAGGCCTCACGGCGCAGTTGGAACGTGGCAGTGCCGGTGATGCCGTCCACGTAGGCGGCCCGGGTGTGCCCGGAAGCAGCGAGGTGCCGGGCAAGCTCGCGGGCGCCCTGGGCGACATCAAGGTTCACGGACGGTGCATAGGACTCGAGCCCCGGGGCATCCAGCAATACAAGGGGCGGGGCTGCAGACAGGTCTTCCAGGAATTCCGCACTGGGTGCGCCCACCAGCAGTCCAGCAGGGCGGAGAGCCAGCAACTTGCGGACGTCATCAGCCTGCGGTGATTCACCGGCGTCGGTCACGGAGAGAAGCAGCTGATACTCGGACCCCAACGATTCCCGTACCCCCGCGATGACGTTGGCAAAGAAGGGGTTGGACACGTCCGGAGTCACAAGAATGACGATCGAGCTGACGCCGCGGGCCAGGGAACTGCCAATGCTGTCCACCACGTAGCCGAGCTCGGCAATCGCCGAGCGGACCCGGGAGATGTTGTCATCGGATACCCGGCCCTGGGTTTTACCGTTCGCCACCAGGGACACGGTGGCCGTGGAAACGCCTGCGCGGGCGGCCACCATCGCGGCCGTCACGCGTTGCGAGCGGGGCGCGCGGCCGTGGGGCCGTTCCAGGGATTCCATGCATCGATCGTAGCGGCTCCAACCAGCCCTGACCTGCGAGAAGGCATCAAGCGCTTGACGTTGAAGGCTCCAAGGTCACGTTAAGCGTTTGACGTAAACAGCTAAGTAGTGCCAGAATCTCCCTGAATGCATACTGCCCTGCCCGGGAAAGTTCCAGGCAGGCCCCAATGACGTGGAGAAAAACGTGGACCCCAACACCATGACGCCCGCACCCAGGAAGATCATTCTTGACTGCGACCCTGGCCATGACGACGCAGTGGCATTGCTGCTGGCGCACGGCAACCCGGACATTGAACTGCTGGCGGTCACCACCGTGGTGGGCAACCAGACCTTGGAAAAGGTCACCCGGAATGCCCTCTCCGTGGCCACCATTGCCGGCATCACGGGAGTCCCCTTCGCCGCCGGCTGTGACCGCCCCTTGGTGCGCACCATCGAAACGGCCCCCAGCATCCATGGCGACTCCGGCATGGACGGCCCGGAACAACCCGAGTCCGCCATCGAGCTGGACCCCCGCCACGCCGTCGATCTCATCATTGAAACCGTCATGGCACATGAGCCGGGCACCGTCACTCTGGTCCCCACAGCGGGCCTCACCAACATCGCCATGGCTGCCCGCAAGGAGCCCCGCATCGTTGAGCGCGTCAAGGAAGTTGTCCTCATGGGCGGCGGCTACCACGTGGGCAACTGGAGCGCCGTAGCGGAGTTCAACATCATCATTGACCCCGAAGCCGCGCACATCGTCTTCAATGAGAAGTGGCCCGTGGTGATGGTGGGCCTCGATCTCACGCACCAGGCGCTGGCCACGGATGAAGTCGTCCGGAAAATAGCCGAAATCGGCACCAAGCCGGCCAAGTTCGTCATGGAACTCATGGACTTCTTCCAGAAGACCTACAAGGACGCCCAGGGCTTCGACTTCCCGCCCGTCCACGATCCCTGCGCCGTGGCCTACGTGATCGACCCCTCCGTCATGACCACCCGCAAGGTCCCCGTGGACATCGAACTCCAGGGCAAGCTCACGCTTGGCATGACAGTGGCTGATTTCCGCGCCCCGGCACCGGAGGACTGCCACACTTCCGTGGCCGTGGACCTGGACCACAAAAAGTTCTGGGATTTGGTCACCGACGCGATTGTCAGGATTGGCGAGCCAACGCTCGACGGCGGCGCTGACGCCACCGCTGCTGCTGAGCCCGTTCTGGCTGGAGAGGCAAAGTAATGTCCTCCCCCGCAACCGAATCCACATCCACCCGCGGCAACGTCACCGCCCTCATGGTCGCCCTGCTGGCAGCCTGCGTGGCCTTCCAGCTCAACGCCTCCATGCTCAGCCCGGCCCTGGTGACCATGGGCAACGAACTCAACACTGACCAGGCCACCATCGGCCTGTCCCAGACCTGGTTCTTCACAGCCGCAGCCCTGTTCTCCCTCTTCCTCCCGCGCCTGAGCGACATCGTGGGCCGCAAGAAGATCCTTGTGGGCATGATGCTCCTGATGGCAGTGGGCTCGGTCATTGCCGCACTGGCCCCGGACGTCACCTGGCTGTTCGTGGGCCGCATCATTCAAGGCGTCAGCGGCCCCACGGTTCCGTTGTGCCTGATCATGCTCCGCTCCGCGGTCAGCAACCCCCGCAAGTACGGCACCCTCATGGGCCTCATCACCGCGGTCAACGGTGGCGTGGCCGGCGTGGACTCCTTCGTGGGTGGCTACTTCGCTGAGAACTTCGGCTTCCGCAGCATTTTCTGGCTCATGGTCGCCCTGGCCCTCGTTGCCACCGTGCTGATTGCTGTCCTGGCCGGCGAAAGCAAGCCTGCTGCGGGTACCACCATGGACTGGCTGGGTGTGTTCTGCATTGTGATTGCCGTGGGCGCTTTGCTGACAGCCTTGAACGAGGGCGCCAAGCTTGCCTCCGCCTTCGACTCCGGCACCCTGACCCTCGCGGTGGTCCTCACCGTGATCGCCGCCGTCGCGTTCTACGCGTTCTGGACCGTTGAAAAGCGGGCCAAGCAGCCCATGGTGGAAACCGTGCACCTGCGCCAGCGCTCCACGTGGGCGCCGCTGCTGACCACCACGCTCACCATGACCGGCATCTTCGCGGTCATCAACGGCATCGTCCCGGCCTACGTGCAAGCAGCGGATCCGGGCTTCGGCGTTGGTCCCACAGAGATGTCGCTCATCATCCTGACTCCATACGCGCTGCTGGGCTGGCTCTTTGGTCCGATCAGCGGCCGACTGGCACCCGTGCTCGGCTACACCAAGGTCCTGCGCATCGGCCTGCTTGGCAGCTTGGTGGCGCTGGCGATCATCGCGTTCTTCGGCCTCAACAACCTGCCCATGATGATTGTGGGAACGGCCTTGCTGGGCATCATGTACGCCGGTACCGTCAACATCATGCTCAACGGACTGGGCGTGGTTCTCTCCCCGCAGGGCAACCCGGGCTTCCTGCCTGGCATGAACGCCGGCGCCTTCAACCTCGGTGCCGGGCTGAGCTTCCTTGTCCTGCCCGCGGTCCTCGTGGCCACCGCTTCGCTCAATGATGCCAAGGCGTCCTACCTGACCGTTGTTGTGGTGGGACTCGCCATCACCCTGGCAGCCTTCGCAGCCTCACTCCTGATCCCCAAGCCGGTGGACGCAGAAGTGACCGAAACCGAAAAGGTGACCGCATGACCAGCGCACCCAAGGCGGGAATCGTCGTCGTCGGCTCCCTGAACGCCGACCTCACCATCTACTGCGACCGCCTCCCTCAACCCGGCGAGACGGTCCACGGCAACGGTTTCGCCGTCAATCCCGGCGGCAAGAGCGCCAACCAGGCCGTGGCTGCCAGCAAGCTCGGCGGTCAGGTCAGCCTGATCGGTGCCGTGGGAGACGACCCCAACGGCACCATGCTCCTCGACTCTACGGCCAGCTCGGGAGTGGACGTGTCCCGCGTCCGACGCTCCGACGTCGCTACTGGTGTTGCGGTCATTTCCGTAGACGCTGGCGGCGAGAACAGCATCATCATTTCCGCAGGCGCCAATGGCACCCTACGGCCTTCGGATGTCACGCCCGACGCCTTCCAGGATGCAGCCGTGGTGTGCCTCTGCCTGGAGGTGGAGACGGATACCGTGATTGCCGCCGCCCAAGCAGGGCACGACGCCGGTGCGACCGTTCTGCTAAACCTCTCGCCTTACGCGGAGGTGCCGGAGGCTTTGGCCGGGTTGAGCGATGTGCTGCTGGTGAACGCGCACGAGGCGTCGTTGTTCCTGGGCTCGGAAGCAGATGTACCCGACGCCGACGCAGAGGCCGAGGCCTGGGAGCCGGTCCGGAGCCAGTTCGCCGACCGTGGATTGCAGCGGGTGCTGGTGACCCTGGGGGCGCATGGCTCGGTGGTGCTGGACTCGCTTGCTTCCAGCGGCGAAGACCAGATCACCCGCATCGCCCCTACGCGCGTTTCCGCAGTGGACACCACGGGTGCCGGTGATGCCTTCACTGGTGCTGTGGCTGCTCGCTTGGCAGCTGGTGAATCCCTCGCAGATGCTGCATCTTTCGCCTCGGTGGCTGCGGCCTTGGCTGCCACCAAGAAGGGAACGCAGGCCGCCTACCCAACCATCACCGACGTAGAACAGCTGCGGGGCGCTTAGTACCAGCCTCGCACCCAACTGGGTCGCATTTGAGCGCGTTTTGAGCCGTCAAAACGCGCTTAAGTGCGACCTACTTGGGTTAAGCAGACTTGCGGGCTGCTCGTTGGGCCGCCCGCTCTACTGCCTTGCGGGACAGGGCTCCGTGGCCGGCCATGAGGCGGGGAACCACAACATACACAGCGGCGGGAACCACCAGGGCCGTGAGCAGCAGCGCCCGGAGGACCGGGTGGAGCGGCTCCATGATGGGACCCAGGAGCAGCATGCCGATGGACACCAGCGGGAAGATGGCCAGCCAGGTGATGAGGGCCCGCATGTGAACGGACGGCGCTTTCGGACGGGCAGGGGCGGCCGGGGCCGCTGGGGTTTCAACGGCGATGCGGGAGCTTGTTTGTGTCGTCATGGCATTCTCCAACTAAACGGTTGCTTTTGGCTTGGAATTACAATAACCCCACTCTCCAACAAATACAACCATCCAGTTGGAAACTGGTAATATGACTCCTATGGCATGGGACACAGAGCGAACCAAGGCGCTGCTTCTAGAGGCGGCTACCAGTGAGTTTTGCACCCGCGGATTGGCCGGCGCCCGCATTGATCGCATCGCGGCGGAGGCCGGGGTCAACAAGGAGCGGATCTACCAGTACTTCGGCAATAAGAACGCGCTCTTCGACGCCGTGATCGTCGCCGCCCTCAGCTCCCTCATGGACGAAGTACCCATCGAAGGCAGCGGACCCGAAGCCATGGCGGACTACGCCGGCAGGCTCTTCGACCACCATCAGCAAGATGCCACGGCCCCACGCCTCCTGTTCTGGGAAGGACTGGAACGGGGCACGGAAGTGGTGGGGCTGCCAAAGCGGATGGCCAACTGCGCATCCAAGGTCAACAGCACCATCGCCGCCCTCCCCGGCGTCTCCAGGGAAGATGCAGGGGATCTCCTCATCACCATCGTGAGCCTGTGCGACGCCGCCCCGGTACTCCCGGCACTCGATGGACTGATGGCCGGCAACGACCCCGGCCGCGCACAAAGGCGACGCGCCGCCGTCGTACGTACCGTCTACTTGGCGGCTGCAGCGCTTGCCGCCGAGGCGCAGGAACCGGCCCGCACCTAAGCGCAACCGGCTTGCCCGCACGGCCCATCGTGACAACTTTGACACGAAAAGTGACTTAGTTGTGAAGTTGCCCCTAGCCAAGAGGGGGCGCCATGAACCATGCTTGCTGAATGTACTCAACGACGAGCCCATACCGCATCATCACGGTCTGCACTGGAAACATCTGCCGCTCGCCCATGGCAGCGCTCATGCTCACCGAAGCCTTCGGCGCGGAAGGGCTCGGCGAACTCGTGGCGGTGGACTCCGCGGGCACTACGGGCTACGAAGTTGGACACCCCATCGACCCCCGCGCCGCACGGGTTCTAACGGCCCAGCACCTCGCGTCCGAGGACCACGTTGCCCGCGAGTGGCGGCGTGAATGGTACGCCGAACGGGACCTGATCCTGGCACTGGATGTTGACCATTTCGGCTGGCTTCAGGAAGGGGCCCCGGATCACGCCTCCCTCGGAAAAGTCCGGATGCTCCGCAGCTTCGATCCCCACATGGCAGGCCGCAGCTCCCTTGACCTCGGCATCGAAGACCCTTGGTACGGCGGCCACACGGACTTCGACAACACGTGGACGCTCATCAACGCCGCCATCCCAGGGATAGTGCAGCACGTCAAAGCAGCCATCGCAGCGTCTCAAGACGCGAAAGCCCCCGAGCCCCAGCAGGTAACCTCTATGACATGACCCCTGCACCCGTGATCATCGCAGTTGACGGCAGGTCCGGCGCAGGAAAGACCACGCTGGCCGTTGAGCTGGCGGCCCGATTGCGGCAACACCACAAGGTTTCGCTGTTCCACCTGGAAGACATCTACCCCGGCTGGAACGGCCTCATGCCCGGCATTGAGCGCTACGTGGGCACGGTCCTGAAGCCGCTCAGCGAAGGCATGGCGGCAGAGTGGACCAGCTGGGATTGGGACAAACACTACGACGGCGGCCTGAACGTTACGCTGCCAGCCGAGATCGTGATCGTTGAAGGGGTAGGCGCGGCGGCGGACGCCGCCCGTCCCATGCTGGACGCCGTGGTGTGGGTGGAAGCCTCCGGCGACGAGCGCCGGCGTCGGGCTTTGACTCGTGACGGAAGTACCTACGAACCGTACTGGGACAGCTGGGCCGCCCAGGAGGATGAGTGGCTTTCAAGCGACCAGGTGATCAGTGCCGCTGACATTCGGGTGCAGAACCTTGCCGACGGCAGCGCTCCGGACGATGTCCTCCGAACCCTGATGTACCTGCCTTCGGTTGCTTCGATTTTGTCGCCGGAACTCAGTGCGCGACGGGGACTTCAGCTGCGATCCGAGCGCCTGGACGCAACGCCCGACGCTGAGCTGCTCTTCGCTTCCCTCTACGGCGAGTCCACCAACGCGGTGTGGTTGGATTCTTCCAACGCCACCGCCGTCGCCGGCCGTTCCCAAGCCGCCGCGCGCAGCCGTTTCAGCATCCTGGCTGACGACGGCGGCACGTTCGGACAGTCGGTGCTACACCGCTCCGGAACTACCCAAGTGACCGCCGGTTCCGCCTCCGTCAGAACCTCCGGGCCGTTCTTCCGCTGGCTCGATTCCGTCTGGGGTCGCCGGGCCGTCCGCGCGCCCCGAGGTTACGACGGCCAGTTCACACTCGGCTGGCTCGGATACCTCGGCTACGAACTCAAGCGCGAAACCGGCGGGAACCACATCCCCTCCGACACCCCCGACGCAGCCCTGCTCTTCGCCGGCCGCGCTGTGGTGGTGGATCATCGCGAACAGGCTGTCTGGCTGCTCGCCTTGGAAGCGCCCGACGCCGAGGAATGGTTCCGCGAAGCCCGCACCGCCGTCGAGGCTTTAGTCTCCCCCGCCGCCGGCCTCGCGGTCTCTTTCAATCCGGAGCCTGCCGGCCTTGAGTTCGTCAGCCGCGACTCCGCCACCGACTACAAGCGCAAAATCGCGGACTCGCAGCACCAAATCAGCGAAGGTAACTCCTACGAGATCTGCCTTACCACCACGCTGGAAGCCCCTGCCGCCGGCCTGGACCCGTGGGCGAGCTACCTGGCACTACGACGCCGGAACCCGGCACCGTTCGCCAGTTACCTTCGGTTCGGCGAATTGGTGGTGGCAAGTACGTCACCTGAGCGGTTCCTGCGCATTATGTCCGACGGCGGCATGCGCGCCGAGCCGATCAAAGGCACCCGCGGCCGGTCTACTGACGCTTCCGAGGATGCTGCATTGCGGCACGACCTCGAGACGTCACTGAAGGACCGCGCGGAGAACATCATGATTGTGGACCTGCTGCGCAACGACCTCAGCCACTTCGCCATCCCGGGTTCCGTGACGGTCAGCCGGCTGTGCGCCATAGAAAGCTACGCCACCGTCCACCAAATGGTGAGCACCATAGATGCGCACCTTCGGCCGGGTGCTCCGCGGGCGGAAGCCCTGGCTGCAGCCTTTCCCGCAGGGTCCATGACAGGTGCCCCGAAGATCAGCACCATGGACATCCTTGACCAGCTCGAATCCGGGCCCAGGGGGATCTACTCCGGCGCAATCGGCTACTTCTCACTGAACGCCGCAACGGACCTCGCCGTGGTGATCCGCACTCTGGTGGTCAATCCTGATGGCACTGGCGGGCGAACCCTGTCCCTCGGCGTGGGTGGGGCCATTACTGCGGATTCCGTGGCTGATGACGAGTACGAGGAAATCCGGACCAAGGCATACGGTGTGCTGTCCACGCTGGGTGCTGACTTCCCGGCCTGAGTTTTTGTACAGCTAATGCCCTCAAGAACGTCTCTAAAGGGCGTTAGCTGTACACAAACTACTGGAGCGTGGCGGTCAATCTGGCCACGTTATCCACATACTTGGCAATTGGGGGTCTATCCATCCAGTCGTCCAACGTAAGCTCCTTGGAAACCTCGCGATACGTGGATTCAACCGTCCGCATGAGGTCCACGGTTTCGGCGCCCAAGAGCATCACCGAAACCTCCATGTTCAGGGAGAAGGAGCGCATGTCCATGTTGCTGGAACCGAGAACGGCCACTTCGTCATCGATGGTGAAGTGCTTGGCATGGAGGACATACGGCGCCCGGTACAGGTAGATCCGTACTCCGGCGTCCAGCAAGGCTTCGTAGTAGGAGCGCTGGGCGTGATGGACCAGGAACTGGTCGCCCTTCTCAGACACAAAGAGCTCCACATCCACACCCCGCTGCGCAGCGGTGGTGATGGCGTAAAGCAAGGAGTCATCAGGAACGAAGTACGGGCTGCAAATGGAGATTCTGTGCTGCGCCGAATAGATCAGTGTGTTGAACAAACGAAGGTTGTTCTCAGTGGCGAACCCCGGACCGCTCGGCACTACTTGGGCGGTGACGTGCCCTGGAGAAGGCCGGCTTGGAAGGCGCAACTGATCCTCAAGCGACTCATCGGTCTCGCTGAGCCAGTCCGTGGCGAACACTACATTGAGGGTTGCCACGATTGGCCCCTCGAGCCGGGACATGAGCTCAACCCATTTACGGCCCACTTTGTGGTGTTTGGGATTGTTGTAGGACGGTTCAATCAGATTCTGGGAGCCGGTGAAAGCAATCTCGCCGTCGATCACCATGATCTTGCGGTGGTTCCTGAGGTCCGGACGCCTCCACTGACCATGGATAGGCAGCAGCGGAAGCATTCGCTTCCATTGGATCTTGCCTGCCTTGAGCCGGCGGATCAGGCGACGGTATCCCTTGACCCGCAGCGTTCCAATGTGGTCGAAGAGCAGCCTGACGGTGACACCCCGCTCAGCAGCTTTCTCCAGCTCAGTGAGCAGTTCGTCCGTCACGGAGTCGCTGCTCATGATGTAGAACTCGGCGTTGATGTAGGTCTTGGCACCCTTCACCGCTTGAGCCATGGCTGCGATGGATTCATGGTAGCCGGGGATCAGTTCAACCTTATTGCCATCAACCATGGGCAGGGATCCCAGGCGATGGTTCAGCTCACCGGCCGACTTCACCCATTCCGGACCCGAGTAGACGCTCACCGGATCCGCAAGATCGGACGTCACCGCCCGGACACGCCGGTTAACTTCTTCCTGCTGCTCACGCCGGCGCTTGGACAATTTGAAATTGCCGAAAAGGAGGAAGAGGACGAAGCCCACCGAGGGGATGAGGAACACCGCCAAAAGCCAGGCCATGGCCGTGGTGGGACGCCTGTTACCGGGAATGATGCCCAGAAGGACGATCCGCATGACCACTTCCGCAATAGCCCACGCGCCCAATAGCCAGGTCCACTCCTGGCCAAACGGAAAAGGAAAGAGCACCTACAAACCCCCACGCTCCAAGAACAACAGTAACCTCAGCCTATCCGGCAAAGTCTTGCGCAAAGTCATCCGCAACGGCACCGCACTAAGCTGGGACCATGACTTCCTCTGCCCCGACGGTCCTTGTTTTCCTGGACCCGGCCTTCGAAAACGGACGCATTGCCGACTCCAGCCAGCCCCAGCTCATGGCTACGGACCTTGGCGCCACCCGCGGCGATGGCGTGTTCGAATCACTCCTCGCCGTCCAGGGACGCCCCCGTAAGGTGCAGGCCCACCTGAACCGCTTGAGCGGTTCGGCCGCTGCATTGGACCTGGTGCTTCCGGAGCAGGATGCCTGGCGCAAGGCGATTGATACCGCCATCAGCGAGTTCCGCGAGGTCCACCCGGCGCCCACTCCGGAGGAAGACGAAGTAGTCGTCAAGCTGATCGTGACCCGAGGCGTCGAAGGCGCAGCCAGCCCCACATGCTGGGTGCAGGCTTCCCCTTCACCGGCGGGCAGTCGGCGGCAGCGCGAGACGGGCATCGACGTCGTCCTTTTGGACCGCGGCTTCGACACCGAAGCCGGCGAGCGCGCGCCGTGGCTGTTGCTGGGCGCCAAGACGCTGTCCTATGCGGTCAACATGGCTGCGCTTCGTTTTGCGCATAAGCAAGGCGCAGATGACGCAATTTTCACGTCCACGGACGGCCGCGTCCTGGAAGGCCCCACCTCCACGGTGTTGCTGGCTCACCTTGAAACAGTGGACGACGGCGAAGGGTCCGTCAGGACTGTCCGTCGCCTCATCACCCCGCAGCATGACAGTGGAATCCTGCCCGGCACCTCGCAGGGGGCGCTGTTCGCAGCGGCGAAATCAGCTGGCTGGGAGCTCGGCTACGGGCCGCTGGTCCCGCAGGACCTTTTTGATGCCGACGCCGTGTGGCTGATCTCGAGCATCCGTTTGATTGCTCCCGTGAATCACATTAACGGCAAGGAAATCGGTACACCGGCTGTTCGGAAGCAACTGACCGCCGAGCTCAACGCGTTGTTTGCGGGCATCGAGTAAGCCACCGGACGTCGAGAGTTTTCGTTGACGGAGCTCCGCTAGGAACCTAGCAGATGGCAAGTAGAGTAATCGCTCGCATGACTTAATGATTAGAACTTCTTGCCCTCGACTGTGAGTGGTCCGCGCGTTCAATCGCGTTTCTTAGGCTCCTTGAAATGGTCATTCGTCATGTGATGAATCTTGTTCTCGTGTTAGTTGGATCACGTCCGGCTGGTACTACTTCTGACTTTGCTGGCTAAACTTCCCGGAGGGAATATGGGACTCAGCTCCCCCACAGAAGCCGAAGCATCGGCAACCGAGGCGCAGTCTCAGACTGATGCCTCCCAAACAGGACTCCGCCGGTCCATGGAGGCCCGGCACCTGGTCATGATCGCCATGGGCGGCGTCATCGGCTCAGGCCTGTTCGTTAGTTCCGGATACACCATCGCCACCGCCGGCCCCTTGGGTGCGGTCCTCGCCTTCCTCATTGGCGCAGTAGTCGTCTATTTGGTGATGGCATGCCTCGGGGAGCTCGCTGTTGCGTTCCCCGTCTCTGGTGCCTTCCACATTTATGCCGCCCGGACCATCGGCCCGGCCACTGGCTTTGCCACCGCTTGGCTGTACTGGCTCTGCTGGGCAGTGGCTCTAGGTTCCGAGTTCACCGCGGCAGGCTTACTCATGCAACGGTGGTTTCCGGGCGTCGACGTCTGGATTTGGTGCTTCGTCTTCGCCACCGTCCTGTTCACACTGAACGCCATTTCATCGCGCGTCTTTGGTGAATCAGAGTTCTGGTTCGCGCTCATCAAGGTCGCCGCCGTCGTCGGCCTGATCATCCTGGGCGGGGCCGCCTTGGCGGGATTCCACCCCTTGGCCCCCGGCGAGTTTCCCTCCTTCGGCGAGAACTTCACCACGCCTGACGGGTTGTTCCCGAACGGATTCACCGGCGTCTTCGTCACCTGCCTGGCGGTTTTCTACGCGTTCTCGGGTTCCGAATTGATCGGTGTCGCCGCAGGAGAGACAGCCAACCCGGGCGCGAACATCCCCAAAGCAATGCGCACCACAGTCATCAGACTCATGATCTTCTTCGTTGGAGCGATCGTGGTCATCGCAGCTACCATCCCGTACGAACAAGTCAGCGTGGACGAGAGCCCGTTCGTCACAGTCTTCTCCATGCTGGGCATCCCCTATGCGGCGGACATCATGAACTTCGTGATCATCACGGCACTGCTGTCCGCCGGCAACTGCGGGCTCTTCTCCTGTGCCCGCATGCTCTTCTCGCTGGCCGATGAAGGCCACGCACCCAGGGCATTCCGGAAGTTGACCAAGCGCGGGATCCCCATGGTGGCCCTCTGCGTCAGCATGCTGGGTGGCCTTGCTTCACTGATCAGCAGCGTAGTGGCGGCTGAAACAGTTTACTTGGTACTGGTCTCCGTAGCCGGTTTCGCCACCGTTGGTGTGTGGATGTCCATTGTCGCTTCACACTTCGTCTACCGCCGAACGTTCATCAAAAACGGTGGCGACCTTTCAACGCTCCCTTACAAGGCTCCCCTGTTTCCGCTGGTTCCGCTCCTCGCATTCGCGCTCTGTTTGGTGTCGTTGATCGGCATCGCGTTCGACCCCAACCAGGTGGCGGCACTCTTCTTTGGGGTTCCGTTCGTGGGCGCCTGCTACGCCATCTTCTACTTCAAGTACGGGCGGCGGCGCTCGCTCAAAAAAGCAGCGAGTGGCTCTGCGGCTTCCTGACCTTCTTTGGATGCAGATCAGCCCCTGGACAACCTTTCCCGGTTGCGCAGGGGCTGATCTCGTCTCAAACAGGGTCAGGAGCCTACGGCTGCCGCACGCCCTCCAGCAGTTGAACTTACTTCTTGGCCGCGCGGACCGGGTGCTCACTCAAAATTGAAAGGCGGTTGAAGGCATTGATCCCGATCGCCGCCATGCACAGGACGCTGATCTGCTCGTCGCTATAGTGCTGGCGTGCTTGCTCGAAAAGTTCAGGGCTGGGCCTTGATGAGCTCATGCGGGTGATCTGCTCCGCAATCTCCATGGCCACGGCCTCAGCCGGCTCAAACAACTGCACTTCCTTGTACACGGCAACGAGGGACAGCCGTTGTTCCGTTTCCCCGAATTTCAGGGCCCTCCGGTGGTGAAGGTCAAGGCAAAAGGCACAGCCATTGATCTGCGAGCACAAGTAGTTGATGAGTTCAAGGGTGCGTCGCGGGATGCCAAGCCGGTCGGCTTCATCTACCAGCTGCTGGGAATAGTGGCTCAGTGTCGCGTAAAGATCCGGCTGCTGCTTATCCAGATAGCCGGCCAGACGTGGTTTTGTTTCCTGTTCGGGCATGCTTGGAGCCTAGCGCAACGGGGGTTCCTGCCCACGCTTCAGCTCCTGAATGCGCAGGCGCAAGAAGATGATAGCGAGCACCAAGGCGTAAATCACCAGAGCCGCGACAGCCACCATCAGCAGGGTGTAGAGAATACCAACAAGTGAAAACAAGAAAACCCCCAATTTTGCGGCGGCAGGGTGCCGGACCGAAGTATCAGATGCTAGCAGCCCCCATGAAAACCCGCGGGACGTGAGAAAGGATCCGCCCAAAACCCGCGGGACGTGAGAGAGTGACCGCCCAAAACCCGCGGGACGTGAGAGAGGATCCTACTCGCGGGCGTCGCGGGCGTCCCGGGCTGCAGGGGTGTCCGCAGCAAGGCGGATGCCGTGCTCGGCCAGCCACACCGGGTTGAAGGCCTTGCTCATATAGTTGGTACCGGCGTCGGGCGCTATGGCCACCACAACGGAACCGTGGGGCGCAGCGCGAGCCACGCGAATGGCCGCAGCCACAGCCAGCCCGGACGACGGACCGAGTGCAAGACCTTCCTCGTCAAGGAGCCGGTGGACGGTGGTGTAGACCTCGTCGTTGGGAATGCGCAGGAAACGGTCCACGATGGAGCGATCGAAGGCTTTGGGCCATTCAGGCTCGGGCCAGGAGTTGCCCACCCCGTCCACCAGGATCTCGCCTGGATGTCCACCACTGTAGGCCGAGCCATAGGGATCGGCACCAACAACCTCCAGGTGCCCGCCCGGCCGCGAAGCTGCCACGCGTTCCTTCAAGAACCTGCCGTTCCCACTGATGGTCCCCCCGGTTCCGATACCTGCGACAAGGTGGGTCACCAAACCACCCGTTTGTTCCCAGATTTCCGGGCCGGTGGTTTGGTAGTGCGCGGCGGGATTGGCAGGGTTATCAAACTGCATGGGCCGCCACGCGCCGGGTGTCTCAGCGGTTATCCGCGCAGCTACAGCGCGTGCGTTCTCAGGCGACTCCGACGGCGCGTTCCAGTCGGTGAGGATCACGCGGGCGCCATAGTTGTGCAGCGCGGCGAGCTTCTCCTCGGAAATCGTGTCGCCCGTAACCACCACCACCGGGTGGCCTGTCAGGTGTCCTATGAGGGCCAGCCCGATCCCGGTATTGCCGGACGTGCTCTCCACAATTGTGGCGCCGGGCTGCAGTTCCCCGGATTTCTCGGCCGCCCTAACCATGCTCAGCGCGGTCCGGTCCTTGATGGAGCCGCCAGGGTTTTCGGACTCGAGCTTGATGTGGATGGTGCTGCCCAGGCCGCGGCCCAGCGACTCCAATCTCACCAACGGCGTGTTTCCGACCCTCTCCAAGACCGAAGCATCCAAGCCGTCAGGAGGCCCGGAAGCGGCGTGAACACCATGTTTGCGAATCTCTGTACTCACCAGGTCTTCTCCCCTTCCTCAGAAAGTTCCTGGTCAACGAGGTCCCGCAGCTCGGTCCGCGCCAGTTCCACCAAGTCGGGCGCCGATGGCCGGCGGGCCAGTACGTCAGCCAAGCGACCCACGACGGCGCCGGTCCCCTTCCCGAGCGGTTGCGCGGCTCCCGCTTCGAGCAGCAGGTACGACGCCGTCAGCGCTTCGATCACCAAGAGCTTCTCCGCTGCGTCCAACGATTTTTCCAGTTGCTGCAACGCGAGCGGGGCAAGCGTTGAATGGTCTTCGACGTCGGCCGAGAGGGTTGGTGCGCCGAGCGTCGCCGGAGCGGCCAGGGCCTTGAGCTCGGCCAGCAGTCCCGCCGCCGAGTACCAGAGCAACCCGGGAAGTTCCTCTTGGGCCAGGCCTTCCCCGGATGCTGCAGCCTGCAAATGGCGCGCCCTGATGGCCCGTTGCGGCGGATACAACTTTGCGATGCGCCGCTCACAGGAAATCCCTACGTGCGCCAAGGCCAGCCGCAAACCCTCGAAGGCGAGGGCCAGCTGCATCGGCTGGAAGTTTCCGCCGGAGATCATGCGCCCGGATTCGACATCGACCAGCGGATTATCGCCACGGCCGTTCAGCTCCACGTCCAGGGCAGCATCGAGCTGCGCCGCGAGGGTTCGAAAGGCTCCGTGCGTCTGCGGTGCGGCCCGGAACGACAACGCGTCCTGCACCGACACCTCCGGCCGAACATCCTCCAGCCACCCACCGCTCAGCAGGCGACGCACAGCAGCAGCAGAGTCCCGCTGCCCGTCCACCGCCTTGGCCGCCTGGATCGCCGGCGAAAAGGGGCTGAGGTTCCCGCCGCCGTCGTACCTTGCGATCGTCTCCAGCGAGAGGGAAAGCGCGACGTCGGCCAGCTCGGCCAGCTGCTGCAGCCGCAGCAATGCGAGGGTTCCAACACCCACCGAATACGCGTTGGCACTTACCAAGGCGAGGGCCTCCCCCGGGGCGAGGACAAGGGGTTGGAGACCGGCGTCGGCAAGCGCTTTGGCGCCGGGGACCAGTGCGCCGTCCGCGTTGAACGCTTCACCTTCTCCGATGGCAACGGCGGCGACGGCGGCAAGCTGGGTCAGGTCCGATGAACCCACCGAGCCCTCACGCGGGATGGCGGGAAAGACCCCGCGGTTGAGCATTTCGGCATAGAACTCGGCGGTTCCAGGGCGTACGCCGGAACCGCCTCTGCTGAAACCGATGAGCCGGGCCAGGATCACGGATCTGGATGCAGCGCGGTCCAGATATGAGCCAACCCCGCTGTTGTGATACCTGACCACCTGGATCTGGTACGAAAGGAGCGACTTCTCCTCCACAGCGGTATCCCGGCCGGAACCGAGCAAGGTATTCAGTCCGTAGACCCGTTCGCCGGAGGCGGCGGTATACTCCACGATTTCCCGCGAGCGGCCGAGCAAAGACAACGCATCTTGGTTGAGTTTCACATGGAACCTCGGGTCTGCCGCCGCCCGGGCCACGTCCGCAACTAGCACCGGAGACGATCCGATCACCAGTGTCTGCGGCTTCCCCGGCACCATTAGAAGTCCAGGAGGTTTTGCCGAAACCCGCCGTTGCCGTAACTCTTCCTCAACAGCCCGCGACGCCTCAGTTCCGGCGTCAGCTTGTCCAGCACGCTGTGCACTGTTACCGGGTCCACGAAGCCGGAGAACAGGAACCCATCGCCCTCCACGGCGGAGCCTGTTTCCTCCAGGTAGTCAGCGATTTCGCCAACCGTGCCGATGATCGAGTCGCCTGCTCCGCCGCTGCGTGCCTGGAGGATCTGGCGAAGGGTGGAACCTGGAGGGGCAGCCTTGGCGAAGTGTTCCAGTGTGCCTTGGTTACTGTTGGTGCTCAGCTCGGGCAACGGAGCGTCGAGGTCGAACTGCTTGAAGTCGATGACGGAGAGGTAGGAGATCGAGTTGAGCTGGCTGTCGATGTCTCTCTGGGTGAGTTCACGCCGCTGCGCCCGCAGCTCCTGTGCCTCGGCTGTAGAACCAACAACGGTGGGCTTCAGGACGAAAAGTACCTTGACGTCGTCGGGATTTCGGCCGGCCTTCGCAGCTTCCGCGCGGATCGAGTCACGGTAGGACTTCATCCCGTCAACCCCACGAGCGAGGGCAATGGCGACGTCGGCATGGCCGCCTGCGAATGCCTTGCCCCGGGGCGAGGCACCAGCCTGAACCAACACAGGTTCCTCAGGCAGGGGCGCCGTGTTCAACGGGCCTCTGACCTTGAAAAAGTCTCCTTGGTGGTTGATGGGGTGCACTTTGTTATGGTCCGCGAACACCCCGGCTTCAACATCCTCAAGCACGGCCCCAGGTTCCCAACTCCGCCAAAGGCGCCTGACGACGTCCACGAACTCCTCCGCTTTCTCATAGCGGAGATCGTGTTCAATCTGCTGGTCCAGCCCATAGTTCTGTGCGGCGAGGTCGCTGCCGGAGGTGACGACGTTCCAGCCGAGCTGTCCTTCTGAAAAGTGTTGCAGCGTGGCCAGGAGCCTGGCGGCGGTGAAGGGCGGGTAGAAGGAAGCGCTGACCGTGGGCACGATTCCTAGGTGCTCCGTGACGGAGAGAAGGTACGGGACCAAGGCAAGGGGATCGTGCTTAGGTGCAAACGAGGCGTGGGCCAAGGAAACCTCGGCCGTACCCCCATAGGTGTCCGGAACGGTGAGGGAATCTTCAATGATGAACAGGTCCAAGCCGGATCGCTCAAACGCACGGACGGCCTCCTGATAGAGGGCGGGCTTCTTCCAGTCGTAGCCCAGGCCATAGCCGGGAGTCCCCCAACCCTGGACACCGAAACCGTGGCCCACGAACCATCCAAAGTGCAGCATGGGCTTGAGTGTAGAACTGCTTTGTCCGTTCACCGCGACCTGATTTCATGCGAAGTTACAGGGGGTCGTACTGGGTCAATTATGCTCCCGGGACGTCACATTTGGGCCCCGCCCATGACGGTATGGATTTCCACATACGGCGTTCGCCTTGTTCCGCAAACACCATGCGTCCGGAATGATCGCTGTATGAGTTCAGCCACCCGCACTTCCGCCAAGGACCGCCTTTGGGGCGTCTGGGCACTCAAGGGGTACAAACGTGAATGGCTGCGGCACGACGCCGTGGCGGGTGCTGCGCTCTTTGCCCTGCTGGTGCCTGCGGGCATGGCCTACGCGCAGGCGGCCGGTTTGCCACCCGTCACAGGGCTCTACGCCACGGTGATTCCGTTGCTGGTTTACGCCGTGGTGGGGCCTTCGCGCATTTTGGTCCTGGGACCCGATTCATCCCTTGCCCCCATGATTGCCGCAGCTATTGTTCCGCTTGCGGCCGGCAGTAGTGAGAGATCGGTGGCACTCGCCGGGCTGTTGGCTGTGTTGATCGGGGTGATCATGCTCGCGGGCTCCGCACTGAATCTCGGTGCCATCACCGGGCTGCTGTCCAAACCCATTAGGCTCGGATACCTGAACGGAATCGCCTTGCTGGTGGCGTTATCGCAGCTTCCGGCGTTCCTGGGGATAGAGGCCGACGGCGACATCTGGCAAAAGCTCGCGAAGGTCACCACCGGGTTGCTGGGCGGCGGGGTCAATGTCACCGCGCTGCTGCTAGGCGTCGGTTCCCTGGCCCTCATTTGGATCCCGCGGCTGCTGAAGTGGAAGGTACCTGGCGTCCTGCTGGCGGTGGTCGGCTCCTGCATTGCAACGGCTGTTTGGGGCCTGAACGACGACGTCAAGGTCACCGGGGTTTTGCCGCAGGGGCTGCCGATGCCCGCGCTCGGCGGCATTGGCTGGGCTGACGCTCTGATGCTGCTTCCCGCTGCGGCCGGTATTGCCCTCATGGCTTTCGCGGACACTGGCGTCCTGTCCCAGACATTGGCAGCGAAGGAAGGAAAGAGAGTCTCGGGCAACCGGGAGATGGCGGCGTTGGGGGCAGCCAACGCAGCCACAGGGTTGTTGGGCGGATTCCCCATCTCCGGCAGTGCATCCAGGACCCCGGTGGCCGTGGATGCTGGTGCCAAATCCCAGATGACCGGGGTGGTTGGTGCGGGGCTGGTTCTGGCTTTCATGCTGCTGGCTCCCGGAGTGACCGGGTACCTGCCTTCGGCCACCCTGGCGGCCGTCGTCATCGCTGCGGCAATTGCCTTGGCCGACCCCGCCGGTGTTAGGCGGCTCTTCAGCCTGAGCCGAAGCGAATCCGTGGTCATGCTGGCTGCGTTCCTGGGCGTTCTCACCGTTGGGGTACTGCAGGGAATCGTCGTAGCCATAGCCTTGGCACTTCTGGACTTTGTTCGGCGGGCCTGGGATCCGTACCGGACAGAACTCGGCGCCGAAGAAGGGCTCCCTGGCTATCACGATCTGGAGCGGCACCCCGAAGGTGAGCGCATCCCCGGACTCCTCATCCTCCGCTTTGATGCGCCCCTGTTCTTCGGTAATGGGCAGGTCCTGACTGCCTTTGTCCGGGAGCAACTGGACGAAGCCCCGGAGGAGACCGCGGACCCGGTTACCCATGTCATCCTCGCCGCGGAGCCCATCACCGGGATCGACACTACGGCGCTGGATGACCTGGTCACATTGGACGAATGGCTGGCCCGCAAAGGCGTGGATTTAGTGTTCGCCGAACTGAAGGGGCCTGTCAAAGACAAACTACTCCGCTTGGGCACTGCAGCCCGTTTTACGCCCGAGCACTTCTTCCCCACTGTGGGCGCAGCCGTGCGCGCACTGAAAAACGCATAAGGGAAGCACCGCCGATTACGCAACATGACGGCCGGACACCAGCCCGCAAGTGCAGCCCAAGGCCCGTGGATGTTACGTTTTTCTTGAGTAATGAGTACCAGCGCGAAGCCCTGACTTGCTGGTCGGCAACCCTCTCTCCGGCGGGGTGCCTCAGGTGACTACTCGGCGTATCGACAACTCGAACTGCAAGCGTGACTGAGGAGCACCAGCTATGCCTGAACCCACTGAAGAAAAACTTTCCTATCGCCTGATTACTGGCCCGGACACCCGTGATTTCTGCGAGCGGATCCACACCGCCCTCGCCGAGGGCTATGTGCTCCATGGCAGCCCGGCTGCCACGTTCAACGGCACGGACGTCATTGTTGCCCAAGCAGTGGTGCTGCCCGCCGCGATCGCCAATGCCGATGCCGCCGTTGCCAGTGCCGTTGACCAGCTTGAGAGCGACGACGACGAAGCAGCATTCGAGGGACACGCATGAGCTACGCAGGTGACCTGACCCCGCAGGATGCGTGGGCCAAACTCGAAGAAGGTGCCATCCTGGTGGACGTCCGCACCGAGGGCGAGTGGGCCCACATCGGTATCCCCGACACCAAAGCCACGGAAAACGATCCCCTTTTCATCCAGTGGAACCTCGCCGGCGGCATCCCCAACTCCCGCTTCATCGAGGACTTGCGTCAGCAGGCACCCGAGGACCACGGCGTTGAGTTGGTGTTCCTGTGCCGCTCCGGTCAGCGCTCCATCTCCGCAGCCATCGCCGCCACGCAAGCCGGTTTCACTGCCTACAACGTCTTGGAGGGCTTTGAAGGTGAACCGGACCGCTATGGTGAGCGCACCGTCAACGGTTGGAAGAACCGTGGCCTGCCGACGAATCTGGGGACTGAGTAAGTGACTTTTAATCCCGATGCCGCCGGTTGGAGCCCTGATACCCAGGCTGTTCGCGGTGGCCTTGACCGTACCAACTTCCAGGAAACGTCCGAGCCCGTTTTTCTGAACTCCGGTTTCGTCTACGAATCCGCTGCTGCCGCCGAGCGCGCCTTCACCGGTGAGGACGAACGTTTCGTATACTCCCGCTACGGCAACCCTTCCGTTGCAACGTTCCAGGAGCGGCTGCGCCTGCTCGAAGGAACCGAAGCCTGCTTTGCGACTGCGTCAGGTATGTCCGCGGTCTTCACTGCCTTGGGTGCCCTGCTGGCTGCCGGTGACCGCGTGGTTGCCGCCCGTTCCCTGTTCGGTTCCTGCTTTGTGATCCTCAATGAGATCCTGCCACGGTGGGGCGTTCACACGGTCTTCGTAGACGGCCCGGACTTGGAGCAGTGGCGCGAAGCCCTCTCCGAGCCCACTACCGCGGTCTTCTTCGAATCTCCGTCCAACCCCATGCAGGAGATCGTGGACATCGCTGCGGTCAGCGAACTGGCGCATGCTGCCGGGGCCACCGTGGTGGTGGACAACGTCTTTGCCACGCCCCTGCTACAACGCTGCGGTGAGCTGGGAGCGGACGTCATTGTTTACTCCGGCACCAAGCACATCGACGGCCAGGGACGCGTCCTTGGCGGCGCGATCCTGGGCACCAAAGAATTCATCGACGGCCCGGTCAAGCAACTCATGCGGCACACCGGCCCTTCACTATCCGCGTTCAACGCCTGGGTGCTAACCAAGGGCTTGGAGACCATCGGACTGCGTGTAAACCACAGCTCGGCATCCGCGTTGAAGATCGCAGAGTGGCTCGAGCAGCAACCCGCCATCAGCTGGGTTAAGTACCCGCTGTTAAAGTCTCACCCGCAGTACGAACTTGCGGCGAAGCAGATGAAGGCGGGCGGCACCGTCCTGACCTTTGAGCTATCTCCTTCGGCCGGACGATCAGCCAAAGAGGCTGCCTTCGCCTTGCTCGACGGTCTCTCCGTCATTGACATCTCCAACAACCTGGGCGACTCCAAATCCCTCATCACCCACCCTGCCACCACCACCCACCGGGCCATGGGACCGGAGGGGCGGGCGGCGATCGGGCTTTCGGATGGTGTTGTCCGCCTGTCCGTAGGGCTTGAAGATGTAAACGACCTCATCCTGGATCTGGAGAAGGCCCTCAAACAGGTCTAACCTTGCTGCCATGAGCGAGAACCATCCCTATCGCCGTGCCGGAGCGGTCATCGTTGCCGGCACGGTGGTGTGGTTCGTAGGAATCTCTCCAGTCTCACGCGTTTACATCACCCCCAACAACGCCGAGCGGCTGCGCATGCTCACAGCCGGACAGCGCGGCTGGATCGTGGGTCAGCACCTTACCGCCGTGGGAACAGTTGCAGTGCCTGTGGGAATCGCCGCCTTTGCCCGCGCTGTTCAGGACCAAGATGCCGTTCAAGGAAACGCATCGCATCGGAGGGCGAGGAAGTGGGCTTTCGGTGCAGCCGCCGCCTTACTCGCGGGCGCCCCGTTCTTCGTCTCAAGCCTCGCCCGGCGAGCATCCGACCTTGAAGGGTTCGCCTACCGCAGGGGATCCAACGCGCCGTTCCTGGCGTACTCCGGGCTGCATGTTGTGGCGTTGGCCGCGCTCGGCGGGAGCCTTCTTTCCTTACCCGCAAGCCGCTGGATTGGTATCACGGCTGCGGCCAGCGCACCCGTTTACGGCGCCATCCTGGCAGTCAAAAAGGACATCCCGCCGTTCTGCTTCTATCTGGTGGAGGGACTCGTCGGCGCCTACCTGATGACGTGGGAAGAACAGGACGCAAAGGCCTCCTGACCCGGGTCAGCATGCGAGGTCGTTCCTGATGCGCGCGGGGGCAGTACCCCGCATTCCGCGTCAGGAGGCCGAGTGGGGACAGGGCTGAGGCCGGCTCCCGGTCCGTTCCGCACCAGTTCCCGCCATCCGCACCAGAGGTATCTGGCGCAAACGGCGGAAACGGGAGCGCCAAAAGCACTAACGGGTGCCGCCGGCTGTCCAAGCAGCGCCAGCGTCAGTCCTGGAAGTACTCGATTTTCGCGCCAATGGTGTTCAGTCGCTCTGCAAGGTCCTCATAGCCGCGCTCAATCACGTAGATGTTGCGAAGTTCGGAGGTGCCCCTGGCTGCCAACATGGCAAGGAGCAGGCAAGCGGCCGGGCGGAGGGCCGGCGGGCAGCCGATTTCCGCGGCACGCCATTTGGTGGGTCCGTTGACGTAGATTCGGTGCGGATCCAGCAACTGCACCTGTGCGCCCAATTTGTTGAGTTCCGTCAGGTAGATGGCTCGGTTCTCGTACACCCAGTCGTGGATCATGGTCTGGCCCTCGGCGTTGCCTGCGATCACTGCGAAGAACGGCAGGTTGTCGATATTCAGGCCGGGGAACGGCATGGGGTGGATCTTGTCCTGTGGGGCGTGAAGCTCCGACGGCTTGGTGGTGACGTCCACCAGCCTGGTGCGTCCGTTGCGTGCCATGTATTCCCCGGATACCTCGAGGTTCTGGCCCATCTGTTCCAGGGTGGCAAGCTCAATTTCCATGAACTCGATGGGCACCCTGCGGATGGTGACCTCTGAGTTGGTCACGATGCCTGCGGTGATCAGGCTCATGGCCTCAATCGGGTCTTCGGACGGGAAGTACTCAATGTCCACATCAATGGCGGAACGCCCGGTGATCTTCAGCGTTGTGGTCCCCACGCCGTCAATTTCCACACCGAGGCCCTGCAAGTAGAAGCAAAGGTCCTGCACCATGTAGTTAGGGCTGGCGTTGCGGATGATGGTGGTGCCTTCACGGTGGGCGGCCGCCATGATGGCATTCTCCGTGACGGTGTCGCCGCGTTCGGTCAGGACGAAGGAGCGATCGAGATCGTCGGCGGGAGGAGCGGTCACGGAGTAGAAACCGGACTTCGCCTCCACTTCGAGGCCGAACTGGCGAAGCGCCTGCATGTGAGGTTCCACCGTGCGGGTTCCGAGGTCACAGCCACCGGCGTAGGGAAGAAGATATTCGCTGGTTTCGTCCAGGAGGGGACCCAGCAGCATGATGACGCTGCGGGTACGCCGGGCGGCGTCAACATCCATGGACTCGAGATCCAGTACCTCGGGGCGCCGGATGCGGAGATCGCTGCCGTTGAGCCATGTACATTCCATGCCGATGGAGGTCAGCACCTCAACGATCCTGTTGACTTCCTCGATCCGGGCGAGCCGTCGCAGCGTGGTGGTGCCGCGGTTAATGAGACTCGCGCACAAGAGGGCTACGCCGGCGTTTTTGCTGCTGTTGACGTCCACTTCACCGGAGAGGGTCCGGCCGCCCTCCACGCGGAGGTGGGTCATCTGCGGCTTGGCCACTTTGACGATGGACCGCCCAAAAATGGCTTCGAGGCGTTCAATCATGCGGAGGCTGAGGTTTTGTTTGCCCTGTTCCATCCGGGCGATTGCGCTCTGGCTGGTTCCCAATTCAGTAGCCAGCTGCCCCTGCGTCCAGCCTTTTTCGCCACGGGCGTCGCGGAGCAGGAGGCCTACATGTTCGGCGGTAGGTTGCGTCATAACCAATAAATATCACAAGTGAGCTAGAAGTTCAGTGCAACATGCCAATTCAGCGGTAAACATCACACCATACCCGCCCTGTGCGATATAGGGCACGACGTCGGAGACTCGCCTTGGGTGAACGCTTTCCCTCAGTTCCTTCAAGGGCAGAGCTCCCCATTGTGCCCCAACGGGAGTTGGCGAAGGATGTACAGGAAAGCTCAGGGGGAAATATGCCTTTCTACGGCGCCGACGTCGATCAGCTCAAAGCACTATCGAAAACCCTTGCCAGCGGGGCCTCGCTGCTGGCCACCCGCGCCCGGGAACTCGATTCCCTGATCGCGCAGGGCGGCTATTGGCAGGGACAGGATGCCAAACGCTTCGCCTCCGAGTGGCAGGGCCACTTACGGCCGCTGCTTGAAAGGACCTCGCGTGGGATAGAAGAAGCGTCCAAGTCTGTGCTCACCAACGCGGACCAGCAGTCGGGTGCCTCCACTGAGGGCGCCAGCGCAGGCAACAGCGGCCCAGGCGGCGGCTCCGGCGGAAGCGGGACCGGGACCGGGAGCGACTCCGCCAAACCGGCGAAGGACGCCACAACAAAGACCTCCAATCCCACGCCCCAGGAGATCCTGGACCAGTACCAGGTCAGTGACGCGGAGACCACTAACTGGCCCGGCGACTGGGATCCGTTGCGGTTCGTGACGGACCAAAGAGTGGTAACCGAGAAGGAAGCGGAACTTCTGAATGGCCTGGGACCCTTTGAGCTGAACGCTTTCAAGGGCATTCACGACGACGCCTTCAGCGTTGCCGATGAGCGCTTCCCCAGCGAAGACCGCAATGATGACCAGAATGACGCTTTCCGACACGCCTATTGGAACGCCCTCATGGTCAAGGAGTTTGGCGCTGACTGGGCTGAGGACTACGCCACCGCCCACGAGCAACTCCCCGGAAACCCGGCTCCACGCGAAGCAATGGATCTGTACAACAATGAGGTTGGTCGCAATGTGGCCATTGCCAATCCGGATGCCAGTGCTGAGGAGCTTGCAGACTTGATCGAGGAAGCCGTCAATAACGGAGACACTGTGGTGGTGGGACCAGACCTGTTGCCGCACCCGTCCAACCAGATCCCCGCCGACCAGACGGGCGACGCCGGCAACGCCGAGCCAGCCCCTGGTGAAGATCCTGAGTTCAACGACGAGTCCAGGACTACTTCGTGAGTCGTCCTGCCACCCCAAACGCACGACGCCGCACCAAGACTGCGGTGCCCCGCGTCACCATGACCAGCCTGCTCACCTTAGTTCTGGCCTGCGCCTTGGCCGCCTGTTCCCTCGGAGGATCCGTCATGCCCGAAACGAACGACCACCTCAACAATCAGGTCCTGGAGTCCGCCACGAACGGCACGGCGCTCAAGCTGTCCGATGCCACGGATTTCGACTGGGACCAAGCAGGTTTTGTCACGTCTGGAACCCCGGCCAAGGACATCGAGGAAGCCTTTGGGGAACCGCTCACCAAGGAGAGCCGCTACACCGCGTCACCGGCACTCTTCGTTTTCTTGAAGGACGGCAAAGTCACCAAAGCGGTCCGCATCGTCCCGGACGCCTTCTCAGGGGCTGACGCCAGGAAGAAGTACGGCCGCGATGTGGTCCTCACTCCGTCGGAGGGGCAGAAGGGCTACCTCACCTGGCGCGAGTAACGCCCACCGCGAGGAACCCGTCAATCGTTAGGCCCGCCAGTACCCCAACGCATCAATCCGGTGCTTGTCCACTCCGAGTTCTTTCCTCAGGTGCTTGACGATTGCCCGCGTACTTGATGCTTCGCAGGCGATCCAAAAAAAGTCGTCTCCCACGGAAACAGCGTCTGCCGTGAGCGCAGCGCAGACTTCCTCCACCAGAGCGGCACCGTCACGTTTGCGCGGAACCCAGGTGACGACGTCGGAATCGACGGTACGCACCTCAAGCGAGGGGTCGGCGTCGTGTTGGTATTCAAGCCACGCCGTCACGGGAGCTGCGCCTGCAGCAACACGCTGCCGCTCATCCAGCAGTGAATTAATGGCCGGGATGGAAGCGGGATCTCCCACAATCCACGTCCGCCGCGGGGCGGGCTGCGGGAACGTGAAGGAGCTGCCTTGGACGGTGGCATCAATGGTGTCGCCGGGCTGCACTGAGCGCGCCCAATCCGCAGCAACGCCGTGATGCATCGCGAAGTCCATGCTGAACGTACCGTCCGCAGGGGAGGCGTTGACCAAGGTGTAGGCGCGCTGGTGGGCCTTGCCGGAGTCGTTGAACCAGAGCCGGATCCACATGGTGGGATGCAGGCCGCTGCGCTCCAGGAGTCCGCCGTCCCGCACGTGCACACGGAGGAAGTCCGGGGTGATTTCTTCGCTCCCCGTGACTTCCAGGGTGAAGTCCTTGGCGCCCATGACTTTGAGGACGACACCTTCCCAATTGCGCTTCAAGCAACACTCCTTCACGAATGTCCACGATTTGTGAACGGGGCCAAAGCCATTTATCTTGAGCTTAAGTAAGCCTAACCTAAGTTCGAAAGCGGCCTAAGATTATGACGCCTGCCCCAACGCAGCAACCCGCCCCGGCAGGCGGCCCCGGAACGTACCGGGATCGGTGGGGAATCCCCCATTTGTGGGCTGATTCAGCCGATGAACTCGCCTTTCTGCAAGGTCAGAATGCGGCCACGGACCGCTCCTGGCAGATCGAGCTGGAACGGTGGCGTTCGGAAGGCCGCACAGCCGAAGTATTGGGCTCAGACGCGGTGCTCTGGGACCGTTTTGCCCGGCAGGCGCGGCTGGATGACACCGCGCGCCGCTGCTTTGAAAACCTCGACGCCGTCACTCAACGCTGGTGCGGGCAGTACGTGGCGGGTGTCAATAGTGCACTGGCGGAAGGCCAAAGGGGCGGAGCCGAGTTTGACGAGTCCGGCAGCGAACCCGAGCCGTGGAATCCATGGACCCCGCTGGGCGTCTTCCTGGTGCACCACATCCTCTTCTCCACCTTCCCCAACAAGCTGTTCCGGGCACACGTCGCGAGGACACTCGGCGACCACGCCGTCAGCCTGTTCAGCATCGAGGCACCCGTCTGGTCAGGCAGTAACGCGTGGGCGGCCCACGGCTCGACGACGGCCAGCGGCCTGCCGCTGATAGCCGGCGACCCCCACCGCCTCATGGAACTCCCCGGCGTCTACCAACAGGTACGGCTGGCCTGCCCCGAGTTCGACGCGATCGGATTCGCGTTCCCCGGAGTTCCCGGCCTCCCCCATTTCGCCCACACCGGCAACACCGCCTGGGCGATCACCAACGCCATGGCCGATTACCAGGACCTCTTCGTGGAGGAATTGCGCCGGATCAGCGACAGATCCGGTGATCGCATCGAGGCGCGCGGAGCGGAAGGCTGGGAGCCCGTCGTCGTGAGTTCCGAAACCATCACCGTCCGCGACGGTGAGGGAGTGGCCGTTGAAATTATTGAAACCGCGCGCGGCCCGGTCATCTCTGAAACGCCCGACGGCGGCGCACTGAGTTTGCGTTTCCCGGCCAGGGTCGAGGGGCGGTTGGGTTTCGAGGCCCTCCTGCCGCTGCTGCGGAGCCGGAGCGTTTCCGACGTGGAAGCCGCCTTCGATGCGTGGGTGGAGCCCGTCAACAGCGTAGTGGCCGCCGACGTTTCCGGGTCCGTACGGCATTTCGTCGCCGGGTTGGTTCCGCAACGGAATCCGGCCAACCGGCGCTTGCCCGTCCCGGCCCTCTCGGCCCGTCACGAGTGGGAGGGACAGTACGTGGTCCTGCCCCGCACCGAGGTCCAGAGGTTTACCGTCAGCGCGAACGACCGCGAAGCTGGCGGCGGTGACGTCGTGGCCATGGAGTTCGCGCCCGCGCATCGGGCCCTCCGCATCCGGCAGTTGCTGGAGTCGACCGCCGGTCCGTTATCCGTGGACGCCATGCAGGCCATCCACACGGACACTCTGCTGGGTCCGTGGCCGTTGTTCCGGTCAACGCTCTCCGGCCTTGACACCCAGGACCTGTCCAGGGAGGCCAAGGAACTGCGTGCGCTGTTGTTGACGTGGGATGGACTGATGGATGCCGGCAGCCACCAAGCTGCGGTCTTTGCAGCGTGGCGCGGAGCTATCGTCCAGCGACTGGCACGGCATTCCGCGTTGGCTCCCCTGAGTGAGCCCACTGGTTACTCAGCATTGTTCAGGCCTTGGTTATCCGTGGCATCCCGCATTGGATTCGCCTTGGAGACCCTCCTGGCGCATGGGTCCGAACTCGGCATTAACGTTGGAGTGGAAGCCGCCGCCGCACTTGAAGACGTTGCCTTGGAGGAGTCCATGCTCAACGGCGCTGCATGGGGTGACCGGCACAAACTTCTGGCCGTCCATGTCCTCCCCGGACCGCTCGCGTCATCGGCGCCCACCTCAGAGCTCAGCGGAGACACCGGGTGCGTCCTGTGCACCGACAGCCTGCCCGGTGTCGAAGACCGAAGCTTCCGTGGACCCGTGGCCCGCTACGTCTGGGACCTGGCTGATCGGCGTAACAGCCGTTGGATTGTGCCTTTCGGTGCTTCCGGCTCGCCAGGTCACCGGCACTTCGCCGATCAGCTGCCGCTCTGGACCGCGGGTCAACTCGCCCCAGTGGTCACTGACTGGCCTTCGTTGGCCAAAGATCATCCCTGACCAGCCCGTTCCGTCCCTCTCGTGACCCCACATCCGCCAGCATCCGCATCAGAACGCATCAGCCCCGAAGGAAGCCATGACCACCACCACCCAGGACTTCTCTGTCCGCACCACCGTTTACGCTGAAGACCTCGAGGGGTGGGGCGCATTGCGGCTTGTCCCGCTGGTTCCTGCCGAGGACATCCACTTCATCTTCGAATGGGTCACCCAACCCCGCGCCAAGTTCTGGGGCATGACGGAAAACTCCAGGGACGAAGTCCAAGGGATCTACGAGTTCCTGGACTCCTTGGAGACCCACCACGCCTTCCTGGCCCTCCTTGACGGGGAGCCACTGGCCCTCTTCCAGACCTACGAGCCCCTGCACGATCCCGTGGGTGAGGCATACCCCGCCCGCGAGGCGGACATCGGCATGCACCTGCTTCTGGCCCCCGCCACACGGCCTATCCCGCATTTCACTCCGAAGCTGGGCACGTCCTTGATCAAGTACATGTTCTCCCTGCCGGGCAAGGACCGGATTGTGGTGGAACCGGACTCCCGCAACGCCAAGGCCCTCCGCCGCCTGGAAGCGACGTGCTTTGAGTTGGGTCCCATCATTCAGCTCGCTGAGAAGGAAGCCCAGTTGGGGTTCCTGACCCGCGCAGGCTTCGATGAAATCCAGGAGCAGCAGGCTCTCTGAGCCCGCGTAGAGAGGACAAAAAGTGCCGCCGGCGGCCCCCAACGCTACCGGCGGCACGCTTGGTGCCCAGCTCACCAACGCCTCCAGCGCTAACGCCAGACGAAACTCCAAGTTCCCGCTCCAACGGCCGTCAGCACCGCACCGGCGGCGATCACCAGTCCGCCAAGGACCACCCACGCATCCAACAGCGAGTACGTAGATTCGCGCGCCCACGTCCGCCGGCCCCCGCCGAAACCGCGCGCTTCCATGGTCACAGCCAGCCGGGAAGCCCTGCGAACAGCTTGGACCAGGAGCCCGAAGCTCTGGCCGAGGGTTGCTTTCAGGCGTTGGAACGGGCTGCCTTGTGAACCCACCCCACGGGCGCGGCGGGCCATGCCAATGGTCTGCCATTCCTCGGCCATGAGCCCCACCAGCCTCATCGCCGCGAGGGACCCCAGGACAAAGCGGTGTGGCAGCTTTGCTTTCTGCGCCAAGGCATCAGCCAAGTCGGTGGGATCGGTGCAGGTCATCAGGAGAATGGCCGGCAACGCAATCGCCAAACCGCGCAGCATGAAACCCAGCCCCAGCTCCAGGGAACCTTCACTGATGGACCAGAGTCCGACGTCGAGCAGCACAGCTCCGCTGTCCGCCGCCACAATCGCGGTGCTCCAGCCGCCGATCGCTGCCGCGATGATCAGGGGCCAGGCCCGCTGCCACAGAAGCCTGAGAGTGAGTCCGGCCAGTGGAAAGAGCGCCAGTTCCGCAACCAGTGCTGTGGAGGCCGAGACCCAGTCGATGGACAGGGCCAGCACCAAGGAAATCAGGAAAACGGATACGAACTTGGCCAACGGGTTGGCTTTGGTCAGGAGGGCATGGTTCCCGCGCAGGTTCAAGGCGTCCCTCATGCTGCACCCGCTTCCTGACGTGTGGCTTCACCCTGTTGGACCGGGCCGAGCCGCAATTCCGTTCCGCCGAGCACAGCACTGAATTCTTGGTCGTGGGTCACGGAGACCACCGCGGTTCCGGCGTCCAGCAGCTCGGAAAGGAACGATGCCAGTTCTGCCCAGGTGTTGGCGTCCTGACCGAACGTGGGCTCGTCCAGGACAAGCACTTTCGGATGGGCCGCGAGCACCGTGGCCACCGAGAGCCGCCGCTTCTCCCCGCCGGACAACGTGTACGGGTTGGCATCCACCAAGTGCGTCAACCGCAACCGCTCCAGCAGTTCATCCACGCGTTCCTCGCCGTGGCCAAGATGCTTTGGACCAAACATGAGCTCATCCAGGACGTTGCCTGTGACGAACTGGTGCTCAGGTTCCTGGAAAACCGTCCCAATGCGGGAGATCAACTGCTCGGCTTTCCACTTGTACGGGTCAATACCGGCACCCTGGGAAAGGTCGACGGCGGCACTGACCTTGCCGTCCACCGGCGCAAGAAGGCCGGCCAACGTGAGCGCGAAAGTGGATTTGCCGGCACCGTTCGGACCCGTGATGGTCAGCGCTTGGCCTGCCCTGACCTGTGCACTGATGCCCGTTTGAACCGGCACGGGTGGGATGGTCTTGAACCTCTTGCGTCGGGGCTTTTCCCGCGAAACTGCGAGGTCCTGCGCCGCGAGGAGGAGCTGCGCGGTGTGGGGTTCGGCATGGGGATCATTCCGCCGTTCCCGGGTCGCCGGAACATATCCCGGCACCCAGACGCCGGCTGACATCAGCCTGGTGCGGGCTTCAGAAAGTACCTGGTCCGGTGGCCCGTCCAGGAGGACGCCACCCGTCGCCCGGCCCGCTCCCAAGCCGCCCGAGCCCGCCGCCTTTGTTGACCCTGGCTGCAGGACCACAATCCGGTCCACCAGGTCCTTCCACACGGACACTCGGTGTTCCACCACAACAAGGGTGGCGCCGGTCTTGTCCAGGCACCGCCCTACCGCATCCCGGACCTCCAGAACGCCTGCCGGGTCCAGGTTTGCTGTTGGTTCGTCCAGCAGGATCAGGCCGGGTCGCATCGCCAAAATGCCGGCCAGCGCCAGGCGCTGCTTCTGGCCTCCGGAGAGTGCCGCCGTCGGGTGATCCAACGCCAAACCGCCGCCTGCCGCGGTACGCAAGCCGACGTCGTCGAGCGCTTCATGGACGCGTTCCCAGATCTCGTCCCTTGGGACGGCGAGGTTCTCCGCGCCGAAGGCGACGTCGTCACCCACGCGCGAGAGGACCACCTGTGTCTCAGGGTCCTGCTGCATCAGCCCGGCCCGGCCACGCTGCTCGCGGGGCGCGACGCCGTCAATCAGCAGGGAGCCGGTCTCATCCGAGTCGTCTTCCTCGTCCCCCAGAACCCCGGCAAGGGCATGCAGGAGCGTGGACTTGCCCGCACCCGAAGGACCCAGCAGCAGCACGCGCTCCCCCGGTTCAATCCGAAGGTCCAGGCCCTCAATGGCAGCTTGGGCCCGGCCTGCATGCCGCCACCCCCAGCCCTCGGCGGAGATGGCAGCAGGCTGCACCGCGCCGCTAAGTGTGGCGGACATCAGTTGAAGACTGGCTCCGAAGCGGCCTTGCGCGAGGCAAAGGAGCTCAGCACCCCGGTCTTGGCCAGCCCGCGCGTCGCAATCCACGAGAGTGCGCCCGCGATGATCGCCCCGGAGATCGTGGTGAAGGTGATGTAGGCCAGCTTGTCGATGGCCTCGTAAGCGATGTTCCAGCCCCAGGGCAGGAAGGAGTCGTTCAAGCCGCAGAACAGGCCCGCGCCGGCGCCCGCAAGGAGAGCAGTGGGCAGGTTGAACTTCTTGTACCGGAAGGCCGCGAAGATGAGCTCGGCGCCGAGGCCCTGCAGGATGCCGGAGATGAGTACAGTGGTGCCGTACTGCGAACCCATGATGAGCTCGCCCGTGGCGGCAACAGCTTCGCAGAACAGCGCTGCACCCGGCTTGCGGATAATGAGCATGCCCAGGACCGCAGGGATCATCCAGCCGCCGGCGATCAGACCGGTGAGCGGCGGATACGTCGCATTCATGGGGATGGAGACCAGTGCGGCGCCCTGGGACCATGCCCAGAAAATCACGCCGCCGGCAATGGCGATCAAAGCCGCCACAACAATGTCTACAACACGCCAGTTATAACTGGTCTTCTTCACGCTTACCGTGGTCATTTTCTGCCTCCTGAGGTTACAGGAGGGGAAAGTGCTACCCGTCATCCAGCTGGCCTGCGCCGCCCGGATCCGGACACTCTGAGAAGCTCGACTCCCTTGCGCCGGTACTAACCGGATCAGGTTCGAGGGTCTGCGGCTATCCGCACTCTCAGCGCCCTCGCGTCTCCTGCATCTCTGCAGAGTCCGACGGCGGCGCTCCCCTGTCGTTATCAAATCTGCCCTGATGGGCTGGTTCAGTTTACACCTGAGCCCGTGGCGGGCGCTGGTCCGTTGGCCGGCATTCAGTCACAATCAGCCGCGGTAGAGCCCAGTGCTGAACCCCGTGCGCGTTGCGAGGCCCACTCTGCACCCTAAACCCACACCATTCCCTGCACACCGGGCCACACAACGGGACCTGAGAGAATGAACCAGCAGACTTCACCGCGGCAAAGGGGCACACTTCATGACGGACCTTCCCACCACCCATAGCGCTGTGCCCCAACCACGTCTGGCTGCAAGCGTCATCCTGCTCCGAGATGCCCCTTCCGGGCTCGAAGCCTTCGTCCAACACAGGGTCAGCACCATGGACTTCGCCGCCGGAATGGTGGTCTTCCCGGGAGGACGTGTGGACTCCGCGGACGGGTCCGGGTGGGACTACCCGGCGGAATTGCTTCAACGCCACGCGTCCGAGTGGAACCAGAGCTCCGTGGGCGCGAATCCTGCCGAAGCCGTGAGAAATGCCGGGACAATACTAACTGCGGCCATCCGCGAGGTTCAGGAGGAGGCCGGGCTCACCATCGAAGCCGCACACCTCCGCCCGTGGGCCAACTGGATTACGCCCACAGACATGCCCAAGCGCTTCGACACCTTCTTCTACATTGCCAAGCCAACAGCTGGTGCTACGCCCCAACACCAAACAACCGAGGCTTGGCAATCATTGTGGATGCCTGTGGCGGAGATTCTTGCAGCGGAAGCGGCCGGCACTTTGAAGTTGATGCCGCCAACCTATTACCTCCTCAAGGAACTTGCCGGGTTCGGAACAGTTGACCAGGTTTGGACGGCCGAGCACAGCGTCGTCCCGGTGCTGGCGCCGGTGGGCTCCATGGCAGCGTTCCTTAAGGAGCGGGAAAACCGTCGCTAACGCGTGCGATGGGTGTAGCCAGCTAGGCTGGGGACATGAACCTCTTCTTTAAGCTGATCGGTGCCGGAGTGAGCCTCGGGGCAGGCTTTGTGGGCACCAAACTCGTCAACAAAGGGTGGGAAAAAGCGACAGGCAACAAGCCGCCCCTGGGTCATGACGACGCAGAAACCAGCCTGCGCTCGGCCTTGACCTTCGCTTTGATCTCCGCCTTTGTCAGCACGCTCATCCAGGTCCTGGCGAGCCGGGGCACCCAGCGGGCCATCGCGCGCTTCGCCAAGAGCCACGACATCGTCTAGGCATCCAAACCACGACGCCGGGATCACCTGCAGGTGATCCCGGCGTTCGTTGTTGCTGCTGCTAGCTGTCGCTCCGCGGTTCCTGGCCGGCAGCCGCCCTTTGGACCACGGCCTCCAGTTCATCCTTGGTGAGCTTCTCCCGGTGTCCATGTTTGGTGCGGTAGGCGGAACGGCCAACCATGTGCGCTGACACTGGTGCTGTGAGGAGCTGGAAGATCCATGCCACCAACAGAACCGGCCACACCCACCATGTCCGCATCTGAAGTCCGATCGCGGCCAGCATGAGGAACAGACCCAGGACCTGCGGTTTGGTGGCTGCGTGCATGCGGCTCATGAGGTCCGGGAACCTCAACAAGCCAATGGCTGCGCCCAGGGACATCAGCGCGCCCACCACCAGGAACACGGCGGTGACAGCATCAACGACGAAGTCAAGGCCCGAAGCGTCAGGATTCATTGCTCTGTTCCCTTCGCTCGGCCACAAACCGGGCAACGGTCACCGAGCCAATAAACCCGATCACTGCCAGAGCCACCAGCAGCATCAGGTTGTTCAGGTGCTTGTTCAGCGCCATATCGATCGCCAAGGCAGCGCCCAGGATGGCCAGCAAAACATCTGATGCCAGAACACGGTCCAGAAGGGACGGACCGACGGCGATGCGGACAATCGCACCTGCAGCCGCCAGGCTGAGGATGACGGCGGTAACCACCAGAACTACTTCCTTCACAGCGCCGCCCCTTCCAGCCCGGGCCGTTGTTCGGCCTTGAGCGCCTCGACTTCTTCGCGTGTACCCATAATGCGGATCAATCCTGCTTCGATGTCTTGGGTTTCCTGACGAATTTTGTCGATATCCGCCTCTTCATAAATGTTCAGTGCGTGCAGGTACAGCGTGGAAGTGGAGCGGTCCACCTCCACCACCAGGGAGCCTGGGATCAACGAGATCACGTGGCCGGTGGCCGTCACCATGAGGTCGGAATGGCTCCGCAACGGAACGGCGACGACGGCGCTGCGGACCTTGGGCCCTTTTGCTACAGCCAGGTACAGCACCAGGAAGCTCGCTGCCACCACTTTGGCGAGGAACATCAGCGCAAAGGGAATGGCGCGAAGAATGTTGAACCTGCCGCTGAGCTCGACGGGCGGAAGGTAGAAGAACTTGGCCACCAGCACGGCAATCAAGGCGCCAAACAGGAGATTCCCGGGGCTGAAGTCCCGCCACAGGGCACCCCATACGATCACCAACCAGATGAGCAGCGGCAGCTCCGTGCGGAACGAGATCGGTTTACGGCTCATTTGGCATCCCCCGTCTGCACGTCATCCCTTCGAACCAGCGGCGGCACCACAACCGAATCTCCGAGGACCGAGTGAATATAGGCCGAACGGTCCAGCATGATTCCTGCGGAGCCGTCAGCGACCTTGAACAACGGGCCTGCAAAGACGGTCAATGCCACGCCGAACACCACCAGTCCAGCTGTGGATCCCACCATGGTCCGTGGAAGTACTCCCACGTTCCCGGGCGTTTTTAGCACGGGGTCCGGATACTCAGCGTCCTCGGGCCTGCGCCAGAACGCCCTGTTCCAGACACGGGCGATCGCCAGCAGTGTCAGCAGGCTGGTGACCACGCCGCCCACCACCAACGTGATCGCCAACGGCGTCCCCAGCTCCACACCTGCTTGCAGCAACCCCAGCTTTCCAAGGAAACCGGAGAACGGCGGAATGCCCGCCAGGTTCATTGCGGGGATAAAGAACAACAAGGCCAGCAGCGGGGAGAGCTTGGCCAAGCCACCCAAGCGGTCTATGGACGAGCTGCCACCACGCCGCTCAATGAGGCCGGTGACCAGGAACAAACTGGTCTGGACGGTGATGTGGTGGGCTACGTAGAAGACCGCGGCGCCCAAACCTGCCACTGAGCTCATGGCCAGGCCAAACACCATGTAACCGATGTGGCTCACCAAGGTAAAGGACAGCAGACGTTTAATGTCGCTCTGGGCCAAGGCACCCAGAATTCCGACAATCATGGTCAGTAGCGCCACCACCATCAGTGGGACGTTCAGCGTGTCCCCTGGGAACAAGAGCGTCTCTGTCCGGACCATCGCGTAGACACCCACCTTTGTCAGCAATCCTGCGAACACGGCGGTGACTGGGGCGGGAGCAGTTGGATAGGAGTCAGGAAGCCAGAAAGACAGTGGGAAGACTGCGGCCTTGATGCCGAACGCCACCAATAGCATCACATGCAGGAGGTTCTGGGTGCCCTGGTCCAGCTCGGCCAGCTTGATGGCCAGGTCCGCCATGGTGATGGTTCCGGTGGCTCCATAGATCATGGCGATCGCAATGAGGAACAGTACGGACGAGACCACGGAAACCACCACATACGTGACACCGGCCCGTATACGCGGGCCCGTACCGCCCAGCGTCATCAGCACGTAGCTTGCTGTCAGCAGGATCTCGAAACCGACATAGAGGTTGAAGAGGTCACCGGTGAGGAAGGCGTTGGACACGCCCGCCACCAGGATCAGATAGGTGGGGTGGAAGATTGAGACCGGCGCTTCCTGGTCACCGTCGGCCATACCCTGACCCGTTGCATAGATGAGCACCGCAAGGCTCACCACGGTGGAGACCACCAGCATGAGCGAGGAGAACTGGTCCACTACCAGGACCACACCCCACGGGGGCAGCCATCCGCCCAAAGTGACCGAGGTGGTGCCCCCATCCCATACGGAGATCAGGAGCAGGCACTCGAGCAGGAGGGTTGCACTGAGAATGCCGATGCTCACCACCCTCTGGGCGGAGTGGTGGCGGATCAGCAGAAACGCCAGGGCAGCACCCAGAATTGGTAGGAGGACAGCTAGCGGCGACAGGTTCGCGAGATTCACGCGCTGCCTCCTTCCCGGGTTGTTGCCGTGTTGGGGGTCTCTGTGGCGTCCGGTTTGTCACGATCCGCCGGGCTGGCCGGGGTGACCGCGAACTCCGAGGTTTCCAGCGGCACGATGGCATCGTCCTCGGCATCGAAGCTCGGCGTCTTCGCCACGCGAACGTCTTCAAGGTCATCCTGGATCTCATCCTGACGAGCCAGGACCCACGTGCGGTAGATAATGCCCAACATGAAGGCCGTCACCGCGAAGGAAATGACAATCGACGTCAGGATCAGTGCCTGCGGCAGAGGATCACTGTATGCCTCCGGGGCCGTTTCCTTGCTGAACAGCGGCGCAAGGCCTGCATACCCTCCGGTGCTCAGGATGAGAATGTTGGTGGCGTTGGCCAGCAACATCAAACCCAACAGCACGCGGGTCAGACTGCGTTCCAGGATCAAGTAGATACCGCAGGCGTACAGCACGCCCATGACGATCAGCAGGGTCAGGTTGATGCTCATGCGTTACCCTTCCCGAGCGCAGCGGATTCAGCGGCTTCGTGGGCAAGCTCAGGATGCTCGGCGGCATCTTCATCCGCGAGCGGCGCGCCTTTGCCTTCAAAGTGCTCGTCGATTTCGGCGCCGAGGCTGCGGAGGACGTCCAGCGCCAACCCCACCACCACGATGTACACGCCGATGTCGAAGATCGTGGACGTGACGAACTTGACGTCACCAAAGACGGGCAGCCAGAACTCGATAATCGCGCTCTGGAACACCTGACCTCCCAGGAAGAGTGGAACCACACCGGAGGCTGCCGCGGTGGCAAGTCCCGTCCCCAGAAGGGTGCCGGCACTGATGGTCGCTGCCTCGCTCAACTCGAACCGGCCACCGGCCAAGTACCGGATGGTGAGGGCAAGGCCGGCGGTGAGGCCGCCCGCGAAGCCGCCGCCCGGCAAGTTGTGTCCGGCCAGGAGAAGGTAGATGGAAAAGACGATCATCGAGTGGAAAATCAGCCTGGTCACGACTTCAAAGATGATCGAGCGTCGCTCCGGCGCCAGCGTGCGTCCCGCCACCAGCCAGGCATCTCGCGTGACGTCGGTGAACTTCTTGGCGACGGCCAGGGCGGCTCCGTCGTGCGAATCACGGTCGACACCGGTGCGGCGCCCCACACTGCCTTCAGGCACGGCTTCGGATGTCTTGATGCGATCGCCGCGGCTGCGGACGAAGATCAGGCTGGCAACACCCGTAGCTGCAATGGCCAACACGGAGATTTCCCCGAAAGTGTCCCAGGCCCGAATGTCCACGAGAGTCACGTTGACCACGTTCAGACCCCCGCCACCTTCATAGGCCAGTCGTGGGAAATCGAGTGAGATGGGGGTGGCAACGCGCGCCCCCATGGCGTAGATGGCAACGAAGATCATGGTGATACCGAAGGCTGCGCCAATGATCACTCGGATCACCCGGAGCCTGCCACCGGTCCGGTCCCTTAGCTCAGCGGGCAGGCTGCGCATGGCGAGCACGAAGGCCACCAGCACGATGGTTTCCACGAGCATCTGGGTCAAGGCAAGGTCCGGAGCACCTTGCAACGCGAACATCAGGGCGATGCCGTAGCCGGTTACTGACACCATGAGGACCGCAAGGAAGCGCTTGTTGGCCCGGACCGCAGCCAGGGCACCCACCACGATCCCGATTCCGGCCACGATCTGCAGCGGGGAGTTCGGGTCAATGAGGTAGATGCCGTCCGGCAGGGGCTTGTTGGCCATGATCAAGGCGGTGGCCGGCACAGCGAACGCTACCGTCAGAATTACTGCCAGATAGAAGTACAACGAACCACGCTGTGTGCGGCCGGTAACCCAGACGGCAATATCGTCCAGGGCGCCAATGGTGTTCTGGTACGCGCGGTCGCCATCCACCCAGTCCGGAACCACGCTTTGTGCCCGGGAGACGAGGTTGCGTCCGTAGAACATCGCGGCGCCTGCCGCGAAAGTTATCGCTGTCAGCCCCAAAGCAGGGGTGATGCCATGCCACAAAGCCAAGTGTCCGGCGTCGACCGCGTCCGCGCCGTCAGCGAATAGCGCTGCGTAAGGCTGGATCCACGTGTCCACGGGTGCCGGCCATACACCGTAAGCGATGGTCAGGAGGCTCAAGATCGCCGGTGCGGCCAGGAAAGCGGGCTTGATGGGCTTGAAAGGCGTGGGCTCCACGCCGGGCTTGACGGCGAACGCACCCCACATGAAGCGGGCGCTGTAGGCGAAAGTGAGGATGGAACCGATGACCAGCCCAACCAGGATCCAGATGCCCCACACCGGAGCATGATCGCCGGTGCCGTAGTGGACGAAGGCCTCAAATACCGATTCCTTGGCCACGAAACCAGCTAACGGCGGCACGCCGGCCATGGACGCGGCGGCAATACCGGCCACCACTCCGAGGGCACGCGAAGAACGGAAAACCCCGGAAAGCTTGCGGATATCGCGCGTTCCGGATTGGTGGTCAATGATGCCCACCACCAAGAAGAGAGCCGCTTTGAACAGGCCGTGGGCCAGCAGCAGACCCAATCCCGCGAGGGCAGCATCCGGTCGGCCCAGGCCTACCACCATGGTGAGGAACCCGAGCTGGCTGACGGTGCCATAGGCGAGAATGAGTTTGATGTCGGTTTGGCGAAGCGCACGGTAGCCACCTACCAGCATGGTGGCCAGGCCCAGGCCGAGAACCACGGGAAGCCAGAACTCCGACGTCGAAAATCCCGGAGCCAGACGCGCCACAATATAGATGCCAGCCTTGACCATCGCTGCCGCGTGCAAGTACGCGCTGACAGGTGTGGGAGCCGCCATGGCGCCCGGCAGCCAGAAGTGGAACGGAACAAGCGCCGATTTAGTCACCGCACCGGCAAGGACAAGTACGACGGCGGCAGCCACCGCTCCTTGCATCGGTCCGCTCATGAGCGTCCCGGCTTGGTCCAAAATCTCTGAAATCCGGTATGTTCCTGCAGCCTGGCCCAAGACGATGAGGCCCACGAGCATTGCCAAACCACCAGCTGTGGTGACCATGAGTGCCTGGAGCGCCGAACGGCGTGCAGCCAAACGGGTGCGCGCATAGCCGATCAGCAGGTAGGACAGGATGGTGGTGAGTTCCCAGAAGATGAAGAGCATCAGCAGGTCATCGGAGGTCACCAAACCGAACATCGCGCCGGCAAAGGCCAGGAGTTGAGCTCCGAATCCGCCCAGATCCGCGTCCTTGTTTTTGAAGTAGCGGGCGCAATAAATCAGCACCAAAGATCCAACGCCGAGGATCAGGAGCGACATCACCCACGCCAGGGGATCCATACGGAAAGCGAGCTCGAGCTTAAGGGTGGGGATCCATGGAAGGATTTCTTCCATTCCTCCACCGGAATATGCGGCCTCGTACTGGAAGACCAGCCAAACAAAGGCGCCCGCAGGGACAGCCGCGAGGGCGTAGAACGCATTTCTGCCCAGTTTGCGGAAGATCAAGGGCGCCACAGTTGCCGCTACAAAGGTGATGGCGAGAACTGTGATCACTGTTATCTCCGCAAAGTCAGGAACATATTGTCAAAAGTTGGAGCAGGCGGTCATACGTTGGGTTCGGTTTACCCAGTTTATCAAGGCGGACCGACAGTTTTCGGCATCGGAACCCGTCTGCGCGGACGGCTTAAAGCCACGTTGTCCACATACCGGTCTGTCATGTGCCCACCGATATCCCTACCCCCTATAGCATTCAAGCTATGAACGCGGCCGCAGTTCCCGAAGCCTCCCATCCGACGTCCGAGCTTGCCTCGGGACCTGTTGCCTCCAAAAAGGCACAAATCCTCGCTTGGGCATCCTGGGACTGGGGATCAGCTGCCTTTCAAGCGGTCATGACCACCTTCGTTTTCACCGTGTATTTGACGTCTAATGCCTTCGGAGGTGAGGACGCTGCCTCGGCAGCCCTCGGTGCCGCGCTGGCAATTGCGGGCCTAGCTATTGCACTGTTTGCTCCCGTCACGGGCCAACGTTCAGATGCCGGAGGGCGCCGCAAGCTCTGGCTTGGAGTCAACACGACCGCCACAGCCGTCCTGACTGCGCTGTGCTTCTTCGTTTTCCCGAGGCCGGAATTCCTGCTCCTCGGCGTCTGCCTGATCGCTCTGGGCAACATCTTCTTCGAGTTTGCAGGCGTGAACTACAACGCCATGCTGGCCCAGATCTCAACCCCCAAGAACATTGGCAGGGTCAGTGGCTTTGGCTGGGCTATGGGGTACCTCGGAGGAATCGTGGCGCTCCTCCTTGTCCTGCAGTTGTTTGTCCAGCCTTCCTTCGACTGGTTCGGCTCGTCAACGCAGGACTCACTGAACATTCGGCTCGTTGCCATCTTCTCCGCCCTATGGTTCTTCATCTTTGCACTTCCCGTGATGTTCGCGGTTCCGGAAGTTTCCGCGAGGCGAAACACCACATCCCTGGGTTTTGTGGACTCCTACAAACTTCTGTTCCGCCGCATCAGCGCGATCTACAAGACCAGTCCCCACACCATCTACTTCCTGCTATCCAGCGCGATCTTCCGCGACGGCCTCGCGGCCGTGTTTACCTTCGGTGGCGTCATCGCCGCCGGTACTTTCGGATTTGAACTCAAGGACGTCATCTTCTTCGCCATCTTCGGCAACGTAGTCGCTGCCGTCGGCGCGATCATTGGAGGCTTCCTTGATGACAGGATCGGGCCCAAGGCCGTCATCGTCCTTTCCCTGGTTGGCCTCCTCATCGCGGGCACAGCCATCCTGGTTCTCGGCAATGGGGACTACGTCTTCTTCGGAAATGATTGGCCCGGGACCACCACGTTCTGGGTCTTCGGTCTGATGCTCTGCTTATTCGTGGGACCAGCCCAATCGTCATCACGGGCGTACCTGGCAAGGCTGGCCCCGGCCGGGGAATCCGGTGAACTCTTCGGGCTTTACGCCACAACTGGCAGGGCAGTCAGCTTCCTCGCCCCCACACTTTTCACCCTGTGCATCACCATTGCCTCGCCGCTTGTTGCAGAAGGTGAAGCCCAACGCTGGGGCATCCTGGGAATCATGGTGGTGCTGCTCGCGGGCCTCTTGGTGATCCTCCCGGTGAAGCCGCCGGCCCAAGTGGAAATAGCCGTGGTCCCCGAGCGTTAACTACATAGGGCCGGTTGGGCATGAACGCCGTACCGGACCCGTACAACAGAGTTAGGGTGAAGCTATGAACGTGGATGAGACTGAACTCCCAGGCCTCGGGGTCCGTAAGGATTTCGTCACGGCCTCGGGCCGTCGCATCGGTGTCGTGGAACTTCGAGAGGGCGAGACAGAGCTTTTCGTGTCCACCTGGGATGATCCTGACACCTGCCAGGCATCCATCCCTTTGACAGCCGACGAGGCTTCCACATTAGGTAACCTCCTGGGCGGGCAACACATTGCCATGCGCTTGGCCGAGGAGCATCGCGAGATACCGGGCATCGTCACCCGCCAGTTCTCCATCACACCGGAGTCGCCCTTCGTGAACCAACCCATGGGCAAAGCGCAGATCCGCACACGCAGCGGCGTCTCCATCGTGGCGATCATGCGCGAAGGCGAGGTGGTCCCGTCGCCGGCTCCCGACGTCGTACTTCACACCGGCGATTTGCTCGTAGCGGTCGGCACGCAGGAAGGTCTTGACTCGGCAGCCGACATCCTCCGCAACGGTTGACCGGTATGGATCCGCTTGCATTAGCCCTCGTTGAACTGGGGGCCGTCGTCTTCTGCCTCGGTCTCCTGGCTCGACTAGCGGGCCGAATAGGCATGTCCCCCATACCCCTCTACTTGGTGGGGGGCTTGGCTTTCGGAGCCGGCGGGTTCGTCAAACTCGATGGCATGCACGAGTTCGCCCATCTCTCGGGAGAAATCGGCGTCATCCTCCTGCTGCTGATGCTCGGACTGGAATATACGGCGTCGGAGCTTGTTACAGGTCTTCGAAGATCGTGGCAGGCCGGCGTCATGGACTTTGTCCTCAACTTCCTGCCGGGCGCCGGATTGGCCGTGCTTTTGGGATGGGGACTCGTGGGTGCAATCGTCATGGGCGGCGTCACCTATATCTCGTCGTCCGGCATCGCCGCGAAGGTGATCACCGACCTCGGCCGAATCGGTAACCGCGAGACGCCCGTTGTGCTTTCCATCCTGGTCTTTGAAGACCTGGCAATGGCCATTTACCTGCCCATCCTGACCGCCATCCTTGCCGGTGTGGGATTCCTCGGCGGACTGCAAACGGTGGGAATTGCCCTCGCCGTGGTCACGGTGGTTCTGGTGATTGCGCTCAAGCACGGCCACCGGGTCTCGCAAGCAGTGCACAGCGAGAACTCGGAGGTCTTCCTCCTCAACGTGCTTGGCCTGGCTCTCCTCGTGGCGGGCATTGCATCTGCCCTGCAAGTCTCCGCCGCAGTGGGTGCGTTCATGTTGGGCATCGCTATCTCCGGTGCGACGGCCCACAACGCCACCAGGATACTCGAACCTTTGCGGGATCTTTTTGCTGCCATCTTCTTCGTGGCGTTTGGACTCAACACGGACCCCACCTCCATTCCCCCGGTCCTTGGATGGGCGCTGGTGCTGGCATTCGTCACCGCCGCAACCAAGATGCTCACAGGAATTTGGGCCGCCAAGCGCGCGGGCATCGCTGTGCCGGGCCGCTTCCGCGCAGGAGCTGCGTTGATCGCCCGCGGTGAGTTCTCCATTGTCATCGCAGGGCTGGCTGTTGCTTCCGGGGCCGTGCCCGATGAACTTGCAGCCCTCGCTACCGCTTACGTACTCATCATGGCCATCCTCGGCCCGCTTGCGGCCCGCTTTGTGGAGCCAGTGGTCAAGGCCATCCGAAAAACTCCGGGAGCACCACCCCGCACGCCGGAACGCGCACCCGCGTAGCAAGCACGTCACCCTCCGCCGAGGGGGCGGGATCTCACCCTCCGCCGAGGGGGCGGGATCTCACCCCAAAGACACACCCAGAGCCCGGGGAGCTAACCCCTCGGCGGCACGCCAGAAGACGCTAAATGGACGTCCGGTGGAAATTCTGGTGGCTGCGGCTGGCGGTGGGTCCACGCTGGCCTTGGTAGCGGTTGCCGTACTCACCGGAACCGTAGGGGTGCTCAGCGGAGGACGTCAGACGGAAGAAGCACAGCTGGCCGATCTTCATGCCCGGCCACAGCTTGATGGGCAACGTGGCAACGTTGGAGAGCTCCAAGGTCACGTGACCCGAGAAACCGGGATCGATGAAGCCAGCCGTGGAGTGCGTCAGGAGCCCAAGCCGCCCCAGGGATGACTTCCCCTCGAGGCGCGCAGCAATGTCGTCGGCCAAGCTGACAGTTTCGTAGGTGGAACCGAGCACGAACTCCCCTGGGTGAAGAATGAATGGCTCGTCGCCCTCCACTTCCACCAACCGGGTCAGTTCTGGTTGTTCCTCGGCGGGGTCGATGTGGGCGTATTTATGGTTGTCGAAGAGCCGGAAGAACCGGTCAATCCGCACGTCCACGGAAGACGGCTGAACCATCGCGGGGTCGTACGGTTCAAGAACAATCCGTTGGGATTCTATTTCGGCACGAATATCGCGGTCAGAGATCAGCACAGCATCAAAAATACCCCATGCATTGTCCACGCCGCCCCATGGGACTATAGTTCCCGGACATGTACAACCGCGCCCGTACTTGGGGGCAACGAGCATTCGCGGGGTAATTGTGAGAAAACTGGCTGCGCCTGCCGCCATTGTGCTGGCCTGCACCCTGGCTCTCGGGGTGGTTGCTTCCAGCCAGATTTTTCCCTCAACGCAGACCAACCCCGGCCCCACGTCCACCCCTTCGGCAGAGGTCCCGTCAGGACTGACGGGACCGAAGGAAAGCACGACGGCGGAGCCCGCACCTTCCGCGCCCCTCCCGGCAGCCGGCAACGTATCCCCGCCGTCCACGGCGCCCGCCCCGGACGCAGGGACTTCGACGCCGACACCAGGCATCACGACGGGAGCCGACTCAAACGGTGGTCCCGTCGCCGTGGATCCCGTCTTTGAAACTCCGCCGCCGTTGCCCAGCATCGGGCCCTCGTGGGGTCCGGACAACCCCTCGGACCCTGGTGTCTCCGGACCGCCGGCAACTGAACCGGCGCCACCAGCGACCGCCGGCACCGTCCCCAGTGAGGCACCGCCGACGGCCCCGGCCGCAGGACCGAACCCCGCGGACTCCTTACCCACCGAACCAGCCTCACCCACCGAACCGACGGAACCGACGGGCTCTCCGAGCCCGTCGCCCACTGACACCGCCTCTCCACCCCCGGCGGCCGAACCCTCGGCGACCGAACCCCCGGCGACCGAACCTCCGGCAACCGAACCCCCAGCAGTCGACACCGCACCATCTGGATCAACTCCGCCTCCGCCCCCTGCAGTAACCCAAAACCCGGCACCCTCACCCACCGCCCCCGCGCCGTTCCCGGGAAAGGCCCCCAGCGGCGACATTAATCCTGACAACGGCGCCCTGGCCCTCCTCCCTGACAGCAACACGGCAGCGATCCTGACGGTTTTCAACGCGATCAACAGTTACCGCGCATCGCTCGGCCTGGCCCCCGTGAAGTACCACGCAACTGTGGCCAGCCTGGCCCAGGATTGGTCCAACAACATCGCAACGCGTGAGGTGATCCAGCACCGCGCCAATTTTTGGACGGATCCTCGAGCGCTGAACCCCAACAACGGCGCGGGTGAGGTGATCGCTGTCCGCTGGGACCGGGACGCGGCGCAGCTTGTGGAGTGGTGGAAGGGATCGCCGGGGCACGATGCGCTTCTCCGTGATCCTCGGTTCAATGTCATGGGCATCGGCATCACGTACACGGATGGCAATTGGCAGACCACCCCGAATCGATTCACGCTCTGGGGTGTGGTGAATTTCTTCGGCTACACCACCTTGCCGGCAGGGACCACCACCAGCCCGGGCGGCACCGTCCCGCCACCAACGGATCCTGTAGGTGTCTGCGAACCTGGCAGCAAGCACCAACCACCCACCCTTAACCTCAGCGCGGCATCGATCAGCAGCGCTGCAGACCTGGTATCAATCGCCGGCGACGGTTCCGTGGTGGCCTACCCTTCGTGGGGTGGCGGCCGGTACGGCGGTGGCAAGAGAATCGGACTCGGGTTCACCGGGCTGAAGGACCTCTTCATTACGGACTGGGACCGCGACGGTGTGTTTGACCTGATCGCCCAAAGACTCGACGGCGCCCTCTTGGTGTATCCCGGTCTTCAAGCAGGAGGTTTCAAGGATCCCGTTGCACTTGGGCAGGGCTGGGGGACGCTAAATATTGCCGTGGGCACGTGGTGCGCCAACAACCGGCTTCCCCAGATCGTAGCCATGGACTCGGGCGGCAACCTGTACCTCTACAAGAACGCGGGCCTGGCCTATATTCGTGCGCAGGCGGCGATTGGAACGGGTTTCCCGGCCATCAGACTGAACATGGTGGATTACAACGCCGACGGATTCCAGGATTTGCTCACCACTGAGGCCAACGGCACCCTCCGTTTGTATCGGGGCAGCGGACTGGGCACGCCCAAGCAGGAATCGCGTCCGGTAGTGGGTGCTGAATGGACCGATTACATCGGGCTGCGAACGCTGCGCGGTGTGACCGGTCCCGACTCGACGGGTGTTGCCGGGCTGAACCGCAACGGTGTTGTTGAGTACTGGGATCTCAATACCGGACGCCTCACAACTCCGGTGACTATAGGCATCGGTTGGGGCGGCCTGAAGTTCGCCCAGTAGTACCGTGCCTCAGCGCCTAACCCGGGTGTCGGCGTCGTACGCCAACAGCGGCGACTACCCCTCAGGGTGGGCTTCGATGGCAATCTTGAGCTGTTCCAGCTGCGCCACTTCGCCCTCTAAGGCTTTCTGGATCACGCCGTTCATGAGCTTACGCAGGCCCTTGGGGTGGTATTCAAGGGCGAACCGGAGCCGGGTGGTGTTGCCTTCGGTGCTGAGGTAGAAACCGCCGGTGGACCGTGCTGGCCCAGTCACCACGGAATAGCGGACTTCGGCTCCTGGGCGGGCGTCGGTGATCCTGAAGTCGGCGGCGACGGGACGGCCGCCGGGGCCGGTTATCGTCTGCTGGTACAGGGCACCTTTTTGGCCGCGAACGCCGGACCGAAGCGCGATGCTGCGCACTCCGGAACGCCAGAGGGAGTTGTTCATCCCGTCCATGAGGAATCCGTAGACGGTCATGGCGTCCCTATTGATCACCACTTCATGGGCTGCGAATGCCACGGAACCTCTTTCGGCGTACGGTCGAATATTCGTAGCCCGGTTCCCCATACGCTGCAGCTAACACCTTCAGAATAGTCAGGGGCGGGGCGCCCACGACACAAGACTGCCGAGCCTTGACCGAATGGTTATCTGCCGATTATTGCGGGTAACTGCTGACAGGCGACCGCGGGCCGGGTAGAGTGCCTGCGGCTGGTTACAAAAAAATTGGGGGCGTTATGCGAGGGAAAAATCATTCGGGTTCCGTGGGGAACGCACGACGACGACTGGCAGCTTGCGCTGCGATCTTCAGCCTGGCGGTAGCTGGCGGGGTCATGGCTGGGGCGCCTGCCACGGCAGCGCCGGTCCCTGGCACGGCAGCACAGGCCGCCGTCGTTCAAGCAGCGGTGCCAACCGCAGCGAATCCGCTACCGAGCGTCGATCCTGTGGGAAACCCCGCGAGCTACTCTGTTTTGGTCAATAAATCCAGGCCCCTGAATCCTGTGAGCTACGCTCCGGGCGACCTTGTTAATGCCCGCGGCTCCGGGCAGTACCTGCGCGCCGAAGCTGCGGCATGGCTCAACGGTTTGTTCCAAGGTGCGGCCGATGCCGGCACGGGCGGGCTTGCAGTGGTGAGCGGCTACCGTTCCTACGCGCAGCAGCAGCAGGTTTACTCCTACTACGTCAGCATCTACGGCCAGGCCCAGGCGGATCTCATTTCGGCACGCCCAGGACACAGCGAGCATCAGACCGGATTGGCTGTGGATGTGGGGAACGCCAACGGTTCGTGCGGGCTTAGTACGTGTTTCGGTGACACGGCCGCCGGCATCTGGGTGGCCGCGAATGCCCACAAGTACGGCTTCATAGTCCGCTATCCCAACGGTTATACGAACATCACGGGCTACAGCTATGAGCCGTGGCACCTGCGTTACGTCGGCGTGGATCTGGCCACCGATATGAAACGCCGGGGCTTTCCCACCATGGAACAGTACTTTGCGGGCAATCCCACCGCTTATGCGAGCATCACCTCCGGAGCGGACTTGGTGGCCGCAGACTCTTCCGGCCGGCTCCTTCGCTACCCTGCGCACGGTGGCGGCGGCTACGGCGTTCCCACGGTGATCGGCTCCAACTGGCATGGCTTGAAGCAGGCCTTCGTAGTGGACTGGGATTCTGATGGCGTGTACGACATTCTGGCTCAATGGGACAACGGCACTCTGGGCTTGTTTACGGGCTGGCCTGGCGGTGCTTTCTCCACTCAGATCGTGGTGGGAACCGGTGACTGGGACAAGATGAACATCACCGTGGGCAAATGGTCCGCCGCGGAACGCTTCCCAGGGGTCGTTGGCTATTTCCCGGATGGCGGGCTGCGCTACTACCCCAATACCATGGGCAGGGCGTTGATCTACCGCGTGGACATTGGAAGCGGCTGGGCTGGAATGGGCCTGACCATGGCCGACTGGAATGCCGACGGCGCCAACGACATCCTGGCCACCACAACCTCCGGGCACCTGCTCAGCTACCCCGGCAACAGCAGTGGCGGCTTCGCGGGACTGCCCACCACCATTGGTTCCGGCTGGGGCACCATGAAGGCGCTGGTTCCGAGCTTCGGTTTGTCGGGCCCGGGAACGCGCAGCATCACAGCCCACACCGTGGACGGCTATCTTGTGGACTACCCCCTGGGTGCCGGGGTCTGGGGTGCCCAGCGTCAGGTGGGCAACGGCTGGAATGGCATGAAGCTGTTCAAATAGGACCGGGGTGGTCCACGGTGACGGGCCGCAGCGGTCTACGGTGCGCCGGTCATGAGGAGTCCCGCAACTGCGCTAAGCTAGGACTCGCTCAGGGGATTTTTCCCGGGCAACGCGGGCGTAGCTCAATGGTAGAGCGCTAGCTTCCCAAGCTCGATACGCGGGTTCGATTCCCGTCGCCCGCTCCAAGAAAACCCCGGATCCAACGATCCGGGGTTTCTTTTGTCTCCAGGCTGCCGCCCAGCCCTCGTGACTCCGGCCACAACCCGGTCCGGGGAAGGTGTATCGTCAGGAGTCAGGAGCCATCGCGGCTCCGCTCTAAGGGAGCCATCATGGGCGACAAATCACCGCGCCAAACCGCATCAAAGAAATCCAGTAAATCCATCAAGGAAAAACGTGCGGATAAGCGGGCTTCCGAGTCTTCCGCCACCGAGGCCGCGAAGCCTTCCACCGGCAACAAGAAGTGACCGCGCCAACCGGCCAGCTCAGCATAGGCGTCCTGGCTTCCTCGCTGAAGCCCAATGAGCGCCGTCTACCGATCCACCCGCAGCATTTGGAGCGGATTGCCCCTGAAGTTCGCGGGCAACTTCGCTTCGAGCATGGCTACGGCGAGCGGTTCGGCGTTCCGGACAGCAAACTTGAGTCTTTGGTAGGCGGGCTCGGAACGCGTGAGGAATTGATTGCCGACAGCGACGTCATCCTCCTCCCTAAGCCGCAGGCCCAGGATCTGGCTGAACTCCGTGACGGTCAAACGTTGTGGGGCTGGCCGCACTGCGTGCAGGACCGGGCGATCACCCAGTTGGCAATCGACAAGAAGCTCACGCTCATTGCTTTTGAAGCGATGAACCACTGGGCGGGCGATGGTGGCTTCGGCCTCCACGTCTTCCACAAGAACAATGAGCTCGCCGGGTACTGCTCCGTGCTGCACGCCCTGGCCCTGACGGGTTCCACCGGCGACTACGGCCGCCGGCTCAGCGCCGTCGTCATTGGCTTCGGTGCCACCGCCCGCGGTGCTGTCACGGCGCTCAATGCCCATGGCATCCACGACGTCCAGGTCCTGACAAACCGTGGCGTCGCCGCCGTCGGGTCTCCGATCCACTCAGTGCGGATCGTGCAGTTCGACCATGACAGCAAGGCGCCTTTCCTGAGCGAAGTCATCACGGACAAGGGCCGCAAACCCCTTGCGCCGTTCCTTGCAGCGGCGGACATCGTGGTGAACTGCACCCTGCAGGACCCCAATGCGCCGCTGACATATCTGCGCACGGAGGACCTGGCCGAATTCCAGCCGGACAGCCTCATCGTGGATGTTTCCTGCGACGAAAGCATGGGCTTCAGCTGGGCACGGACCACCACGTTCGACGAGCCCATGTTCCGCGTTGGTGGGCACGTCAATTACTACGCAGTGGACCACAGCCCGTCCTACCTGTGGAACTCGGCCAGCTGGGAAATCAGCGAGGCCCTGCTGCCCTTCCTGGAAACCGTGGTGGCGGGACCGGAGGGATGGGATGCCAACGAAACCGTCTCCCGGGCCATCGAGATCCGCGACGGCGTGATCCGGAACCCGGACGTCCTGGAGTTCCAGGGACGCTCGGCGAAGTATCCGCACATACCTGCGGCCTAGCGCCACGCCACATGAAGCGCCCCGGTTCGGCTGGGGCGCTTCACCTGTTTTAGGCGGTCTGCGGCTCCCGCACGATCCGCAGCACCCGACGCCGATCACGCAGGTCCACCTTGATGTGCAGGGATGACTTCCGGGCCAGTACGACGGCGACTACCGCAGCTGCGATGGCCGGCACCCCACCGGAGATCAGGACGGCCAGGTGCGGACCGAGGTGCTCGGCGAGCCAGCCCATCATGGGACCGCCGATTGCCTGGCCGCCGATCAGCACCACCAGGTACAGGCTCATGACGCGGCCGCGGATGCTCATGTTGGAGCTGGTCTGCACCATTTGGTTGGCCGCGGTGAGGAACATCAGGCACCAGAATCCGGCCAGGACCATGGTGACGCTGAACCACACCATGGTTGGCATGAGCGAGGACACGCAGAGCATCAAACCGTACAACCCGGCGGAGGTCACCACCGAGCGCAACCGCAACTGACGACGCCGGGTGGACGCCACCGCTCCCGCGAGTGCACCGAGCGCAACCATAGCGTTCAGCAGGCCGTAGCCTCCGGCACCGGCGTCGTACACGTGATCCGCAAACGCGGCCAAAAGCACCGGCAGGCTCATCGCGAAAACTGCCACGAAGCCGGCCATCAACCATGGCCAATAAATGGTTGGCTTGCTCAGCGCGTAGTTGAGGCCTTCGCGCAGCATTCCCTTTTTGCGGGGCGTCGGCTGGCTGAGGTGCAGCTGGTCCTTGCGGAGGATCAGCAGCATGGCCACCGTGGAGCAGCATGCCACGGCGTTGGCGGCGAAGGCCCAACCGGCACCCACGGCCGTGAGCAACACGCCGGCCAGGGCGGGACCGATCAGGCCACCCAGCTGGAACGTCGTGGAGTTCACACTGATGGCGTTGCGCAGGTACTTGGGTCCGACGAGCTCGTTGACGAACACCTGCCTGGCTGGCTGGTCCAGGACGGTCACGAAGCCCAAGGCAAGGGCGATCACGTAGACGTGCCATACTTCGACGCGGCCACTCAGGGACAGCACCGCGAGGAGGGCAGCCAGTACCGCGGCCGCCGATTGGCAGATGATGAGGATCTTGCGCTTGGCAAAACGGTCGGCAATCATGCCGCCCCATGGGCCAAGGAAAAGTGACGGCATGAACTGCAACGCCACCGTAATTCCGACCGCGGTGACGGACCCGGAAAGTTGAAGCACCATCCAGTCCTGGGCGATGCGCTGCATCCAGATGGCGATCACGGCGATGAAGTGGCCAATCGCGAAGATCCTGAAGTTGGGGACCTTCAGGGAGATGAAAGTATGCCGCCAGGGCAGCTTTTCACTCACGACGGCGAGTGGCTGGGTGACGGTGTCCGGCGGCTGAGGCGCGGAGAGGGAATCGATGACGGGCTGGCTGACGTTTGCCGCTGAAGGCGGTGGGGGTGCCAAAAGTAGTCCTCGGATCGAGAGTTTCGGTGGGATACGTTTAACGCTATGGTTGCCAGCAGCAATTATGGAAGCGTATTGCGCCTATAACTAGCATTGCGGAATGCAATGAGCCTTCTCCAATGGCGCAGTACTCCGGCCCGGCGCTGACCTGCGCTTGAGGAGTTACGTGTTCGAACCTGTCCAGCTCCGTTCCTTTTTGGCCGTCGCAGAGACGCTGAGTTTCACCAAGGCTGCAGAACGCCTGGGGCTGGCACAGCCCACAGTCAGCCAGCACGTCCGCAAGCTCGAGGCCTCCGCCAAGAGGGTGTTGGTTGCCCGCGATACGCGCGAGGTCCGGCTCACTGATAACGGCGACGCCATGGCCGGATTTGCCCGCAGCATCCTTGCCGCCCACGACTCCGCCGCCCGCTACTTCTCCGGTTCAGCCATGCGCGGGCGGCTCCGCTTTGGCACCGCAGACGACCTCGCCATCACCGGCCTTCCCCGGATCCTTCGCGAGTTCCGGCAGCTGTACCCGCAAATCAACCTGGAGCTCACCGTCAGCCAAAGTGACCAGCTCTACAAGCGGCTCAATGCCGGGCAACTGGACCTGGTGTTCGTGAAATGGGTGGCCGGAGCCAAGGAAGGCACTGTAGTCCGGCACGACAACTTTGCGTGGGTGGGCGTCGAGCAAACCATTCTTGAGCCCGGAGCGCCGGTCCCCCTCATCGCCTACCCGGCGCCAAGCCTCAGCCGGAAGCTGGCTATTGATGCACTGGAAGCCGAGGGCCGGACCTGGCGGATCACGTGCAGCACCAAGCAGATCAGCGGAGTGTTGGCTGCGGTACGCGCGGGCATTGGAGTTGCGGTTATGCCCGCCTCGCTGGTGCCCGAGGACCTGAAAGTGATCACCCAGCGGTTCGACCTCCCGCCAGTGGGGGACGTCGACTTCACCCTGATCCGGAACCCGCTGGCCAACGCCGAAGTGATCGATGCCCTCACCCAGGCGATCATGGGCCGGACGCTGAGCAAGTCGAACTAGTGGAGCGGATGGCTTGGCCGGGCTGGGTTCCACCTGCGCACCCCTTAACGCCGAATGCACCCATAACCGCTGCTGCGCACGGCGGAAACGGGTGCGACGCCGGCGTTCAAGGGGTGCACGGGGCGTAAACGGGTGCACGGGGCGGAAACGGGCGCGCACGGCGGGAGCGGGTGCGCACGGCCGGCAGGAGCGGGTGCGGATGTGTTCGACATGCGATACGCCATTACTGGGTAAGCGCATTCCCGGTATCCTAAGACGATGATCGACCTCACCACGCTGGCTGACCTCACGCCTGGCATTTGTTCCGTCACCCTCCGCGCACACGGAATCGACGAGGTGGTCCGAATTTCCTCGAATGCGGGCCTGGCCGGCATCGAGTGGGGTACTGACGTCCATGTCAGTGACGCAGAATCAGCCGCGCACGCGAAGGACGCCACGACGGCTGCCGGACTGACAGTCCTATCGCTCGGCTCGTACTACCGCTGCGGGGCCTTTGGAGACTTCGGCCGGGCACTGGACCTCGCCGCCTCCTTAGGCGCTCCAAGAATTCGGGTCTGGGCAGGGGAACTGGGTTCGGCCAGCGCGAGCCAGGAGCACTGGGACGCAGTTGTGCAGGACACCCGACGCATTGCCGATCTTGCCGCGGCGCGCGGAGTCGCCATCGCTTTCGAGTACCACGGCAACACTCTCACCGACTCCCCCGCCACCACCCTCGACCTACTGGACCGGGTCAACCACGCCAACGTCGGCACCTACTGGCAGCCCGCCGTCGGGCTTTCAGACAAGCAGGCCCTTGAGTCCCTCCACGAAGTCTTGCCGCATCTGGTGGGCGTGCACTGTTTCTCGTGGGGCCCCGAAGCTGAGCGTTTCCCGCTTCGGAATCGGAAGTTGCTGTGGCAGACCGTCACCGATGTCCTCCGGGGCAACGGCAAGGACATGGACATCATGCTGGAATTCGTGGAGGACGACCTCCCGGACAACGTGCTCAACGACGCCGCGTTCCTGCACACCATCACTCTGGGTGAGGACTAGCCCGGAGACCGCTACGCAGTCCAACCCATCCGGCGAAGCCACGCGGCGCAGAGCCCGGTCCATTGCTCGGCACCGGGCGTTCCGGCTGCCAGGCCGATGCCGTGGATACCGTTGGGAAAAACGTGCAGCTCCGTGGCAACTCCGGCTCGGCTGAGCGCTCCTGCGTAGGCCAGGCTGTGGCTGACGGGAACGGATTCGTCGTGTGCCGTGTGCCAGAGGAACGCCGGCGGTGTTGCCGGGGTGACGTGCAGCTCGGCGGAGAGCTGCCGCAGGATTTCAGGCCCCGCCCCCTCGCCGGCCAGGTTGTCCACGGATCCCTGATGCACCGAATCGACGAAGGAAATGACCGGATAGCAGAGGATGCTGAGGTCCGGAACCGACTCGCGGATGTCCAGCGCAGGATCGCCCGCGGGCACCTGCACAGACAATGTGGCCGCAAGATGCCCACCCGCCGAGAACCCGAGGACACCCACACGCGAGGGATCAACCTTCAGCCCATGCCCTCCGTTGCGGATCCAGATCATGGCTTGCTTGGCGGCGGCTAACGGCACCGGGTGCCGATGCGGTGCCACTGGATACCGCAGCACGAACGCGTGGATCCCCAGCGAAGCGAGCCACTCTGCCACAGGTTCGGCTTCATGGTCTGCCGTTTTCGCGTAGCCCCCCCGGGCAGAACCAGAACTGCGGGCGCCGCCAGACCGGAAGGCCCGACGGCGGGAATCACCGTGAGTGCCTGGGGCGCCTTGACGGGCGGCACCGTCATACCTGCGATTCCACCGGGGTTTCAGTGCTGCGGCGGAGCTTGACCGCGCCGCTGACAGGTGGGGTGTCGGGATCTCCGGCGGCGAGGCGTCCAATATCCTCGAGCGGCAAATGCACCGTTGAAAGAGCGGGCCGGAAGTCGCGAAGGGTTTCGATGTCGTCAAAGCCGGCGATGGTGGCATCGCGGGGAATCCACACCCCCTCAGGCCGTAGCGCCGCAGTGACTCCGATAGCCATGACGTCGTTCACGGCGAAGATGCAGAGCCGTTCCTGGGACGCTTTGATGCGGTCCGCGAGAGCCAGGCCGGCTTCGTATCCCCCGGCGCGGTTGAATCCTGTGCGGATCACTTCAGCCGCAGGCCTCCCAGCGCCCTCAAGCCCGCGCTGGAAACCGCGGACCCGGTCGTCGGAGGTGAAGAGCCCTTCTGGACCGGCAACGATCAGGAATTCGCCGTCGTGGGTAGCGGCCAGTTCGGCGGCCAGGCCGGCGGCGAGCTCTTCATTGGGGACCTTCACCACGTGGTAGCCCTCGGTGGTGGACGCGCCGACTACCGGGTGACCCACCACTCCCACGTGCCCGCCGTTGCGGCAGTAGCGGTCCAGTTCGGCAGCGAGTTCACTGTTTCCTTGCTTGTCCTCGGCGCGGACTGAGCGCGATCCGGCGATCACGATGGAGTCGGCACGGCGGGCAGCGAATGCAGCTACTGCTTCCTTCTCGTCGTGCGGGGTGCCTGATGTGCTGGCCAGCAGGACCATGCGGTTCTGTTGGCGGGCCGCTTCCTGGACGCCGCGGGCGATGGCAGAGAAGTAGGGATCGGCGATGTCGTGGACAATAAGGCCGATCAACCCTGAACTGGACTTTGCGAGCGCCTGCGCCTGCGCATTGGGAACATAACCCAGTTTGTCGGCGGCTTCGCGGACGCGTTGCGCGATGTCTTCTGCTGGTTTACGGGACGAGCCGTTGAGGACCCGGGATGCCGTAGCCAGGGAGACCCCGGCCAAACGGGCAACTTCACTCAGTGTGCTGGCGGCCACGGGGCCCTCCTTTTCTGCAAGCGTCGGGACTGGCGCTAAGGAAATTATGGCAGTTCTCTTCGAATTGTGGGAAAGCGCTTGCCAATACGGCGCGCCATGGTGCATGATCGATTGCAGCGGGAATGCGCTTTCCCACATGACATAAGTAAGCACCGGCAACGCTCAGCGGCCGGCACACAAGGCACTGGAGAAAACATGGGCTTCGAAACAAAGACGATCCGTATCGCCATGAACGGCATCACCGGCCGTATGGGCTACCGCCAGCACCTGCTGCGGTCCATCCTCCCCATCCGCGATGCCGGCGGCTTCACCTTGGAAGACGGCACCAAGGTTCAGGTGGAGCCGATCCTGGTTGGCCGCAACGAAGCCAAGATCCGCGAGCTCGCCGAACTCCACAAGGTCTCCGAGTGGACCACCGACCTGGACGCCGTCATTGCCGACCCCACCGTTGACATCATCTTCGACGCGTCCATGACCAGCCTCCGCGCTGCCACCCTGAAGAAGGCAATGCGCGCCGGCAAGCACATCTTCACCGAGAAGCCCACGGCCGAGACCCTGGAAGAAGCAATCGAGCTGGCACAGATCGGTAAGGAAGCCGGCGTCACCGCAGGCGTAGTGCACGACAAGCTGTACCTCCCCGGCCTGGTCAAGCTCCGCCGCTTGGTGGATGAAGGCTTCTTCGGCCGAATCCTTTCCATTCGTGGCGAGTTCGGCTACTGGGTCTTCGAAGGCGACGTCCAGGCTGCACAGCGCCCGTCTTGGAACTACCGCAAGGAAGACGGCGGCGGAATGACCACGGACATGTTCTGCCACTGGAACTACGTCCTTGAAGGCATCATCGGCAAGGTCAAGAGCGTCAACGCCAAGACCGCAACGCACATCCCCGCACGTTGGGACGAGGCCGGCAAGGAATACAAGGCCACCGCTGACGACGCCTCCTACGGCATCTTCGAACTCGAAACCCCGGGGGGCGACGACGTCATCGGCCAGATCAACTCGTCCTGGGCCGTTCGCGTCTACCGCGACGAACTGGTTGAGTTCCAGATCGACGGCACGCACGGTTCCGCCGTCGCCGGTTTGAACAAGTGCGTTGCGCAGCAGCGCGCCCACACCCCCAAGCCAGTCTGGAACCCGGACCTGCCCGTCACGGAATCCTTCCGCAGCCAGTGGCAGGAAGTCCCCGCCAACGCTGAACTGGACAACGGCTTCAAGCTGCAGTGGGAAGAATTCCTGCGCGACGTCGTCGCCGGTCGCGAGCACCGCTTCGGCCTGCTTTCCGCAGCACGCGGTGTGCAGCTGGCCGAACTCGGCCTGCAGTCCTCGGCTGAGCGCCGCACCATCGACATCCCGGAGATCACCCTCTAATGACGTCACTGATTCTTCCCACCGACGACGGCGGCACCCGCGAGTACCGCCTTCAGGCGGCCACATCGTGGACCAAACCGACTGCTCCTTTGACGGCCCGCCGCGCCTACGCCGCAGCACACGTCATCCCTGAGGTCTCCGCGGACAACACTCCCGGCGCCCCGGCCCAGCTTGACTGGGACGCCACCCTGGCGTACCGGCACGAGCTGTGGTCCTATGGCTTGGGCGTTGCCGATGCCATGGACACCGCACAGCGCGGCATGGGCCTGGATTGGGCCGCGACCCAGCAGCTCATCAAGCGCACCGGCACCGAGGCCGCTTCCGTCGTGGCAGCGGGCAACGCCGCCATCGCCGGCAAGTCCGTCCGGGACCTCGTTTCCTGCGGCGCCGGCACCGACCAGCTGGACATCACCGCCCTTCCCGAGGGTGCAGCGGGTATCCAGGCCGTCATTGATGCTTACCGCGAGCAGATCGCGGTGGTCAGTGAGGCCGGTCCCAAGGTCATCCTCATGGCATCCCGCGCCCTGGCCAAGGTTGCCAACGGCGCCGACGACTACCTGCACGTCTACTCGACACTCCTGCAGGAAGTGGACCAGCCCGTCATCCTGCACTGGCTGGGCACCATGTTCGACCCCGCGCTGGCAGGCTACTGGGGCTCCGATGACGTCTCCGTTGCCACCGAAACGTTCCTCAGCCTGATCCGCGAACACTCGGACAAGGTTGACGGCGTGAAGGTTTCGCTGCTGGACGCCTCACACGAGGTCGCCCTCCGCGCCAACCTGCCGGAAGGCGTCCGCCTCTACACCGGCGACGACTTCAACTACCCGGAACTGATCGACGGCGACCAAACGCACCACTCGGACGCCCTTCTGGGCATCTTCGCGGCGATCTACCCGGCCGCTTCGGTAGCGTTGCAGAAGTACGACGCCGGTCAGGGCGCCGAAGGGCGCGCCATCCTGGACTCCACCCGTGAGCTCGGAAAGCACATCTTCAGCGCCCCCACGTTCTACTACAAGACGGGCATCGCCTTCATGTCCTGGCTCAACGGCAAGCAGCCCGGCTTCCAGATGGTGGGCGGCCTGCACTCCGGCCGTTCGGTGCTGCACTTGGCCAAGACCTTCGAACTGGCAGACCAAGCCGGCTTGCTGAAGGATCCGTCGCTGGCCGCGTTCCGGATGTCTGACTTCCTGCGGATCAACGGGGTGGGCGCATGAGCTCCGATTTCTCGCGACTCTCCCTGAACAGCGCCACCACCAAAAAATGGACCCTGGCCGAAGCCGTTGACGGTTGCGCCCGCGCCGGCATCCCCGCGATCGGGCCGTGGCGCGACCGCGTGGCCGAGGCCGGACTGGACAAGGCCGCCAAGCTCATCAAGGACGCCGGTCTGCGTGTTTCCTCGCTCTGCCGCGGTGGCTTCCTCACCGCAGCCGATGCCGAGGGACAGGCCGCAGCTCTGGCTGACAATTTCGAAGCCGTCCGCGAAGCAGTAGCGCTGGACACCCAGGAACTGTTCCTGGTGGTTGGCGGGCTTGCTCCCGGAGAGAAGGACGTCGTCGCTGCACGCCAGCGCGTGGCGGACCGGCTCCAGGAACTGGTTCCCTTCGCCTCCGAAAACGGCGTCCGCCTGGTGCTGGAACCACTGCACCCGATGTACGCCGCGGACCGCGCACTGATCTCCACCCTTGGCCAGGCACTTGACCTTGCGGCGCCCTACGACGCAAAGGCTGTCGGCGTCGCCGTCGACACCTTCCACGTCTGGTGGGACCCGGAACTGAAAGCGCAGATCGAACGTGCCGGCCGCGAGAACCGCATTGCCTCGTACCAGGTGTGCGACTTCAACCTGCCCATCGCTGCGGACGCGCTGTTGTCCCGCGGCATGATGGGCGACGGCGTCATCGACTTCGCCACCATCGGCACCTGGGTCAGGGACGCCGGGTACAAGGGCGACATCGAGGTAGAGATCTTCAACCAGGAAATCTGGGACGCCGATGGCGACGCAGTCCTGGAAACCATGAAGCAGCGCTACGCGGAGCTCGTCCTCCCGTTCGCCTAACAACGTGGTCCTCCCGCGGATGCCCTAAGTTCCGCGGGAGGATCGCTCCAAAGCCAGCGGGCTCCTGCCAAGGTCACGGCAGGGGCCCGCTTTTGTGTCAGCTAAAAGTCCTCGAACGCGCAGGTGAGATAAGTGGTACACAGCTGAAACATGGCGTCGATGGGAGGAAACAATGGGCACCTACGCTGGTTTTACCTGGACAAAGACGTCCACGAAACCCCTGAAAGGACACCACCATGATGCTCTTGAAGACACTGACCTTTTTCCTCGACGCCAGCGGCAGCCACAGCGGGCCGTCCGGCGATTCCGCCAGCGAACACGCCCCTGCTGTCGCCACCGAACGCCTGACCTCCAGCGCCTGGGAGGGCTGGTGGGATGACGCCGATCAGGGTTTCCCCGCCGAGGCCTGATCGCTCATGAAGCTCGAGCAGTCAGCTGCATGCGGGCTTTCGGCCGGCCGATCAAGGTGACCGAGCCGCCGTCGGGCGCTGTCAATTCCAACCTGATGTTCCGCGAGCCCTCTTGGGGTTCGATTGAGTCGACCTGGAAAACCTCACCACTGATCCGGACGCTGTCGCCGTTCTTGATGGCTTTGAGCTTCTTGCTGCGCATGTCAGTGCTTGCGGCGGGAGTCTCCATTCGGGTTACTTGCCTGTCCGGGGCTCGTCGCCGTGGGTTTCACGGATTTCTTCGCCGTCCCGGATGACTTGGTCTTCCTTTTCCTGCATTTTGTCGCTCTTCTTGGTATCGCGCGGCGGGAGTTGAATGCTCTCCTCGGCCTCAATGCCGCCCTGGAGTTGGCGGCCGCGCTCCATTTCGGCGTCGAACTCGGCGCCGAACAGCAAGGACATGTTGAGGATCCAGAGCCACAGCAGCATGATGATGACGCCCGCGAGGGCACCGTACGTCTTGTTGTAGTTGCTGAAGTTGGCAACGTAGAAACCGAAGCCCAGCGAGGCAAGGGCGAAAATCACCAAGGCAATGAGAGAGCCCATGCTCATCCAGCGAAACTTGGGCTGCTTGACGTTGGGCGTGAAGTAGTAGAGCACGGCAATGATCGCGACCACAATAACTATGAGGACCGGCCATTTGGCGATATTCCATACGGTCAAGAAGGTTTCGGACAACCCGATGGCACCGCCGATGGCCTCCGCCACGGGTCCGCTCAGGACCAGCATGGCAGCGGCGAGCGCTGCACCCACGACGGCGACGACGGTGACGGCGAGCATGGTGCCCCGCAGCTTGATGAAGCCGCGGCCTTCGTCCACTTCGTAAACCCGGTTCATTGCTCGACTGAAGGCGGTGACGTAGCCCGAGGCGGACCAGAGCGCTACCAAGATACCGAAAACCAGGGCGAGCCCGGCCGTGTTGGACTGAGTCAGTTCCTCGATCGGCTGGCGCATGGCGTCAACGCCCGGCCCCGGCGCGAACTGCTGCACAATATCCAACAGTGATGACGTTGTCTTGCCGGCGTCTCCGAAGATGCCAATGAGGGAGACCAGCGCCAGGAGCGCTGGAAACAAGGAGAGGACGGCGTAGTACGTTAGGCCGGCCGCCGCGTCAGGGCATTGATCCTTGGTGAACTCCCGGAGCGTCCGCTTGGCGATGTACATCCATGTGGGCTTGGCGAGATCGTTGGGACTGTCCGGCTTACGCGAATCCTCCGGAGAGGGAGCGGTCTGCGCCTTGGCGGTACTGGTGTGGGCTGAGTCTTGTGAAGTCATGGGGCACTCGTCCGTGGGGGTAGTTTGCGCGAACAACTGATCCATCAATAGTAAGCATGCTGATGATTCATTCGGAAGGACCCACGCCGTTTTATCGCCAGCGATCGCAAACGCGGCCCAGGCACCCCCGCTCAGGCTAGCTTGCTCGCCAGCAGGAACTCGAACGGCGACTCAATAACGGACCGGATCACCTGGCCCGCAGCACCAAGAAGGGTTCCGGAGTGCTCCAGGGCCGAAACCGTCAGGTTGCCCGGATCAAGCAGGCCGGGCGCATAACGGTCCAAGCTGGTCAGCAGCGCCGGTTTGAGCCATTCCGCCAGGACCGCAAAGTGTCCGCCGAGAACTACTGCCTCTATGTCCATCAACCGGGCAGAAGAAGCGAGCGCGACGCCCAAATACTTTCCGGCGTCGTGTACCGCCCGAGTGGCCTGCGGCTCCTGGGCAGCCAAGGCCGCCAGCAGCAGTTCCGTACGCGCACCGAGTGAGCCCTCAGGAATGCCGGCGGCCTCGAAAATGGCCTCCTGGCCAGCGAACGTTTCCAGGCAGCCCGTGCCTCCGCAGGAGCAGCCCGGCCCATCCGGGTGGACTACGATGTGGCCGAGCTCACCCGCAGAGCCGCCCGGCCCGGTGTAAAGCTCGGAGCCGATGATCACGCCACCGCCCACGCCGACTTCGCCGGAAACGTAGAGGAAGTCCGGCTGGCCAGTGCCATACCAAAGCTCACCGAGAGCAGCACTATTGGCCTCGTTGGACAACCTGACACCCAGCGGGGCGCCCTCCAGCAGGGCCCGGGGATTCAGCTCCTCTTGCTCCCAGTGCAGGTTAGGCGCGGAAAGGACAAGGTTGCGCTGCTCATCCACCAGCCCCGGGACCGCGAGGCCACCACCCAAGATGGCGATGTTGGCGGCGGCGGCCTCGGCTTTCACCTCAGCCGTCAAGAGGCCTAGGCGTTCCATAACCTTGGCCGGAGCCAGACCGCGGTTCCGCGACTCCACGGTTGAGTGGAACCGAAGGTTTCCGCCAAGGTCCACCAGCCCAACAGCCAGGTAGTCAACGTTGATTTCCATTCCCACCACGCCGCGGCGCGAGCTGAGTTCGAGCCCCTGCCCCGGCCGACCCCGCTCGCCGTCACGATAGAGACCCACCTCGGAAACCAGCCCGGATTCCACGAGGTCGGCAACAAGACTGGATACGGCGGCTTTAGTGAGTCCGGTTCCGGCCGCGAGCTGCGCGCGGCTGGGTTTGGCGTCCCCGGTTCGGGCGATGGAGTCCAAGACGAGCGAAAGATTTCGACGGCGGACGTCCCCTACACGCCCGGGCGCGGCTGCTTCATTCACTGGCGTGGGACCTCCCTGCAGATTCAAAGAACTTTTTTCCGGCTTCCATTGACCATGATCCATTATCCCCCATATAGTTCAGATTGAAAACTAATTGGAATGCACTTCTCCAAGTTCTTCCCCAGTGCTTTGCAAAGGAGCAAATATGACCCCGCAGCCCACCCCGCAGGACCGCTTCACCTTTGGCCTCTGGACTGTCGGATGGACCGGCGCCGATCCCTTCGGCGTGGCCACCCGTCCGGCACTGGACCCTGTGGAAGCCGTGCATAAACTCAGCGAGCTGGGCGCTTACGGCATCACTTTCCACGACAATGATCTGATCCCCTTTGACGCCACTGCCTCCGAGCGCGACCTCATTCTGAAGAACTTCAAGGCAGCCTTGGCAGAGACCGGGCTGAAGACGCCCATGGTGACCACCAACCTCTTCAGCCACCCGGTATTTAAGGACGGCGGTTTCACGTCGAACGATCGCTCCATCCGCCGCTTTGCCCTCAGCAAGATCCTCCGGAACATTGACCTCGCCGCAGAGCTTGGCGCAGAAACTTTCGTGATGTGGGGCGGCCGTGAAGGCAGCGAATACGACGGCTCCAAGGACCTCTCCGCAGCGCTGGACCGCATGAAGGAAGGCGTGGACACCGCAGCCGGGTATATCAAGGAAAAGGGCTACGGCCTCCGGATCGCGCTCGAGCCCAAGCCGAACGAACCCCGCGGCGACATCTTCCTCCCCACGGTCGGCCACGGCCTGGCGTTCATCGCGCAGCTCGAGCATGGCGACATCGTGGGCCTCAACCCGGAGACCGGCCACGAACAGATGGCGGGGCTGAACTTCACCCACGGCATCGCCCAGGCCCTGTGGGCGGGCAAGCTCTTCCACATTGACCTCAATGGCCAGCGCGGCATCAAGTACGACCAAGACCTCGTTTTCGGCCACGGCGACCTCACCAGCGCCTTCTTCACGGTGGACCTGCTGGAGAACGGCTTCCCCAACGGCGGACCAAAATACGATGGCCCCCGCCACTTTGATTACAAGCCCTCACGTACCGACGGCTACGACGGCGTGTGGGAATCGGCCAAGTCCAACATGTCCATGTACCTCTTGCTGAAGGAACGCGCTTTGGCCTTCCGCGCTGATCCAGACGTTCAGGAGGCACTTGCTACGTCGGGCGTGTTCGAGCTGGGTGAGCCGACGTTGAACGCCGGCGAAACCACGGCGGACCTGCTCGCTGACGCCAGCGCCTTCGAGACGTTCGACGCCGACAAGGCCGCCGAACGCTCGTTCGCTTTCGTCCGCCTCAACCAGCTGGCCATCGAGCACCTGCTCGGCGCCCGCTAAATCAGACCACCACACTGATATCCCGCCGCCAGGTCGTTCCGGAATTCACTCACGGAACGGCTTGGCGGCGGACCCCAAAAGGATTAACGCATGCCTCTCGTAGCCGGGATCGATAGCTCAACCCAGTCCTGCAAAGTGATCATCCGGGACTCCGTCACCGGTACCTTGGTGCGCCAGGGCAGGGCCTCCCACCCTGACGGCACCGAAGTCCACCCGGATCACTGGTGGACAGCCCTGCAGGACGCGATCAGCCAGGCAGGCGGCCTTGACGACGTCGATGCCGTCTCCATCGGTGGACAACAGCACGGCATGGTGTGCTTGGACGACTACGGCAACGTCGTCCGACCGGCCTTGCTGTGGAACGATACCCGTTCGGCGCCCGACGCAGAGGAATTAATCCTTGAGGCCGGTGGTGGCGATGCCGCCGCCGGGGCCGCATATTGGGCCTCCACCACAGGCACAGTTCCCGTAGCATCCCTGACCGCCACCAAGCTTCGCTGGCTCGCAGGGAACGAACCCGCCAATGCCCAACGTACGGCTGCGGTGTGCCTTCCGCATGATTGGCTGTCTTGGCGTTTGGCGGGTCACGGACCCGGAACCGGCCCGGCATCGTTGGAGCTCCTCCGCACCGACCGTTCCGACGCCTCCGGCACAGGCTACTTTTCGGCAACCACTGGGGAGTACTTACCCGCAGTCCTGGAACGCACGCTGGGCCACGTCCCGGTGCTGCCAACCGTCGTCGGGCCTTTGGAAGCGGCGGGCAAGACTCCCACGGGCGCGTTGATCGGCCCGGGTGCGGGAGACAACGCCGCAGCAGGGCTGGGCGTCAACGCCGCCGTCGGGGACGTTGTCATTTCGATCGGAACATCGGGGACGGTGTTCGCGGTATCAGATGTTCCCTCTCATGATGCCAGCGGACTCGTGGCAAGCTTCGCGGATGCGACCGGCAACTACCTTCCGCTGGCCTGCACGCTCAATGCGACCCGGATCTTCGACGCGACAGCTGCACTTCTGGGAGTGACCCTAACGGAACTCGGCAACCTGGCCCTGTCAGCTCCGGAAGGCGCCGACGGGCTGACCCTCGTCCCGTACTTCGACGGGGAGCGGACACCCAACCTGCCCGATGCCACGGGATCGCTCCACGGCATCACCGTCTCCAACTACACTCCAGCCAACATGGCCCGGGCAGCCATTGAGGGTGTGCTGTGTTCCTTGGCCGACGGGCTGGCTGCTCTGCAGGCGCAGAGTGTCTCTGCCCAGCGCATCATTCTGATTGGCGGCGGAGCGCAATCAGACGCCGTCCAACAGATTGCAGCCTCAACTTTCGGCTTGCCTGTCTTCGTCCCAAGGCCCGGCGAGTACGTGGCCGATGGCGCTGCCAGGCAGGCCGCAGGCGTTCTCACCGGTCAGCTCCCGGGCTGGAAGCTTGAAGGGCGGGAGCTGACACCGCAGAGTGCTTCCGGAGTTCCTGGGTTCCTGGCCCGGTACCGGCTTTACGCCGCGGGGGTCGCGAAAGGCTGATCCCACACCGGTGCTCTATCGTGACAGGGTGAGCATTGAACAATCTGCACATCAGCGACCTCCTGTCATGGAGGATGTGGCCCGCGTGGCAGGCGTCTCGCATCAAACCGTGTCGCGCGTTCTGAACAACCACCCCAACGTGAGTTCCAAGACCCGCGAGCGCGTGGAACAGGCAATCACCGAGCTGGGCTACCGACGAAATACGGCTGCTCGCAGCCTGGTGACGCGGCGTTCCCAGACCATTGGCGTGCTCGGCAGCGAAATGGCACAGTACGGGCCGTCTCACACCCTCCTTGGTGTGCAGCAAGCCGCCCGGGATGCGGGCTATTTTGTGAGCGTGGCCGGTTTGCGGGAAGTCACCCCGGAGACCATCAAGGACGCTATTGCCCACTTCATGGACCAAGGCGTAGATGGCATCGTGGTCACTGTTCCCCACCCGGGTACGTTCGACGTCCTCCGCGATGTCACCGCCCAGGTTCCGCTGGTGGCCGTGGGGTCAGTGGGCGACGAACACCTCAGCGGCGCCACGGTCGATCAGAAGCAGGGGGCACGGCTCGCGGTCCAGCACCTTTTGGACCTCGGCCACACTCAGATCGGCCACTTGTCCGGGCCGTCCGATTGGATTGACGCAGCAGCCCGCATCGAGGGCTGGCAGGATGCACTGACTCAGGCCGGCCTAGAGCCAGCCACACTGATCGAGGGCGACTGGAGCGCCGAATGTGGTTACAGGGAAGGCCTGAAGATTGCGGCTGACCGTTCCGTGACCGCCCTCTTCGTCGCTAATGACCAGATGGCTCTTGGCGTCCTGCGCGCGTTCCATGAAACAGGGGTTCAGGTCCCCGGCGACCTCAGCGTAGTGGGCTTTGACGACCAACCGGAGTCGGCATATTTCATACCTCCACTGACCACCGTGGCGCAGGATTTCGAGGAGCTCGGCCGGCGATGCATTGGCTTGCTGTTGGATCGGCTGGAGAGCGGCGCCACGGGCACGCCTGCCACGGTGGCGCCGCGGCTGGTGGTCCGATCCACCACGGCCCAAGCAGCCAGCTAGGCATCCCCCTCCCAACTAAATAGCAGCTGAGCACGTTTTGAGGACTCTAAACGTGCTCAGCTGCTACGTACTTGGGTGCGCCAGCCACTAACTTCTTCAGAAGGACCCATTCCGCGCGGCCCGCTCTTGACATCAAAGTTGTGAGCGCTAACAATTGCATCAGACCTTCTTCAGTTTTCCACCCCTACCCCCGGCAATGAGGCCCAGGCCAGCCGGATGGAGACCCCATGAATACCTCTGAAAACCTCCCGCTGGACGAGCAGTTCGTCATTGGCGTGGACTATGGAACCCTGTCCGGCCGCGCCGTCGTGGTGCGCGTTTCTGACGGCGCCGAGATCGGCAGCGGCGTCTTTGAATACCCGCACGCTGTCGTGTCGGAAACACTCCCCGGCAGCGGACAGCGACTCCCTGCCGACTGGGCCCTCCAAGTACCCAACGACTACCGCGACGTCCTGCGCAACGCTGTCCCGTCCGCCGTCGCCGACGCCGGAATCAACCCGGAAAATGTGGTGGGCATCGCCACCGACTTCACCGCTTGCACCATGGTTCCGACGACGGCGGACGGCACGCCGCTGAACGAACTGGAACGCTTCGCGGATCGCCCGCACGCCTTCGTCAAACTGTGGCGCCACCACGCAGCCCAGCCACAGGCCGACCGCATCAACCAGCTCGCCGAAGAACGGCGCGAATCATGGCTTCCCCGCTACGGCGGCCTGATCTCCTCCGAATGGGAGTTCGCCAAGGGGCTGCAGCTCCTCGAGGAAGATCCGGAAGTCTACGGCGCCATGGACCACTGGGTTGAGGCCGCCGACTGGATCGTTTGGCAGCTCTGCGGCAGCTACGTCCGCAACGCCTGCACCGCCGGGTACAAGGGCATCTACCAGGACGGAAAGTACCCCTCCCGGGACTTCCTGGCTGCGCTTAACCCGGACTTCAAAGACTTTGTGTCCCAAAAGCTTGAACACACCATCGGCCGCTTGGGAGATGCCGCCGGCTACCTCACGGAAGAAGCAGCGGCCTGGACCGGGCTTCCTGCGGGAATCGCAGTGGCTGTGGGAAATGTTGATGCCCACGTCAGCGCACCCGCCGCAAACGCCGTTGAACCAGGGCAGCTCGTCGCGATCATGGGCACCTCCACCTGCCACGTCATGAATGGCGACGTTCTCCGCGAAGTCCCGGGCATGTGCGGAGTAGTGGACGGCGGCATTGTGGATGGCCTCTGGGGTTACGAAGCAGGCCAGTCCGGCGTAGGCGACATCTTCGGTTGGTTCACCAAGAACGGCGTCCCGCCGGAATACCACCAAGCCGCCAAGGACAAGGGCCTGGGCATCCACGAATACCTCACCGAACTCGCGGAAAAGCAGGCAATCGGCGAGCATGGACTGATCGCCTTGGACTGGCACTCGGGCAACCGCTCAGTGCTGGTGGACCATGAACTTTCCGGCGTAGTGGTAGGCCAGACCTTGGCCACCAAACCGGAGGACACCTACCGGGCACTCCTGGAAGCCACAGCCTTCGGCACACGCACCATTGTGGACGCGTTCTGCGATTCCGGCGTCCCGGTCAAGGAGTTCATCGTGGCCGGCGGGCTCCTGAAGAACAAGTTCCTGATGCAGGTGTACGCCGACATCACCGGCCTGCAGCTCTCCACCATCGGATCGGAGCAGGGTCCTGCGCTGGGCTCGGCAATCCACGCCGCCGTGGCCGCAGGGAAATACAAGGACATCCTCGACGCCGCAGCGTCCATGGCTGCCGCGCCCGGCGCGGTCTACACCCCCATCCCGGAAAACGTTGCCGCCTACGAGGTCCTTTTCCAGGAATACAAGGCTCTGCACGATTACTTCGGCCGCGGCACCAACAACGTCATGCACCGCCTCAAGGCCATCCAGCGCGCGGCAATCCAAGGCTCCGGACAACACGCCGACCAGCCCGCCGCCCTGGAAGGAGCCTCGGCATGAGCACGCTCTTGGAGTCCATTGCCAAAGTCCGCAAGGAAGTCTGCGATCTGCACGCCGAACTGACCCGCTACGAACTGGTGGTATGGACCGCTGGCAACGTCTCGGGCCGCATCCCCGGGCACGATCTCATGGTGATCAAACCGTCGGGCGTTTCCTACGATGACCTCGCACCCGAGCTCATGGTGGTCACCGACCTTTATGGCACACCTGTGCGGGGAATGAACACCGGCAGCGCGGGGACCGTGGATTGGGGCAACCCGGACCTCTCCCCGTCCTCCGATACCGCCGCGCACGCGTACGTCTACCGGCACATGCCCGAGGTAGGCGGCGTGGTCCACACGCACTCCACCTATGCCACGGCCTGGGCTGCACGCGGTGAGGCAATCCCCTGCGTACTGACCATGATGGGCGACGAATTCGGCGGATCGATTCCGGTGGGACCGTTCGCGCTGATCGGCGACGACTCCATTGGCCAGGGAATCGTGGAGACTCTGAAGAACTCCAGCTCCCCCGCGGTGCTCATGCAGAACCACGGTCCCTTCACTATCGGCAAGTCCGCCCGCGATGCAGTCAAGGCAGCAGTGATGTGCGAGGAAGTGGCCAGGACGGTCCACATCTCCCGCCAGCTGGGCGAGCCGTTGCCCATTGACCAGGACAAGATCGACTCCCTCTACAACCGATACCAGAACGTTTACGGCCGCTAAAGCGGACAACCCGGCTGCCGCCGCGGACAGCCCGGTCGCCACTGCGGACCACCGAAGCCACTCGAAACTCAAAAGCACCTCAGGAGCCACGAAAATGCCCAGCGCCAACAACACTTCCGCCAACAATACGTCCCTGGGCCAGTACGAGGTCTGGTTCCTCACCGGCAGCCAGCACCTCTACGGGGAGGACGTCCTCAAGCAGGTGGCAGCGCAGTCGCAGGAGATTGCCAACGCCCTCAACGCCAACAGCGATGTTCCCGTCAAGCTCGTGTGGAAGCCGGTCCTCACCGATTCCGATGCCATCCGCCGCACCGCATTGGAAGCCAACTCAGACGATTCCGTCATTGGCGTGACCGCTTGGATGCACACGTTCAGCCCCGCCAAGATGTGGATCCAGGGCCTGGACCTGCTCCGCAAACCGCTGCTGCACCTGCACACCCAGGCCAACCGCGACCTGCCCTGGGCTGACATCGATTTCGACTTCATGAACCTCAACCAGGCTGCCCACGGCGACCGCGAATTTGGGTACATCCAGTCGCGCCTCGGCGTGCCGCGGAAGACCGTCGTCGGGCATGTCAGCAACCCTGAGGTGGCCCGCCAGGTGGGTGCGTGGCAGCGCGCCTCGGCCGGATGGGCCGCCGTGCGAACCTTGAAGCTGACCCGTTTTGGTGACAACATGCGTAACGTCGCCGTCACAGAAGGTGACAAGACAGAAGCCGAGCTTCGCTTCGGCGTCTCGGTCAACACCTGGTCCGTCAACGAGCTCGCTGACGCTGTCCACGCAACTGCAGAGTCCGACGTCGACGCCCTGGTTGCCGAGTATGAGCGACTTTACGAGGTGGCCGACGAACTAAAAAAGGGCGCTGCCCGCCACGAGTCGCTGCGCTACAGCGCCAAGATCGAGCTGGGTCTCCGCAGTTTCCTTGAAGCCAACGGATCGGCAGCGTTCACCACGTCCTTCGAGGATTTGGGGGAACTGCGCCAACTCCCCGGTATGGCGGTCCAACGCCTCATGGCCGACGGTTACGGCTTCGGCGCCGAAGGTGACTGGAAGACCGCCATCCTGGTCCGCGCGGCCAAGGTGATGGGCGGCGACCTGCCCGGAGGCGCGTCGCTCATGGAGGACTACACCTACCACTTGGAGCCCGGCTCGGAGAAGATCCTGGGTGCCCACATGCTGGAAGTCTGCCCCTCGCTGACGGCCACCAAGCCGCGGGTGGAGATCCACCCGCTGGGAATTGGCGGCAAGGAAGACCCCGTCCGCATGGTGTTTGACACCGACGCCGGCCCCGGCATCGTCGTAGCGCTGTCCGATATGCGCGATCGGTTCCGCCTGGTGGCGAACGTGGTTGACGTCGTCGACCTTGACCAGCCGCTGCCCAACCTGCCCGTAGCCCGCGCGCTCTGGGAACCGAAGCCCAACTTCGCCACATCGGCCGCCGCGTGGCTCACCGCCGGCGCCGCGCACCACACGGTATTGTCCACACAGGTGGGCCTCGAAGTATTCGAGGACTTCGCCGACATCGCCAAAACCGAACTTCTCACCATTGATGAGGACACCACCATCAAACAGTTCAAAAAGGAACTCAACTGGAACGCCGCGTACTACAAGCTGGCCGGCGGCCTGTGAGCACTGAATTCACGCTGAGCGCTGGCGGTTACACGGCAGTTGTGACCGCCCGGGCGGCCGCACTGCGCGTTCTGCAGTTTCAGGGCAGGGACCTGGTTGTGCCGTTTCCGGAGGGCGGTCCGATCCCGGATTACCGCGGCATCATTGCTGCGCCGTGGCCCAACAGGATCGCCGACGGCAAATACACGTCCGACGGCGTCGATCACCAGTTGCCTGTCAACGAACCTGAGCGGGGCACTGCCCTGCACGGCCTGGCCTTCCCGCTCGATTGGACTCCGAAAGAGTCCGACGCCGGGTCGCTCACCTTGACATGCACTGTGGGTCCCACCGCGGGCTACCCGTTCGTGCTGGAGCTGTCGGCTCGGTTCGTGCTGGACGCTGACGGATTGCACACCACGGTGACTGCCCGGAACGCCGCTGACATCGCAGCTCCCTACGGCGTGTGCCCGCACCCGTACCTGGTGGCCGGCTCGTCGCCCCTGGATGAGTGGGTGCTTGAGTTCGCTGCGGATTCATTCTTGGAAGTCACCCCGGACAGGCTGCTGCCCGTTGAGGTGGTGGGCGTGGAGGGGCACGCTTTCGACTTCCGTTCCCCGCGCGCCATCGGCACCACCGAAATCGACCACGCCTTTACGGACATAACGTTCGACGGCGGGCTGGCGCGGCTGTCCGTCCGCGACCCGGCGGGCACCGGCGTCGGAATGTCCTGGGACGAAAGCTGCCCTTGGCTGCAGATCCATACGGCAGACAAGCCGGCACCGATCCCTGGGCGAATCGGCCTTGCCGTGGAGCCCATGACGTGTCCGCCGGATGCCTTCAACAGCGGAACAGACCTGATCCGACTGGAACCCGGGGCCGAGCACACGGCGTCGTGGAGCATCTACACCCTGTAGCGCGTTCCTGCCCAGTTAGCCGAGGCAACGGGGGGCACAAGCCCGGCTTTCCGCGAAACTGCTCGCGGGAATCCGGGCTTTTCGGGGACTAACTGGGCAGGAGCGCAGCTAAGCGCCGGCGGTGCTTTGGCGGACCACCAGCTCGGGCGTGAACACCACCGCCCGGTGCTTGGCGCCGCCGCTCTCCTGTTCTTCCGCGAGCAGCTCGATCGCCGTGCGGCCCAGCGCTTCCGTGGGCTGGCGGATGGAGGACAACGGGACCACTGCGGAAATGGCGAAATCGATGTCGTCATAGCCAATGAGCGCGATGTCCTCGGGTATCCGGACGGTCCGCAGCATGGTCAACGACTGCATGACGCCGAGTGCCAGGAGGTCGTTGGAGCAGAACACGGCTTCGGGACGCTTTTCCGGCGAGCGCTCCACCAGGCTATTGCCTACTTGTCGGCCCGCAAGAACGGTCTGTCCGGCGGAGTCGAGCACTTCAATGCTGGCATCCGCCACTTCGCTGACGGCACGCTGCGCGCCCTTGAGTCGGCTGGCCACCTGTCGTATGGACGGCGTACCAACAAAAGCTAAACGACGGCGGCCCTGGTCCAGCAGGTGCTTGGCGGCCAAGTAGCCACCTTCTTGGTCATCCACGGAGACCGAGCTGCAGCGATCGGTGTCCGCGAGTTCGTCCACCAGAACAGTGGGCACGCCGCGTTCGCGGAGGGTATCGATCCGCTCCCCCACATCTCCTACCGGAGAAATCAGCAGGCCTTGGACGCGTTGCTCTTGGAAAAGGTCCATGTAGTGCGCTTCGCGGGAGGAGTCCTGACCGCTGTCCCCCACCAGCACTACGCTGCCCAGGGCCGCCGCAGCATCTTCCGCCGCGCGAGCCACTGAGGAGAAGAAGGGGTTTCCAACGTCCAACACGATCAGGCCAATGGTGCGGCTTTGGCCGGCGCGGAGCTGACGGGCGGCGTCGTTGCGGACGAAGCCGAGTTCAGCAATGGATTTGAGGACACGTTCCTTGGTCCTCTGCGAAACCCTGTCCGGATAGTTCAGCACATTGGAAACAGTTCCCACTGCTACCTGGGCGTGAGTGGCAACGTCTTTGATGCTGGCTGTCTGGGACATGCTTTCCGATCTCCGCTGGCTGACGTCAATGTGTTGGAAACGTCTTGACACCCTCCCGTTTACGAGGGTAATTTGAATCGTAACAAATGAAACGATTCAAAGACGAGTAACCCTGGAGATCCGCACATGAGGGTTTGTTTCCGCTCTTCAGTCCAGCCGGAACTGATGGCCGAGTACAAGCAGCGCCACGCCGCCGTATGGCCGGAGATGCTGTCCGCACTGAAAAACGCAGGGTGGAACAACTACTCCCTGTTCCTCGCTCCGGATGGCCAATTGATCGGCTACCTGGAATGCGAAGACTACGAGGCCGCCCAAGCTCGCATGGCTGTCACGGAGATCAATGCCCGCTGGCAGGCCGAGATGGCCACCCTCTTCGCGAACAGCGATGTCCCTCCGGACCAGGGCTTCGAAGTCATTGAAGAAGTTTTCAACCTTGAAGACCAGCTTGCCGCCGCGGACGACGTCATAGCCGCCGCCGGCGTCACACACATAGACAAAGACCCCGCCCACGAGTACCAAAAGGAACAAGCATGAACACCACAGAATCGGCCCTGGGCCGTCTAGGGGAACTGGCCATTGAAGTGCCGTCCTGGGCCTACGGAAATTCCGGGACCCGGTTCAAGGTCTTCGGCACCCCCGGTACTCCACGCACCGTTCAGGAAAAGATCGCCGACGCCGCCAAGGTGCACGAGCTCACCGGGCTGGCACCTACTGTGGCATTGCACATCCCGTGGGACAAGGTGGATGACTACGCAGCGCTGCGCGAATACGCCGCAGGGTTGGGCGTCGGGCTGGGCACCATCAACTCCAACACCTTCCAGGATGACGAGTACAAGTTCGGCTCCCTGACGTCCTCCAACGAGTCCGTGCGTCGCCGGGCCATCGATCACCACCTGGAGTGCATCGAGATCATGCACGCCACCGGGTCCAAGGACCTGAAGATCTGGCTGGCTGACGGCACCAACTACCCGGGCCAAGACGATATCAGAGGCCGCCAGGACCGCCTTGCCGAGTCCCTCCAAGAGATCTACGCGGGCCTCGGTGACGAGCAGCGCCTGGTACTGGAATACAAGTTCTTCGAGCCCGCTTTCTACCACACCGATGTTCCGGACTGGGGAACCTCCTACGCTCAGACCCTTGCACTCGGTGAGAAGGCTTTCGTCTGCCTCGACACCGGCCACCATGCCCCGGGCACCAACATCGAATTCATCGTGATGCAGCTCCTGCGTCTGGGCAAGCTGGGTTCCTTCGACTTCAACTCCCGCTTCTACGCCGACGATGACCTGATTGTTGGCGCGGCTGATCCTTTCCAACTGTTCCGCATCATGCACGAGGTCATCCGCGGTGGCGGCTTCGGCAAGGACTCCGGTGTCGCCCTCATGCTGGATCAGTGCCACAACCTCGAAGAGAAGATCCCGGGCCAGATCCGCTCGGTCCTCAACGTCCAGGAAATGACCGCCCGCGCCCTGCTCGTGGACACCGCAGCACTCTCCGAAGCACAGCGTGCCGGGGATGTCCTGGCCGCCAACGGCATCTTCAACGATGCCTTCTACACCGATGTCCGCCCGGTCCTGGCCGAGTGGCGCGAATCCCGCGGCCTGCCCGCCGATCCGATGGCCGCGTACAAGGCCAGCGGATACCAGAAGAAGATCAACGAGGACCGCGCAGGCGGCCAGCAAGCCGGATGGGGCGCCTAAGCATGACTACCAACACCACTGTTGAAGAGCTGATTTCCCGTTCCAACCGACTCGGCGCGGACAAACGGAACACCAACTTCGCTGGCGGCAACACCTCCGCCAAGGGCACCGAGAAGGATCCTGTCACTGGCCAGGACGTTGAGCTCCTGTGGGTCAAAGGCTCCGGCGGAGACCTCGGCACTCTGAAGGCTGAGAACCTCGCAATACTCCGGCTGGACCGGCTGCAGGCGCTCAAGTCCGTTTACCCCGGCGTCGAGCGAGAAGACGAAATGGTGGCCGCCTTTGATTACTGCCTGCACGGAAAGGGCGGCGCCGCGCCGTCGATCGACACCGCCATGCATGGCCTGGTTGATGCTGCCCATGTTGACCATCTGCACCCGGACTCGGGCATCGCGATCGCTACCGCGGTTGACGGCGAGGCACTGACCTCCAAGGTCTTCGGCGACAAAGTGGTGTGGGTTCCGTGGCGTCGGCCCGGTTTCCAACTGGGCCTGGACATCGCGGCGATCAAGGATGCCAACCCGCAGGCCATCGGCACCATCCTGGGCGGCCACGGCATCACCGCGTGGGGTGCCACCAGCGAAGAAGCCGAGGCCAACTCGCTGTGGATCATTGACCAGGCCGAGAACTACATCAAGGACAACGGCAAGACGGAGCCCTTCGGCGCCCAGCTTCCCGGTTACGGCGCCCTCCCAGAGGCTGAGCGCCGTGCCAAGGCAGCTGCCCTCGCTCCGGTGATCCGCGGCCTGGCTTCCACGGACAAACCGCAGCTGGGGCACTTCAGCGATGACGCCGTCGTGCTTGAATTCCTTGAGTCCGCAGAGCACCCGCGCCTCGGCGCGCTGGGCACCTCCTGCCCGGACCACTTCCTACGCACCAAGGTCAAACCGCTGGTCCTGGACCTGCCGGCCGACGCCACCATCGAGGAGTCAACCAACCGCCTCAAGGAACTGCACGCCGCCTACCGCGAGGATTACCAGGCGTACTACGACCGCCATGCAGACGAGAACAGCCCGGCCCTCCGCGGTGCGGACCCGGCAATCGTGCTGGTCCCCGGCGTGGGCATGTTCTCCTTCGGCAAGGACAAGCAAACCGCACGCGTGGCCGGCGAGTTCTACATCAACGCCATCAACGTCATGCGCGGCGCCGAGGCCATCTCCACCTACGCCCCGATCGAGGAATCCGAAAAGTTCCGCATCGAGTACTGGGCCTTGGAAGAAGCCAAGCTCGCCCGGATGCCCAAGCCCAAGTCCCACGCCACCCGCATCGCGCTGGTGACCGGTGCGGCGTCGGGCATTGGCAAGGCGATCGCCACCCGTTTGGCGTCCGACGGCGCGTGCGTGGTCATTGCCGACCTGAACCTTGAGAACGCGCAAAAGGTCGCCGAGGAACTGGGCGGTTCCGACGTCGCCATCGGCGTCCAGGCCGACGTGACCGACGAAGCCCAGATCGCTACTGCCATCCAGGAAGCCGTGCTCGCGTTCGGCGGGCTCGACCTGGTGGTCAACAACGCCGGCCTGTCCATCTCCAAACCGCTGCTGGAGACCACCGAGAAGGACTGGGACCTCCAGCACAACGTCATGGCCAAGGGCTCGTTCCTGGTGTCCAAGGCCGCGGCCAAGGTCATGATCGATCAAGGCCTGGGCGGAGACATCATCTACATCTCCTCCAAGAACTCCGTGTTCGCCGGCCCCAACAACATCGCCTACTCGGCCACCAAGGCAGACCAGGCCCACCAGGTCCGTCTCCTTGCCGCTGAATTGGGCGAGTACGGTGTCCGCGTCAACGGCATCAACCCCGACGGCGTGGTCCGCGGCTCCGGTATCTTCGCCGGCGGCTGGGGCGCCAAGCGAGCCGCCGTGTATGGCGTGGACGAGCAGGAACTGGGCAAGTACTACGCCCAGCGCACGCTCCTCAAGCGCGAAGTCCTTCCCGAACACGTGGCCAACGCCGCGTCCGTGCTTACCAGCAACGAGCTCTCCCACACCACCGGCCTCCACATCCCCGTGGACGCCGGCGTGGCAGCAGCCTTCCTCCGCTAGGACTCACAGTGACCAACGGAACCACCACGGACACCGCCCCGGCACACGCCGGGGCGGTGTCCGCTCCCGCAGACATCAACGCAGTGTTCGCCGCCATCGACATCGGAGCCTCGTCCGGCCGCGTCATGCTCGGCCGCGTCTCTCCCTCCACAGGTGTCTCCCTCGAGACCATCCACCGCTTCCCCAACGGCGTCATAGAGATCAACGGCGGCCTCCACTGGGACTTCGACGCCCTGTTCGCCGAGGTACTCAAGGGCCTAACGGCCGCCGCTTCCGTTGCGGCCACGAACGGCGAGCGCATCGTCAGCATCGGCATCGACACTTGGGCTGTGGACTACGGATTGGTGAACGATGCCGGCGAACTCACCTCGGTTCCGTTCAGCTACCGGGACGAGCGCAGCCGGGCCACGGTGGAGCGCGTCCATGCGGACATTTCCCCCGAGAAGCTCTACGCCACCACGGGCTTGCAGTATCTGCAGTTCAACACGATTTACCAGCTCGCTGCCGAACCGAATCTGGATGGGCTGCAGGCCCTCCTCATTCCGGACCTGATCGCCTTCCTGCTTACAGGAGAACGTCGGACCGAGGCCACCAACGCCTCCACCACGGGGCTCTTCGATGCCGTCAAGGGCGAGTGGGCCACCGGATTCTTGGATGCTTTGGGGCTTCCCCGGAACCTCTTCCCGCCGCTCATCCAGCCCGGAGAAACCGTGGGCACACTGCTTCCGGCGATCCTTGAGCAGACGGGTCTGCCCGCTGACACTATGGTGGTGGCTGTCGGCTCGCACGACACCGCCTCGGCCGTCGCCGCCGTTCCAGCCGACGAGCAAGACTTTGCCTACATCTCCTCCGGCACATGGTCGCTGGTGGGAGTGGAACTGAACAAGCCCGTACTGACTGAAGCGAGCCGTAGCGCCAACTTCACCAACGAACGCGGCGTGGACGGCACCATCCGGTACCTGCGAAACGTCGGCGGTTTGTGGTTGCTCAGCGAATGTCAGCGGGCTTGGGCTGCGCAGGGGTTCAGCCAATCACTGCCGGCATTGTTGGACTCAGCTGCGGCGCTGCCTGAGGGCGGCCCACAGATCAACGCCGACGACCCCGCCTTCACCGCCCCGGACAACATGCCGGACCGCATCCGCGCAGCCGTGCGCAACACCGGTGCCGTGCTCGCAGACCGTCCTGCCGCCGTCGTGCGTTGCATCATGGACAGCCTCGCGGCCGGCTACGCTCGCACACTGGCCGACGCCGAACGGCTCACCGGCCGCAGCGTGGACGTGGTGCACATTGTGGGCGGCGGTTCGCAGAACCGGCTTCTGTGCCAGCTCACCGCGAATGCCACCGGAAAGCCTGTGGTTTCAGGACCTGTGGAAGCCACCGCGCTGGGCAACGTGCTGGTGCAGGCACGCGCCGCTGAAGTGGTGGCCGGCGGCCTGGCTGAGCTGCGTGGGCTGGTTGCCGCCGGAACGGAGCTGGCGCGCTACGAGCCGGCCCCTGAGGTCAGCGGCGTGGCCTTCTGACCCTCATTGGCAAGAGGATGGCCGCGAAACAACCCGCAGGGGTTGCTTTGCGGCCATCCATCGTTCAATCAAGGTCAGGAAGCCACACCGCCATCGGCCGAACGTCTGGTACGTCACAGCGCCGGATGAGGGTGCCGCGCTAAACTGATCGCATTATGATCCGCACAATGTTCAAGTCCAAGATCCACCGCGCAACGGTGACCCACGCCGACCTCCACTACGTCGGTTCCGTCACTGTCGACCTGGACCTCCTGGACGCGGCCGACATCCTTCCCGGCGAGCTCGTCTCCATTGTGGACGTCACCAACGGCGCCCGGCTGGAGACGTACACCATTGCCGGCGAGCGCGGTTCCGGCGTGATCGGGATCAACGGGGCGGCCGCCCACATGGTCCACGTTGGCGATACCGTCATCCTCATCACCTACGCCGAGATGACCACGGAAGAGGCCCGGATTTATGAGCCCCGCGTGGTCCACGTGGGCAAGGACAACAAGATCCTGCAGCTCGGCAATGACCCAGCCGAGGGCCACACTCCCGGGCTGATGCGCCCGCCGCATGCGCTCAGCAACGCAGCGCACCTCAGCTAAGGCTCCACAGCAACGCTCGACGTCGGCCCTCACCGGAGGGCCGACGTCGAGTGCGTTGTGAGTCCGTATGACGGAACTCTCGGCAGAAAACGCTTACTCGAACGGCGGTTCTGGCTAGGCTGGGAACCGTGACCCAGCAAACCCCCACCCGCACAGCGCCATGATCGGCGTCCTTTCCGGGTTCTTCGTGGTGTGGGCCATCATCCTGGTGGGCATGTTCGTTGGACGCCGGAACATCCTTGGCGAGAATGCCCGGTCCGTCCTAAGCTCGCTGACCTTCTTCGTGGCGAGTCCGGCGCTCCTGTTCGAGACCTTGAGCAAAGCCAAACTGCATGACGTCTTCGCCGCCCCGTTGCTGGTCACTGCCGTGGGCGCTGTGGTGACGGGCCTGCTGTTCTTCCTGATGGTGAAGTTCTGGCTCAAACGAACCATGCCGGAAGCCCTCATGTCCTCCATGAGCGCGTCCCTGGCCAACTCGGCCAACCTGGGCATCCCCATCGCCGTGTTCGTGCTGGGTGACGCCAGCTATGTGGCTCCCCTGTTGATCTTCCAGCTGGCGTTCTTCACGCCGATGTACCTGATGGCCCTGGACGCCAGCACCAGTTCGCACCGCACCACTCCCGTGCGTTTCCTGCTGATGATCGTGAAGAACCCCATGATTGTGGGCTCAGCGCTGGGGCTTCTGGTGGCGGGCACTGGATTTCAGGTCCCCACACTGATTTTGGAGCCCATCCACCTCATTGGCGGCGCAGCGATTCCGGCAATGCTGATGTCCTTCGGCATGAGCCTGAACGGGTCCAAGCCACTGCAAAAAGCCGCAGGCCGTAGGTTGGATACCTTGTTGGCCAGCGGATTCAAGCTGGTTGTCCATCCCCTGATCGCCTACTTGTTCGCGCGCTTCGCGTTGGGCATGGATGGTCACGCGTTGTTTGCCGTGGTGGTCACTTCGGCCCTGCCCACGGCCCAAAATGTGTTCGTTGCAGCCAACCGCTACCAAGCGGGAATCACCGTGGCCAAGGACACCGTGCTGATCACCACCATCGTGGCTGTGCCGGCCATGATCGCCGTGGCGCTCCTGCTCGCCTAGCTGTGCCGCCCAAGCGAGGGTTACTCCACGTCCGCGCTGGCCAGGTAGTAGTCCAAGAGCTGGGCGCAGCGGATGAAGCCCAGATGCGAGTAAGCCTGAGGATGGTTGCCCAGATGTGTTTCCGTGCCGGGATCGTACTCCTCCGGCAACAGGCCAGTGGGTCCGAACAGTGCCACCAACTGATTGAACAACTCCAAGGCATCATCCAAGCGGCCAACAGCCAGGTACGCCTCGATCAGCCAAGTGGTGCAAATGTGGAAGCCACCCTCCAAACCCGGCAGCCCGTCGTCGTACCTGTATCGGAAAACGGTGGGTCCCACGCGCAACTCGCGTTCAACCGCCGTGACGGTATCCAGGAAGCGCTGGTCCTGGACATCCAGCAGGCCCGAGAGCCCGATGTGCAGGACCGCGGCATCCAGGTCAGGGCTGTCGTAGGCCACAGTGTAGGAAGCTGCGGACTCATCCCAGCCCTCGCGAAGGACTTCCTCCCGGATGGTTTCGGCAGTGACGGCCCAGTCCGCATGAGGCCGGCGCCCATGCAGGGCGGCGGCCCGGAGGGCCCGGTCCAGCGTCACCCAGCACATCACTTTGGTGTAGACGTGATGCCTGGGGGCCCGTCGTGCTTCCCAAATCCCGTGGTCAGGTTCATGCCAGCGGGCCAGCACCGCATGGGCCATCTGCTCCATCAGGAACCAGTGTTGTTCGGGCAGGAACCCGCGGCGTTCAGCAAGATCGTGGATCAGATCGGCGATGGGCCCGAACACATCCAGCTGCACCTGGTGGTCCGCCGCGTTGCCGATGCGCACCGGTCGTGACCCCGCATAGCCGGGCAGGCTTTCCACAATTGCCTCCGTGGAGAGCGGCGCACCCGTCACCGAGTACAGAGGGTGCAGCCACTCGGGCCCCGGCGCATTTTGAAGGATGCGGTCCAGCCAGGCAAGGAAACCGTCGGCCTCCTGCGTGGAACCCAACGACACCAGGGAATTCACGGTCATGGACCCGTCACGCAGCCAGCAGTAGCGGTAATCCCAGTTTCGGGTCCCGCCGATACCCTCAGGCAAGGAGGTGGTGGGCGCGGCCAACACGGCGCCGGTGGGCTCATGAACAAGCGACTTCAGCACCAACGCGGAGCGGCGCACCAATGATGTTTTGATGGTGGGCAGCTGCAGTGCCTTGATCCAGTCACGGGAGGACTGCCCGACGGCGGTGCGCCGGTTTGGTTCGCCGCCCGGGTCCGCGGGTGGCGGCTCGGTGTCACCGCAGCGGAGATTCAACACCACAGGACCATGGTTAAGGGGAACTTCAGCCGTGGCCGTGGCGTATTTGCCGTCGCTGGTAATCCGGAACGAAACCCCGGGTGCGGAGAGGATGATCGGATCCGAAGTACCCATGATGTGGACATCGTCGCCGCGGACCTCCATGCTGAAGGGCGCGTTGGCATAGTCCGGCCTGGGCGCAAAAACCACGCGCGCGGTGCCCGTCCCGGAAAGCACCCGCACCAGGCTGGTGATGCCTTCCGGTGCCGGCTCCAAATAATCAGTCACGGTGACGTCAGCCCAGCGCGTCTCCACGATCATGGTGTTATCCACATACCGCTGAGCCAGCACCTGCGATGGCTTCACCGGTTCTATGCTGAAGTGACCGGCGGGTTCACCGCCAAGAATGTGGGCAAATATGGATCCGGAATCGGGAAGGGGATGACTCATCCAGCAGACTTTGGCGTCCGGGGTCAGCAGTGCTGTGGAGCTCCCGTTGCCGATCATGGAATGCCGTTCCAGCCCTACCGCATCTTCTCCAAACAGCCATGCCCGTCTGAGTTCGAACAACAAAGCCAGTACGCGCGCAAAGGCTTCCGGGTCAGCGATGGTGTGCGCCGCCGTCGTATCCCCGGGGCCCACATGAAGGCCGAGGTCCGGTCCGCGCAGGGTGGCGATTGCTTTTTCGTCGCTCTCGGCGTCACCGGCGTACAGCGCGGCACTTACCCCGAGCCGTGCACGTAGCTGCTCAAGCGCCTGGCCTTTGGCAGGCTCTTCCACGGTGAGGTCCAAAACGGTGCCATCGATGATGAAGTACAGACCGAACTCAATGGCGATCTTCTGCGAAAGGAAAATCACCCGATCCACCACCTCGGGGGTAGCCGGCCGGGTATGCACGGCCACGCCCACGGGTTTGCGGACGATGCTGATGCCTTTCTCAAAGCCCACAGCCTCGGTCAACGCCGTAGCCACCTGTTGGAGGAGCTGTTCCGTGGCCAGGGACAAGGTGTAGGCATAGCCCATGTCGAATTCCACACCGTGGGAACCCACCAGATGTACCTCGGCCGGAAGGCGGGAAACGGCGGCCAGGTCCCGCAACGAGCGCCCGGAAATGATGGCTGTGTGCGTGTTGGGCAAGGCGGCGAGCGCACGGAGTGCCACCGCAGCGCTATCCAGTGGCAAGGTCTCGGTGGACACGCCCTCAGCGGAGCAGAGAGTCCCACCGTAATTGCACGCCACCAGTAGTCCGGGGACGCGGGCGAGTGCCCTGAGTTCGGCGAACAGCTGCGGCGTAATTCCGCTCTCCGCGTCAGACTGGAGAACGGTGCGGAGGAGGCCAAGCGGGAGAGACTTCATGAGCAGAGCAGAGTCGGCTACTGCTTGGTTCAGGTGCGTAGGCATGGCGGATCCTTCCGGGGCGGATAGCTACAGTTTCCGCCCTTCCGGTTTCGCTTGACTACCTAGTAAGTTGCAAATGCGTAAAGCTTTTCCTTGGATTTATCCCCCGGCAGGTCCCGCTCCCCGAACGCCACCACCGGCTCGGGAAACGGGACATGCTGCAGCACGGCTACTCCGCGAACGTGTCCGCGATGTCCAAGACGTCGTCCAGGATCGCCAGACCCGCACGGGCATCCTCAGCACTGATGTTGCAGGGCGGAACCACGTGGATGCGGTTGAAGTTGGCGAAGGGGATGAGACCGCGTGACTTGCAGGCCGCCACGAGTTGGTTCATTTCGGGGCTGGAAGAACCATAAGGAGCCAGTGGTTCGCGGGTGGCGCGGTCCTTGACCAGCTCGATGGCCCAGAAAACACCCCGGCCCCGCACTTCGCCCACGGAGCGGTGGCGTTGGGCGAATCCGGCGAGCGCCGGGCCGATCACCTCGGTGCCCAGGTTTGCCGCATGCTGCACCATGCCTTCGCGTTCCATGGCGTTGATGGTGGCCACTGCGGCCGCGGTAGCCAGGGGGTGGCCTGAGTAGGTCAGCCCGCCGGGATAGGCGCGTGTACCGAAAGTGGCTGCGATTTCCGGGCTAATGGCAACGCCACCAAGCGGTACGTAGCCGGAGTTCACTCCTTTCGCGAAGGTGATGAGGTCCGGGACAACGTCAAAATGCTCGACGGCGAACCACTTGCCGGTGCGTCCGAAGCCGGCCATGACCTCGTCGGCGATCAGGACGATGCCGTGTTTGGTGCATAGTTCCCGCACGCCCCGCATGTAGTCAACCGGCGGAACATAGATCCCGGCCGTTCCAGGGATACTTTCCAGCATGATCGCAGCGATGCTGGTGGGACCTTCGAGCTCGATGAGCTGTTCCAGGTGCTCCAGGGCCCGTTGAGCTTCCTGCTCCTCGGTGGTGGAGTGGAAGGCCGTGCGGTAGAGGTACGGCGGGAAGAAATGCAGGGTTCCCGTGGAGCCGTTGTCGCTGGCCCACCGCCGTGGGTCTCCGGTGATGTTAACGGCTAAGTGCGTTCCGCCATGGTACGAGCGGTAGGCGGAGAGGACCTTGTGGCGGCCCGTGTGCAAGCGGGCCATCCGGACGGCGTGCTCGTTGGCGTCCGCTCCGCCGTTGGTGAAGAAGATCCTGTCCAGCTCCCCCGGGGTTCGCTCGGCGATCAACCGTGCGGCTTCGGATCGGGCGTCGTTGACGTAGCTGGGAGCAATAGTGCACAGCTTGGCTGCCTGTGCGGCGATTGCTGCGACGACGGCAGGGTGCTGGTGCCCGATGTTGGTGTTGACCAGCTGGGAAGAGAAGTCCAGGTACTTGTTGCCCTCACCGTCCCAAACGTGTGAGCCCTCTGCGGCTGTGATGACCATGGGATCCAGCGTGTCCTGTGCGGACCAGGAGTGGAAGACGTGTTGACGGTCCAGATCGTAGGCGCGCTGGGCTGCCTCACGGTCCGTCTGCTGCGGTTCAAGAATGGCGGTCATGATGGTTTTCCTGACGTCGTCTCTGAGTAGTTCGGGGGAACGCTTAGGAGTTTTGCGGGAAACCGAGGTTGATCCCGCCGTGGCTGGGATCCAGCCAGCGGGTGGTGACGGCTTTGCCCCGGGTGAAGAAGCCCACTCCTTCAGAACCGTGGGCGTGGGTGTCTCCGAACAGGGAGTTCTTCCATCCGCCAAACGAGTAGTAGGCCATGGGCACCGGGACGGGGACGTTGATGCCAACCATTCCCACCTCAACCTCATTTTCGAAGCGGCGGGCGGCACCGCCGTCGTTCGTGAAAATCGCGGTGCCGTTGCCGTACGGGTTGGCGTTGATGGTGGCCAGGGCGTCGTCGTAGCTGTCCACCCGCACCACTGAGAGCACCGGGCCGAAGATCTCTTCCTGGTAGATGGACATGTCCGTGGTGACGTGATCGAACAGGGTGGGGCCTACGAAGAAGCCGTCGCCTTCGGAGTCGGGAACTACGCTGCGACCGTCGACGACGAGCGTGGCACCTGCCGCTTCACCGGCGTCGACGTATCCGGACACCTTGTCCCTGTGCTGGGAGGTCACCAGCGGGCCCATATCGCAACCTCGCAGTCCATCGCCGGTGCGCAGCGAGCGGGCACGGTCAGCGATTTTATCCACCAAAGCATCAGCGATGTCGCCGACGGCCAGGAGCGCCGAGACCGCCATGCACCGTTCGCCGGCTGAACCGAACCCTGCGTTGATGGCGGCGTCGGCGGCGAGGTCAAGATCGGCGTCGGGCAGGACAATCATGTGGTTCTTCGCGCCGCCCAAGGCTTGGACCCGCTTGCCGTGGGCGGTGGCGGTCTCGTAGACGTACTTGGCAATCGGGGTGGATCCCACAAAGGAAACGGCCTTGACGTCGGGGTGTGTCAGCAGGGTATCCACCGCTACTTTGTCGCCGTGGAGGACGTTGAAGACGCCGTCGGGAAGGCCGGCTTCCTTCCAGAGCTCGGCCACCCAGTTGACGGCCGTGGGGTCCTTCTCGCTGGGCTTGATGATCACGGTGTTGCCTGCCGCGATGGCGATGGGGAAGAACCACATGGGGACCATTGCCGGGAAGTTGAACGGGCTGATGATTGCCACGGGACCCAGCGCTTGCCGGATGGAGTGGATGTCCACCTTGGTGGAGGCGTTTTCGGTGTAGCTGCCCTTGAGCAGGTGCGGAATACCGCAGGCGAACTCCACCACTTCCTGGCCGCGGCTTACTTCGCCCAGGGCGTCGTCCAGCACCTTGCCATGCTCGGAGGTGATGATCGCGGCGAGCTCGTCCTTGCGGGAGTTGAGGAGCTCACGGAAAGCGAAAAGAACCTGGGTTCGGCGGGCCAGGGAGGTATCGCGCCACGCCGGGAAGGCCGCTTTGGCGGCGGCGACTGCGGTGTTTCCGTCCTCCACGCTGGCCAGGGCAACCTGCCCGGTGACCTTACCCGTGGCCGGGTTGGTAACGGGAGCGGTGCGGTCTCCGGCCGGGACGTAGCTGCCGTTGATCCAGTGCTCGATGGTGTTCAAGAGTTCTCCTTGGTGCGGGGTGATGTGCAGGCTGGATTCAGTCTGTCCGGCGTTCAGCAGCCGCAGTAGGGCCTATGTGTAAGAGAATTCCTTGAGAGCCTTACACTGTGTAAATGCTGCCCACTGTTCGCGCCGTCCTTGAGCTTCCCGTGTTGCGGGCCGCCGTACCCACCGTTCTTGGCGGTACTGACCGCTTGGAGGCGCCCGTTCGCTGGGTGCACGTCAGCGAAATTCTCGACGTCGGCGGCCTGCTGTCCGGCGGGGAATTGGTGCTGACCACAGGACTGGAGTTGGAGAAGTCCCCGGAAGAGTCGGCGTCGTTCATCTCTTCGCTGGAGGCCGCCGGAGCGGCCGGACTGATTGTGGAACTCATTGGCCAGCGCCCCCGCAGCCGCAGGGCCCTGGAGAAAGCGGCCCGCTCCGCCTCCATGCCCGTGGTTGTGGTGGAGCGTCGGGTGCGCTTTGTCCAGGTCACGGAGATTGTGCACAGGATGATCGTGGCTGAACAACTGGAGCGTGTGGAACGTGCCCGCGACGTCCATGAGGCCTTCACCGTGCTGAGCTTGGAAAGTGCCGACACCCAACGTGTGGTGGAGCAAGCGGCCTCCATGATCGGTGCATCGGTAGTGCTGGAGGACCTCTCACACCTGGTTCTTGCCTATGCCGGGCAGCGCGTATCCACCACGGATCTTCTGAACGACTGGGAGCGGCGATCCCGGACCACCCCCTTCCCTGCCCACACCGCACGATCCGGACCGGAACAGTGGCTCCAGGCGGCAGTGGGAGTACGGCAACAAGTGTGGGGCAGGTTGGTAGTGCCTATGCCACCCGCCGATTTGGACGCCGATCAGGACATGGTCATCATGGTTCTGGAACGGGCGGCCCAGACCCTGGCCATCAACCGATTGGCGGATCGCGATCAGCGCGAGCTCAGCCACCATGCGCAAGCCGGACTCCTGAACGCACTCCGCCAACCCCGTGGGCTCAGCGAAGCAGAAGCATTGGCACGCGCCGGTTCCTTGGGGTTGAAGCGATCCTCCTACTATGTGCCGCTCGTATTCAGGACTGCCCTCACAGCATGGGGTTCGCCCATCCTTTCCGGCGACCCCTTCGCCGGCCAGCAGGACGAGCGCGAACTCTTGGAGAGGCTGGCCAAAGCATTGAAGTCCAGCGCCGGCACAGCGTTGGCGGCAAGCATCCAGTCCGGTTCAGTAGGAATGATCCTTTCCCTCCCCGCCCGGCAGCAGGAGGAACCGACGCTCCACATCCTCGCGGAGGCAGCCGCCGGTCCGGCTGAGGCCACACCCCCCGGCTGGATCATCGGAGTTGGCCGTCTGCAGCCAACGCTCTTGGAGGCCGCAGCGGGCATCGACGAAGCAGCGCATGTGGCCGAAAGCGCCGCCACGCTCCGGGATACGGGCAAGCCCTACTTCCGGGCTACCGACGTGCGCCTCCGCGGGCTGCTGGCTCTCTTGCGCAAGGATCCCCGCGTTCAGCAATTCGTGGAGTCGGAGTTGTCCGCCGTCCTCCGAGCGGACGCCGAAGGCAAAGGCGAATACCTGGACCTGCTGGGACGGTACCTCGGATCCGGTGGCAACAAGGCCGCCATGGCACGCAGTGGCTACCTGAGCCGGCCCACTCTTTACGCCAGGCTCAGGAAACTCGAGGATCTGCTGGGGGTGGATTTGGAGGACGCGGAATCGCGGACCTCACTGCACGTGGCGCTCCTGGCACACCTCATCCGGGGGCAGTGACGTCTCGCTGTTGATGGCACCATGGACAGATGGCCAAGCCCTTCACCCTGACGCAACTTCGGTACTTCGCCGTGGTGGCCGAACTCGAGAATATGACAGCTGCCGCCCAGCGGCTCATGGTGACGCAGTCTGCCCTGTCGGCTGCCATGGCTCAGCTGGAAGCAAGCCTGGCTACGCAGTTGTTCGTGCGCCACAAGTCCCGCGGTTTGCGGTTGACGCAGAGCGGCCGCCAATTCGCCCAGGACATCAAGTCCTTCCTGGAGCAGGCAGATTCGCTGTATGAGTCGGCGCGGGGACTTTCCACCACGCTGGTAGGTGAGTTGAAAGTGGGCGTTTTTGCCCCCTTGGCGCCTTTCCGTCTTCCCGCCATCCTGCAGACCTTCGAAACCCGGCATCCCGGCGTCGAAGTTTCCATTCTGGAGGCGGACCTGGCCACGTTGCAGGACGCGCTGATGGATGGCCGCTGCGATGTTGCCCTCACTTACGGGCTGGGTCTTGGCAAGGGGTTCGCCTACAAGGTGGTGGAGCGGGTTCCGCCGCACATCCTGGTCCACCAGGGTCATCCGGCGGCGGGGCGCCCGGAACGCGAAATTGCCCTGAAAGAGCTCGACGGCGAGCCTTCCGTGGTGTTGGACCTCCCGCACAGCCGGGAGTACTACGAGCAGTTGTATGCCACAGCAGGGGTAGTCCAGAATGTCCGCCATCGATTTGCCGGCTACGAGACGGTCCGCTCGTTTGTTGCCAAGGGTCACGGCTATGCCATCCTCAACCAGCGCCTGCACAGCGACGTGACCTACTCGGGCGGCAAGGTGGTCCCGTTGGCATTGACGGACGCTTTCCCCCCGATCGAGGTGATGCTGGTCAGGCCGGAGGGTGTCCAGGCCACCAAGCGCGTCCTCGCTTTCGAAGAGACCTGCCTGACCTTGTACGGAGCTGCCCGCGACTAGGTTTCGCTCCAGCTTCTATCAAATAAATCGATCGCAGAATCAAAAACAATCAATTGGACAGATGTGACGCGGGTCACCGATGGTTGAACAAGTCCGGCATCGACATCAGCGCGGAAGACCCCCAGGTCCCCGCCACTGCAGGAAAGTCGCCTTGGCCGGACCCCGGTTTGCCATCCTGATCAGAGGAGATTCGATGGTGCAGAACAGCGTCGAAAATGTCCGCGCGGTTTCCCCGCATGGCCCCGTCAGCAATAACCAGGCAATAATCGCCCACATCATTTCCCATAGCCGAAACACTGAATCGGCAACAGGAAACCTGAGCAACCTAGCGTGGCAGTCATGACCCTCAACAAGCTCGCCGCACACGAATCGGCCAAAGATCCAGCGGCCTCGGCGCCCTCCACCAGTGACAAGTCCACAACCATGCAGAAGCGTGTTCTGGCAGGCGGCAGCGTCGGTCAGTTCATCGAATTCTACGACTTCACCCTCTACGGCCTCACAGCTGTGGTGTTCTCCCAACTCTTCTTCCCGGGCAGCAACCCGCTGACAGCCATGCTCGCTACGTTCGCGACGTTCGGCGTGGCTTTCGTGGTCCGCCCCCTCGGCGGCCTGTTCTTCGGTGCACTGGGTGATCGGATCGGTCGGCGGCGCGTCCTCACCATCACCCTCATAGCGATCGGCGGAGCCACTGCCCTCATGGGACTGCTCCCCACCTACGCTCAAATCGGAGCTTGGGCACCGGCCCTCCTGGTGCTCTGCCGGCTTATCCAAGGATTCTCCGCGGGTGGCGAATCTGTTGGCGCCCCGTCCTTCGTGTTCGAACACGCGCCCGTGAGCAAACGTGGCTTCTGGCTCAACATCACCATCGCGGCAACAGCGCTGCCCTCTGTGGTGGCAGGTTCCATGATCCTGATCCTCAGCCAGTCCATGCCCAACTCAGCATTCATGGAATGGGGATGGCGCCTTCCGTTCCTGCTGGCCCTCCCCCTTGCCTTGTTTGGAGTGTGGATTCGCAGCCGTACCGAAGAAAGCGATGTCTTCAAAGAGGCACAATCCGGTCAGACCAAGGAATTCAGCCCCATCCGCGAGGCTTTCCGCGAAAACAAGCTCCGAATGGTGCAGGTCATCTTCGTCATGGGCCTGACAGCCATGGGATTCTACTTCCTCTCTGCCTACTTCGTTTCATATGTCCAGACCACAGGAAAGCTCAGCCGCGAGCAGTCACTGATGGTCAACGCCGCAGCACTGGCACTGTATGCCGTACTCCTGCCGATCGGCGGACGAATCGGGGATCGTTTCGGCCGCAAGCCAATGTTGATTGCTGGTTCCGCTGCCTTGGCTTTGCTGTCCATACCGAGCTTCATGCTGGTCACCAGCGGCAGCCTGCCCCTGGCATTGCTCGGCCAGTCCATCTTCGTGGTGGCACTGTGCATCTACGGCGGCGGCTGCTACACGTTCTTCGTCGAGATCTTCACCACAAAAACACGCTTCACCTCGGCCGCAGTTAGTTATAACGGCGCCTATGCGATCTTCGGCGGCACCGCTCCACTCATCGGCACGGCTTTGGTAGGCGCTACTGGAGTACCGCACGCGCCGGGCCTCTACATGGCGGCAGCTGCCGCCGTCGTGCTTCTCCTGATCCTCTTCACCAAGGTGCCCGAGACCCGCGGCCGAATGGGCTGACGCACACCGCACCCACCGCATTCCACAGCACCCTAAGGACCTCCATGACTTCCTCAGCTTTTCTTCAGGACTTCCACCATGTGGCCACCATCGGTGCCACAGCCAACAACGGCGTAGACCGCCAGGCCGCAACGCCGGAAGATGCCGAAACCCGCGCCTGGTTTGGGCAGTGGATTCACGACGCCGGATGGCAGCTTCAGGTAGACGGCATCGGCAATATGTTCGGGCTGGTTGAGTGGACGCCCGGGGCGCCCTTCATCCTGATCGGTTCCCACCTGGACAGCCAACCCCTGGGTGGGCGGTTTGACGGCGCCTATGGCGTCATTGCCGCTCTGCATGCTGCCCGGGCCATCGACCTGGACGTCAAGACCACCGGCGACGCGCCCCGCTTCAACCTGGCCGTGGTCAACTGGTTCAACGAGGAAGGCGGCAGGTTCGCACCTTCGGTCATGGGAAGCTCTGTTTTTACTGGGCTGTTTGACCGCGAAGAGATGCTGTCCGTGAAAGATCTCCAAGGCGTCTCAGTCCGTGAAGCCTTGGAAGGCATCGGCTACCTCGGCACAGATACGGGACCGAACGCGGCGGGGTACGCAGAAATCCACATCGAGCAGGGCCGGATCCTGGAGCGGGAAGGGATCAGCATCGGGCTCGTTGACAGCAGCTGGTACACGCAGAAGTTGGATATTGAAGTGCTGGGCGAACAGTCCCACACCGGTGCAACGGCCATGGCAGACCGCCACGATGCGCTGGTAGCTGCATCGAAAATCATCCTGATGGTCCATCAAGTCACCGAGGAATTCGCAGAAGAGGCCCTGGTCTCCTCCGTGGGCCAACTGACGCTGGAGCCCAACTCGCCAATCGTCGTGGCACGTCGTGTGCACTTGGTGGCGGACCTGAGATCCGCTGAACCGGACATCGTGAAGTCGGCCCGGGCCAAGTTACTGGCAGATATCCAGGAGCTGGCCGTTGAGCATGACATCAAGGTCAACGTCAAAGACTTCGATATCCGCCCCATCCGCCGGTTTCCGGAAGCCGGACTGGAGCTCTCCGCCAAGGTCGCTGCCAACCTTGGTCTGTCTTCCCGCCGCATCCAGACCATGGCCGGGCATGATTCCGTGGCCATGAACACTGCTGTTCCCTCGGTGATGCTGTTTGTACCTAGTGTGGACGGCGTATCCCACTGCGAGCGCGAATTCACCACGGACGAGGATATGGTGACCGGCGTGGAGATGCTGACGGGTGTTACCCGGGCTCTGGTGCAGGGAGAATTGGCGTGACCGAATTGCACTACTTGGACGCCAGTACTGCCCTGGGTTTGTTCCGACGCCGTGAGCTTTCCCCTGTGGAGCTCCTGCAATCGCTGATCAGCCGCATCGAGGAAGTGAACGGCGGCATCAATGCGTTGACGGAGACGCTCTTCGACGACGCTCTGCCGGCTGCGCAAAAAGCCGCCACGCGGTACGCCCGCGGACGCGATATCACTCCCCTTCTGGGGTTGCCGGTGGCTGCAAAAGAAAAGCACGGGATTCAAGGGCGCACACTCTCCCAAGGCCTGGTGGCGCGGAGGGACACCGTTGCAGCGGCGGACCATCCTGTGATCGAGAGAATTCAACGCGCCGGCGGAATCATTCATGCCCGGACCACCACCCCGGAATTGAGCTGCGCAACGGTGACGCACAGCCCGCTCTGGGGTGTCACCCGAAACCCCTGGAATCTGCGGTTCTCCCCCGGCGGGTCTTCGGGAGGTTCCGGTGCGGCATTGGCTGCAGGCTTCGCACCCCTGTGCACGGCATCAGACATTGCGGGATCAACCCGGCTGCCGGCGTCGTTCACAGGAACCGTGGGCTATAAGGCTCCCTACGGAAGGATCCCGGGATTAGCCCCTTTGTCAGCGGACCACTACCGCGGCGATGGCCCCATGGCACGTACCGTGGCAGATACTGCGTTGCTGGCGAATATCATGTCCGGGCGACACCCCGGCGATCACACCACTGTGGCGGACGCGGCGTCCATAACTCCCGATCCTGCATTTGTGGCCGGTTTACGGGTTGCGCTGTGCATACGCTTGGGCGATTACCCCGTAGCTCCCGATGTTGAGGCCAACACGCGGCGAGTGGCGCAAGCCCTCACGGCGGCGGGGGCCGTGGTGGAAGAGATCGTCCTCCCGTGGACCGTCCAGGAGATCAGCAAAACCATGTTCACGCATTTCGGATACCTGCTGGGTCCCGCCATGGAGGACGACACGGCCGGGACTGAGCCCCAGCTCGCCGCTTACACCAGGCGTTTTATGGCTGATGCCCGCGCGGCGGCCGAGGGAAACCGTTTCGTGGACGGGCTCCGGGCCGAAACCCTCCTGCAGGGACAGCTGGCAGAGGCCATGACCGGGTTCGATGCGCTGCTGTGTCCGGCGTCGGCTACTCCGGCTTTGGACGCAGACGCCCACTATCTCAACGGAATCGACGTCAACGGCCAGCACCTCAGCCATTATTGGCAGGCACACATGACGGCACCGTTCAATATCGCCAACCGTTGCCCGGTCCTGGCCATTCCCAGTGGAATGGCTGACTGCGGTATTCCCACAGGAGTGCAGATTGTGGGACACCCATTTGATGACGCCACCGTTTTCCACCTCGGGGCGGCCGTGGAATCCACACTTCCGTGGGCTGATCGCCATCCCACTGCTCCCGAATTCGCGGGGCATGTGGGCTAGCGGAGTCAGCCTACGCGGCCACAAGCCCCGCGACCTCAGCCACAAGTTCCACCGACCGCAGGCGCTCTTCGGTGCCGATGCTCTGGTGGGCCACGATCAGTTCATCAGCATCAGCGAATGCCGCAAACTCGTCGAGGTAGTCACGCACCACGTCTTTGGTTCCCACAGCGGAGAACTTCATCATTTGGGCAATGTGCTGGCCTTGCGGGGAATCAAGCACCATGTCTGCTTCGTCGTCGGTGAACTCGCGGCCGCCACCGAAGAACAGTGAGACGCGGGCGCGCTTCACAGCGAGGTGGATGGCCTGTGCCTCGGCGTTGGAGTCCGCGGCAGTAACGTTCACGCCGGCGATCACGTACGGCTCGGACAACTGATCCGAGGGCTTGAATTCGCGGCGGTAAACGGCAACAGCGTCCTGAAGCGCGGCGGGGGCAAAGTGTGAAGCGAACGCGTATGGAAGACCCAACTGGGCTGCCAGCTGGGCGCCGAACAGCGAGGATCCCAAGATGTACAGCGGCACGTTGGTGCCCTTGCCCGGCGTCGCTTCAACACCTTGGATGCGTGTGGGACCAGTGAGGTAACCCTGCAGTTCCAACACGTCCTGCGGGAAGCGGTCCGAGGAAGTATGGTCCCGACGCAACGCGCGCATGGTGTTCTGGTCGCTGCCGGGGGCACGGCCCAGTCCGAGGTCGATCCGTCCCGGGTGCAGTGTTTCCAGCGTGCCGAACTGCTCAGCGATGGTCAGCGGCGAATGGTTGGGCAGCATCACACCACCGGCCCCGAGGCGGATGGTGTTGGTGTGGGCGGCGACGTGAGCGATCAGCACGCTGGTAGCGGAGGAGGCAATCGCAGACATGTTGTGGTGCTCGGCGTACCAAACACGGCGGTACCCAACCTCTTCGGCTTTCTGCGCCATGGCAACACTGCCCGCCAAGCTCTCCGCCACCGTCTGGCCCTTCCCGATGGTTGCCAGGTCGAGGATGGAAAGAGGAACAGTCACAGGAAAGCCTTTCGGTACGTTGTGGTGCCCGCACGGTTGATTGCCGGGCACTCTATGGACAACGACGACGACCCCCGGCTTATTTCTGTGAGTTGCGTCGCGCGGTGCCCTGGCCCGTGTTTTGTGACCCATTTCGACGCCCGATTAACTGCCGTGAACCCCTGTATCCCAGCGTTTCAGAACGCTTTGACCCGCTCCCGGAAGCTGCCGGATAGTTGCAGCCACAAGTACGCATCAGACCTCCCTGTCGTGATGATCAGGGAAACCCAAGGAGAAACACATGGCACGCTTTGCTCTCAAGACCGGGGCCACCGCGGCGCTGGCCGCTACGGCGATACTGGGGCTGGCTGCCTGCTCCGATCCTGGGGCGACCGCCGCTACGGGTCCGAGCGCCCCGGCGTCGAACGTTTCTTCCAACTCCTCCACCAAAGAGTTCAACCTGACCCCGCAGCAGGACCGCATCAAGGTGACTGTGGACTCCGCCGCGGCCGCCTTGGTTCCCGACGCCATCAAGGCCGACGGCAAGCTGACCGTGGTGACCACCGGCGGCACTCCCCCGCTGAGCACGTTCGCCACGGACAACAAGACGCTGATTGGCAGCGAAGTGGACATTGCCTACGCAGTGGGCGAGAGCCTGGGCCTGCAGGTTGAGGTGCTGCCGGTAGCGTGGGCGGACTGGCCGCTGGGTGTCGAGTCCGGCAAGTACGAGGCAGTCCTATCCAATGTCACGGTCACCGAGGCGCGCAAGGAGAAGTTCGACTTCGCCACGTACCGCAACGACCTCCTGGGCTTCTACGCCAAGACCGACTCGGACATCTCCACCATCAAGGAAGCCAAGGACGTGGCCGGCAAGCGCATCATCGTTGGCTCGGGCACCAACCAGGAAGCAATCCTGGTGCGCTGGGACGAGGAGAACAAGAAGAACGGCTTGAAGCCGGTTGAGTTCCAGTATTACGACGACGACTCCGCCTCCCAGCTGGCCCTCCAGTCGGGCCGTGCGGACCTGACGTTCGGACCCAACGCATCCGCGGCCTACAAAGCTGCGAAGGACGGCAAGACCAAGGAAGTGGGCACGTTGGAAGGCGGCTGGCCGCTGAAGGCTGAAATTGCTTTCACCACCCAGAAGGGCAACGGCCTTGCGGTGGCTGCTCAGGCTGCACTGAACACCCTCATCAAGGACGGAAGCTACGCGAAGATCCTGGACCGTTGGGGCCTCTCATCCGAGGCGATTCCTGCGTCCGAGCTGAACCCGGCAGGCCTGCCCAAGAAGTAGGAACCGCTATGGCAGGGCCACCTGCCGACGACGAATCCCCGCCGGACATCAACCGGCGGGGATTCTTTGTGTGCTGCTGTTACTCAGTTGGGTGCGGTTAGAAGTGGGCGGGATCGGTGTTGGCTCCGCAGAGGATCACTGCAACGGTTTCGCCCGCCCGTGGAGCGTAGGCGCCTGAGAGCAACGCCGCGTAGGCCGCTGCTGCACCGTGCTCCACCACGATCCTGTAATTTTCCCAGAGAGCCCTGCGGGCGGTCACAATGTCTTCATCGCTGACGAGGACGCTCCGGACCCCGGTACGCCGGGCCACTCCAAAGCCGATTTCGCCAATCCGCCGGGCGCCAAGGGAGTCCGCAGCGATTCCGGACACGGCCACATCCACCGGCTCACCTTGGGCCAACGCGGTGTGCAGCGTGGGGACTGTCTCGGGTTCGACGCCCACCACCTGCGCCCTGCCCTCGGCGGCCGCAGCAATGCCACCCATTAACCCGCCGCCGCCTACAGCAACAAGAATGGTGTCGACGTCGGGCAGTTCATCCAGGAGCTCAAGCCCAACACCACCGGCACCGGCTACGATCTCGGGCTGATCATAAGCGTGGCAGTAGACCGCGCCCTTTTCCTCCGCGTAACGGATCGCAGCGGCATAAGCGTCCGCATACTCCGCGCCGCCCTGGACCACAGTGGCACCAATCGCGTAGAGCTTGTGCACTTTGTTTGCCGGAGCAGACTCCGGGACGAATACAGTCGCCGGGACCCCCATCCTGGCCGCGGCGTAGGCATTGGCCAAGCCGGCATTGCCACCGGACGCCACCACGATGCCCACCTCCGGGTTTAGCTCGCCGCTTTCCTGCGCCGTGAGGAGCCTGTTGAAGGCGCCGCGTGCCTTGAAGGATCCAGTGTGCTGCATGTACTCGCATTTGAACCACAGCTGATAGGCCTCTTGGTCGCCGCTCTCAGCCAGCGGAGTATGGCGAACCCAACCTGCCGTCCTTGAGTACGCTGCTTCTACCTCTTCACGTGTGACCATCCTGGCTGCACCTTTCGTCCATGTCATCCTATGGTTCGCGTGGGGCGCGCGACGTCCTGCCGGTTCCAGCATCCACTTGTATTGTCTTGCAATATTAACCACTATTGTGTGACAATAATCCATGGGGATTAGATGGGCTAGCAGCTCAGGTAAACATGGCGTAACGCGGGAAGATGCCCTGAACGCAATCCTCAATTACACCTACCGCATCCAACAATTTGATGAGCCTCGCGTGGACACAACCACCAGGCCTGATCTTTTTATCGGACCCAGTAGGGACAACCGGATGACCTTAGAGGTGATGGCGTCTATTACACCGCCAGACGACATCTTTGTCTTTCACGTCATGGAAGCCAGACGTAAGATTCTTGATATTGCAGAAAGGGGCAGTGCGCTATGAGTGACGCTGGAATGGAAGCAAAAGAGGAGGACCGCTACGCGGGTCTCGCCGACTGGGCTGAGATAGCGGACATCGGACCTGATGCTCACATCACGAAGGCTAGCGGTCCCGAAGCTGGACGATCGATTCTTGAGGCTGCGCTGGGTTCAGCGGAAGCTGTACGACGCGCCGTTGGAAAGCCGTCATTGAGTGCCCGGGGCACCTCGCCGTCTCGTTCCCTCCGGCTTCCGGAGGAAATGGACGCACAACTGGTGGCCCGCGCCGCTGCTGAGCAGAGAAAGCCCTCAGCCATCATGCGTGATGCATTGGCCGAGTACCTGGCCAAGGCGTCCTGAACAAAACGATATGGGGGTGGACATAGGCTTGAACCCATGTCCGTTGACTTCGTCCTCCGCCCCACCGTTGCCACCGACGCTTCCTGGATTGCCGAACTGCGCGCCGTGGTGATGCGCCCGGATCTCGAACGGCTGCAGCGCTTTGATCCAGTGAGGGTCCGCGAGCGCTTTCTGAAAGGCTTCCAGCCCGAGCACACGTACATCATCCATTCGGACGGCGTTGACGCGGGCGTGATCGCTATCCGCCCCGAGCCGGACAGCCGGTGGATTGAACATTTCTATGTGGCTCCGGCGCATCAGGGCAAAGGGCTGGGCAGTGCCGTGCTTCGCCACGTGATGTCGGCAACGGTGGACGGGCGCCCGTTCCGTCTGGACGTGTTGCAGGGAAGCCCGGCCCGTCGCCTGTATGAACGCCACGGCTTCGTGCTGGAATCCGAGGACCCCGTTGATGTCTTCATGGTGGCTCCCGCCAAGCCGTGACCGCCACCCCCTAACCACCACCCCGTGACCGCCACCCCCTGACTCGGTGGGCGGAAGTGCGGTACCCTCAGCACACACCACGCGGCTACCACGCGATACTTTCCGGGGGGAAACATGGGGATCTTTAAGGCGCGCCTATTCAAGAGCGCCGCCACCACCGCACTCGCAATGGGACTACTGGGCTCAGGGCTAGTCGCCGCTGGTCCGGCCACCGCGGCATCACAGCCGACGCCGTTCATCGACGGCGTCCCGTATGTGGGCTCCGAGATGAGGCGGCAGTACAACTACGACTACTGGGGCTGCCGGAACCCGGATGGCTCCGGGGACGCGATCACCTTGGAGTGGTTAAGGGACGGCGAACCACTCCCGGCGGAGCGTCAGGGTGAAACTCTGCGTGTCCTCCCTGAAGACCAAGGCAGCCGCATCTCCTTGAGGGTCTACCCGCTCACTCCTGGTGAACAAGGCTGCCCCACTGGAACGCAAGTCAGCGCCGAGACCACACCCATCAAGGCCTCCAGCCGCGCCATGGGCTGGACCGGGCGCGGCAATTTTGAACCTCTCGCCCGCACCCATGACGGCAGGCTGGTCCTGTATCCACGCACTTATACCTATTACAAAGGCATGTGCGAGGGCCCTTGCCCGGCCTACTTCGGCTCCTGGGATGAACCCCGGCAGGTGGGTGCCGGCTGGAACATGTTCGACATCGTCTTCTCCCCCGGAGATTTTGACGGCGACGGGTTCAACGACCTCCTGGCGCGGAACGCGTCAGGTCAGTTGTTCCTGTATCCCGGCGACGGCAACGGCGGCTGGCTTCCAACGCGGCAAGTGGGCTCCGGCTGGAATGTCTTCGACTCCATCGTGGGTCCCGGGGACTTCACTGGCGACGGCACCAACGACGTCCTGGCAAGAAACCCGGCCGGCGAGCTGTTCCTCTACCCCGGCGACGGCAACGGTGGGTGGCTCACCCCGTCCAAGGTGGGCTGGGGTTGGCAGGTCATGAACAAGATCATTCCCGGTGGCGACATGAACGGTGACGGCACCGTGGAGGTCTTCGGCCGGGACATCAACGGCGGCCTCCAGCTCTACTCAGCCAACGGCCAGGGCGGCTGGGGTGCCCAGGCCTTCATGGGTGGTGGCTGGAATGAGTTCCTGGATGTGGCGGGCCTGGGCAGTTTTGCTCATCAGAAGTACAACAATCTTGTCGCCATCAACGGCAACGGCGACCTCGTCACGTACTCCACCGGCGCCGCCACTACAGGCCTCTATGGTCCTTACGGGCCTATTGGAAACGGATGGAACGTGTTCCGCGAGCTCCTTTAGATCCTGAGGAGAAACTATAGTGGCTGGCTGCCCACCGTCAGTTGCAAGCTGACTGTCCCGCGCGAAACGTCGACGACGGCGGCACTCACGCCGCCGTCGTCGGGCGCTGTTGCTCCGGGGCGCGGCTGGAAGCCGAGCCGCCGCAGCACGTTTCTCAGCAGGTGTTCAGCCTTCATCAGGCGTGCGCCGGCTCTTCGGTCCGCACCGGCGTCTCCAGACCCAGGTTTTCGCGGAGGGTAGCGCCCCGGTATTCGGTGGGGTAGACGCCGCGTTCCTGGAGTTCGGGGACCAGGTGGTTCACGATCTCGTCCAAGCCTGTGGGAATGAGCCATGGTGAGATGTTGAAGCCATCCACCGCCCCAACCCGGGCATACTCGGCGAGGTGGTCCGCCACCGCGGTGTAGGAGCCGGTAAATGTGGCATCGATGCGTGCCGTCTTGGAGGTGACGAACTGGCGGATGGACAGGCCCTTGTCTTTGGCTTCGGCCCTCCACTGATCCGCAAGCTGACGGGCCTTGGCGCCGTGGAAGCCGCTGCCGCGCGTCTCAGAGGTTTCCTCCACCACTGGATCAATCTCGGGGAGTGGGCCGTCGGGGTCGTAGGAGGAGAGCTCCCGCCCCCAGAACTGTTCCAGGTAGGCGATGGCCTGCTGCGGTCCGATCTGCAGGCTCCGTACCCATGCCTTCTTCTCCTGTGCTTCCTGATCGGTGGCACCCAGGATGAATTCACTGGCAGGCATGATCTGCACGGCGTTGGCACCGCGGCCCGCGGCGATGGAACGTGCCACGATGTCCCGGCGGAACTCCACGGCGTCATCGAACTTGGGATGGGCGGAGAAGATCACGTCGGCTTGGCGGGCTGCGAAGTCACGCCCGTCCGGGGAATCGCCGGCTTGGAAGAGCACGGGGCGGTACTGGGCGCTGCGCGGCAGGCGCGGGGTCACATCAACGGTGTAGTGCTGGCCTTCGTGGAGGACTGGCCGGGCGGGGCCGGTGGGAGTTTCCCACGAGTCCCAGATCCTCTTGGCGGTCTCAACAAAGGCTTCAGCGTGTTTGTAACGGTCGGCGTGGTCCAGGTATCCACCGCGGCGGAAGTTAGCACCGGTCCAGGCGTTGTCCGTGGTGACGATGTTCCACGCCGCCCGGCCCCCGGAGATCAGGTCCAAGGACTGCAAGCGGTGCGCCAGGTCAGCGGGGTCGTTGTACGTGGTGTTTTGAGTGGCTACCAAGCCGATGTTCTTGGTGACTGCAGCAAGTGCGGCCAGCATGGTCTGAGCGTCAGGCCGGCCCACCACATCGAGGGCATGGGGGCGGCCGAGGTGTTCGCGCAGGCGCAGCCCTTCGCCCAGGAAGAAGGCGGCAAACTTACCGCGCTCGGCAGTTTGGGCGATGTGGCGGAAGGATTCGAAGTCCGTCTGCGAACCCGCTTGGGGCGCCTTCCAGATGGTCCCGGAGTTGACGCCTTGGAAGAAGATCCCGAACTGGATCTGCCCGCTTGGCTGGAAAATGTCGCGTGTCATGGTGTTCCCCTACTTTCCGGCGGCAACAGGAGCCGCGGCAGTGGTCGAATAGCGGTTCTCTGCCGGAGCCAGTCCGAGGACGTCGCGGAAGGTGCCGTCCTGGATCGGTGCCCGCAACAAGCCGCGGCGACGCAGCTCCGGGAGGACCAGCCTGGACAGTTCCTCCAGCTCCACGTCAAGGACGGCCGGATGGAGCCGAACGCCGTCGGCTTCCTGGAGCAGTGGGGCGAGGAGCTCGGTGAGGGCCGCTGCCGTGCCGACAAACCGCGCGATGCCGCTGTCGTGGGACGGCACGACGCGGGAAGCCGCAGCCTGTCCACGCGAGTCAAGAACGACGTCGAGCTCGGAAATAATCGCCACCGAAGAACCAAGCCGGGCCCTCGCGTCGCGGACCTCGGCAGCCAGCAGCTCCGGGGTCGGAGCGGAAACGAGCACGGCGTCCACGGCGTCTACCGGAACCAGGCCCTCGCCCACCAGCGACACCGCGGCGAGCACCGGCAGCTGCCCTTGGAGGGGCCTTGGAATGATGGATGGTCCCTTCACCGAATAGGCGGTGCCGGCAAAGTCAGCGGGCGTTTCGAAGTCCGCGTAGTGCAGCTTGTCCACGTCGATGTACCGCCCGGTGGCGACGTCGCGGATCACGGCGTCATCCTCCCAGGAATCCCACAAGCGGCGGCTCACCTCGATGGACGCGGCAGCCTCCTGCGCCAGCGCGTCGCCCTCAACAAACGAACGTCCGACGGCGGCTGCGGCCTCGGGTGACACCGCTGCGGTAGCGATCCAACCAGCCCGGCCGCCGGACACGTAGTCCAGGCTGGCGAGTTGCGTGGAAACGTGGAAAGGCTCCGTGTAAACGGTGTCGATTTCCGGCACGACGGCGATGGTGCGCGTGACGGGTCCGGCAAAGGCTGCGCGCTGCAGGGCGTTGGTCCGTCCGGCTTCCGGGGTGTCCTTAAAGGTTGCTGCGTGGAAACCGGCCGATTCGGCTGCGAGGACGGCGGTGGCGAGGTTCTGGTACCCGGCGCCGTCGAGTTCAATGGCCAGGAACCCGGCCTTGCGTTCTTCGAAGGTACTCACTTCTGGTCCTGACGTTCGTAGGGGATTTTTTCGCCGGCTTCGATCGCCACAGGCAACCGGTTCTCGGCAGGCGGGAGCGGGCAGGTGGCCAGGTCCGTGTAGGCGCAGGGCAGGTTTACGGCCCGGTTGAAGTCGAGCTGCACGGAGCCATCAGGGGCGGGAACCACGGACAGCGAGCGGTTGGCTGCGTAGGTGGTTTTGCCGGAGGTCTGGTCGGTGAACAGCACGGACAACGAGCCCGGTGCGTGCCCGTTGAATGCCGTCAGCGCCAATTCCTCGCCGGCCAGCTTGAAACGGATCTCGCCCGGGGCTTCGTAGACGTGCTGGATACCTTCGACGGCGGCACCCACCGTGGTGGGGCGCGGTGCTTCAAACGGGACAAAAGTTCCAGCCACGGCATATGCCGCGTTGGGTGTGTAGGCGGGCGTCCCCTGGTAGTCCTGCAAGAGTTGATTGTCCGGGTTTCGCGGCCGGACGATGTACTCGCCGCCCCGCTTGGCCACCTCAATCACGGTGCCGCCGGAGACCAGGTTGATCCCGTCCCGTTCCTCGATGGGACCGAATTCCAGCGGCTCTCCGGTGTTGAGTTCCACGCCGTCCAGCTGCAGGCTTTCGCCCGGTTCCAGAACAACACGCACGACGTCGTCCTCCGCCTTCCAGGTGCCAGGCGCGCCTTCCAGTCGGCTCGCCTCGCTGCTGAGCCAGTGCAAGTGGGTCACGGCGAGGAAGCCGTGCGGGTGGGCACAGTGGCGCTCATGGGCGTCGTGCCATTCCTGCCATTCCTCGCCGAAGGATTCGAGTGCTGTATCAGTGTGCAAAGACATGGGCGTTGTCCGTCCTGTTGAAGGCGTGGTCTGCGGTGACTGCTGCTGCGGCGTCGGGTTCGGTGGCCCCGGCAAATTCGGGTCGGCCCGCGAAAGGATCCCCGGCTTCCCACAGCGTGGTGGGTGCCGCGGCACGGACGGCCGGGATGACCTCCAGGGCGAAACGTTCCAGGATCTCCAGCTGCTGCTCGAAGGGCAGCGTGGTGGGCAAGGAGATCGACTGGAGATCGTGGGCGTACAGCGAGTGGTAGCTGAGGATCTTGTCGATGACCTGTTCCGGGCTGCCGACCAGGGCAGGGCCCTCGGCTACGGCGTGCTGGATGTCCCGGAAGGGAGAGTTGTTGCCGGGGACGTTGCGGTTGGCGGTCAAGCCCTCGTACACCGGCCCGTACTGGCGGATGGCTTCCTGCGTGGTGTCCGCGATGAACACTCCGCCGGCGCCACTTCCCGAGCCGACATACTGGTGCCGAGGATCGTGCCCGTGGCGCTCGTATTCTTCGCGGTAGTGGTCAATCAGGACCTTGTAGTTTCCACGCGGCTGGATGGCGTTGGCCGTGAACAACGGATCACCCCACTTGGCTGCGAGCGCAGCGGAGGTCAGGGTTGTAGCCGAGCCGTGCCAAATACGGGGCGAACCGGCGAAGGGGCGCGGCGTCGTCGTCGTTGGTTCGGTGAGGGCCGGGCGGAAACGACCTGACCACGTGACGCTTTCCTTGCGCCACAGCGTGCGTAGCAGCGAGTACTTTTCAGCGAGCAGGTCCCACTGATCGTCCAGGGACAGGCCAAAGAGCGGGTACTGCAGGACTTCGTTGCCCTTGCCGATCACCAGTTCCAGGCGGCCACGGCTCAATTGGTCGATGGTGGCGTAGTCCTCGGCCACGCGAACCGGATCCAGCACGGAGAGCACAGTGACGCCGGTCTGGAGGCGGATGCGGCTGGTGACGGCGGCAATCGCGGCGAGCACCGTCGTCGGGGATGACGAGACGAACTCGCCGGCGTGGCGTTCGCCCACTGAGAAGCTGTCGAAGCCCAGTTCCTCGGCCCGTTTCGCCGTCTCAACAACCTGGTTCAGGCGGTCAGCGGTGGAGACGATCTCCCCCGTGACCGGGTTCTTCAGGTGGGGAATGATGTCCAGGACCTGGAACTTCATTTGTTGGTCCCCGCCGGGGTGACAAAAGTGGCCTCAGTGACTGTTTTGGACTCCGGGATGGCTTCCTCGGAGAGGCCCCAGCGTTCCAGGACTTTGCCGTAGGAGCCGTCCTTGATGGTGGAGTTCAGGGCGTCCGTGATGGCAGGCGCCAGACCGTTGCCCTTGAGGGTGGTGGCAGCAACGAGTGTTTCCGCGGGCCAGCCTGCGTTGACCTTGCCCACCACTTTGAGGTCATCGCGGGTGTTCTCGCGGTACGTCACTGACGGGTACGGTGCCAGGTTCAGGTCGGTGCGGCCCGAGGACAGCGCCAGGATGGTGTCGGCGTCGGAGGAGTAGTACTGCAGGGTGGCCGGTGCCTTGCCCTTGGCTTCGAGCTCCTTGTTCCAGGCCAGCAGGATCTTCTCCTGGTTGGTGCCGGAGCCCACGGAGATCTTCAGTCCGGAAATGTCATCCGAGCCCTTGATGTCGTACGTGGAGCTCTTCTTGGCTTCGAAGCCCATGTACGCCGCACGGTAGGTGGAGAAATCAAACAGCTTCACTCGAGCTGCGTTGATGCCCACGTTGGAGAAAACGGCTTCAAAATCACCGGACTGTGTCTTGAGCGGCCAGTTCTCCCAGGACGTCACTTGAAGGTCCAGTTCCAGCCCGAGCTTGTCCGCCACAAGTTGGGCAATGTCCACCTCAACGCCGATCGGAGTCTTGTCGTCCGTGGCATGGAAGGACAGCGGGATTGAACCCGCGGTAGTGGCAACGGTCAGCTTGCCGTCCTTGGCGATCGCCGTGGGGACCTTTGCGGTGGCAGCAGCGTCTTTTTCGCCGCGGATCCGGTTCTGATCCACGGACGTGTTGTAAACAATCCCGTTCTTGGCAGCTTCGGACTCCGGCTGGGCTGCCGACGCTCCAGGATCGGAGCACCCGGCCAGCACTGGAAGCACGACGGCGGGAAGTACAGCGAGTGCCAGGATCTTGTGTTTCTTGGTGGAGCTGGAAATGCGAAGCATGGGGTGTCCTAGATGTTGAAAGCTGGTTCGATGACTTTGGAGAAGAAGCTGCGGGTGCGTTCCTCGCGGGGGTTGGCGAAGATGTCCTGAGGAGTGCCGGACTCCACAATCTGGCCCTGGTCCATGAACACCACGGTGTCCGCCACATCCCGGGCGAAACCCATCTCATGGGTCACCACAATCAGCGTGGTGCCGGACTTGGCGAGTTCGCGGATAACGTCCAGAACCTCGTTGACGAGCTCAGGGTCCAGCGCGGACGTGGGCTCATCAAACAGGAGAATCTTGGGGTCCAATGCAAGAGCCCGGGCAATCGCGACTCGCTGCTGCTGGCCGCCCGAAAGCTGGCGGGGGTACGCATCAGCGCGATCCTTCAGACCCACGCGGTCCAGGAGTTCCAAGCCGCGCTTCCGGGCCTCGGCCTTGGAACGCTTCTGGGCCACAATCGGCGCCTCGATCACGTTCTCCAGCGCCGTGAGGTGCGGGAACAGGTTGAAGCTCTGGAACACCATGCCAATGTGGGTGCGCTGCTTGAGGATGTCCTTTTCGCGCAGCTCGTGGAGCTTGTTGCCGCGGACCTCGTAGCCCACCAGTTCGCCGTCGATGGTGATGTAACCGCCGTCGACTTTTTCCAGGTGGTTGATGGTGCGCAGCAGGGTGGACTTGCCGGAGCCTGACGGGCCAACAATCACGGCCACACCACCCGGCGGGACGGACAAGGAAACACCCTTGAGGACCTCGGTGGCGCCAAAGGACTTCCGGACATTCGTGATGTCCACCTGCCCACGGGTTGCTGCCCTGTTCACCGTGGCGGGCTGGGCCGCCGTCGTGCCTTCAGCAGAAGCGGCCGAAGCGGCAGCCTGCTTTTCCTCTGCGACCTTTGCCGCCGTTGCGGATTCTTTGCGTGCAGCAATAATGCTCATCGGGCGTCCTTCGTGGGAGAGGCAGCAACGTGGGTGGTGAAGAACTTACGGGCCTTCTGCAAGGGAGTGAGCGGAAGGGTCCGCAGGGCGCCCTTGGAGAAGTGGCGTTCGATGTAGTACTGGAAAACGCTCAGCACCGAGGTGATCACCACGTACCAGAGCGTGGCCACCAGCAGCAGCGGAAGCACTTGCTGGGTCCGGTTGTAGATGACCTGCACCGTGTAGAAGAGCTCCGAGTAGGCCAGTACGTAAACGATCGAGGTGCCCTTCACCAGGCCGATAATCTCGTTGAACGCGTTGGGCAAGATGGCGCGCATCGCCTGGGGAAGCACGATCCTGGTGGAACGCTTCCACGCCGGGATGCCCAAGGCTGAGGCAGCTTCCAGCTGGCCCTGGTCCACGGAAAGGATGCCGCCGCGGATGATTTCGGCAGAGTAGGCCGCCTGGTTCAGCGTGAGTCCCAGGACGGCCGCGGCGAACTGGCTGATGAGCGTGGTGGTCTGGGCCTCGAAGAAGCGGACGTCCGTGAACGGGATGCCCAGGCTGATCTTCTCGTAGAGGTAGCCAAGGTTGTACCAGAGCAGGAGCTGGACCAGCAGTGGAGTGGAGCGGAAAATCCAGGAGAACGTCCATGACACCGAGACCAGCAGCGGTGAGGCGGACAAGCGCATGAGGGCCAGAATGAATCCGAGGACGAAACCCAGGACGCCGGAAATGGCCGTGAGCTTGAGGGTTTCGATCAGTCCATTGACCACGGACTGCGCGGTGAACCATTCGGCCACCACCCCCCACTCCCAGCGCGGGTTGGTGACCAGCGACCACGCGATGGCTGCGACGCCGGCAGCCACCAGCACGGTGCCCACCCAACGCCAGGGATGCCGGGCCGGTACCAGCTGGTAGTCGGAGTAATCCGGGGTGGGCGGTGCAGTTTCCGCCGTGGCAGGCGGTGCGATTGCACTCATGCGCCACCTCATTTCAGATCGGTTGTTGTCTATCGGATGGCTGCCAATCTAGGGCCGCGCGAAACCCGGCAGCAAGGCGGGAATTTGCACTTCTTCACTGGACTTCGCGCGGCTTCGCCGGGGTTCGCACAGCGTCACAATCCTCGTCATGAAGCGCCATATGCGTCCTGATTTTGCGCGCCATAACGCTGCGTGACGTGTGGTGAACGGCGGTTACCGGCGCCTCGACCCGCAGCCTGCTTCGTCCTTAGATTGGGCATCACCAACCACTGTTTTTCAGGAGATCCCATGCCGTCACGAGTACCCGCCATCGCCTTCATCGGCGGCGGCCCACGCACTGCCGGTGTCCTGGAACGGCTTGCTGCAAACCGTCCCGAACTGTTCGACCGTCCCCTGCACATCCATGTGATCGACCCCCATGAACCGGGTTCCGGGAGGATCTGGCGCTATGACCAGGATCCCGGGCTGCTGCTGAACTCCACGGCTGCGGATGTCACCATGTTCACCGATGCCTCGGTGGTCTGCGATGGGCCTTCCGTTGACGGGCCCGGGCTTTCCACCTGGGCGGCAGGCGTGCTGGATGGCACCATCCGCGATGTTCCGGCGCTGGAGTCGCACCTGCTGGACCAGCTCCGCTCGCTAACCCCTTCGTCCTTTCCTACCCGGCAACTGCAGAGCAAGTACCTTGAGTGGTTCTTCCGCCGGGCCGTGAGCAATCTTGGCCCCGAGGTCACGGTGACCGTTCACCGCAGCACAGCCACCGGCGTCGAGCGCTTCTCGGACGGCCAGGCTGCTTCCGGCCCGCACCACGACGGTGCGCACCGCGTGCGGCTGGCTTCCGGCGACGAGGTGGTTGCCGACGTCGTGGTTTACGCGCTGGGCCACACCGATTCCCTGACTGATCCCGAATCTGCCCGCCACAGTGAGTTCGCTGCCCGGCACGGCGGGTTCCATGCGCCGCCGTCGTACACCACAGATGTGGACTACTCCGGGATTGAAGCAGGGCAGGACGTGATTGTCTCCGGCATGGGACTCGCCTTCGTGGACCTGCTGGTGCTGTTGTTTGAGGGCCGTGGCGGCCGCTTTGAAGAAAGGCCCGACGGCGAACTGGACTATGTGCCTTCCGGCGCTGAGCCGCGGGTCTGGGCGGGGTCACGACGCGGCGTGCCGTACCATTCCAAGATCTCTTCCGCTCTGCGGGGTGAGCCGGTATCCCGTCCCCGGTACTTCACCGCCGAAGCCATTGACGCCCTGTTGGCCACGCACCAGGAACTCGATTTCCGAACACACCTGTGGCCACTGATCGCCAAGGATGCCGGCTATGCCTACTACCGCGAGCTCTTCACCGGCTACCCTTCGCGGGTGCTGGGGACGTGGGCGGACTTTGAGTCGCGGCTCGATGCCGTTGACTGGTACAGCGCTGCCCGGGAAGAACTGGCGGCCTTCTCCATACCGGATCCTGCGTTGCGCCTGGACCTCGAAAAGCTGGACCACCCCCTGAGCGGCTGCGCTTTCGCTGACCATGAAACTGTCCAGCGCTCCGTGGCCGCCTACATCCAGAACGACCTGAACCTCAGGACCAGCCCGGATCATTCCGAAACCCTCGCCCTGTTCACGGCGTTGTTGTACGTGTACATGGACTTGGGACGTTTGGTTCCGCAAGACCGGCTCAATGCACGCTCTCAACAGACCATTCACGGCTGGTGGCACGGCTTCTTCAGCTTCGTGGACTCGGGGCCGCCAGCGCACCGGCTCCGCGAAATGCTCGCACTGCACAGGGCCGGGCTCCTGAAGTTCCTTGGCCCTGGCATGTGGGTCCGCGCCGACGACTCCATGGGGAGGTTCGTTGCCGGGACGTTCCAGTCGCCCGTGGTGGTGGATGCGTCCGCGTACATTGAGGCTCGGCTGCCTTCCGCGTCCGTGGAACGTTCAGCGAATCCCGCCTTGGCTGACCTGCACCACTCCGGATGGGGTACCGAGCAAAGGCTCCTCACCTCAGAGGGCGCCCACTCCACCGGCAAGCTCCTGGTCTCCGGGAATCACCAGGTCCTGTCCCCTGTTGGAACTCCACAGGAGGGTTTGTTCGCGGTGGGACCGTGGACGTCCGGTTGGGGTGCGGGGGCGTTTGCCCGTCCCAACACCAACGCAGCACCCTTCAGGGAAAACGACGCCCTGGCACGCCGGATCCTGTCCACGGTCGCCGCCACCCACCCAACTGAGTCGCAGTTAACGTCGTTCTGAGCCCTCAGAACGACCGTAATTGCCACCTGCTTGGGATCCACCTACGAAAGGCCTGACATGACCACCACGCCCACCCTGCCGACGTCAGGCCTGACCGTCCTCAGCCTGCCCATGCGCGACCCCCGGGTACGCCCGCTCCTGGACGAGCTCGCCGTCGAATACAACACCCGCTACGGGGACCTGTTCAGCAGCGAAGGAGCGGCCGAGGAACTGAACCGCTACCCGGCAGAAGAGTTCGCCGCCCCGCACGGCGCCCTGATCATCATTCAGGAAAACGGCGAGTCCGTGGCTGGCGGCGCGTTCCGCCGCTACGACTCCCACACAGCGGAACTGAAACGGATCTGGACGCACTCAGCCCATCGCCGTCGCGGTTTGGCACGGCTGGTGCTGACCGAACTGGAAAATGAGGCTCGACGCCGGGGCTACCGAAAGCTCTACCTCACCACCGGGCCGCGACAGCCGGAGGCCAAAAACCTCTACCTCGCCACCGGCTACAAAGCACTGTTCGATCTCGCCGCAGACCCCGAGGAAATCAAGCATTTGGCCTTCAGCAAGGATCTTGCCGAGCAGGGCTAAGCTATCCGCATGGCCAACAAAACGACTGCCGAAAAACTCGCCACCATCCAACAGGGGTACACCCTGGAAGGTGCCACGATCGAGCTGGGCGCCGCGATCGTGGACGGTGAAATCCACAAGGAAGCCCAGGTCCGGCTCCCGCTCGCCATGATGAACCGGCATGGGCTGGTGGCCGGCGCCACGGGCACCGGCAAGACGGTCACGCTGCACATGATTGCCGAGCAATTGTCCACGGCGGGCGTTCCGGTTTTCCTCGCGGACATCAAAGGTGATCTGTCAGGATTGGCCACGCCGGCAACGGGCAGTGAGAAGTTGACCGCCCGTACGTCTGCGCTGGGGCAGGAATGGTCTGCGAAGAACTTTCCGGTTGAGTTCCTCTCGCTCGGTGGGGATGGTTACGGCATTCCAGTCCGCGCCACCATTACGTCGTTTGGGCCCATCCTGCTTTCCCGCATCATGGACCTCAACGACACTCAGGAATCCAGCCTCCAGCTGATCTTCCACTTTGCGGACAAGAACAACCTGGAACTGGTGGACCTCAAGGACCTCCGGGCCGTCATCCAGTTCCTCACCTCGGATGAGGGGAAAGCCGAACTCGCAAACCTAGGCGGGCTGTCGAAGGCCACGGCCGGTGTGATCCTTCGCGAACTGGTGGGTTTGGAAGCGCAAGGCATGGAGAAGTTCTTTGGGGAGCCGGAGTTCGACACCGCAGAGCTCCTCCGCACTGCACCGGACGGCCGCGGTGTGATCAGCTGCCTTGAACTGCCCACCTTGCAGACCAAGCCGTTGTTGTTCTCCACGTTCCTCATGTGGCTCCTCGCGGACCTCTTCGAAGACCTGCCCGAGGCCGGCGACCTGGACAAGCCCAAGCTGGTCTTCTTTCTGGATGAAGCGCACCTGCTGTTCAACGGTGCATCCAAGGCCTTCCTTGAAGCCATCACCACTACCGTTCGGCTCATCCGTTCCAAGGGGGTGGGCATCTTCTTCGTCACCCAAACACCCAAGGATGTTCCTGCGGACGTCCTAGGCCAGCTGGCAAACCGCGTCCAGCACGCCCTCCGCGCCTTCACACCCGAGGATGCCAAGGCATTGAAGGCCACCGTCTCCACGTTCCCGGTCAGCGACTACGACCTCGAAGAGACACTCACCTCCGCAGGCATCGGCGAGGCCGTCATCACCGTCATGAATGAAAAGGGCGCACCCACCCCCGTGGCCTTGACCCGGCTCCGCGCTCCGGAATCCGTGATGGGGCCCAGCACTGACGAACTTATCAAGAGCACCGTGGCCGCATCTCCCTTGCTGGGGAAATACGGCACCGCTGTGGACAACCTCTCCGCTTACGAGAAGCTCAATGGCAAGGCCGCGGCCGCTACCGGGGCTGCCGCGCCGGGTTTGCCGCCAGTGCCCTCTTCGGGGTCTTCGGGAGGTTCGGGGGGTTCGCAAGCGGACATCGACGCCGAAGCGCGCCGGATCGAGGAGGAAATCCTGGGCCGTCCCAGCTCACGGTCCTCGTCGCCAGAGCCTTTCCCCGCACCGCCGGCGCCTCCCGCTCCGGCACCGCAGTCCTCACAGCAGGACGGTATGTTCGGTGACATCGCCGGCGCCCTCGGAGGAGCCCTGGGTGGCGGGCTCAAGAGCATGGTCCGATCCATGGGAACGCAGCTTGGGCGCGACCTCATGCGCGGGGTCTTCGGCACCTCCTCGCGGCGTCGCCGCTAGTCCTTTCTGAAGGCCGGAACCACGACGCCGGGCGGCTGCAACGCCAGCTGCCACCCGGCGTCGAGCCTTCTCCAGACGGTGGATATAAGTCGTTCCGAGGCCTTCCTGCACGGCGTTGGCTGCCGCGGCAGGTAACGTAAAGGGCGTGCAGTTGAGTCAAGCATTGGTCAAGACCGCAGCCGGATGGCTGCTCGGTCTGATGCTTGCTGCCGCCGGAGCCATCGTGTGCATCAACCTGGTGAGCTCCTCTGTTGCCAGCCCGCAACAGCCCGTCAAGGAGTATCTAGCAGCCTTGCAGCACGGCGAAGGCGAAGCAGCGCTCGGCTTGCTCCGTGCCAAAGTCCCCAGCGCGAACCCCGCCATGCTGGACGGTACAGCGCTCCAAACGGCCGCCTCCAAGATGTCCGATATCAAGGTTGGAAACCCTGAAACCCGGGGCAGCAACCGCGTCGCTGTGCCAGTGGACTACACCCTTGACGGAAGCCGGCTTCACACGGAATTCCTGATGGAACGCACCGGGACCCAGTGGCTGTTCTTCGCTAAGTGGGCCTTCGTTCCCACCACGCTTCCCACCATAGAAGTCACCGTGGTCAACGCCAGCGAGGCCACCCTCAACGGCGTACCCGTGAACATGCCCAACGGGCGCAACAACTTTGCCGTGTTCTTCCCCGGCAAGTACGAGGCAAGCCTGAACGGCACCTATTTCGAAGCCCCGGCAGCCTCGGCCCTTGTCACAACACGCGACGGCGGCCAGGCGCCCCTGAACCTGCAGACCCGTTCCACCAAGGCCATGAATGAGGCCGTCGCGGGTAAGGTCCGGGAATTCCTGGACACCTGTGCCGCCCAAGCCACCGAGCAGCAGCGACTGCAACCCGATTGCCCGTTCTACCACGCCAGCAATGCCCGTGTGGTGGACGGAACCATCAAGTGGGCCATCACCGAGTACCCCAAGATCACCATTGAGCCGTTCGGTGGAAAATGGGTGGTGGCTCCCCTCAACGGCAAGGCCACACTGACCGCCCGGGAGATCAACCTCTTCACCGGGTTCGTCAACGACCTCAACGTGGAGCACGACTTCAGCTTCACCACCCAATTGGATGTGGGCGCAGACACTGTGACGGTCACACCCATGCTGACCTTCTGAGTCTTCGGCGCCCTCTCCTTCCCTGGGTCCGGTCCAGCCGGACTGGCTTTGCTCTGAACTGGCCTCGCCGGGCTGGCCTCGCCGGAATGGCCCAGTTTCTACCCCCTAGGTCCCGCAATCACTGCCCACCGAGGCATGAGAGCGCCCAGAAATGGGCTACTTCGACCACAACCGAGCTGGCCCACGAAGAAGAACTTCGCGCACATGCCGGAGCATCTTCTCCGGCGCGTACACCACATCGTCATAGAAGAACCTCAGCACCAGCATTCCTTGCCTGGTTGCTTCGTTATCCCGCCGGCGGTCTTTCTTGAACTGACGTGGCTCCAGATGGAAAGCAATGCCATCGAGTTCAACTATGAGGAAGCCTTCAAGAAGAAAGTCCACGGTTCCTACGCCGTCGATCCAGACCTGCGTCTCGGTGCGGATGCCTGCATCACGGAAAAGCACCCGTGCCAGGGTTTCCAACAAGGACCCTGCACCCCGGTCCACTCTGGCCAGAACTCCACGGGCTTGACCACCCCGGTTGCCCAGTAGATGGCGTCGCAGATACCCGAGCCCGATGTCGCCGCGGATATAGGCGCTCTCTACCATCACCAGCGATTCCAACGGTGGCAGACAGAGAAGTGCGTGCAGAAGAACATCCGGCAGAGCGACGTACGGCTCGTTAGGTCTAGGTTGAGACAGGGACAGGCGGTGGCTGATGCACTTAGCCGTGCGCCGGCCGTTGCTTTGCCAGTAATGGGGCTCAGCGGGTTCGTGCAGCAACCATAGGCCATAGCGGCTCGCAGCTGAAGCACAGGTGAGCAGCGACCTCGCTTTGACTGCGGCAACCAATGCCGTCTCTGCGCCCGGAAGACTCAACACTCCACGTTCGACGCGCTGAACGCTTCCCTTCCGCACAGCGGATCGAATCGCCGCTTCGCTGGCGCCCTGAGCTTGCACCTGCCGGGTCATGGCAGCGCCACCCAATCGTCGCAAGGCTTCCTCGGGTTCCATCCCTCCAGCCTGCAGCTCCAGCTAAGGGGCCGGCAGGGCCGAATCCGGCTATGTGGATAGTCCGAGGCTCCGGAGCGACCCAGTTTTGGACGGTCCGACGGCATAAGAATGGCCCGGGCGACCTCCTGAGAGGTCAAACCCGGGCCATTCTCGATGGGTACCGCTTAGTCCATGCCGCGCAGGTCCAGCACCAGCTCGGATTCACCGTCGGCCTGCAGCACCACGGGAATGCCCCAGTCCTGCTGGTAGAGGTGGCAGGCAGCGTGGTCCGGAATTTCGCCGTCCTCAGTCTCGGGACCATCGCATGCAGCCGCGCGGGCCGTGATGTGAAGGATGCCCTCAGGAACATCGGCAGAAAGTTCCAAGGTTCGCAGCAAGCCCACCGAGGTCCCACCGCCGGAGACCAGCAGTTCAGGCGGGGTAGAGGAAATCTTCAGCTGCGTGGGGTCGCCCCAGCGGTCGTCCAGCTTCTGGCCGGTGGGAGCCTTGAAACGTACCGCGAGCTCAAGGTTACCGGGGGTCACCGGGCTCTTGGGACGGTGCGTTTGCGATGCTCCCTCATCCACCTGCAGGGCTTCCTTGGGGATGGGAACAAGGACCAGTTGGTGCTTGTTTGACTCCACTACAACAAGGAGAGGATCGCTGCCTTCCACCTGGACCACGACGACGTCGCTCGGCTCCGCTAGGCCCCTCGCCAAGGTGGAAACGGACTTGGTGGCGGGATCGTAGCGACGCACGGCACCGTTGTAGGTGTCTGCGATGGCCACGGAATTGTCCGGTAGGACAGTCACGCCCAGCGGGTGCTGCAGACGTGCATCATCGGCACCGCCGTCGCGGAACCCGAAGTCGAACAGGCCCTTGCCTACGGCGGTTTCCACGGTCACACCGGAATCACCCACCACCAGGCGGCGCAAGGACGACGTCTCCGAGTCGGCAACCCAGATGTTGTTGTCACCATCAATGGCCAAACCGGACGACTGGGCGAACCAGGCTTCCTCCGCTTTGCCGTCAAGCAGGCCTTCAAGCCCGGAACCGGCGAGGATGGAAACCTCGTTGGCCAGGGGGTCGAAGGCGAAGATCTGGTGAGTTCCCGCCATGGCGATGACTACGCGCTGCAGCTTTTCGCTCCAAACCACGTCCCACGGTGAGGACAGTGAGACCTCGGTGCCCAAGCCCAACGCCCCAACATCGATTGCGTCGGCAGCGAAGTCAGCAGGGCCGCCGTCGTGGTGTTCAGACCACGTTCCGGCACCGGTGTCCGTCACCCGGGCGGGACCGGCGTCGAGCAGGCGCTGAACACCGTTGCCGGCGAGGGTCTGCACGTAGCCTGAGCTCAACGTGACGCCACGCAGGCGATGGTTGACAGTGTCCGCAACCACTGCGTCGTAGCCGAGCTTCCACGCCAATTCCGACGGCAGGACGGTCACGCCCTGGGGTTCGTTGAACTGTGCGATCTCCGATTGCCCGTCCAGGAATCCCTTAGTGCCGGAGCCAATGATGCGCTCCACGGTTTCAAGATCGGGGCGTAGTTCCACCAGCCGGTGGTGGCCGGAGTCCACCACGAGGTAGTTGCCGTTGGCGAGCTGAGTCGCCTTTCCGGGGAAGCGCAAAGTGCCCGACGTCGGCTCCGGGGCCACGTAGGGACCGTTACCGCGGTGGAGGGTCCCCTTGGCCTCGTGCTCGGCTACGAGTTCCTCCAGGAGAACAGCGAGGCCGCCTGCGTGACCCTCACCGGAGAGGTGGGCCACGATGTAGCCCTCGGGGTCAATGACCACAAGTGTGGGCCATGCGCGAGCGGTGTAGGCCTTCCACGTTGCCAGCTCCGGGTCATCCAGAACCGGGTGGTGAATTTCGTAGCGTTCAACGGCGGATGCCAGTGCGACGGGATCCGCTTCGTGTTCGAACTTGGGCGAATGCACACCGACCGTCACCAGGACGTCCGAGTACTTTTCCTCAAGGGGGCGCAGTTCGTCCAGCACGTGCAGGCAGTTGATGCAGCAGAAGGTCCAGAAATCCAGCAGCACGATCTTGCCGCGCAAGGACTCGAGGTCCAGCGATTTCCCGCCCGTGTTGAGCCAGCCGCGGCCCTCCAGTTCGGAGGCCCGGACCCGGTGTTGGGTACGTACGGTTTCGCTCATCAGCGTCCTTCCAGCTTGGTATTCGGTTCGGTCTGCCCGGCAGAGTCTGTGGTGGCGTGTTCGGCGTTGCCGCGTTCCGACCGCGCCGGCGTGGATTCTTGGGCCTCCATGGACACCTGAGGGGTCCTGGACACCTGAGGGGTCCTGGACACCTGAGGGGTCCTGGCTGCCTGGGTAGTTCGAGTAGTCATCTTGGCATCGCGATCAGCGAGCCGGGCAAACATATCGTTGTAAGCACTGAGATCGGCGTCGTTATTCCTGTCGGCCGCCCGATCCACCCTCCGGGTCTCCCGCTCGTCCGAACGGGACCACATCACAGCGACGCCAATTGCCACCAGCAAGGTGGGCACCTCCCCGATGCCCCAGGCCACTGCGCCACCGATTTGCTGGTCCCCAATGGCCGACGGGCCCCAAGCCCTGCCCAGGTTTCCAAAGTAATCGGCGGCCAGCAGCCCGGTGCCACCCATAATGGCCACACCGAAGAATGCGTGGAAGCCCATGGTGGCCAGAAGGAGAAGCAGGCGCATGGGGTACGGGGCACGACGAGGAAGAGGATCGCTCCCGATCATGGTCAGCACAAAAATGTAGCCGGTCAGCAGGAAGTGCACGTTCATGAGCTCATGTCCCACGTGCTCACGCATCGCAAGGCTGAACAGGTCCGAGTAGTAGAACAGGACGATCGAGCCGGCGAAGTTGGCGGCAGCGAACAGTGGGTGCGTCACCACCTGCGAGAACTTTGAGTGCACAAACAACAGCAACCATTCGCGCAGGCCGCGTGATCCGTGAGCTCCTTCACCCCGGGCCGGCAAGGCCCGCAAGGCAAGAGTTACAGGGGAACCCAGGACCAGGAAGATGGGAGCCACCATGGTGAGGGCCATGTGATCCACCATGTGGGCAGAGAACAGCACGCGTCCGTAAACGGCGGGCGGACCGGACGTGATGTACATGAGCACCACCAGCCCGATGAGCCAGTTCACCGTCCGGAACCAGGACCACTTGTCGCCACGCTTACGCACCTTGACGATGCCAAGGATGTAGGAAACGGCACCGAACAGGGCGACGCCCACCCACAGCCAGTCGAAGCGCCACTCAGTCAACCAGCGTTCCGGTGTGAGCTCAGGTGGGAGCTCGTAGCCGGAAAGGATGAACGACGGCGAAGCGTCGGGTGCATACGTGGTTGGCTGCGGCGGCGCTGAGCGTCCGAGCGCAACGGCGAGTCCCGACGTCGCGCCCATCACCAGCAGCTCCACCAAAACCAGCTGCCACAGCACCCGGCGAGCAGACAGGGAACCGTTCCTGCCCAGCTGCGGGATGACCCACTGGCGGTGCATGAAGCCGATACCACCCAGCACCAGGGTGGCTAGGGACTTGGCGATAATGAGCTGGCCATAGGCGGAGCCGAAAAGGTCGGCGGGGTTTGTCACGCGTATGGCTGCGTTGATGACACCGGAAGCGAACACCAGGACGAAGGCGAAACCGGCCAGCGACGAGAAGCGACGCAGCGTTTGCTCGGTGATGTCCGGTGTTCCCTTGCTCCGGGAACCCGTGAGAATGCCGGAGAGGACCGCCAGCATGATGATGCCGCCAACCCAGGTGGACACACCCACCAGGTGGAGGCCCAGGGAGTTGATGGCCCCCTCATGGTCGCTGGAACTGGAGGAGTGCCCGATCAGGGCAGTAGGAATCAGGCCGATCAGGGCCAACAGGAGCGTGAACGCCAGGCCCGTCAGGGACCTCACACCGAACAGTGCAGTGGTGACCACGGCAGCAATGATGGTGACTGCGAGCCAGGCCTGGCCGGTTTCAATGTCCGTCATGAAGTAGACCAGCGAACGGGTGAACTCCGCATCACCGGAGAGGCCCTGTCCTGCGACATCTGCGTACGTCAGGACGAGGACCGCCACTGCGGATAATGTCCAGGCTGCGCCTGCTGCCGCCGCAACGGCCAAGGCCCGTTCGAAGGCCGGATGTTCGGGGGCGTCAAGGTCCTTTTCACGGGACCGCGAGCCTCCAAGGTTTTTGGGCAGGATGCCCACAGCAAAGATCAGGCCGCCAACTACCGTTGCTACTGACACGTTGTGGACGGCTTTTGCGATGGGGAGGCCCCACCGGACCAATTCACCGGGATCGGAAACCTGCCGCGCAGCTGAGGCGCCGGAGAAGATGAGGGCCGCTGCGAGTGCCAGGAACAGCACCGCCAGACCGGCCAGTTGCCACGGCAAGGAAATGCCCGCGGCAGCAGTGCCTCCCCGCTCTCCCGGTTTGGGAACAGGCGAAGGGGCAGTAGCGGAGCTTCTTGCTGATGGCACTTATCCATTGTCCGCTACCTGCCGCCGGGCTGCGAATCGGGAAGGCGCTATGTGGATTAACTCAAAGCAGAAGGGACGGCAACCTCGCGGTTGCCGTCCCTTCAAGGCTTTCGCCGAAGAGTAATTACTTCTTCTTGGCGACCGCTGCCTTCAGCTTGGAGCCAGCGGTCAGCTTGACGCTGTGACCGGCTGCGATCTGGATGGTTTCGCCGGTCTGCGGGTTGCGGCCGGTGCGAGCTGCACGGTCGGTGCGCTCAACTGCGAGCCAGCCCGGGATAGTGATCTTTTCGCCAGCGGCGACAGAAGTCTCGAAAACTTCGAACAGTGCATCGAGCACGGAGTTGACTGCTGCCTGGCTGGTGCCAGCCTTGCCTGCTACCTCTGCAACGAGTTCACTACGGTTCTTAGCCATTTACGTCCTCCTGGACTCATACGTTTTTGAGCTTTCAAGCGGAATGCGAGCAAGCCACTGTTCGAAAACTTACCAGCTTGGGCTGGCATGGCCAGCAAATTCCGCGTGTTTCCGCGCCTTTTTGACCAAAATCACCGGAATTTCGGGGTTTTTAGGGGTGCTTTACGCCCTTGGCGTACCCTACGGCTTTGGCGTCAGGCGCAAGCAGGCACTCCGCTGGCCTCCGCAACTAGAACAAAATGCGTTGGAACAACACATGGTCCTGCCACTCACCGGCGATTTGGAGGTAGGACGGTGCCACCCCAATTCGCTCGAAGCCGGACCGTTTCAGCACCGCTTGGGAGGCTGCGTTGTGGGCCAGCGTAGCGGCCTGAATGCGATGGAGGCCGAGTTCGTCAGCAGCCATACTCACGACGGCGGCTACCGCACCGGACGCTACGCCCTTGCCGGTACACAACTCATCCACCCAGTAGCCGAGGTTGGCATTCAAGAAGGGCCCGCGGACAATACCGGAGAGGGTGATCATCCCCAATATTTTCTGTCCGGCGGTCAAAACCCAAGGCACCTCCGTGCCTTGTTCATAGAGGTCCAGCTTGCCCTTTAATACCGCCGTCTGACCCGCGGTACTGAAGAACTCGTCATCCCGGGCTGGTTCCCAGGGTGCCAGGTGCTCACGGTTCTGCCGGTAGGCAGCGGCCAGGGCGGACGCGTCAGAAATTTCCAGCGGACGCAGGAGGAACTGAGCGGCGTCTCCGCCCGCTGATGCAATGTCCAGGTTTCGCGTGAGACTCATCCCTGGACTCTACCGGTGGTCACCCGCGGCGATTGCGCACGATTCAGCGGAGTGATAGCTTTCCCGTGATCGTGCTTTTTCCACAGGAGGTGAGACCCATGAACGCAGTATCCACACTGGGCGCTCCCCTGTCCACGATCCCGCGACTGAGTTAGTCGCCACTGGGAGCGCCGAACAGGCAATTCGCGAAAGGCGCCTCCCATGAACACAACTCCTTCTTCTTTAAACGTCCCTGCACCCTCCTATCGGCAGGATTCCGATCAGCTGGTGTTTCACCAGCCTCACCCGGCTATTGACGCCTCACAAAGAGTGCCCGCCGGAGAGCGGGCGCTGATCCTCGGTGGCGGCGGGTCCACAGGCAACGCATGGCTTATCGGCGTCGTCGCTGGACTTTTCGACGCCGGCTTGGACGTAACCGCTCCGGACCTCACCGTTGGCACGTCGGCCGGTTCGACGGCGGCGGCCCAGTTGGTGGGGGCAACTCCACCCGAGCTCTTTGATGCCGTCCTTGCCGCGGCCCCGCCGAAGCCCGCGGCGGTGCCCGGAGTGATCCCTGGCGCCGAATCCGCGCCTGCCAAGCACGCCGGCGGGAGGAACGGAGCTCGGGCTGTGACCGACCATATGGAACGAACCGCCAAAATCCTGGAGGACTCCACGGACATGGCCGATATGAGACGCCGCATGGGTGCCGCGGCTCTGGACATGGCCGAAGCGATGGAAGGCCCCAGTGCACGCTGGCGCCAAACCGTTGCTGCCCGACTATCCCATCAGGAATGGCCGGAACGATTAATGCTCCTCACGGCCGTTGACGCCCGCACCGGGGAACCCGTGGTGTTCGACCGCCATAGCGGAGTGGAGTTGGTTGACGCTGTGGCCGCCAGCTGTGCCAGTGGGTTCGCTTATGGCATCGGCAGCAAGCGCTATATCGACGGCGGTTACCGGTCCAATGCCGATAACGCCGACCTCGGGGCCGGATACAGCCGTGTGCTGGTGCTGTCACCCTTTGGAGGGAGGACACGGACTCCCCTGGAATGGGGCATGCACTTATCCGCACAAGTAGATGAACTCCGCCGCAGCGGCAGCCGGGTTGAAACGCTCTTCCCTGACAGCGGGGCTGAGCACCTGTTCGGCGTCAACGCGATGGATCTCTCGCTCCGGCAGGCAGCTGCCCAGGCCGGCTTCGATCAGGGCAAAGCCTTGGCCGGCCCGCTCAGCGCATTCTGGCGCTAACCCGTCGGTATGTCAGCCGCGATTGGGGGTTCTTCAACCGTCAGTCGCGGCTGCGTTCCCGGCCGTGTTCGTGGGTGGCTTGGTTGTTAAATGCGGGGAGCCCCGACCTTGTGGTCGGGGCTCCTCCGTGAATGGTTGTCCGGCGGTGTCCTACTCTCCCACACCCTCCCGGGTGCAGTACCATCGGCGCTGTGGGTCTTAGCTTCCGGGTTCGGAATGGGACCGGGCGTTTCCCCCA